>JAWLGU010000099.1:0-15065 GCA_041690675.1 Pseudomonadales bacterium | reverse complement strand
GTCTGGGTCGATAGTCCAAGGTGAGCGAAAAAACCTAACAAACCCGTAGGAAGTCGTATGAAACATCATCTCATCAAAGGGCTTTCGGCGTTAGTGCTGGTGGCGACGGGGGGCATGGCGAGCATCACCGCAAGCGCCGCGACCTTGAGTGACGTCTACCAGGTCGCCGAGCGGATCAACGCCCAGGCCCGTCAGTCCCAGGCGCGCATCGACGCCCTGACTGAAGAGACCCGGGAGCTGCTCAACGAGTACAAGACAGTGCTCAAGGAGATCGAGGGTTTGCAGGTCTACAACGCCCAGCTCGAGCGCCAGATCGGCAACCAGGAGCGGGAGATGCAGCAGCTCGCCACCTCCATCGACCAGGTGACCCTGATCGAGCGCCAGATCACGCCGCTGATGCTGCGCATGATCGACGCCCTCGAGCAGTTCGTGGAGCTCGACGTGCCCTTTCTCCTCAACGAGCGCAATAACCGGATCCAGATGCTTCGCGACATGATGGATCGGGCGGATGTCGCGGTGTCCGAAAAGTTCAGCCAGATCATGCGGGCGTACCAGGTGGAGAACGAGTACGGGCGCACCATGGAAGCCTATGGCGACACCATCAATTTGAACGGCACGCCCCGCAAGGTGGACGTGCTCAAGGTGGGTCGCATCGCGCTGGTCTACCAGAGCCCCGACGGTGAGCTCACCGGCATGTACAACCCGGTCACGGCGCAGTGGGAAGAGCTCGATGACTCCTATACCACCCCCGTGCGCAACGGTATTCGCATGGCCCGCCAGCAGTTGTCCGTGGACATGCTGACGCTGCCGGTGCCGGGGCCGGAGGAAGTTCCCGGGCCGCAGGCGGAGGGTGCTCCTGCGGCGCCCCCGGGTCGACCCCAGGCAGCTCAAGGTTCGGAGGCGGAGTGATGAAAGTGAACGAATTGAAGTACACCCTTTCCGGCCTGTTCGCGGGTTTGCTGCTGATGGGCGCCGCCACGGGTGCGATGGCCCAGCAGGCCGAAGGCCAGTCGCCGCAGCTCGACCTGCAGGTGACGGAAGCCGACACCCTCGAGCAGCTCCTCGAGAACGTGCGGGAGCGCCGGGTGGTGGAATCCCGCCAGCACGCCGAGCGCGAGGCCCGGTTCGTGCGCGAGCGGGCGCAGCAGCAGCAGATGCTCACCGAGGCGCGCAACGAGCGGGCCCGGGAAGAGCAGCGCTCCGAGCGGCTCGAAACCACCTTCGAAGAGAACGAGATCCGCATCGGCGATCTGCAGGAGCAGCTCGACCGGCGCCTCGGCTCCCTCCGGGAGCTGTTCGGCGTGCTGCAGCAGGTGGCCGGCGACACCCGGGGTCTGTTCGAGAGCTCCATCATCTCGGCCCAGTATCCCAACCGGGGCGAGTGGCTCGGCCAGTTCGCGGCGAAGATGGGCACCGCCTCCAACCTCGCCACCATCGAGGAAATGGAGCGCCTGTGGTTCGAGCTGCAGCGTGAGATGACCGCCTCCGGCAAGGTCGTCAAGTTCCCCGCCACGGTGATTCTCAACAACGGCGAGCAGATCGAGACCGACGTGGTTCGGGTGGGCGCCTTCAACCTGGTGGCCGACGACCGCTACATCCAGTACGACGGTGATACCGACTCCCTCATCGAGCTGGCCCGGCAGCCGGCTGGCCGCTTCACGTCGACGGCGGAAGATCTCGCGGAAGCCTCCCCCAACGACGTCGTCGGCTTCGCGGTGGATCCCACCCGCGGCTCGCTGCTGGGTCTGCTGATCCAGGCCGCTACCGTCGGCGAGCGGGTCGGCTCCCTGTTCGGCGGCATCGCCAACGGTGAGTGCTACCTGCCCTTCTGCGACGGCCAGGGCGGCTACGTCGGCTCCGTGATCCTGCTCGGCGGCATTTTTGGCGTCCTTCTTGCTCTGTGGAAGCTGATGCAGCTCTCCATCATGAGCAGCAAGGTGAACGCGCAGAAGAAGAGCGACACGCCGGATCGAGGCAATCCGCTCGGCCGGGTGCTCTCCGTCTACCAGGACAACCGCAACGTGGATGTGGAAACGCTGGAGCTCAAGCTCGGCGAGGCCATCCTGGCCGAAACGCCGAAGATCACCAGCAACATCACCCTGCTGCAGGTGATCTCCGTGGTGGCGCCGCTGCTGGGTCTGCTCGGTACCGTGGTGGGTATGATCCTGACCTTCCAGGCGATCACCCTGTTCGGCACCGGCGATCCCAAGACCATGGCCGGCGGTATTTCCACCGCGCTGATGACCACTGTGGAAGGTCTGGTGGTCGCCATCCCGATGACCCTGCTTCACGCCATCGTGGCCCAGCGCAGCCGCTCGGTGATCCACGTGCTGGAGGAGCAGAGCGCGGGCCTCATCGCCGACCATGCCGAGCGCTCCGGTCAGGCCCTGGGCTGAGGCAGGTAGCCAGTAGACATGTATGATGCATACATAAACATCATCACGTTCATGGAGCAGGGGGGCGATGTGCTTTGGCTCATCGCCGCCATCACGTTCCTGATGTGGACGCTGATCTTCGAGCGGTTCTGGTACTTCCAGTCCGAGCACAAGAACGTGGTCCGGGAGGCGACCCAACTCTGGGAGGCGCGGCCTGAGCGGCGTTCCTGGAGCGCGCATCAGATCCGCGACCGCCTCATCTCCGAGGCGTCGGACAAGATCACCGGCGGCTTGCCGCTGATCCAGACTTGCGTGACGCTGTGTCCGCTGCTGGGCCTGCTGGGCACGGTGACCGGGATGATCTCCGTGTTCGACGCCATGGCGACCCAGGGCGGCAACGCGCGCTCCATGGCGGCGGGGGTCTCCATGGCCACCATACCCACCATGGCTGGCATGATCGCCTCCCTGTCGGGAGTCGTCGGCAGCACCATCCTGAAACGCAAGGTCGATTACGAGATCGAGCTGTTCCAGGATCACCTCACCATGGATCACTGAGGCTCGGGGAGGCAACCATGCGTAGAAACCTGACACGGTTCACCCGGAGCGACGAGTCCTCCGACATCAACCTCACGCCGATGCTCGACGTGGTGTTCATCATGCTGATCTTCTTCATCGTGACGGCCACCTTCATCAAGCAGACCGGCATCGACGTGCTCCGCCCGGATGCGGAGTCGGCGGAGCAGAAGCCTACGGTGGCCGTCCTGGTCGCCATCGGCCCGACCGGAGAGATCTGGATCGACAACGAGCGGGTGGAAGATGCGGCGGTGAGGGCCCAGATCGAGCGGCTTCACGCCGAGAACCCCAAGGGCGGTCTGGTGGTCCAAGCCGATAGGGCCGCCAAGTACGAGAAGCTTGCTGTCGTTCTCAACGCGGCGCGCGCTGCAGGCATGACACAGGTGGCGGTGTCCACGGATAGCTGAGGGGGCAAGACCATGATCATGCGTTACATATTCGGTGTGGCCCTGGGAGCGGTGGCGACGTTCGCTCTGTTCCTGCTGATGCAGGCACTGATCAAGAGCGACAAGAGCCCCTTCGAAGATGCGGTCCAGGGCAAGATCGTGGATTTCGTGCGACTCGAGCAGGAAAACCAGATCGAGACCAAGACCCGCAAACCCAAGCCGCCGCCGCCGCCGGACGAGCCGCCGCCGGACATGCCCGAGCCCACGGCTGACGCCACCGACGTTTCCATCGGCGTGGACATCGGCGCGGTGGACACCCGGATCGACATGAACGTCGGTGGCGTGGGGGGATTCAGCTCCGACGGCGAGTACCTGCCCATCGTCAAGGTGGCGCCGGTCTATCCGCGGCGGGCCCAGACCCGGGGCATCGAAGGCCACGTGCTCCTCGAGTTCACCGTCACCAAGACCGGCGCGGTGCGTGATCCGGTGGTGATCGAGTCGGAGCCGCCGGGGATCTTCGACCGCGCCGCCGTTCAGGCAGCGGAAAAGTTCAAGTACAAGCCCAAGGTGGTCAACGGCGAGCCCATCGACGTGGCCGGGGTGCGCAACCTCATCACCTTCGAGCTTGCCGACGATTAACGGCGGCGCTCGGGCCGGACAGGATAGGTAGACAAGATGTTCAAGCGAATCGTCTCCGTGAGTTGCGCGCTGGCGCTCTATCTGGGCGCGCCGTTGGCATACGAGCTCGGCGTGAGCGGAAGTGCGGCGTTTGCTCAGGAGGATGACGAGCCCCGGCGCGAGACCCGTCGGGTGCCCTCCATGAGCGAGGCCACCTACAAGAAGCTCTCAGAGGCCCAGGAAGCCATCGACGCCAAGGACTATGCCACGGCGGAGCAGGTGCTGAACGAGATGCTGGGGCGCCGCAGCCGGTTGAACGGCAACGAAATCGGCCAGGTGCAGAACATGCTGGGCTTCGTGCACTTCTCTCAGGAGAACTACGACGCGGCCATCCGCGCCTACAAGGAAGTGCTGGCCCAGGGCGAGAACGTGCCCGAAGGGCTCGAGGTGCAGACGCTGTACACCATCGCCCAGCTGTCGTTCGTCGCGGAGAACTACCAGGATGCCCTGGACTACATGGAGACCTGGATCCAGAAAGCGGACAATCCGGGCGCGGATCCCCACATCTTCATGGGGCAGGTGTACTACCAGATGGAGAATTATCCTGCGGCCACCCGGCAGATCGAGACCGGTATCCAGATCGCCCGGGAGCGGGGGGCGGAGGTCAAGGAACAGTGGTGGGCGCTGCTGAACTTTCTCTACTTCGAGCAGGAAAACTGGGACAAGGTGCTGGAAACCCTGGAGATCCTGGTTCGCGACTTCCCGAAGCGGGAGTACTGGATTCGCCTGGCGGGGATTCATGCGCAGGAGGGTCACGACAAAGAGTCGCTGTGGACCTACGAGGCGGCGGACGTCGCCGGCTTCCTGACGCAGCAGTCGGATCTCACCAACTACGCGGGTCTGCTCATGCAGGCGGAAGTGCCCTGGCGGGCCGCCAAGGTGCTCGAGCGGGGTTTCGAGGAAGAGATCATTGAGCGCAACGACACCACCTTGCTCAGCCTCGGCCAGGCCTGGCAGCTCGCCCAGGAGGTCGACAAGGCCATTCCCGTGCTCGAGGAAGCTGCTCGGCTTTCCGACGAGGGCAAGATCTCCGAGCGGCTGGCCCAGCTCTATCTCGACAGCGACCGCTACGAGCAGTGCATCGACGCGGCCAACGCCGCGCTCCGCAAGGGCGGGCTGCGCCAGGATCAGACCATGTACGTGGTGCGCGGCATGTGTCAGTTCAACCGCGATGAGCTGGCCGCGGCGCGGGAGTCGTTCGTGGCGTGCCGCAACGAGTCCAGGCGCGCGGACGACGAGGCCAATCAGCGCATCTGCGCGCAGTGGGTCAGCTACATCGACAGCGAGTCCCGCCGCCGCGAGGCTCTGAGGTTGCAGCAGCAACAAGCCGCGCGCTGACCCCCGGCGGTGTTCACCGGGATCGTCCAGGGGCTGTGTGAAGTCGCCTCGGTGGAGACGGCCAGCAACCTGCGTCGACTCTGCATCGGTCTCGGTGACCTGGCCGCGGGGCTCGAACCCGGCGCCAGCGTGGCCGTGAACGGCACGTGCCTCACGGTCACCCGGACCGAGTCCGGCCTCGCCTGCTTCGATGTCATTCGTGAAACCTTGGACCGCACCAATCTCGGCACCCTCGAGCCGGGCTGCCGGGTGAACGTGGAGCGGTCGTTCCGGGTGGGTGACGAGATCGGCGGCCACCTGGTCTCGGGGCACGTCTCCGGCGTTGCCACGGTGACCCGGCTGGAGGAGGCGGCCAACGAGCGCAACGTGTTCTTCTCCGTGCCCGCGTCGCTCATGAAGTACCTCACTCCCAAAGGCTTCGTAGCCCTGGATGGCGCCAGCCTCACGCTGGCGCACCTGGATCGCGACGGCGCGGAGATCGGCGTCTGCCTCATCCCGGAAACCACCGCCCGCACCACGCTCGGGCGTGTGCAAGTGGGGGATCGGGTCAATATCGAGGTCGATTCCCAGACCCAGACCATCGTCGAGACGGTGGAGCGCCTTCTCGCTGAGCCGGAGTGGCGCGCCCGGCTGGGGGCCTGAGGCTCAGGAATAGTCCGGCCTCTGCATCTGGCGCAGATTGCCGATCACCGCCTGCAGCGCTCGGTCGAAGACCTGGGAGTCGTCGAGAAGCACCAGCCGCTCGTCCTGCAGGTCCCGGGCCAGCGCCATGCGGCTCTTCTCCGCCACCTTCATGCCCCGGCGGTTGACGAACACGTAGCGATCCCCCGGCTTGACGATGGTGGCCAGCTTGCAGCGTAGCGGCTCGGCGCCGTCCTGCTGGAGCTCCACCCAGGAACCTTCCCGGAGCTGGTTGATTTTGGCCAGGAACGCCGGTTCCGGGGCCTCCCCCTGGTAGTCGTCGGTGACCTCCTGTGGTGCGGCGAGGACGATCTCGTCCAGTTCCGGAAACGACGCCGCCGGGCGTTCCGCCAGGTCGTCCTCCAGGTAAGCCCGGTCGCTGTCGCTGACGGACTGAAGCTGGTGCAGGATCACATCGCACCAGCGGTTTTGCTCCGCCTCGGGGAGTGGAATCAGCGCCATGCCTTCCCGCAGGCGGTCGAGCAGGGCGTCTCGCTGGGCGTCCCGCTCGAGAATCTGCTCGATGTCGTCCAGAGGCTGAAGGCTCCACAAAAGATCGTCCAGGGTGCTCATCAGGCTCGTCCAGGCCGGCGAGTCGGAACCGTCCCGTAGACTCACGTACACCAGCGCGCGGCTCCACACGTCGGAAAGGAAGCGGCCCAGCTCGCGGGGCAGACGCAGCCCGCAGGCCTTCTGGTTGATCACTTTCTGAACGTCCTGCTTGGCCGCCAGGGTCCGGGCCTTGCCGGATTCGGATTCTCGGATGCGCTGCTCCATCCGTCCCTGACGCTTTGCATCGCGGCTGCGGAACTCCCGGAGTTCGTCCAGAAGCTGCTGGAAGATCTCCGGGTTGTCGCTGAAGCCGTTCAGAACCCGGATCACCACCGACTCGATCTTGTCGTAGACCGCATCGCGCTTGAGCTCGGCGGCGGAGCTCCAGCCGATGCCTGCGCTCGAAAGCTCGTTGAGCAGCTGCCGGGCGGGATGTGACGAGCGCTCGAAGAAGCTTTTGTCGAGGATGGCCAGCTTGACGATGGGGATCTGCAGCCTGGCGATGAGGGCCTTCATGGGAATGGCAAGGTTGCGATCGTTGAGGATGTAGTCGAACAGCAGGCCGATGAAGTTGACCACGTCCTCGTCGGCGCGGCCCAAGTGGTTGAGCGCCTCGCCCGTCACATCGGGCGCGCGGCTCACCAGCACCTGACGCAGGTCCACCCGGGGGGGCAGGGTGGCGATGTCGACATGCTCGTGGCCCGATTCCGCCTGGATGGCGCTGAGAACGCTCACCAGTTGTGGGGTGGCGATGACTCCGCCGGCATCGCCCGGCGCGACGGGGCCGCTGCCGCTCCGCAGGTCCGCCAGCAGCGTCTGGATGGTACCGAAGCTGCCGTGCTCTCCCGCGGCGCCGGCGCTAGCGTAGGCTGGGCCGCCAGCGCCGCCCTCCGGCGAACGGGTGGTGCCCGGGTCCGCTGCCCCGGGGCCGCCGCGCCCGGCGGTGGCCGGCCCGCGGTTGCCACCCGCCTGGGCGTGGGGATTGCGGCCCCGGCTCAGGCTGCGGCGCAGGTCCTTGAGTACGCCGGCATCCGCCAGAGCCGCGTTCGCCTCCTGGTACACGGGCCCCATCCGCTGCATCACCGTGCGCTCGAACAACTTGAGCAGGATGATGCGGATGCGGATGTCCACGGTCAGACATTCAATGGCCCGGGCGAACGCTTCACTGAGCATCTGCGGGCCCAGCGGATTGCGGCGCTCGTTGATGGTGCCGTGCTTGGCCAGGTGGTCGAACCGCTTGGTCAGCTCCATGATCGCCAGGGAGAACTGGCTGGTGATCTTGGAGACGATGCCGCTGATGGCGACGGAGATCTCCAGCTCGTCGTTGTGAACCAGGGCGATGTCGTCGGCGAGCAGGTCGTCCGTGGCGGTCTTGGAGGCGCTGGGCGCGTAGGCGGTGTCGAAACCGCGGAAGATCTCCGCGGCGAAACGCTCCTCGATGTCGGCGCGGTGCAGGCGGATCTCCCGCATGGAATCGAAGTAGAGATGGTGGTCCGCGTCGCTGTGGGAACGGTCCGCCATCTCGAACAGCGCGTCGTCGGTGCCGTTCAGGAGGTCCGTCAACAGCCCGAGGAGCTGCTGGCGGGCGCGATCTCGCACACGCTGGGCGATCGGAGGGACCGCCGGCGGAATTTTTCGCTCGGGTTGCAGCGAGACGACCTTCGGGTGGGTCACGAACAACGCTCCCGTGCACTGCCTACTCCATGCCGGTAATTACAGCACCTCGTAGCGGTTCGCGCCGGGACGGGGGCGGCGCCCCCGGCGTGATCGAAGTCTCAGTTCGGAAGAGCAGTGGGTAACGAGGTGGAATCCTCAGGGCGTGTTGGCGGTCGCGTGGTACTCGCGCCAATCGAGGATGTCGGTGGCCGCGCCCGACTTGAGCTGGACCCCCACGTACCACACCGGCTTGCCGTCCGCGTCCGGCTCGCTCGGCCGGGTCCAGCGCACTTCGCCGGCCAGGAAGAACTTGCCCGGCCGGTTCGAGATGTCGACCCAGAGATCGAGCAGCGCGCCGATGGGCAACGGCGTGCTGGTGCGAAACTGGATACCGCCCACGGACATGTTGACGCTGGTGCAGGAGAGGGTGGTTCCAACCAGCTCGGGGTCGTCTGCGGACAGCACCACCTGGGTGAACAGCCGGTCATCGCTTTCGAGTCTGGGATGCATGCGCTTGTCGTGGCTGCGCTGCCGAGCCCGCACGCGCACGCTGCTGATGTCGATGATGTTGTCGGCCATAACGAGTTCGCTCCGGATCCGCCGGTTGCCGGGACAGGATTTGCGAGATCCGTGCCACCGATTGGGATGTGCATGATAACCCTCTGATTCCCAAGTAGTTGTTCGGCAGATGTGGGCGCCTGGTCAACCCTCTGAAGCGCCGAAGGCCGGCCCGATCTGCCCATGCGGGTCACGTCCGAGTGACGCGTTTCATCACCGTGGCGTATAATCGCCGCCGTGACCGACTGCACATCGTTCATGGAATTGCTGAGACGACGCTGGGTCGACGGCAGTAGCCTGTTGTGCGTCGGGCTCGATCCGGATGCGGAGCGGATACCGAGCCACCTGGGCTCCAGCCCCGACAGCCTGCTCGAGTTCTGCGTCGGCATCGTCGATGCCACCGCCGATCTGGTCTGTGCCTTCAAGCCGCAGATCGCCTACTTCGCCGCGCAGGGCGCGGAGTCCCAGCTCGAGGCGTTGATCGCCTACATCCACCGGCACCATCCCGCCGTGCCCGTGATTCTCGACGCCAAACGCGGCGACATCGGGGATACGGCGCGGCTGTACGCCATGGAAGCGTTCGAGCGGTACCGGGCGGATGCGGTCACGGTGAACCCCTACCTGGGCTGGGAGGGCATCGAGCCCTACGCCGCGTATCGCGACCGCGGCGTCGTGGTGCTGTGCCGGACCAGTAATCCGGATAGCGGCTGGCTGCAGAATCATCCGCCGGGGGACCCGGTGTTCCTCCGGGTGGCGGAGGCGGTGCGGGACTGGAACCGGCACGGCAACCTGCTGCTGGTGGCGGGAGCGACCTATGTGGAGGATCTGCGCCGGATCCGTGAGACGGTGGGTGACATGCCTTTGCTGGTTCCCGGCGTGGGGGCCCAGGGCGGCGATCTGGCTGCTGTGGTAGGCGCCGGGGCCGACGGCAACGGTCAGGGTCTGATCATCAACGCCTCCCGCTCGGTGCTCTACGCCGGTGAGGGGCCCGACTACGCGAAGAGCGCCCGCGCGGCGGCGCTGGAGCTGCGGGATGCCATCCGCAGGCTCGTCCGCACGCCGTCCACCGCCACGAGCTGATCGCAAAATCTTCGAACCTCGCTTGCGGCGAGCTTACATCTTGGTCACGCGGACCATCAGCCCACACAGTAGAATCTGCTCCGTTTCTTGACGAGGTCGCGCGCGCCGGAGCCGGGCGGCGTCGGCCGCCGCAGAAGCGAGAACCGGGGTATCTGCACAAGGAATCGCGGTCCCGACGACGGAGCAGTGGTACAGCTCCGCCGGCCGAGCATCCGGCGCGCGGGCTGCGCCGGTGAATTCACCATCATTCGGTGCAGGAGAGCGCGTTGACCCCAGAGGCGGTGATAGACCGGTACCTCGAGACCGCGACCCGGGAGCCGCTGGATCCCGTGGCCTTCGCGGAGATCCTGGGCACCGACGCTGACCTGCTGAGCCGCTGGCTGCAGCTCGTGTCCTGCCCGGCCGAGCCCTCCGCCTTCGTCGACAGCATCGCGAGCCTCTCCGCCGAACGCTTTCGGGATCTCGCCATCTCCCAGGCGCTCTCGGTGCTGAGCGTCTCCGGCAGCGTCCGGCTCAGCTTCGATCAGTGGCAGTCGGTGCTCAGCACCAGTCTGGTGGGGGAGCTGCTGGCCACGGAGCTCGGGCTCGAGGACCCGGTGGCGGTGCGGTGGCGGGTGCTGCTGGCGGCGTCCGGGGTTAACCTCGCGTGGGATCCGGTGCTCACCGAGATGCTGGCGTTTCGGGGCGCGCGGCGCGAGCTGCTGGAAGACGCCTCGGTGATTCACCGCCTGCTGGCGGCGGTGGAGTCCCTGGATTTGAGCGATCCCCGCGCCTCCCGGGAGGCGGCTCAGGCGCTGTTGGGGATCGACCCGGAGCGTTACGAGGCGGTACTGCACGCGGCCGGCAACCGCTGCGCCGAGTTGCTCGACCGGCTCGGCCTCTCCGGGGAGGGGGAGTTCGATTCCGCGGAGCGGTTGTGGCTGCGGCTGCAGATCGCCGAGCTCGGTCACCTGTTTCGCAGCGCTCTGGCGCGCGGGCCGGAGGCGCTGCTGGAAACCCATACGCTGGTGTCGCGGCGCCTGTTCGGCCAGGTGCCGGAGCTTCTGCTGGTGGACGAGTCCGGGCAGCGGCTGCAGAGCCCCCGGGCGGACGGGCCCGAGATCGCCATCGAGTCCCGGTCCAGCGCCATCGCCCGGAGCGCCCGGCTCGGCGAGCGCACCGACCTTTCGGACCGGAGCGACCAAGCCGTGGCGGACCGCCAGGTGCTGCGCCGGCTCGGCGGCGCCGATGCGGTCTGTCTGCCCCTGCAGCCGGGGGGTGGCCGGGTGCTGGGGGTGCTGGTGTTCGCGCTGGACGAGGACGTCGACCACGAGCTGGCCATGGGGCTGTACGCGGAGGAGCTGGCCCGCCACCTGGCGGCGCCCGCGGCGGCGGGCCGCGCCGGTAGAGACGAGCTGGCGGGCTTCCGGCAACGGCACGAAAAGCGCTTGCGGGAGCTGGTGCACGAGGCCAATAACCCCCTGAGCATCGTCAACAATTACCTGCACATCCTCGAGCTCAAGCTGGCCCATGAGCCCGAGGCCGTGGATCAGCTCCGGTTGATCGGCGCCGAGCTGCGCCGCGCCGGCGAGATCATCAACCAGATCCGGGAGGTGCCCGGGGAGCTGGAGACCAGCCCGCAGATGCTGGACGTGGCGGAGCTGGACCTGAACACGGTGGCCCGCCGGGTGGTGGAGCTTCACGGCGGCTACGCCCGCGATCACGATGTGGAGCTCGCGGCCGATCTGGCGCCGGACAGCCTGCTGCTGCGCTCCGATGAAGACCGGCTGACGCAGATCCTGATCAATCTCGTGCGCAACGCGGTGGAGGCTGCCCGTGGTGCGAGGGTGACCGTCAGCACTGCGGGCGGCGTGTTCCGGGAGGGCCGGGAAGGGGTGCTGCTGGGGGTGGCCGACACCGGTCCCGGGCTGCCGCGGGAGGTGCTGGTGCGGCTCTCGGAGCCCAAGGAGAGCACCAAGGGAGGCAATCACGCCGGGTTGGGGCTGCACATCGTGCACCGGCTGATCGCGGAGCTGGGCGGCAGCATCGATGTGCGCACGGGCGCGGGGCAGGGCACCACGTTTTCGATCTTCCTGCCGCTGGACCGCCCAGGCGCGGAGTGAAACGCTGGCCGATTGATCGTGCCCCGGGTCTCCTTTAGCCTCTGCGCCTCCTCACCACACCATGCCGGGAGACACCATGAGCGACCGCACTGCCTTCGTCTGGGACGACCCCTTTCTGCTGGACGACCAGCTCAGCAGCGAGGAGCGGATGATTCGCGACACCGCGCGGAGCTACGCCCAGGAGCGGCTGATGCCCAGGGTGCTCATGGCCAACCGCGAAGAGCATTTCCACCGCGAGATCATGAACGAGATGGGCGAGCTGGGACTGCTGGGGGCCACGCTGCCGTCCAAGTACGGCTGCTCGGAGGTCAACTACGTCTCGTATGGGCTCATGGCGCGGGAGGTGGAGCGGGTGGATTCCGGCTACCGCTCGGCGATGAGCGTGCAGTCCTCGCTGGTGATGCACCCCATCCACGCCTACGGCACCGAGGCACAACGGGAGCGCTACCTGCCGAAGCTCGCCAGCGGTGAGTGGGTCGGATGCTTCGGTCTCACCGAGCCCGACCACGGCTCCGATCCGGGCAGCATGGTGACCCGGGCGGAGAAGGCGGATGGCGGCTACGTGCTCAACGGCGCCAAGATGTGGATCACCAACTCGCCCATCGCCGATCTGGCGGTGGTGTGGGCCAAGCTCGACGGCGTGATCCGGGGATTCGTGGTGGAGCGCGGCTTCGACGGCTTCAGCACGCCGAAGATCGAAGGCAAGATGAGCCTGCGCGCCTCGATCACCGGCCAGATCGTGCTCGAGAACGTGTTCGTGCCGGAGGACAATCTGCTGCCCGGCGGCAAGGGCCTGGGCGGTCCCTTCGGCTGTCTGAACCGGGCCCGCTACGGCATCGCCTGGGGCGCCATGGGCGCCGCCGAGTTCTGCTGGCACGCCGCGCGCAGCTACACCCTGGAGCGCACCCAGTTCGGCCGTCCCCTGGCGGCCACCCAGCTCATTCAGAAGAAGCTGGCGGACATGCAGACCGAGATCGCCCTGGGTCTGCAGGGCTGCATCCGCATGGGCCGGTTGCTCGACGAGGGGCGGCTGCCGGTGGAGGTCATCTCGCTGATGAAGCGCAACAACTGCGGCAAGGCCCTGGAGGTGGCGCGCACCGCCCGGGACATGCACGGGGGCAACGGCATCTCCGACGAATACCACGTGATCCGCCACGTGATGAACCTGGAAACGGTGAACACCTACGAAGGCACCCACGACATTCACGCGCTGATTCTGGGGCGCGCGCAGACGGGACTTCAGGCGTTCACCGGCTGAGCCGGAGGGGCTGCGGCCGCAATTGATGGTCGTCAATTGCGGTCCGCCTCTGCCGCTCTATGCTGCGGTTCAGTGGGCAGGACCAGGAAGCGACGGTCTGGGCCATTCGCGCGCTGTTTCTGGAGGTGAGCCGCGATGACCGAATACCGCAAGCGCTACGGCAGTGACACCTGGCACTGGCGGGCGGACTGCATCAACTATCCGCAGAGCGATTACCAGAGCTCCCGGGGCACGCCGGCGTTCGGCGAGCTCTGCAATCAGTGCAAGGCGAGGCAGAAGGCCGCGAGCGACTCGTACGCCGCTAACGGCCGTGCCACTCCTTCCTGAACCGGAACGTGGCGGCGCGGCCGGCGAAGTACACCTCGTCGAGCACCGGAGCGTAATCCACGTCGGCTTCGGCCGCGAAATCGTCGAAGCACGACAGGCACACCACCCGATTCCACAGTTGCTCGGGCAGCGCCTGCCGCCACACCTCGTCCGGAACCGTGTAATCGAACTTGTCCGCGCGGCCACAGGCTTTGCACGTCTGTTGGTGCGACTCGATCATGGCGTCGTTTCGGCTCGTGGCTGATTTGGTCAAGCAACGTCCGTTCCAGATTCTGGCCGTTGAATTGACTGATATCAGCGCCGTATTGGATTCTGGAAGTTTCCTGAAATCGTGGCAGAGAGGCTCCGTGAAGCGTTGTTCCCCGCGGCGGCGGTAACTATGGTTGTTCGTCCGACAAACCAACAAACGCTGAAGGGGACGACATGATCAGGCTGCTTCTGGTAGACGACCACCGGCTGTTTCGGGTGGGTGTGCGCAAGATGATCGATGAGCTGAAGGGCATTCAGGTGATCGGCGAAGCGGAGGACGGCGAGACGGCGGTGCGCTTGGCGCGCGACGAGCGACCCAACGTGGTCCTCATGGACCTGCTCATGCCCGGCATCGGCGGACTGGAGGCGATCCGCCGCATCGAGCGGCTGGCGCTCGACATCCGCGTGGTGGTCCTCACTGCCTGCGATCAGAAGCCGTTCCCGATGCAGGCGCTGAGGGCCGGCGCGGTGGGCTACGTCACCAAGGGCGCCGATGCCGAAGAGCTGAACACCGCCATCAAGCGGGCGTTCCTCGGCAAGCGCTATCTGAGCGCGGAGATCGCACAGGCGCTGGCGGTGAGCAGCTTCGAGGACGATGGGGTGGCGCCGTTCGATCAGCTCTCGAATCGCGAGATGCAGATCATGATGATGGTGGTGAACTGCCACCGGGTGAACGACATCTCGAGCAGCCTGCACCTGTCGCCGAAGACGGTCAACAGCTACCGCTACCGCATCTTCGAGAAGCTGAACGTCAAGAGCGACGTGGAGCTGGCGCTGCTGGCGGTACGACACGGGATGCTCGGTCAGCCAACCCTGGAGGGGCCAGAGGCGTCCGCCGCGGCGGTGGCGGAGTTGGCGGAAGCTCAGTGACGGAGCAGACGGTGCAGGGCTGTTCGAGCCACGACCTGGCGAGCTGCCGGGCCTGTCCGCGGCTCGCGGCCCACCTCGACGAGGTGCGCGAGCTGCATCCCGATTATCACTGCGGCCCGGTACCGGCCTGGGGCCGGCGCGACGCCCGGCTGCTCATCGTGGGGCTCGCGCCGGGGCGCCACGGCGCCAACCGCTCCGGACGGCCGTTCACCGGAGATGCCAGCGGCCGCTTCCTGTTCCGCGCCCTGGCGCGCGCCGGTTTTGCCACTTCGGCCGACCCGGCCCGGGCCCGATTGCGCGATGCGCGCATCACCAACGCCGTCCGCTGTCTGCCGCCGGGGAACCGCCCGACGGCGGCGGAGCTCGACCGCTGCCGCGGGTA
>JAWLGU010000098.1:0-15348 GCA_041690675.1 Pseudomonadales bacterium | reverse complement strand
CTCCCGAGCCGCGACCGGAATGGGTGGCCACCCGGGAAGACGTCCGGCCCCTCACCCGGCTGCGCAGCCAGAGCAGCGACGTGGCATAGACGTTGGCGACCCGCTGGCGAGCCGCTGGCGAGCCGCTGGCGAGCCGCTGGCGAGCCGCTGGCGAGCCGCATCCTGCCGGTGGGAGTCTGACGGCTCCCACCGCCGCCGACTGAACCGACCCGGCGGCACGCAGTCGAAGCCTCGGGGTTGGTCATCGTGTCAGCGGCAGGCTTTGCGTCTACAATCGGAAGCCGCCGTCCCCCTCGCGATCGGATCTCGGAACAACCATGCACAAACCCAGCTGTGCCGCGTTTTTGCTGCTTGCCCTGTTTCTACCGCTCGCGGCATCGGCTGGCGAGGCCGGTCCGCCGCCCGCCGCCGTCATCGTCGAGACCGTGGGCCGGCAACGCATCGCCGATTCGCTGGAGGCCCTGGGGACGCTGCGCGCCAACGAGACCGTGCAGATCACGGCCACGGTCTCCGACACCATCTCCCGGATCAATTTCGAGGACGGTCAGACCGTGGAAGCCGGCGACGTGTTGCTGGAGCTCACCAACGCGGAGGAATCGGCGCTGCTGGCCGAGGCGCAATCGCTGGCCGACGAGGCGGAGCGTCAGTATCGGCGAATCGAGCGGCTGGTGGCGGAAGGCACCGCATCGGAATCGCTGCTCGACGAGCGCCGCCGCGACTGGCGCACCGCCGAGGCCCGGCTCGACGCCGTGCGCTCCCGGCTCCGGGACCGGCTGATCACCGCGCCGTTCAGCGGCCGGGTGGGCCTGCGCCGCGTCAGCCCCGGCGGGCTGATTTCCCCGGGCGACGTGGTGACCACCCTGGTGGACGATTCGCGGATGAAGCTGGATTTCACCATCCCCGCCATCTACCTGACCACCGTTAGCCCCGGCACCATGGTGGAGGCGTCCAGCCCGGTGTTCCCCAACCGCGCCTTCGCCGGCGAAGTCACGTCCGTGGACAGCACCATCGACCCCGTCACCCGCTCCATCACCGTGCGCGCACTCATCCCCAACGAGCGCGGCGATCTGGTGCCGGGGATGCTCATGACCCTCAACCTGCTGCGGGACGAGCGCGGCGCCATCGTCATCTCCGAGGAAGCGGTGATCCCCCGCGGGCGGGAGAATTTCGTGCTGGTGGTGGACACCAGCACCGAGCCCTACATCGCCCATGAGCGTGCCGTCGAGCTGGGCACCCGCATGCCGGGCCAGGTGGAGGTGGTGTCCGGGCTCACGGTGGGCGAGACCATCATTTCCCACGGCACCATGAAGGTACGGCCCGGTGCCCCGGTTCGCATCCACGCCGTGGACGACGGCTCCCAACCCATCGCCGAGCTCATCAAGCCCCAGGGACGGGCCGCGGGCACCGGCTGGCCCGCCCAGGGCGCGGCGGGCCGCGAATGATCATCTCCGACACCTCCGTCCGCCGGCCGGTGTTCGCGGCGGTCATCTCGCTCCTGCTCATCGCCTTCGGTCTCATCGCCTTCGACCGCCTTCCGCTCCGGGAATACCCGGACATCGACCCCCCGGTGGTTGGCATCGAGACCATCTATCGCGGCGCCGCCGCATCCGTGGTGGAAACCCGCATCACGGAAGTGATCGAGGAGCGCATCGCCGGGGTGGAGGGCATCGAGTTCATCGAGTCGTCGAGCCAGGACGGCCGCAGCGACATCACCATCGAGTTCGCGGTGGGGCGGGACGTGGACGCCGCCGCCAACGACATCCGCGACCGCGTCTCCAGCGTGCTGGACAATCTGCCGGACGAGGCGGAGCCCCCGGAGGTGCGCAAGGTCGACTCGAACGAGTCGGTCATCATGTGGATCAACCTGGTGAGCGACCGCCTGACGGTGCCGGAGCTCACCGACTACGCGGAGCGTTACCTGGTAGACCGATTCTCGGTGCTCGATGGCGTGGCCCGCGTGTTCGTCGGCGGCGCTCGGCGCTACGCCATGCGCATCTGGCTCGACCGCCAGGAGCTCGCCGCCCGGGGCCTCACGGTGACCGACGTGGAGAATGCCCTGCGGGCGGGCAACGTGGAGCTGCCGGCGGGGCGGGTGGAGTCCCTGGAGCGCCAGTTCACGGTTCGGGTGCAGCGCGCCTTCGAGAACGCCGACGATTTCCGCCGCCTGGTCATCGCCCAGGGCCGGGACGGCCACCTGGTGCGTCTGGGAGACGTGGCCCGCGTGGAGCGCGGCACCGAGGAGGACCGCACTCTTTTCCGCGGCAACGGCATTCCCCAGGTGGGGCTCGGGGTGGTGCGTCAGTCGACGGCCAACCTGCTGGACGTGGCCCGGGCCGCCAAACGGGAAATGGAGGTGGTCGGGCCCTCGCTGCCCGAAGGCATGGAGTTCCGCCAGAGCTACGACTCCTCGGTGTTCGTCGAAGGCGCGGTGAACGAGGTCTACAAGACCCTGTTCATCGCCGTGGGCCTGGTGGTGCTCACCATCTTCCTGTTCCTCGGCAGCGTGCGAGCCATGCTGGTGCCGGCAGTGACGGTGCCCGTATGCATCATCGCCACCTTCATCGCCCTGTATGCGCTCGGATTCTCGGTCAACCTGCTGACCCTGCTGGCGCTGGTGCTCGCCATCGGCCTGGTGGTGGACGACGCCATCGTCATGCTGGAGAACATCCACCGGCGCATCGACCATTACGGCGAGACGCCCCTGGTGGCGGCGTACCGGGGTGCGCGGCAGGTGGGCTTCGCCATCGTCGCCACCACTGCGGTGCTGGTGGCGGTGTTCGTGCCCATCGCCTTTCTGGAAGGGGACGTGGGACGCCTGTTCTCGGAGTTCGCCCTCACCATGGCGGCCGCCGTGGTGTTCTCCTCCCTGGTGGCGCTGACCCTGGCGCCGGCGCTGGCCTCTAAGGTGCTGCGGGCCAGCGAGGGCGAGAACCGCCTGACCCGGGCCATCGACCACAACTTCACCGTGGTGAACGGCATCTACCGACGCGGCCTCGGCTTTGCGCTGCGGCACAGCGTGATCGTGGTGGTGGGTTTCTTCGCCATCGTCGCGCTCAGCGTGGTGCTGCTGCGGATCATCCCCCAGGAATACACCCCCGAGGAGGACCGGGGCAGCTTCTTCACCTTCGTGCGCGGCCCCGAAGGCGCTACCTACGAGTACATGACGCCCTACATGGACGAGGTGGAGCGTCGGCTCACGCCGTACGTGGAATCGGGTGAGGTCCAACGGCTGCTGGTGCGCACGCCTGGCGGCTTCGGCGGGGTGCCTCAGTTCAACACCGGCGTCACTATCGTGGTGCTGAGCCCGTTCGGCCAGCGCCGCTCGGGCTCCGAGATCCTCGACGAGACTCGCCAGCAGCTCGCGGACCTGCCGGGGGTGACGGCGTTCCCGGTGATGCGCCAGGGCTTCGGCTCCAGTGCCGACAAGCCGCTGCAGTTCGTGATCGGCGGCGGCACCTACGACCAGCTCGCCGAGTGGCGCGACGTCCTGGTGGCCCAGATCGATGCCACCAATCCGGGGCTCGAGGGGCTCGACTGGGACTACAAGGAGACCCAGCCGCAGCTCAAGGTGCACATCGACTACAACCGCTCCGCCGACCTCGGCGTGTCCATAGCCGACATCGGCCGCACCCTGGAGACCCTGCTCGGCTCCCGGAGAGTCACCACCTACATCGACGACGGCGAGGAGTACGAAGTGATCCTGGAGGGCGAGCGGGAAACCCAACGAACGCCGTCCTCGATGGAGAACATCTACGTGCGCTCCTCCACCACCGGGCAGCTCATCCCGCTCGCCAACCTGGTGCGCCTGGAGGAATTCGCCGACTCCAACAGCCTGAATCGCTACAACCGGGTGCGCGCAATCACCCTGGAAGCCAACCTGGCCCGGGGCTTCACCCTGGGCAAGGCGGTGGAGTACATGGAGAACCTGGTGCGCGAGCACCTGCCGGACGGCGTCGTGGTGGATTACAAGGGCCAGACCCGGGACCTGCAGCAATCCAGCGCCTCGGTGACCTTCGTGATGCTTCTGGGGGTGGCGGTGGTGTTTCTGGCACTGGCGGCGCAGTTCGAAAGCTTCCGCCATCCCCTCACCATCATGCTCACCGTGCCCATCGCCATGGCCGGCGGGCTGCTGGGGCTGTGGGTGACCGGCAACACCGTCAACATCTACAGCCAGATCGGCCTGGTGATGCTGGTGGGGCTGGCCGCCAAGAACGGCATCCTGATCGTCGAGTTCGCCAACCAGCTCCGGGACGAGGGCATCGAGTTCATGGAGGCGCTGATGCAGGCTTGCGAGGTGCGTCTGCGCCCCATCGTGATGACCACGCTGACCACCGCAGCCGGCACCCTCCCGCTGATCCTTGGTACCGGCCCCGGGGCGGAGACCCGCCAGGTCATCGGCATCGTCGTCTTCAGCGGCGTCACCGTAGCCACCGTGTTCACCCTGTTCGTGGTGCCCGTGGCGTATCGCCTCATCTCCGGCGGCGGCACCTCGCCGCTGGAGAACAGCCGCCGCCTGGAACGGGAACTGGCGGAGCACGCCGGCACGTCCGCAGGGGGAACCTCCCACTCGTCTCTTGTCTAACACGCAATGGGCCGAGGCTCCCGTGACGCTGTCGAGAGCCCGCTCGCGGACGCCGCGCCGCGGGGAGGCGAAATGACGCAGAACCAGCCGGACTTCGTGGACGCCGGGCGCGGCAACGGCGTCGAGGCCCGCCTCTGGGCATTCCGCTGGTCCGACACGTCGCTGGGCCCCATGGAGGACTGGCCGGCGCCCCTTCGCGCCACCGTGGATCTTCTGCTGTCCGCCAGCCAGCCCATGTTCCTGGTGGCAGGCGACGAGCGGCGTCTCGTCTACAACAACGGCTTCGTTCCCCTCCTCGGCCGCCGGCATCCGGACGCGCTGGCCCGGCCGCTACTTCACGCCTGGCCGGAGATGTCCCTGGATCTGGCCGCCGCCATCGACGCCTGCTTCCGCGGCGAGCGCTGCCGCGAGGACGATGTGCGTCTGGTGGTCCGCACCCACGGCTTTCCGGAAGAGCGGCGCTTCAGCTTCGCCTTCACTCCCGTGACCGATGGCGCCGGCACACCGATTGCCGTGGTCTGCGCCTGCAACGAGATCACCCGCCAGGGGTCGGTGCAGCAGCGGCTGCGGCACGCCATGCAGATGCTCGAGCTGGCCTGGGAGGCAGCCCGCGGCGCCGTCTTCGAGCATGCGGTGCCCATGGACGGCCCCACCTACTACAGCGATCAGTGGGGCGAGATGCTGGGGTACCCGCAGGAGGAGCTGCCCAGCCACGAGCAGTTCATTCCCTGGCTCTTCGAGCGCATCCATCCCGACGATCAGGGTCTGGTGGAGCGCAGCTACCGGGACTTCATGGAAGGCCGGCGCCCCGCGTACCGGGTGGAGGTGCGCATCCGCCACCGGGACGGACACTGGGTCTGGGTGCGGGGGGTGAACACGGCGCTGGAGCGCAACCCCGACGGCACCGTGCGCCGCCTGGTGGGGATGGCCCTCGACATCACCGACCTGAAGAACACCGAGCAAGCGTTGCGGGAGCGGGAGGCTCAGTTCCGCGAGATGGCCAACGGTCTGCCGCTGATCATCTGGGTGCACGACGCCTCGGGCGCTCTGGAGCTGGTGAACGACACGGTGTGCGAGTTCTTCGGCCTGCCCCGGGAAGCGCTCTACGGCGATCAGTGGCAGGCCCGGCTGCACCCGGAGGACAAGGAATCCTACCTCGCCGAGCTCCGGGCCGGCCTCGAGCAGCGCCGCCCCACCCACGCCGAAGCCCGTTTCAAGGCCGCGGACGGCCAGTGGCGAAACCTGGAGAGCTGGGCACGGCCGCGCTTCACCTCCAGCGGCGAGCTGCGGGCCCTGGTGGGTGGCAGCGTCGACGTCACAGAGCGCCGGCGCGCCGAGGCAGCCTTGCGGGAGGAAGAGGAGCGGTTCCGCACTCTGGCGGACAACATCGCCCAGTTCGCCTGGATGGCCGATGCCGAAGGACGCATCTTCTGGTGGAACCGGCGCTGGTTCGACTACACCGGGCTCAGGGCCGAGGAGATGAACGACCCGAACGTCTGGGGGCGTATCCATCACCCGGATCATTGGCCCCGGGTGCGCGAGAAGTTCCTGCGCTGCCTGGAAAGCGGCGAGCCCTGGGAGGACACCTTCCCACTTCTCGGCCGGGACGGCCGCTGGCGCTGGTTCCTGTCCCGAGCCCTGCCCATCCACGACGAGGCGGGCCGGGTGGTGCGCTGGTTCGGCACCAACACGGACATCACGGAGCAGCGCGCCTACGCCGAGCGGCTGCGGGAGTCCGAACGGCAGATGAGCGAGTTTCTGGCCATGCTGGGCCACGAACTGAGGAACCCGCTGGCGGCCGTACGCAGCGCCGCCGAGCTGGTGAGCCTGGCGGAACCGAACGACCCACGCCTGCAGCGCGCCTGGACGGTGCTGGAACGCCAGTCCACCCACATGACCCGGCTCATCGACAGCCTGCTGGAGGTGTCGCGCATCGCCCGGGGCAAGATCAAGCTAGACCGCAAGATCCTCGACCTGCGCAAAGTGATCGAGGACGTGCTGCAGGACCGCAGCGCCCAGCTCGCCAGCAGCGGCCTGGAGCTGCGCAAGCACCTGCCCCAGGAGCCTCTATGGGTCTCCGGGGACGACGTGCGGCTGGCCCAGATCTTCGACAATCTGCTGGGCAACGCTTTGAAGTTCACCGATGCGCCGGGGGCGCTGACCGTCACCCTGCGGGCCGAGAACGGGCAGGCCGTGGTGGAGCTGCAGGACACGGGCGCCGGTATCCGGCCCGAGATGCTGGCCACGATCTTCGAGCCCTTCCAGCAGGAAACCCAGGACATCTCCCGCTCGGTCGGCGGGCTTGGGCTGGGCCTCGCTCTGGTGAAAGGTCTGGTGGAGCTGCACGAGGGATCGGTGACGGCCGAGAGCGCGGGACCGGGCACCGGCGCCACCTTCACCGTGCGCCTGCCACAGGCGATGGAGCCTTCCGCCAAGGCGCATGCGGAGCCGCCTTCGGGTCCCGTCCGGCGGCACATCCTGCTGGTGGAAGACAATGCCGATGCCGCCGACATGATGCAGCTCGTGCTCGAGATGCAGGGCCACGAAGTTCGGGTCGCCCCCAGCGGCAGGGAGGCCCTGGAGCTTCTGCGGCGGGAAGAGACCGACATCGTGCTCTGTGACATCGGCCTGCCGGACATGAGCGGCTACGACCTGGCCGAGACGGTGCGGGCCGACCCGCTGCTCTGCGACATCCCGCTGGTGGCAATCACTGGCTATGGCCGGTCCACCGACCGCCATCGAACCCGCGAAGCCGGATTCTGCGCGCACCTCACGAAGCCGGTGGAGCTGGCCACCCTGGTGGACGTGCTCGCCCGGCTCGGCGGCGACGAGCCGCCCGCCGCCTAGTCCAGCGACCGCGGCTCGGCAGCGGCCCCGCGCCCCGCGCCCCGCGCCCCGCGGGCCAGCTCGATTGACAAGCTCCCTCGAATCTCGCGGCCGGTTTCGGTATGGTCACGCGCGCACGGTGACACGAGTATTGACGACTGCCGTGCCCATCACCCGTTTGGCCATTCATTTTGTGCAAGGAGTACAGACGTGCACGAACTACCGCCATTGCCCTACGCCGACAACGCCCTGGATCCGGTGATCTCGTCGAACACCCTGGGCTTCCACCACGGCAAACACCACCAGGCGTACGTCACCAACCTGAACAAGCTGCTGGAAGGTCAGGACGAGCTGGCCGCCCTCTCCCTGGAGGAGCTGATCCGCAAGACCTACGGCAAGCCGGAGCACCAGGGCATCTTCAACAACGCCGCACAGGTGTGGAACCACACCTTCTACTGGCACTGCATGCGGCCGGGCGGCGGCGGCGAGCCCACCGGCACCCTGAAGGATCGGATTCAGTCGGACTTCGGCGGCGTCGCCGAGTTCAAGCAGGCGTTCAAGGAAGCGGCCGTCACCCAGTTCGGCAGCGGCTGGGCCTGGCTCGTGGAGGACGACGGCAAGCTGGCGGTCAGCAAGACCCCCAACGCGGTGAACCCGCTGGCCGAAGGCAAGAAGCCTCTGCTCACCATCGACGTGTGGGAGCACGCGTACTACCTGGATTACCAGAACCGGCGGCCGGACTACGTGGACGCCTGGCTCGACAAGCTGATCAACTGGGAATTCACCGCAGAGAACCTGTAGCGGCCGCCCCACGACGTGCCGGGGCCCGCCCACAGCCCCGGCGCCCGGGTCAGGCCTGCGCCGTCACCGCCTGCTCGAGCTGGACGTGACGGAGCAGGCCGGTCTGCTGCCAGACCAGGTCGCCATCGCGCAGCACGGCGAAAAAGGGAATGCCGCGGACCCCATAGCGGGCCGCGAGCTGGGGATTGGCGTCCGAGTTCACCTTCACCACCACCGCCTGGCCCGCCAGATTGGCGGCGGCCTTCGCGACTTCCGGCGCGGCCATTTTGCAGGGCCCGCACCAGGGCGCCCAGAAATCCACCAGCACCGGCACCCGAGCCTCCCGGACGATCTCGTCGAACTCGGCCGCGTCCACCTCCAGCGGCTCGGCCAACGGCGGCAGCGGCTGGTGGCAGGCGCCGCAGCGGCCGCTGTCGGCCAGGTGCCGCGGCGGGATCCGGTTGTTCTTTCCACAATGTGGGCAACGGCGAACCATGCGCTCACTCCTCGGCCGGCCAGTCGACGACGAAAGCGCCGCGCAGCTCGCCGGCAGCAAAGCCGGTGGCGCGGTCGTCCGGGTAACGTTCCGCCACGGCCGCCCGCAGCGGCGGCGCCAGGTTCTCGCCGTGGCACACCAGGCACATGGGCTGGGTGACGATGGCGCGCATGTAGCGCGCGCTGCCGTCGCCGGCCACCGCGAAATACTCCGCCGGCACCCGCGGCAGCCTGCCGGGCGGCGACGCGCCGCCTGTGATGCGCTCACCAAACGCCTGCAGCACCCGCTCGGCTTCGGCATCCGGGGCGTTTCCGGGATTGCGGTAACGTATGGCAGTACGGCTCACCCGGGCCTCGGTGGTGTCGGAAAGCAACTCGGCGATGGCCGGTGCCTCCTCGCTGCAGACGGCAATGGCGTACACCGGACCACCACGCTGCAGCGCCGCCGTCAGCTCGCGCCCCAGGGTCTCTTGAAACTCGGCCGAGATGGCGCGGGAACGTTCGAGGCGCGGGTCCTCAGCCCCGGCGCCCGCCGCCCACAGCAGCAGCGCCACCGACGATACGGCGGCCCTCACGCCTGCTCCCGGTGCTCGCCGGACTTCAAGCGCAGGATGCCCAGCGCCTTCAGCACGTACTTCTCGTACACCGGCTCCGTGGACCCGGTCTTCATCTTGCGCATGAAATACTTCTCGAAGGCCACCTTCGCCCAGTGCACCCACTTGCCCTGCTTGGCCCAGGTGACGTTGCGGGGCGGTATCTGCGGCAGCGCCACGAAAGCCACCCCGTCGTCGCCCAGATCCGCCAGGCAGATGGCGTTCCAGGTGGCGCGGTGGCTGGGCTCGCGGCCGGCGATGGCGTCCTCGATGTTGTGTGCGATGGCGGTGACCATGGACTCGATCATGTAGCCGGTCTTGGGCGCGCCGGTGGGCACGGGCGTGGCCTCCACCGGCGGGATCGCCACGCACACACCTGCCGAGTAGATGTTGTGGTACGTGGGATTGCGCTGGAACTCGTCGATCAGCACGAAGCCCCGGGGATTGCACAGGTGCTCCACCTCGGCCACCGGGTCGACGCCCTTGAACGCCGGAATGAACATGCTGTACCGGGAGGGCAGCTCGTGCTCCCGCACCGCGTTGCCCTGCTCGTCGTGCTCGGCCACCTTCACCTGATCACCGGTGACGTCCAGGATCTTCGCATTGGTGATCCACTTGATGTGGCGCTGCCGCAGCTCCGACTCGAGCAGGCCCTTGGAATCCCCCACGCCGCCCAGGCCCATGTGGCCGATGTACGGCTCGCTGGTGACGAAGGTGATGGGCACCCGGTCCCGCAGCCGGCGCTTGCGCAGGTCGGTGTCGAGGACCATGGCGAATTCGTACGCGGGGCCGAAGCAGCTCGCGCCCTGCACCGCGCCCACCACCACCGGGCCCGGATTCTTCAGAAATTCCTCGTAGGCGCGGCCCGCGTCTTCGGCGTGGGGCGTGGTGCAGACACTGTGGGAATGGCCCTCCGGGCCGAGCCCCGGAATCTCGTCGAACGCCAGCTTGGGCCCGGTGGCGATAACCAGGTAGTCGTACTCCACGCTCTGGCCGTCGCCCACCACCACTCGGTTCTGATCCGGCTCGATGCGGGTCACGGGCTCGGCGATGAAGCGGATGCCCTTCCGCTCCACGTTGGGTCGGATGGGAACCAGTACCTGATCCGGTTTGCGCCATCCCACCGCCACCCACGGATTGGACGGCGTGAACTGGAAGTGTTCCGAGGTGCCGATCAGCGTCACTTCGTGGCCGGCGCCGAGCAGTTTCTTGATGTCGTACGCGGCCGGCATCCCGCCGAGCCCCGCTCCCATGACCACCACGCGTGCCATGTCTTTCACTCCTTGTTCCGTATGGAACCTTCCGATAAGCTCGCACACTAAATTAGGGATATCTTATTTAGATATAGGTGATATTACGTATGGCAGCCGCGCCCCCGGAACCCGACCCTGAGGATCTCATGGGCCACGCGGATTCGGCCGCACAACTGCTCAAGGCCATGGCCAACCCTCATCGCTTGCAAGTTCTGTGCATACTCGGAGAGGGCGAGCTGTCCGTGGGAGCTCTGAACGAGCGCATTGCGCTGTCCCAGTCCGCGCTCTCCCAGCACCTGCGGGTGCTGCGGGCCGACGGCCTGGTCACCACCCGCCGTGAGTCCCAGACCATCTACTACCGGGTGGCGCCGGGGCCGGCGGTGGACGTCATCCGCACGCTGCACAAGCACTTCTGCAGCGCCGAAGACAATAGCTGCATCCGGAACTGACGCCATGACGAAATTTCGACTGCCGGGCCGGCTGATCGCCGGCCTGCTGATCACCACGGCCCTGGGCCTGCCCGGCTGCTCCGACGAGCCCGCCACCACCGCGCCGCCGCGGGCCGTGCCCGTGGAGCTGGACACAGTGGTGGTGGATGAGGCGGTGGTCCCGCGGGAGACCCGGTTCGACGGCGTGGTGGAGGCAGTGAACGAATCCACGGTGGCGGCCCAGACCAGCGGCCGGGTCATCGAGCTCAACTTCGACGTCGGCGATTACGTGTCCAAGGGCGAGGTCATCGTCCGCCTCACCGACACGGAGCAGCGAGCGCGGGTCGCCTCGGCGGAAAGCGCTCTGGCCGAGGCGCGCGCCCGGCTCACCGAAGCCCGCCTGGCCTTTGAGCGCACCCGCAACGTCTACGAGCGGCAGCTCATCGCCAAAGCACAGCTCGATGCAGCCGCCGCGGACCTGGAAGCGGCCCAGGCCCGGGTGGAGGCCGCCGACGCGGCCCTGGCGGAAGCCCGCCAGAACCTGCAGTACACCACGATCCGCGCGCCCTACGCGGGCACCGTGGTGGAGCGTCACGCGCAGATCGGCGAGACGGTGTCGCCGGGCCAGCTGCTGATGACCGGCCTTTCCCTCGAGCATCTGCGGGCCGTGGTGGAGATTCCTCAGCAGCACATCGGGCCGCTGCGCATGCACAGCGGGGCCCGGGTGCTGCTGAACGGTGACTCTCTGCCCGCCGCCAGTCTGCGCATCCCGCCCAAGGCGGATCCGGTGACCCATACCTTCCGGGTGCTCGTGACCCTGCCCGAGGGTGATTACGGGGTGTTCCCCGGCACGCTGGTGAAGGTGGCGTTCGTCAGTGGCGAGCACCGTCGGCTGCTGGTTCCCGAGTCGGCCGTCGTCCGCCGCGGCGAGCTCACCGCCGCCTACGTGGTGGCGGAGGACGGCGGGGTGTCGCTGCGTTACCTGCGCACGGCGACACCCACCGCCGACGGCCAGGTGCCGGTGCTCTCCGGACTTGCCGCCGGCGAGCGGGTGGCGGTGGATCCCATCGCCGCGGGCATGGCCTACTCGCGGCAGCGCACCGTGGCGGCCGGGCCGGCGGGGAACACGGAATGAGCGAGCCGCGTCTTTCCGGGCTGGGGATCTCCGGGCGCATCGCCCGCGCCTTCCTCACCACGGAGATCACCCCGCTCCTGGCCCTCACGGGCCTGCTGCTGGGCATGTTCGCGGTGCTGGTGACGCCGCGGGAGGAAGAGCCGCAGATCAACGTCACCTTCGCCAACGTTTTCATCGCCTACCCGGGCGCCTCCGCCCGGGAAGTGGCGTCGCTGGTCACCACCCCGGCCGAGCAGGTGATCTCCGAGATCGAGGGCGTGGAGCACGTGTACTCCACCTCCATGCCAGGGCTCTCGACCCTGACGGTGCGCTTCGAGGTGGGGGAGCCGCGCACGGAGGCCATCGTCCGGCTGTACAACGCCTTCTTCTCCAACCAGGATTGGCTGCCCCCCAACGTGGGCGTCGGCGCGCCGCTGATCAAGCCCATGGGCATCGACGACGTTCCCGTGGTGGCGGCAACCTTGTGGAGCGAGGCGAGCGACGTCACCGCCGCGGATCTGCTGCGGGTCGCCCACGCCCTCGAGCCCGAGCTGCAGCGGGTCCCCGGCACCCGGGACATCGAGGTCCTCGGCGGTCCGGACCGGGTGGTGCACGTGGAGTTCGATCCGGATCGGCTCGCCGGCTACGGGCTGTCCCTGGTCGATCTGCGCCGGTCTCTGGCCGCCGCCAACGCCTCCCGGGATGCGGATGCGCTGGTGCGCGACAACCGGCGTATCCTGGTGCAGGCGGGCACGTTTCTCAGCACCCCGGAGGAAGTGGCGGATCTGGCGGTGGGCGTGAGCAACGGCGCGCTGATCCTGCTGAAGGATGTGGCGGAGGTGCGCCTGGAGAGCGACCATCCTGACCAGTACGTCACCTTCGGCGCCGGGCCGGCGGAGCATCTCCCGGCCATCGCCCCCGGGCAGAGCCACCCCGCGGTGACCATCGCCGTCTCGAAGAAGCCGGGGGAGAACGCCGTGGACGTATCCCAGGCGGTGATCGACCGGATCGACCAGGTGCGCGGCGTCTACGTGCCCGACGGCATCAACGCCAGCATCACCCGCAACTACGGCGCCACCGCCGAGGAGAAGGCCCAGACGCTGATCCACAAGCTGGTGTTCGCCACGGTCTCGGTGGTGGTGCTGGTCCTGCTCACCCTCGGCAGCCGGGAGTCCGCGGTGGTGGGCGCGGCGGTGATCGTCACCCTCGCCATCACCCTGTTCGCCTCCTGGGCCTGGGGATTCACCCTGAACCGGGTATCCTTGTTCGCGCTGATCTTCTCCATCGGCATTCTCGTGGACGACGCCATCGTGGTGGTGGAGAACATCCACCGGCACCTGCAGATGGGCGGGCGCTCCCTCACCGAGACCATTCCCGCGGCCGTGGACGAGGTGGGCGGCCCCACCATCCTGGCCACCTTCACGGTGATCGCCGCGCTCCTGCCCATGGCCTTCGTCACCGGCCTCATGGGCCCGTACATGCGGCCCATCCCCATCAACGCCTCCACCGGCATGATCATCTCGCTGGCGGTGGCGTTCATGTTCACCCCCTGGCTGTACCGGCGGGTGTTCCAGAACGTGCAAACCGGGCACGAGGCGCACGACGAGGGCGCCGGCTGGCTCAACCGTTTCTTCACCCGCACCATGACGCCGTTTCTGCGACGCGACGAGGGACGCGGCTACCGCTGGGGCCTGCTCGCCGTGCTCATCGTGCTGATCCTCGGCTCCGTGGCCCTGGTGGGGGTGCGGGCCGTGGTGATGAAAATGCTGCCCTTCGACAACAAGAGCGAATTCCAGGTGCTGGTGGACATGCCGGAAGGCACGCCGGTGGAGAACACTTACCGGGTGCTGTCGGCGCTGGCCGACCACCTGGAGACCGTTCCCGAGGTGACCGATTACCAGATCTACGCCGGCACCTCCGCGCCCATCAACTTCAACGGCCTGGTGCGCCAGTACTACCTGCGCCGGCTGGCGCACCAGGGCGACATCCAGGTGAACCTGCTGCCGAAGGACGACCGGGCGCGGGATTCCCACACCATCGCCGCGTCGGTGCGCGCGCCTCTGGCGGAGATCGGCGAGCGCTTCGGCGCCAACGTCAAGATCGTCGAGGTGCCGCCGGGACCGCCGGTGCTGGCGCCGCTGGTAGCGGAGATCTACGGCCTGGATTACGAGGGACAGATGGCGGTGGCACGCCAGGTGCGCGAGATCTTCGAGGCCACCCCGGACGTGGTGGACGTGGACGACACCATCGAGGCGCCCCAGCCCAAGCTCGTCGTAGAGGTGGACCGCGCCCGTGCATCCAGGCTGGGCGTGTCCCAGGCGGCGGTGAGCGACGCAGTGGCGGCGGCCCTGGCGGGGGAGGACATGTCCTACCTTCACGATCCTCACGCCAAGACGCCGATTCCGGTTCGGGTCGAGCTGCCGGCCTCAGACCAGGGCGACGTGGAGCGGATCCGGGCACTCCGGGTGCGCGCCGAGAGCGGGGCTCTGGTGCCGCTATCGGAGGTGGCTGAGATCCTCACCACCACCCGCGATCAGACCATCCACCACAAGGATCTGCTCCCCGTGGTGTACGTCACCGGCGACGTGGCCGGAGAAACGGACAGCCCGCTGTACGGGATGGCGGCCATCGCCGGCGAGCTGTCCGAAACCCCCATCGGCGGCGCCCCCCTGGCGCAGTACCTGACCGACCAGCCGGACAACCCCTACGTCTGGTCCATGAAGTGGGACGGCGAGTGGCAGGTCACCTACGAGACCTTCCGCGATATGGGCGCCGCCTACGGCGTGGGCCTGATCCTCATCTATCTGCTGGTGGTGGGCCAGTTCCACTCTTACGGGGTGCCGCTCATCATCATGGCGCCCATACCGCTGACCCTCATCGGCATCATGCCCGGCCACGCCCTGCTCGGTCAGCAGTTCACCGCCCCCTCGATGATCGGCATGATCGCCCTGGCCGGCATCATCGTGCGCAACTCCATCCTGCTGGTGGACTTCATTCAGCAGGAAGTGCGCGCCGGCAAGCCCCTGCAGGAGGCCACCATCTCGGCCGCCGCCGTGCGCGCCCGCCCCATCGCGCTCACCGCCGTAGCCGCGACCCTCGGCGGGTTCTTCATCCTCGACGATCCCATCTTCGGCGGACTGGCGGTGTCGCTGATCTTCGGGTTGATCGTATCCACGGTGCTCACGTTGCTGGTGATTCCCGTCGTCTACTACCACTATCACTGGCGGGCTGCGGATCTTTCGAGTTCGGAGGGTTGAATGGCGTGGTCGGCGGCGGG
>JAWLGU010000097.1:4961-15380 GCA_041690675.1 Pseudomonadales bacterium | reverse complement strand
GGCGAGCCTGCCGGCGAGCCTGCCGGCGAGCCTGCACCGCAACCTGCCGCCGACCGTTCCGTTGCCCGCCAGGCCGCCCGCACCCTGAATCGCCTGGCGGACCGCGCCCGGGGCGGCAGTGCCGAGCCCGGGCCCGGCCGGGGCGGGTCGGCCCGAAGCACCCGCGACGGCGGCCGCACCACGGCAGAGGGCCGCAAGGCGGAACAGCCGGTGGAGGAGCTCATCGTCATCAACGTGATCGCCCCGCGCGGCAAGCCGTTCGTCGGCAGCGGTGTGGTGGAAGGGCTGCGGGGACGCGGTCTGCGGTACGGCGACATGAACATCTTCCATCGCGTGGACCCCATGACCCGCAGCATCCTCTACAGCGTCGCCAACGTGGTGGAGCCGGGGACCTTCGATCTCTCGGATCTGGACAACTATCGTTCCCCGGGGGTCTGCTTCTTCATGCAGCTGCCCGGGCCGGAGCAGCCAATGGAGACCTTCGAAGACATGCTGAAGGTGGCCCGGGACCTGGCCATGCGGCTGGGGGGCGAGCTCAAGGACGAGCAGCGCAGCGTGATGACCGGGCAGACGGTGGAGCATTACCGGCAGCGCATCGCCGACTTCTGCCGGCGGCGCATGTCCATGCGAGCCTAGTCGCGGGGGCGCAGCGTGGCCGGCAGTCCAGACGTGCCTGCCCGAGCCCGCAAGCGGGCGGAGGAGCTGCGGGCGCTCATCCGTCATCACAACTTCCGTTACTACGTGCTGGACGATCCCGAGATCGCCGACGCGGAGTACGACGCGCTGTACGACGAGCTGGTCGCCCTGGAGGCGGACTACCCGGATCTGGTCACCGACGATTCCCCCACCCAGCGCATCGGCGGCGAGCCGCTCGCCGAGTTCGCCACGGTGCGGCATCGGGTCCCCATGCTGTCCCTGGACAAGTGCACCAGCAGGCAGGAGCTGGAGGACTGGCTCGCCCGCTGCCATGCGCGCCTCGGCAGCGACGAGCCCCTGGAGCTCACCTGCGAGCCGAAGATCGACGGGGTCGCCGTCACCCTGATCTACGAGCAGGGCCGCTTCGCCCTGGGCGCAACCCGGGGCGACGGCCAGACCGGAGAAGACATCACCGCCAACGTGCGCACCCTGCGCGCCGTGCCGCTGAAGCTGGATGCCGCCGACGTGCCACGGCTGCTCGAGGTGCGCGGCGAGGTCTACATGCCGCTGGCGGACTTCCAGGCGTTCAACGCCGCGGCCCGGGAGGCGGGGGAACGGCCGCTGGTGAATCCCCGCAACGGCGCCGCCGGCAGCCTTCGCCAGCTCGACCCCCGGGTCACCGCGCGGCGGCCGCTGACCATGTTCTGCTACGGCATCGGCCAGCTCGAGAACGACTGGCAGCCGGCCACCCAGATGGAGGTGCTCGAGCGACTCAAGGGCTGGGGATTCCGCGTGAACCCGGAAGTCCGGCTGGTGAAGGACGTGGCGGGGGCCGAGACCTACGTGGACGCGCTGCTGGAACGCCGCCATCGCCTGGGCTACGACATCGACGGCGCCGTCTTCAAGGTGAACCGCCTCGACCTGCAGGCGCAGCTCGGCACCGTCACCCGGCGCCCGCGCTGGGCCATGGCCTACAAGTATCCGGCGGAGGAGGCCACGACCCGGGTGCTGGCGGTGGAGTTCCAGGTGGGGCGCACCGGTGCGGTGACGCCGGTGGCGCGCCTCGAGCCGGTGTTCGTGGGCGGGGTCACCGTCAGCAACGCCACCCTGCACAACATGGACGAGGTGGCGCGCCTGGACCTGCACGTGGGGGACACGGTGATGGTGCGCCGTGCCGGCGACGTCATTCCTCAGGTCATGGCGGTCATCGCTGCCAAGCGCCCGAAGGACGCCCAACCCGTGGTGCTGCCGGAAAGGTGCCCCTCCTGCGGCAGCCCCATCGTCCGCCCCGAAGGCGAGGCGGTGGCCCGCTGCTCCGCCGGGCCGCGGGTGTGTCCCGCTCAGCGCAAGGAGGGGCTCAAGCACTTCGCGTCCCGGCTGGCGCTGGACATCGAGGGGCTGGGGGACAAGCTCATCGAGCAACTGGTGGAGGCGGACCTGGTACGGGAGCCGGCGGATCTGTTTCGCCTGAGCCGGGCGACCCTGGCCGGGCTCGAGCGCATGGGGGAGAAGTCGGCGGCCAAGCTCCTGCGTTCCCTGGAGCGCAGCAAGGAGACGACCCTGGCCCGGGTCATCTACGCCCTGGGGATTCGCGAGGTCGGAGAGGCGACCGCGCAGACCCTGGCGCAACACTTCGGCGACCTGGATTCGTTGATGAACGCATCACCCGAGGAGCTCGAGGCCGTGCCGGACGTGGGCCCGGTGGTGGCGGCGCACATCCACGATTACTTTCGGGACCCGGAGCGCCGTGAAGCCATCCGCGACCTGCAGGAGGTGGGGGTGCGCTGGCCGGCGCCGCCCGGGACGAAGGGACCGGCCCCGCTCGCGGGTCAGACCTGGGTGCTCACGGGGACCCTGGAGGCCATGACCCGGGAGGAGGCCAAGGACAAGGTGCAGCAGCTCGGCGCCCGGGTGGCGGGGTCGGTGTCCAAGAACACCGATCACGTGGTGGCAGGTCCGGGGGCGGGCAGCAAGCTCGACAAAGCGCGAGCGCTGGAGGTGCCGGTGATGGACGAAGCTGGGTTCCTGGCGCTGCTCCGGGAACATGGGCTGGGGTAAGGGAATGATTCGTGGCTCCGTCATCGGCCTGCTGCTCGCCCTTGCCGGCTGCAGCAGCGCGCCGCCGCGCTCGCCGGGGGACCTGTGTGCCGTGTTCCAGGAGCGGCCGAGCTGGTACCGGGGCGCCCGGGCAGCGGAGCGGAACTGGGGGGTGCCCATCCACGTGGCCATGGCGTTCGTGCACAAGGAATCCAGCTACGTGGCCGATGCGCGGCCGCCCCGGGGACGGCTGTTGTGGGTGATCCCCTGGCGGACCTCCAGCGCCTACGGCTACGCCCAGGCCACCGACGAGGCCTGGAAGGACTACCGGCGCGCCACCCGCCGGCGCTTCGCCGACCGCGATGACTTCGCCGATGCCATCGACTTCGTGGGCTGGTACAACCACCGCAGCGCCCGCCAGCTCGGCATCGCCAAGGACGACGCCTACCACCTCTACATCGCCTATTACGAAGGCCCCACCGGCTATCGTCGCGGCGGCTGGCGCAGCAAGCCGCAGGTGAGGGACTACGCGCGCCGGGTGGCGGAGCGGGCTGGCCATTACCGGGCCCAGCTCGCGCGCTGCGAGGACGACCTCGGCGGCGGGTTCTGGCGTTGGCTGTTCTGACCGCCCCCGCTGCCGCCCGCAGCGGGGACCGCTGCACTCTTCGGGCGATGTCCGTCAGCCGGTGGCGCCATGGTGACGGTGCCTGGCCGGTGGAAGCGGGTTAAGCTGGCGTCATGACCGCGCTGAGCGATTCGCTGAAAGCCGAGATCCAGCAGGGCTACCGCGCCTGGCTGGATGCGCGGGGCTTCCGCGCGCGCCGGGGTCAGCGCGAGATGATCGCCCAGGTCGCCCGGACCCTGACCGGCGATCCTCCCCGCGTCGTGGTGGTGGAGGCGGGCACCGGCACAGGCAAGACCGCGGGCTACTGCCTGCCGGCCGTACCCATCGCCAGGAGCCTGGGCAAGACCGTGGTCATCAGCACCGCCACCGTGGCCCTCCAGGAGCAGGTGGTGCTGCGCGACCTGCCGGACCTGAAGCGTCACAGCGGCATCGAGTTCGACTTCGCGCTGGCCAAGGGCCGGGGCCGCTACGTGTGCCTGAAGCGTCTGGACGATCGCCTGCGTTACGACGGTCAGCAGGAGATACCGCTGTTCGAAATCTTCTCCGAGGACGCCACCGCGCTGTACCAGTCCATGCTTCAGGCCTTCGCCGAGCGGCGCTGGAACGGCGAGCTCGACAGCTGGGGCGACGGCGTCGACGAGCGGACGTGGCGTCAGGTGACCACAGACCACAGGGGCTGCACCAACGCCCGCTGCAGCTTCTTTCGCCAGTGCCCCTTCTTCAAGGCCCGCGGGGAGCTGGAGAACGTGGACGTGGTGGTCGCCAATCACGACCTGGTGCTCGCCGACCTGTCCCTCGGCGGCGGCGCGGTGCTGCCGGAGCCGGAGGACTGCGTGTACGTGCTGGACGAAGCGCATCACCTTCCGGATAAGACCCAGCAGCACTTCGCCGCGTCCGCCCGGCTCTCGGCCACCGCCGCCTGGGTGGAGGGTCTCGGCACCGTGCTCGGCACCCTGGCCCAGCGCTTCGCCCGCCCGGACGAGCTGGTGGCGCTGGCCACCCGGCTGACGGACAAGGCGGCGCGGGCCCAGCAGGGCCTGCGGGCCCTCCTGGACGCGGCTCAGAACCTCCCCTACGTGGCGCGGGACGAATCCCTGGAGATCCATCGCTTCCCGCTGGGGGAGGTCCCCGGCGAGCTGGCCGAGCTGGCGCGGGAGGTCATGCCCGAGATGCGGACCGTGAGCGGCGACCTGGAGGAGTCGTACCGGTTGCTGCAGGATGTCTTCGCCGGCGAGCTCCACTGGCAGAACGCCCACGAGGCGGAGGACTGGCTGCCGGTGCTGGGCCAGCATCAGACCCGCGCCCTGGGCGTCCTGGCGTTGCTGGCGGACTACGCCGCCTGCGGCGACGGCGCCGCCTGCGGCGGCGAGGCGGAAGGCGTCCACGCCCGCTGGGCCAACCGGACCGAGCACGACGTGGAGCTGGTGAGCGCCCCCATCGAGCCGGGCCGGCTGCTGCGCGAGCATTTGTGGGACCGCTGCTTCGCCGCCGTGTGCACGTCCGCCACCCTCACCGCCCTCGGCACGTTCCAGCGGTTCTTCGAGCGCGCGGGGCTGGCGGACGACGTGCCCGCCCTGCACCTGCCGAGCCCCTTCGATTTCGCCAGCATCGCCACCTTCGCCGTGCCCGCCATGCGCTCGGATCCGCGGGATTTCCGGGCCCACAGTCAGGAGGTGGCGGAGCTGCTGCCGGGCCTGGTGGGGGACGACCGCAGCGCGCTGATTCTGTTCACCTCATGGCGGCAGCTCAACGAGGTTCGGCGGCTCCTGCCGGAGCCCTTCGCCGCCAGCCTGAAGGTGCAGGGGGACGCGTCGAAGCAGGCCCTGCTGGAGAGCCATCGCGCCGCCGTGGACGCGGGCGATCGCAGTATCCTGGTGGGGTTGGCGAGCTTTGCCGAAGGCCTGGATCTGCCCGACGATTACTGCCGCCACGTGGTAATCGTGAAGCTGCCGTTCGCCGTGCCGGAAGATCCGGTGGACCAGGCCATGGCGGAGTGGGCCGAGGCTCAGGGCAAGAATCCGTTCTTCGAGATCAGCGTGCCGGATGCGGCTCTGCGCCTGGTTCAGGCCTGCGGCCGGCTGATCCGACACGAGGGCGACTACGGCCGCATCACCCTGCTCGACAAGCGCATCGTCACCCAGCGCTACGGCCGGGCCCTGCTCGAGTCGCTGCCGCCGTACCGGCTGGAGCTGCCGGGCCGTGGAAAACCCGCCGAGCGCCTGCTAGCGTAGCGGTCATGGACCGTCTCAGCGAGGCCATCGGTCATCTCCAGCGCGGCGACTGGCAGGCGGCGCACCGCATCGTCCAGGACGATTCCTCCCCGCTCGCGAGCTGGGCCCACGGCATCGTTCACCTCATGGAAGGCGATCTGGACAACGCCGGCTATTGGTACGGCCGCGCGGGCCGGCAACTGCCCAGCCCAGTCGTCGACCAAGAAGCCCTGATCGCCGAGGAGCTCGCGGCCATCGCCGAAGCGATCCGCTGAGCAGGGGCCGCGGGTGGGGCCGCCCGCCAGGGTCACCGGGCGATCTTGAACTCCTGGACGTTCACCAGCGGCTCGCCCTGGGTGGGCACCTCGTCGAATCGACCCTTGCTGTACACCAGCAGCCGGTCCGCCTCGAAGCGGGCGGCGGTGCGGGTGAGAAAATCCAGCACGTCCGCCTTGGATAGGTGGGCGGCCGCCCGGGCGATCTGCTGGCGCAAGTCGAAGGTGGTCACCCCGAGATCCAGGTTCGACCACAACCGTTCGCCGCGCTCGTGCAGGTTTTTGTCGCGCTCGGTGAGGCGGGCGACGAGCCCCTGCTTGTAGCTTTCGAACGCCTCGTCGGGCATGCCCGCCAGAACGTCGAGCTGCCGTTGCAGAAACGCCTGGGTGGCTTGCTCCAGAGCCGCGGCGGAGGCCACCGGCGACTGCACGATGAAGGCGAGGCCCGAGCGGTCGCGCAGGGTCTGGTTCGCCAGCGCCACCACGTAGCCCAGCTGCTGCTCCGTCCGCAGGCTCGTGAAGTACGCCTGGCGCAGCAGGCTGGCGGCGAGGGCGCTGGTGGCCCGGCTCTCCACGGAGCTGTCCGGATCCTGCAGGTACAGCACCATGGCCGCATCCTGATGGTCCACGTCGAGCTGATAGCGGCGCGCGCCGGTGACGTCGATCACCTCCGGCGCCTTGCGACGGAAGGCCCCCAGGGAGAGGGATTCCTGCAGGGTGGAGGCCAGCGCCCAGGCCGACTCCACGGGCACGTTGCCGTGATTCAGGCCGAGCACGTGGAACTTGGCGGTCCGCTCGGCACGCCAGGCTTCCAGGTCCGCCGGGTTGACCTCGGCCAGTGCCTGCATCAGCATTTCCGGCGGCCACCGGCTCGACATCAGCAGGTAACCCAGGGCGCCGTACGCCTGAGCGTACGGACGCTCGTCCCGGTAGTTGCGCCAGTCGCGCATGAGCTCGTCGCGCATCACCCGGAAGCGGGCGGGATCGATGACGGCGCCGGTGAGCCCGTCCAGCACCGTGTCCAGCAGGGTGAGCTGCTTGTCGCTGTAGCCGGCGATGGTGATCTCGAAACCGTAGCCGTTCACGTCCAGGTCGTAGGCGAGCCCGGCCAGGTAGGCGGGGTAAACCGCCTCCGACAGGGCGTCCTCGACGATGCGCTCGTAGAGGCTGGCCATGGCCAGGTCGGTGGGGCTGCGGATGCCCTCCGGCAGCGCCAGAGAGAGGTAAAGGTTGGCCCGCGGCGTGGCGAACTCCGTGTCCCGGTCGGTCCACAGGGTGAGCCCGGGCCGGGCCACCGCCAGCTCCGGCGGCTCGGGCTCGTCCGGCAGCACCTCGAGGTTCTCGGGAAGGTAGGGATTGGGCGGCGGCAGGGACAGACCGTCCGCCGCGAGGTCCGCACGCACCGGAGGTTGACGCAGCACGCTGTAGGGCACTTCGAACCAGCGCTCGGTCCGATCCGCCGGCACGTCGGGCCCCGCCACCTCCATCACCAGGTTCTCCGGCGTCAGCGCCGAGGCGTAGCGCTGGATCAGCGCCGGGTCGAAGTCCGTCATCAGGTACGGCGCCGCCAGCACGTGCTCCGACGGATAATCCTTGAAGCGCGGGGCGACCTGGTAGACGAAGCCGGTGGCGGAGGACTGCTCCTGGAACCGGAAGCCGAGCTCCGCCATGCGGGCCTGTTCCTCGAAACGCCACGCTTGTGCGCCGCTCTCCCGAAGCACGGCCACGTAGTCGAACAGCGCGTCGGTGATCTTGTCCAGGTTCTGGTAGCCGCTGTCGGTGAGCTGCATCTCCACCACCAGCAGGCTGTTGTCGCGGTCGAAGGTGCCGGTGCCGGCCGACAGCGAGACGATCCAGCCTTCCCGCTGCAGCCGCTGATAGAGGCTGCCCTGACCTTCGTGGCCGAGCAGGTTGGCCACGTACTCGGCGGGCTTCTGCCGGTAGTAGCGCTCGATCCCGGGCACCGGGAAGTTGTAGACGGCCTTGTAGCCGTCCTTCACCGTCCGGTAGCGCACCACGGCGGGCAGGTCGCCGTCCCGGAACAGGGGCTCGCCGATGGGGGCGGGGCCCAGGTTGCGGTTCTCGATGGCGCCGAACATGGGCGCCACCCATCCGGCCATGGACTCCAGGCTCTCGTTGGAGAGGGCCACCAGCACCATCTGGTCGGCGGAGTAGTTGTTCTCGAAGAAGTCGATCAGCGCCTCACGCACGCCGTCGTCCAGGGTCTCCAGGCTGCCGATGTTGAACCGCGACTCGGGGTGAGCCGGGTTCATGACCTGGCTCACCACCGCGGCGCCGCGCCAGCCGTCGTCCTTGAGCTGCAGCTGATACTCGGAATGCACCGCGTTCTTCTCCCGGTCCACGTACTCGGCCTCGAACAGCGGGCTGATGAAGAACTGCGCGAACCGGTCCATGGCCGGACGGAACTGCTCGGGCTGGATGTCGAAGAAGTAATTGGTGTGATCGCCGGCGGTGTAGGCATTGGACGAGCCGCCATGGCGGGAGACGAACTCCTGGTAGGCATCTACCTCGGGATACTTCGCCGTGCCGATGAACAGCATGTGCTCGAGAAAGTGCGCGAGGCCCGGATACTCCGCGGGCTCGTGGTAGCTGCCGCGGAACACCACCAGGGAGGCGGCGGCCTTGTCCGTGGCCGGATCGGAGACCAGCAGCACGTCCAGGCCGTTCGGCAGGGTGAGGTAGCGGTAGTCCCGGTCGTCGTTGGGGCTCTTCAGCACCTCCACGGCGGGCGCCGAGGGCGGCGCCTCCGGCGCCTCGGCAGCCGTGGCCGGGACGTCGTGCGGCGCGGGCTCCTGCGGCTCTGCCGGCGGCGGCACGACGCCGGCACAACCGGCGAGCGCCAGGCCGAGCAAACCGAACAGCAGGTTTCGCAGATGTCTCACGATCAGCTCCTCATCGCCGCGGGCGCCGTCGCCAGGGGCGAGGCGGGGCGTGGATTATACTGCCCCGGGAGGCTGGGTTGCTGGGAAGACGCCCTGGAATGATGCGAACAGCGGTTGGTTGCGGAGAAGGCGGTGGCGAGCTCGGCCTGGGGGCCCTGCTGGAAATCCTGGGCCTGGCCGCCGACGACGCCGAAGCCTGGCGCCTGTATCGGGTGCTGGCGCCGCCCGGGCAGCCGCCACCGCCCGCGGACTGGCGGGCTCTGGCCGCCGGACTGGCGCGGGGACTGATGCCCGGCGCCGGCTCCGGCGCGGTTCCCGGGCCCTGGGACGCCGCCCGGGCGCCGTTCGTGCTCGGGCTCTCCGGAGGCCAGGGCGCGGGGAAGACCACGCTGGCGCGGCTCCTGGAAGCGGCGCTGACCGCGGCCGGCGCCCGGGCTGCGGCGTGCTCCATCGACGATTTCTACCTGCCGCGGCGGGAGCGCGCGGCCCTGGCGGAGCGCGTGCACCCGCTGCTGGCTACCCGGGGCGTGCCGGGCACCCACGACGTTGCCGTGCTGGAGCGCAGCATCGACGCCCTCGGCGGCAGCGGTCCGGTGTTCCTCCCGGTTTTCGACAAGGGAGCGGACGATCGTCTGCCGCCGGAGCGCTGGCGGCGGCTGACGGCGCCGCTGGACGTGCTCGTGCTGGAAGGCTGGTGCGTGGGGGCGGAGCCCCAGGCGGCCGACGCTCTCGGTGTTGCCGTCAACGAGCTGGAAGCCCGGGAGGATCCGCTCGGTGTCTGGCGGCGCTACGTCAACGACGCCCTGGCCGGACCATACGCGCGCCTGTGGGCGCGCCTGGGGAGTCTCGCGTTCCTGGGGGTCCCCGACCTGGCCGCGGTGGCGCGCTGGCGCGCCGAGCAGGAACGCGAGCTGCCGCCGGGGCGGCGGATGAGCCCGCCGGCGCTGCGCCGCTTCGTCGCCCACTACGAGCGCATCACCCGTGCCATGCTGGCCACGACGCCGCGCCGCGCGCGGCTGGTGGTGCGCCTGGACCCGGATCATCGAGTGGCAGAGGTGCAGGTCAATCCCTGATCCCGCACCGCGGAAGCATTCAGAGTCCGTTCAGTGTCTTCACAAGACAATGCCTCCACAACGACAAGATTCGTGGAGGTGAGCATGATGGCCAAACGTATCGCGACGACCTGTCTGGTGGCGACCCTGGTGCCCGGGGTGGCGCTGGCGGGCGGCCGCTACCAGTACGCCGAGGTGGTGGCATCGGAGCCGCTGTACGAGACCGTCAGCTACTCGGTGCCGACCGAGCGGTGCCGGCCGGAGACCGTGGCGTACGACGAGCCCCGCGCCCGCTCCGCCACGGCGCCCATTCTCGGCGCCATCATCGGCGGCGCCGTGGGCAACGCCGTGGGCCACAAGAAGCGCAACAAGCAGGTGGGCACGGTGGTGGGCGCCATCCTCGGCGGCAGCATCGGCGCCGACATCGGGCGCCGCCGTGCCAGCTATGGTGAGGGCGTGCGCTACGTCACAGAAAACGTGTGCACCACGGTGTACGAGGAGCACGTGGAAGAGCGCATTGCCGGCTACCGGGTCACCTACCGCTACGGTGGCGAAACCTACACCACCAACCTGGACCACGATCCCGGCGATTCGCTGCGGGTGGCGGTGCAGGTGACCCCCGTCGGTTGAGGCGCGGGACCGGGTCAGTAGAATCCCCGGGGCCAGTAGAATCCCCGGGGC
>JAWLGU010000097.1:0-4861 GCA_041690675.1 Pseudomonadales bacterium | reverse complement strand
CAGTAGAATCCCCGGGGCCAGTAGAATCCCCGGGGCGAGTAGAATCCCCGCAACGGCCATCGGGCGAAGAGCATGTACCAGCTAAGGCGAGCGAGAAAACGGGTGGGCCAGCGCGCCAGGCAGCTGCGCCACGTTCTGCTGGGGCTCTTGCTGGCCGCGGCCACGGTCCCGGCGCTGGCGGCGCCGGACTGGATGCGCGGCTCCCAGTCGCCGCTGGAGCCCCAGACGCTGGTGAGGCCCTCCTCGGGGGTTACCCTGGAGCAGGCGGCGAACCTGGTGCGCCGGCAGACGGGCGGCCGGGTGCTGTCGGCATCCCCTGCCGAGCGCGGGGGGCAACACGGCTACGAGGTCCGGGTGCTGCTCGACGGCAAGCGGGTCAAGAACGTCTTCGTCGACCGCGATGGCCGGATTCGTAACGGGGGCTGAAGGAAGATCATGCGCATCCTGATCGTCGAGGACGAGGCGGAGCTCGCCCGTCAGCTCCAGGAGACCCTGCGGGGCGCCGGCTTCGTGGTGGATGCCGCCGCAGACGGCGAGGAAGGCCTCTACTACGGCAACGAGTACGACTACGACGCCGCGATCATCGATCTGGGATTGCCGAAGCTGGGCGGCATCGAGCTGATCCGGCGGCTGCGGGAGGGAGACCGGCGCTTTCCCGTCCTCATCCTCACCGCCCGGGACCACTGGCAGGACAAGGTGGAGGGCCTGGAAGCGGGCGCCGACGACTACCTCACCAAACCGTTCCGGATGGAGGAGCTGCAGGCCCGTCTGAACGCCCTGGTGCGCCGTGCCGCCGGGTACGCGTCTCCGGTGATTGCCAGCGGCCCGCTGGCCCTGGATACCGCCAGGAAAGAGCTGCGTCTGAACCAGGAGGCGGTGGAGCTCACCGCGTACGAGTACCGGGTGCTCGAGTACCTGATGCTCAACCCGGGACGGGTCGTCTCCAAGACCGAGCTCACCGATCACCTCTACGAGCAGGACTTCGAGCGCGACAGCAACGTCATCGAGGTGTTCGTGGGGCGCCTGCGCAAGAAGCTCGATCCGTTCAACCCCATCCGCACGGTGCGCGGCCAGGGGTACCGGTTCACGGCGGAGGGCGGTGTTTGAAGTCGGGGATTCAGTCCCGGCTGCTGCTCACCACCACGCTGGTTCTCGGTTTCTCCCTCACTCTGGCCGGTCTGGTGCTCGAGCGCTCCTTCCGCATGAGCACCTTGTCCGGCGCCGAGGAGCAGCTCCGGCTGGTGATCTATTCGCTGATGGGCGCGGTGGAGACCGCCGGCGCTGCCGTGCAGGTGCCGGAGCCGCTGCCCGAGCCGCGCCTGGGCCAGGCGGAGAGCGGCCTGTACGCGTGGATATCCGACAGCCGGAACCGGGTGCGCTGGCGCTCGCCGTCCGCCGTCACCGGCGACGTGCCGGCGCCGGATGCGCAGCCGCTGCAGCCGGGGGAGTTTCGCTTCGCGGACGCCTCCACCGGCGGCGACGGATTGCTGCGTTTGGCCTACGCGGTGATCTGGGAGGACCCGGAGGCAACGGTGCTGACGTTCCACGTGGCCGCCGACTGGATGCCCTTCCGCGCCGCCATCGTCAGCTTCCGCCGCAACCTGTTCGTTGGTCTCGGCGCCGTCACCCTGCTGCTCGTGCTGGCCCAGGTGCTGGCGGTGCGCTGGGCGCTGCGACCGCTGCGCACCATGGCCCACGAGGTCCGGGAGATGGAGGAGGGCCGCCGCCGGGCACTGTCCACCGCCTATCCCAGCGAGCTCAGGGGGCTGGCGGAGAACCTCGACCGCTTCGTCGCTCACGAGGAGCGCAGCCGGAGCCGCTACCGCAAGGCGATGGAGGACCTGGCCCACAGCCTGAAGACCCCGCTGGCGGTCATACGCAACGCTCTGGACCGGGTGCCGGCGGAGCCCCGGACCCTGCTCGAGGAGCAGCTCGATCGCATGCAGAGCACGGTGACCCACCAGCTCTCCCGGGCGTCCGTCACAGGCCCCGTCATCGTCGGCCGGCTCATCGACGTCGGGGCGCAGGTGCAGCGGCTGCTGCGCGCGCTGCAGATCGCCTACCGGCAGCGCTGCATCGAGGTGGAGGTGGATCTGCCGGAGCCGTGCCAGGTGCGCGGGGATGAGCGCGACGTCATGGAGATCCTCGGCAATCTGCTGGAGAACGCCTTCAAGTACACCCGCAGCCGGGTGCGGGTGAGCGGCGAGATCGACGGCACGCTGACGGTTCGCGTGGAGGACGACGGGCCCGGCATCCCCGAGGCGGTGCGCCAGGCGGTGCTGCGCCGCGGTACCCGGGCCGACGAGGCTCAGCCGGGGCAGGGCATCGGCCTGGCGGTGGTGGCGGAGCTGGTGGGCCTGTACCACGGCCGGCTGCGCATCGCCGAGAGCGACCTGGGCGGCGCCTGCCTGGAGCTGGAGCTGCCACTGACCTCCGTCGGCGCGCTCTCCTGACGCAGCCCGGTGGCGAGCGGGCGGCCGCGGTTGGCAGGGGCGATCCTGCCACGTAGGCTTCACCCTTTCGTATCCTGGAGAGAGCGCACACCTCATGCGTCGAACGTCCCGTTTGCTGTTGCCCATCGTTTCCGCCGCCTTGGCAGCCCCCGCCCTCGCAGCGCCCGCATCGGACGGGATCCCGACGTCCTCCCCCGGGCCCATCGAGGAACTGGTGGTGCGTTCCACCCGCATCGAGCAGAAAGAGGTGCTGGTGCCGTTGGCGGTGAGCGTGGTGGAGGCCACGGATATCCAGCTCGCGCGCCAGCAGCTGGGCATCGACGAGGCGCTGAATCGGGTGCCCGGCGTATTCTTCCAGAACCGCTACAACTTCAACCAGGATCTCCGGATCTCCATCCGCGGCTTCGGCGCCCAGGCCCAGTTCGGCATCGCCGGCGTGCACCTCACGGTGGACGACATCCCGGTCACCACCCCGGACGGCACTGCCCAGGTGGACGATCTGGACATGGGTTCCATGGGCCGCATCGAGGTTGTGCGGGGGCCCGCGGGGGCGTTGTACGGCACGTCCGCCGGCGGCGCCATCAACATGTACAGCGAGGAGCCCGCGGACGACGGCTACGTGGAGCTGCGCGCCACGGTGGGGGAGTTCGACACGGAGAAGTACCAGGTCAAGGCCTCCGGGAGCCGTGGCCGGTTGGGCTATCTCGCCAGCGTCCACTACCTGAACGCCGAAGGCTATCGCGACTTCGCCCGGTCGGAGTCCACCGTCTTCAATACCAAGGTGACCTACGACGTGGACCCGACCCTGCGGGTCTCCGCGGTGCTCGGCGGGGTGCACTCACCCCTGGCCCGGGATCCCGGCGCCCTTACCCCGACCGAGCTGGCCGCGGGGCCGCGCGACCGGGCGCGCAGCCTAAACGTGACCTGCAACGTGCGGGAAGAGGTGGATCAGTATCGGGGCGGGGTGGTGGTCTCGAAGTCCTTCGGCGAGGCTCATTCCCTGCGTCTGCGCGGCTACGGGCTCACCCGGGAGTTCGACGGCAACCTGCCTTGTCCCTTCGTGGGCCACAGTGCCTTCGACCGGCGCTTCGTCGGCGGCGGCGCGGAGTACGCCTGGCGCGCGAACGTGGCCGGCCGGCCGCTGCAGCTCGTGACCGGCGTGGAGCTCACGGATCAGGAGGACGACCGGCAGGGCTGGGAGGCGAGCCCGCAGGGGGTGCGGGGCGCGCTGAACGAGGATCAGCTGGAGCTGGTGGACACGGTGAGCGTGTACGCCCTGGGCGAATGGGCCGTGACGCCCCGGCTGCTGCTCACCCTGGGCGGGCGCTACCAGGAGATCGACTTCGAGCTCGACGACCAGTGGCTGGTGGACGGTGACGACTCCGACGAGCTGTCGTTCTCCGAGTTCACGCCCATGGCCGGGATCACCTACATGGTCCGTGACTGGCTGAACCTCTACGGCAGCGTCACCACGTCCTTCGAGACGCCCACCTTCGCGCAGCTCGGCGACCCCGCCGGACCCGGCATCGACGCCGGGCTGGAGGCCCAGACCTCCACCAACTACGAGCTGGGGGCGAAAGGCGCCCTGAGCTCCCGGTTGCGTTACGGAGTCTCCCTGTTCAGCATCGATCTGGAGGATCAGCTCGTGCCGTACGAGCTGAACGACGACGTTTTCTACCGCAACGCCGGGGAGTCCAGCCGCGATGGGATCGAGGTGTCGGTGGACTACCAGCTCACCACAGAGCTCGCCCTGACCGCCGCGTACACGCGCAACGACTTCCAGTTCGACGACTTCGTGGCCACCGGCGTGGTGCTGGACGGCAACGAGAACCCCGGCGTACCGGAAGATCAGCTCTTTGTCGAGTTCGCCTACCTCCGCGACGACGGCTGGTATGCGTTCTGGGATCTGCTGCACGTGGGCCGGTTCTACGCCGACGACGCCAACTCGGCCGCGGCGCGGGTGGACGACTACCGGGTCTCCAACCTGCGGGGCGGACGCCGGTTCGAGGTGGGCAGCACCGAGATCAACGCCTTCCTGGGGGTCAACAACCTGTTCGACGAGGAGTACTTCAGCAACGTGCGCATCAATCAGACCTTCAACCGGTTCTTCGAGCCGGCACCGGGTCGGCACCTCTACGGCGGCGTGTCCATCCGTCTGTGACCAGCGAGACGGATCAGGCGATGGTGTCGAGGGCGGCGAAGAATCGCCGGCGCAGCGGCTCCACGCTGTCGTCCTTGGGGCCGAGCCGGCACCAGGCGTCGGCCAGGGATCGCGCGTCTTCCCGGGCGTCGCCGCCGGAGAGCCCCGTGCGCAGCCGCTCCACCTGAACCTCCAGGCGCAGGGCCTCGTCCTCGGCGGGTGAATCCAGCCCGGCGGCCAGCTCCGCCTTCACCGCCAGGCGGTGGAG
>JAWLGU010000096.1:0-15411 GCA_041690675.1 Pseudomonadales bacterium | reverse complement strand
CAGATGCTGCCACTGCAACGGGTCTCCTTTGATGAGACTGGTGATGAGGGTGGCCTGGCTGAGGCTCGGCACCATCATCAGCGCGGCGCCGGGATCGAGATCCAGGAGCTGAGTGACGATGAGCGGCAGGGTGGGAACCAGGACCACCAGGGTGAGATAGGTCTGCGCTTCCTTGTAGCTCTTGGCGAACGAGGCCACCACCGTGAGCATGGCGGCCCCCAGGGCGATGAGCGGCACGGCGATGAGGAAGATGGCCGAGCAGGTAGCCAATCCGAGCTCCAAGGACATGCCCACCCGGTGCAGCGGCACCAAGGGCAGCGACAGGGACAGGCTGGTCAGAAACAGCACGAGGGAAGCGGCGCTGAACACGCTGGCGGCAGCGATCTTGCCGAGCACCAGCGCCGTGCGCGAGATGGGTTGGGACAGCAGCGGCTCGAGAGAGCCGTGTTCGCGTTCTCCTGCGGTGGCATCGATGGCGATGTAGAACCCGCCCATGAATATCACCAGCACCAGCAGATAGGGGAGGGTCGCCAGGATCGACAGGGCCCGGGCGGCGGGCGACGCGGTGTCGATGGCAGCGACCCGAACCGGTGCCAGCACCGCAGGGTCGATGCCGCGGAGCTGCAGCCGCAGAATCCCGAGCTGCTGGGCATACTGGCCGATCATCTGGCGGACCTGCTGGAAATGGCGCTGGGTGGCCCCCATTCGCGAGCTGTCGTAGATCAACGAAACGGCGTTGCCGTGGCCGCTGCGGAAGCGGCTCGCATAGTCCGGGTCGATCACCAGCACCAGATCCTCCCGGCCGTCGGCCACCGCCTGGCGCGGATCTTCCAGGGACACGGGCGTAACGCTGACGTTGTAGCGGGCCAGGTGCGCCATGAGCCCGGGGGCGTGCTCGCTGCCCACCACCGCGAGGCGAAACCCCTCCCGGCTCTCCCCCAGCGACGTCTGAAGAACGAATGCCATCAGGGCGACGAACAGGGCCGGTCCCAGGACGGCCATGGCGAAGGACGCGGTGACCGTGCGCCGGTCGCGCACGTTGTCGCGGCACTCCTTGGCCAGCACCACTCGAAAGCCACTCACGCCGGTGCCACCCCCACTGCCCGGACGAAGGCTTCCTCCAGGTCCGACTCGCCCGTGCGCTGGCGCAACGCCTCCAGCGATCCGGCGAACGGCACCCGGCCATGGGTGACGATCACCACGTCGTCACACAGGGCCGCCACCTCCTGCATCACGTGGCTGGAGAACACCACGCAACGGCCCTCGGATTTCAGCGCCAGGATCATTTCCCGGAGCCCCCGGGTCGCCATGACGTCGAGCCCGCTCGTGGGCTCGTCGAGAATCACGTTCTTCGGATCGTGGACCAGGGCTCGGGCCAGGGCCACCTTGATCCGTTGGCCCTGGGAGAAGCCGGCCACCCGGCGGTCGGCGATCTCCCCCATGTCGAGGCGCCGGATCAGCTTCTCGACCCGGTCCCGCAACCGTCGGCCCGCCAGACCGTGCAGCGCGCCGAAGTAGGCGATGTTCTCCCGCGCCGTGAGGCGCCCGTAGAGGCCGGCGTTGTGAGGGAGCACGCCGATGGCGCGCCGGACCGCGGCGGGGTCCCCGGCCACGTCGTGGCCGTCCACCGCCGCGCGGCCCGCATCGGCCCGCAGCACCGTCGCGAGGATCCGCAAGGTGGTGGACTTGCCGGCGCCGTTGGGGCCGAGCAGGGCCGTGATGCGGCCGTCGGGCGCCGTGAGGCTGACGCCGTCCAGGGCCCGCAGCGAGCCGAAGCGCTTCACCAGAGCCTCGGCGCTGATCATGGCGGCGGCCCCATCAGATCCACGAAGAAGGGATCACCCTGCAGGCGTTCCAGGCAGCCGGTGTCGAGCCGGTCGACGTCCGCGGTGTCGACGAAGTCCGCCACGATCCAGGACATGCAGCCGCGGGCTACCACGCCGTGCCCCTGGCCCGGGGCCACCAGGTGGCGGCTGTGGCCGAGACTGGCGGCGGCGCGCTCGGCGTACGCCGGCGGCGTGATGGGATCGTGCTGACCGGAAAGCAGCAGCACGGGCGTGTCCGAGCGCAGCGGTGACCGCAGCTCCGGATCCAGCACGCCCTGGGGCCAGATCCGGCAGATGGCCCGGAGGGCGCGCACCTGGTCGGCGCCCAGGTAGGTGGCCTCGAGGGTGGGCCACAGGGCGTCGAGGCCCTGGTAGAAGGGCACGTCCTCGGTGCAGACCACGCTGTTGTGCATACCGAGGCTCATGGCCCGTCCCAACTGGTGCTCGAGCCGCAGGGCTTCGGCTGCGATGGGCAGGTAGTTTTCGCGCTCCGCGGCCTCCCGAATCATCACCGGGATCAGCGACGCCGTTTCCGGCGCATAGCTCAGCATGCGCAGGGTCAGGGCCAGGTGACCGTAGCCGAGGGTCAACGGCTGCAGGCGCCCCGTCAGCGGATGCCGCAGCTGCAGCGGCACCGGCGTTCGCTTCAACGTTCGCGACAGCTCCTGGAGCTGGCCGGCGAGGTCCGGGAAGGCTTCGGCACAATAATCCGCTTCGGCGCAACGGCGGAGCAACGCGTCCAGGGTTGCCTGAGCGTTCTGGGCCACTTCAGGACCGAGCGCAAGCCCCGGAGGCACGACGCCGTCCAGGATCAGCGTGCGCACGGCGTCCGGGTAGCGCCGCAGGTAATGCTGGGCTACCCGCGTGCCGTAGGAGACCCCGTAGAGGTTCCACGCGCGGTAGCCAAGGCGCTTGCGCACCGTCTCCAGGTCGTTTACCGCCACGCTGGTGGTGTAGAACCGGGGATCGCCGGGCAGGGAGTCGAGGCAGGCCCGTGTGGCCCTGCGGGTAGCCCCCAGGTCCTGAGCGTAGGCAGCCTCCTGCTCCAGGTCGGGACAGTTCAGGGGCGCCGAACGGCCCGTGCCCCGCTGGTCCACGACGACGATGTCCCGCTCCCGGCGAATGCCGGCGAAGGCACCTTCCAGATCCACGTAAAGGGCGGCGGACGACGCGCCCGGCCCGCCGTTCACCAAGGTGAAGGCGTCGGCCCGGGGTTCGGCGGCCAGGGCCGGAATGCGGGCCACGAACAGCTCGATGCGCCGGCCTTGGGGATCCTCCGGGTTCTCCGCCACCTCGAGCCGGCCGCACTGCGCCGCCACCCGCCCGGCGCCGGCGCTGCCTTCGAGCTCGCAGGGGTGGAGTATGAGCTCCGGCGCCGCTGCCGCGGTCGAGGCGATGGCAAGAAGGAGGCTCAGCGCGAGGCGCGGCGTTCGCAGCCGTTTGCGGGTCGTCCGGCGTGAGATCGCCTGCCATGCCGTGCGCGCCATCGCTCCGAGCCGCCGGGTGCTCAGCTCAGGCGGGCCGTGGAGTAGTCGGCGAGGTTTTCCAGCGCGTCGCGATACTCGTTGTCGGGCAGCGCGCCGAGACTCGCGCGCGCGTGCTCACCTTCCTGGCGGGCGGCCTGCTGGACGTAGTCCAGGGCGCCGGAGCGGCGAACGATGGCCAGCACGTCGTCGAGTCGCTCCGCCGAGCGCGCCATGATGGCCTCGCGGATCAGCCCGGCGTCCGCCGGCCGGCTGCAGGCGAGGGCGTGGATGAGCGGCAGGGTCAGCTTGCCTTCGGCCAGATCGTCACCGACGTTCTTGCCCATCACCTTGGCGTCGCCGGCGTAATCCAGGTAGTCGTCCACGAGCTGGTACGCCATGCCGAAGTGCACCCCGAACTGCTTCAGCGCGTTGATCTCGTCCGGGTCGTCGCTGCCGAGCACCCCGGCGGTGTGAGCCGCCGCCTGGAACAGCAGCGCAGTCTTGCAGCGGATCACCCGCAGGTACTCGGCCTCGCTCAGGGCCACGTTGCCGATGTTGGCGAGCTGCATCACCTCGCCTTCGGCGATGGTGTTGGTGGCGTCGGAAAGGATGGCCATGATGTCCATGTTCTCCAGCTCCACCATGAGCTGGAACGCCCGGGAGTAGAGAAAGTCGCCCACCAGCACGCTGGGTGCGTTGCCCCAGGTGGCGTTGGCGGTGGCGCGGCCGCGGCGCAGGTCGGAGCGGTCGACCACGTCGTCGTGGAGCAAGGTGGCCGTGTGCAGAAACTCGATGATCGTGGCAAGTCGGATGTGGGCGGAGCCGTCGTAGCCGCAGGCACGGGCGCCGAGCAGCACCAGCAGCGGCCGCAGCCGCTTGCCGCCGCTGTCGACGATGTAGTGGCCGATCTCCTCCACCAGGCTCACGTCGGAGGTGAGCTGCCGCGGAATCAGCTCGTTCACCGCGGCGAAGTCACGGGCGACCAGGGCGTAAACGGGTGCCAGGGCGCCGTGTCTGGCGGCGTCCTTGCTGACGGTGCTGGTAACGATGGCGGATTGTCCTGGCATCCTCGACCTTCCCTTTGGGCCGGTGAATGTTAGCCGTTTTCGGACCGGCCATCTTCCCGGGACTGGTGCGTCGTGCGCGTTGTAATCCTATATGGTTGTCCGTAGAATTACGCGCCTTCGCGAGCCCGGCCCCGGTAGCGGGGGGCATTGGCCAAGGCCGAATGGCCCGACCGGCACGCGGCGCTCGCGGCTCGTTGCGCCGAAATTCAAGTGCGAGGGCGCCGGTTCCGGCGCCAAGTTGAAGTTGATTCCCGAAGGACTCGGGCGCCCCGCGCGGCATTGTACCGCGTATGTCAGTGGCCGTGACGGTTCAGGAGTGGAAAGAGTATGTTTGCGGTTTTCTCGAGCGGTGGTAAGCAACACCGCGTGACGGAAGGCGAAATCGTGCGGCTGGAGATGCTGGACGCTGAGCCGGGTCAGGAAGTGGTGTTCGACAAGGTGCTGCTGGTGGCCGACGGCGACAACGTCTCCGTGGGCGCTCCTTACGTGAGCGGCGGCCGGGTCACGGGTCAGGTGGTGAGCCACGACCGGGCCAAGAAGATCCGCATCATCAAGTTCAGGCGCCGGAAGAACTACATGCGCACCCAGGGCCACCGCCAGTGGTACACCGAGGTGAAGATCACCGGCATCAACGGTTGAGGAGAGATCTGCCATGGCACACAAGAAAGCAGGCGGCAGCACCCGCAACGGCCGCGATTCGGAATCGAAACGCCTCGGTCTGAAGAAGTCCGGCGGTCAGTTCGTCAAGGCAGGCAACATCATCGTTCGCCAGCGCGGCACCCGTTTCCATGCCGGCGAGAACGTGGGCCTCGGCCGTGACCATACCCTGTTCGCCACTGCGGACGGCCACGTCAAGTTCGTCACCCGGGGGCCGAAGAGCCGAAAGTTTGTGACGATCGAGAAGGCGTAGCCTTCCCGATCGCGCTGTCCGCTGTCCGCCATCCGCTGTCCGCCGGAAGCGCGTACCGATCACGTAGCCCTACCGCTGTGCGGCCGCGCCTCTTGCTGACAGCGGATAGCGGATAGCCGACAGCGAAACCATGCAATTCATCGACGAAGCCAGCATTCGCGTCGAAGCGGGCAAAGGCGGCAACGGCTGCCTCTCGTTCCGTCGCGAAAAATACGTGGCCAAGGGCGGCCCCGACGGCGGTGACGGTGGCGATGGCGGCGACGTGGTGCTGGTGGCCGACGAAGCCCTGAACACCCTCGTGGACTTCCGCTATCAGCCGCTGTATCGGGCGGAGCACGGCCAGCCCGGCAGCGGCCGGAACAAAACGGGTGCCCGGGGCGCATCGTGCCGCGTGCGCGTGCCAGTGGGCACGTCGGTGATCGACGAGGAGACCCTTGAGACGCTGGGCGACCTCACCGAGCCCGGCCAGGAGCTGGCGGTCGCCCGCGGCGGCCGTCGGGGTCTCGGCAACACCCGATTCAAATCCAGCACCAACCGCGCGCCGCGGCGCACTACCCCGGGGGAGCCGGGCGAAGTGCGCCAGCTTCGTCTGCAGCTCAAGCTGCTGGCCGACGTGGGCCTGCTCGGCATGCCCAACGCCGGCAAGTCCACGTTCATCAGCCGGGTTTCCGCGGCGCGGCCGAAGATCGCCGACTACCCGTTCACCACCCTGGTGCCCAGCCTCGGCGTGGTGAAAGGAGACGGGGACGCCAGCCTGGTGATGGCCGACATTCCCGGCCTCATTCAGGGTGCTGCCGAGGGCGCGGGCCTCGGCGTGCAGTTTCTGCGGCACCTGGCGCGCACCCGGATCCTGCTGCATCTGGTGGAGGCACTGCCGGCGGACGCCTCCGACCCGGTGGCCAACGCCCGGCTCATCGAGGAGGAGCTCCAGCGTTACAGCCCCGCCCTGGCCAGCCGCCCCATCTGGCACGTGCTCACCAAAATCGATCTGCTGACCGACGACGAGCGGCGCGAACGGCTGGCGGCGCTGGCGGAAGCCTTTCCGGGACGCCCGCTGCATGCGGTCTCGGCGGTGAACGGCGAAGGTCTGGATGCGCTGGTACGGGCGCTGCTCGACGCGGTGGAGCAGCACCGCCGCCGGCTGCGCGACGACGAAGCGTTCGCCGGGGCCGAGGCGGAACTGGAGGCGCGCATCGGCGAAGATGTGCTAAAAAGCGCGCTGGCCAGGCGCCCGCCCCGCACCGCGGCCACTGATGACGATGACGACGACGATGGCGACGTCGAGGTCGTCTACGTTCGCGACTGACGCCGGGAATCATGAACGACACCGAGCAGCAACAGCGCCAGGGGCTGCGTCTGGCCCGCCGAGTGGTGGTCAAGGTGGGCAGCGCCTTGCTCACCGACCCGGCCACCGGCCTGGCCCGGGATCGTATTCGCCGGTGGTGCGATGAGATCGTCCGGCTCACTGGCCCTGATCGACAGATTCTGCTGGTGTCCTCCGGGGCGGTGGCGGAAGGGGTGGCCCGGCTGGGACTGCGCCGGCGGCCGGCTACGGTGCACGGCCTCCAGGCCGCGGCGGCGGTGGGCCAGATGGGGCTGGTGGAGGCGTACGAGCAGGCGTTCTCCGCCCACGGCCGCCACACCGCCATGGTGCTCCTCACCCACGACGACCTGTCGAACCGGCAGCGCTACCTGAACGCCCGTGCCACCTTGAACACGCTGCTGGATCTCGGTGTGATCCCGGTGATCAACGAGAACGACACCGTGGCCACGGACGAGATCCGCTTCGGCGACAACGACACGCTGGCGGCGCTGGTGACCAATCTGCTGCAGGCGGATCTGCTGATCATCCTCACCGACACCGACGGCTTGTACGAGCAGGATCCGCGCCGCGATCCGCAGGCACCGCTGGTGACCTGGGCGGACGCGGCGGATGCGCGGCTCGACGCCATGGTGGGCGAGGGCGGTGTGCTCGGCCGCGGCGGCATGGTGACCAAGCTCAAGGCGGCGCGCATCGCCGCGCGCTCGGGGGCGCACACGGTTATCGCCGGCGGACGGCATCCGGAAGTGCTGACCCGGGTGCTCGCCGGAGAGGCGGTGGGAAGCCTGCTGTGCGCTTCCGTTCTACCGCTGGATGCGCGCAAGCGCTGGATCGCCGGGCAGCTCCGCCCCAAGGGCGACCTGATCCTGGACGACGGGGCGGTGGCGGCGATCACCAGCCGGGGCGTCAGCCTGCTGCCGGTGGGCGTGGTGGCGGTGCGCGGCCGGTTCTCCCGCGGCGACGTGGTGCGCTGCCTGGATGGCGGCGACCGGGTGGTGGGGCAGGGCCTGGTGAACTATTCCAGCGACGAGGCGCGGCGGCTGGCCGGAGCGGCCAGCAGCGAGATCGGCGAGCGGTTGGGGTACAGCCTGGAGGCCGAGCTGGTGCACCGGGACAACCTGGTGGTGCTCGCCGGTGCGGTCAGCCCTTCAGAGCCTTGACGGCAGAGTTCAGGCGGGATTTGTGCCGAGCAGCCTTGTTCTTGTGCATGATGCCGCGGTCGGCCATGCGGTCGATGACCGGAACCGCCGCCGTGAAGGCGGTGTTGGCCGCTTCGTAGTCGCCGCTCGAGATGGCTGCCTGAACCCGCTTGATGTAGGTGCGCACCATGGAGCGCTGACTTGCGTTGTGGGCGCGGCGCTTCTCGGCCTGACGGGCGCGTTTCCGAGCTTGTGGGGAATTGGCCAAAGCAATCTCCGGGGGTCATGGTCTGAAAGGCGCGGTAATATGCCGCCGGGGTATGAGCATGTCAACCGACACTGAGCCTCAACCGGTTCGCGCCGCACAGAACGTGGCGGCGCAGGGCTCGGTGGTCGCGGGCATGACCCTGATCTCCCGGGTTTCCGGGTTCGCCCGGGATATGGTGCTCTCGCACTTCTTCGGTGCCGGTCCCCTGGCGGACGCCTTCTTCGTCGCCTTCCGCATTCCCAACTTCTTCCGCCGGCTGTTCGCCGAGGGAGCCTTCGCCCAGGCGTTCGTGCCGGTGCTGGCGCGGTACAAGGACCGGGAGCCCGAGACCTTCCGCGCCTTCGTCGCCGCGGTGTTCGGCAACCTCGCCGCCGCCGTGTGGCTGGTGGTTCTGGTGGGCGTGGTGCTGGCACCGGGGCTGGTGACCGTCTTCGCGCCCGGTTTCTGGGGCTCCGAGAGCCAGTTCGAGCTGGCCACGGCCATGCTTCGGGTGACCTTTCCCTACCTCGGCTTCATCTCGCTGACGGCGTTCGCCGCGGCGCTGCTCAACAGCCATCATCAATACGCGGTGCCGGCATTCACGCCGGTGCTGCTGAACCTGTGCCTGATCGCCGCCATGCTGTTCGCCACCGCGACCATGGAGCAGCCTATCTTCGGGCTGGCGTGGGGGGTCTTCTTCGCCGGCGTGGTGCAGCTCGCGTTCCAACTCCCCGCCCTCGGCCGGCTCGGGCTGCTGGTGCGGCCGCGGCTCAGCATCGCCCACCCGGGGGTCCGGCTGGTGGGCAAGCTGCTGGTGCCCGCCGTGTTCGCCGCCTCGGTGAGCCAGATCAATACGCTGATCGACACCATCCTCGCCTCCACGCTGATCGCCGGCAGCATTTCGTGGTTGTACTACGCTGACCGTCTGCTCGAGCTGCCCATCGGCCTCGTGGCGGTGGCGCTGGGGACGGTGCTGCTGCCCAACCTGTCGCGGCTCTCGAGCGCGGGAGACGAGGCGGGTTTCGCCACCACCCTGGAATGGGGCCTGCGCATGGGGTGCCTGCTGGGGTTGCCGGCCGCGGTGGCCCTGTACGTCCTGGCGCTGCCTCTGGTGGCGAGCCTGTTCTATCACGGCGAGATGACCGCGCTGGACGCGCGCATGGCGGCGCTGGCGGTCCAGGCCTTCGCCGTCGGCCTGTTGCCGCTGATCCTCGTGAAGGTCACCGCGCCGGCCTACTTCGCCCGCGAAGACACGGCCACGCCGTTCCGCATCGGGCTGGCGGCCGTGGCCACCAACGTGGTGCTCAACCTGGCGTTGTTCTCCTGGTTCGGACACGTCGGCCTGGCTGTCGCCACGGCGGCGGCGGGCTGGGTGAACGCCATGCTGTTGCTGCGCGGACTGGCGGGGTCCACCGCGCCCGCGGAGCGGCGTTTTCGGCCGAGCCGCGCGCTGTACGCCACCCTGGCCCGCGCCGCCTTCGCCGCAGCCGCCATGGGCGCGGCGTTGTGGGTGCTGCTGCCCGCGCCTCAGGCTTGGCTCGACGTGGATGTCTGGCAGCGTGCCCTGTGGCTCGCCGCCGCCGTCCCCGCCGGCGCCGGGGCGTACCTGGTACTCCTCCTGGTTGCCGGCGAGCGCCCGGGAACGCTGCTCCACCGGGTGTGATGGCACCGCGAATGTATAATGCCGGAATGGAAGTCATCGTCGGCCTGCACAACATCAAACCCCGCCACAAGGGCTGCGTGCTCACCATCGGAAGCTTCGACGGCGTTCACCGGGGACACCAGATGCTGCTCGAGCACCTGGTGCGAAAAGGGAGGGAGCTGGCAGCGCCCAGCATGCTCCTCACGTTCGAGCCCACGCCGCGGGAGTACTTTCGCGGCGGCGTCGTGCCGGCGCGGCTGACCCGCTTTCGCGAGAAGATAGCCTTGCTTTCGAAAACCGAGGTGGATCGGGTGCTCTGCCTGCCGTTCAACGAGCGTACCGCCCGCACCCCCGCCGAGTGGCTGGCGGACGAGCTGCTTCCCGAGTTGCTCGGCGTGCGGTATCTGGTGGCGGGGGACGATTTCCGCTTCGGCCAGGGCGCCCGGGGCGACTATGCCATGCTGAAGGCGGCCGGCGAACGCTACGGGTTCGGCGTCTCGCAGATGGAAACCCTGACCATCGGCGGCGAGCGGGTGAGCAGCACCCGCGTGCGGGAGGCTCTGTGGGCGGCCGACTTCGAACTCGCAGAGACCTTGCTGGGGCACCCCTACTTCATGATGGGCCGGGTGGTCTACGGCCGCCAGCTCGGCCGCCAGCTCGGCGTACCCACCGCGAACATCCGCCTGCAGCGCTACCGGACACCGTTGGAAGGGGTGTTCGCGGTCACCGTGAGCGGACTCGGCCGGGTGTACGAGGGCGTGGCCAACGTGGGTATCCGGCCCACCGTCGACGGCAAGGAGCCGCTTCTGGAAGTGCACATCTTCGATTTCGCCGGCGACATCTACGGTGAGCTCTTGACCGTGGAGTTCAAGCACAAGATTCGCGACGAGCGGGCCTTCGACGGCCTCGACGCGCTCAAAGCCCAGATCGACCGGGACATCGAAGAGACCCGGGAATGGTTCGCCCATGCTTAGGTGGCTGGGTCTGGGCGGCGTGGTGGTGGTTCTCGATCAGCTCGTGAAGTGGTGGGTGACGCGCACCCTCGCCCTGGGTGAGGAAGTGCCGGTGACGCCGTTCCTGAGCTGGGTGCGGTGGCACAACGAGGGCGCGGCGTTCTCCATCCTGAGCGACGCCACCGGCTGGCAGCGCTGGTTTTTCGTCGCCATGGCCGTGGCCTTCCTCGCCTTCATCATCTACGAGCTGCGGCGGCTGCCGCAGCAGGCGCGGCTCATGGGCTGGGTGTACGGACTGATCGCCGGAGGCGCCGTAGGCAACCTCGTCGACCGGATCCTCCACGGCCATGTGGTGGACTTCGTGCTCCTTCATTATCAGCAGTGGTACTTTCCCGCGTTCAACGTCGCCGACGCGGCCCTCACCGTAGGTGCCGGGTTGTGGATCTGGACCATGCTCATGGAGTACCTGCGGGATCGGCAAAGGCAGTCTTCGTCATGAACCACCTCATCTCCAGCAGCGCCGAGCGGCGCATCAACGAACGTTCCCGGGTGACCCTGCATTTCGCCGTGCTCCTGGATTCCGGCGAGGAGGTGGACACCACCCGCCGGGGGAAGCCTGCGACCTTCGAGATGGGCGATGGCAGCCTGCTGCCGGGGTTCGAGGAGGCGCTGTTGGGCATGAAGGCGGGGGACGACGCGCAGATCGAGCTCGAACCGGCGCAGGCCTTCGGCGAGCAACGCCGGGAGAACGTGCAACTGCTGGAGCGGGAGCGGTTCCGGGATCTGGAGCTGGAGCCGGGCCTCATCGTCTCGTTCGCCGCTCCGGACGGGGAGTTGCCCGGGGTGGTGCGCCGGGTGTTCGACGGCACCGTGGAGGTGGATTTCAATCACCCGCTGGCGGGCCGGCGGATCGTCTTCGACGTTTCCATCCTGAAGGTGGAAGACGCCGCCGACCCTTCGTCGGCGGAATAGCGCCACTGGTCGATCCCCCATGGGCCGGTGGGCGATCAACCGCTAGGCTGGCAAAGGCAACTTGGTAGGATGTGGCAATGCGCAAGTCCGGATTCACACTGGTCGAGCTGATGATCGCCGTGGCGATCCTCGCCATCGTCGCGGCGGTGGCGATGCCCATCTACAACCAGTACACGCAACGCACGTACCGTTCCGAGGCCATGGCGGACCTGCTGAACTGCGCCCAGGCCATGGAGCGGTACGCCGCAGAGAACTTCAGCTACACCGGGGCCGTTCTCGACGACCTCTGCGAGCAGCGCGCCGAGGACCAGGGCCGGTACGTGATCAACGTCAACGTGCCGGATGCGAACTCGTTCACGCTCACGGCCACGCCCGTGGTCGGCGGCGTCATGAACGGCGATGGCGCCATCACCTACACCAGCGCCGGCGAGCGCACCTGGAACGGCAATCCCACCTGGGAAGAATGATCGTCCCGCGCCGCTGATCACGACCGTTCATCCGGCGAAATTCCTCCATTCATCGGCATCTGCATTCCCTTGCGGGCCACGCGCCGTATAGTGCCGCCTGACGGAATAGCGAAGGGGCGAGCCCCGCGGGTGGCAAGACGCATGAGCGCAGGCAGTGACAGGATCGCCGGTTTCACCATCGTCGAGCTGATGGTGAGCCTGGCTGTGGCGGCCATCCTCATCGGCTTCGCCCTGCCGGCCTTCACCGACTTCATCGATCAGCGGCGCATGGCGTCGCGCGCCAACGACTTCGTGATGGCGGTCACCTATGCGCGCAGCGAAGCCACTCGCCTGGGCGGAGTCGTGAGCGTCCAGGCTGCGGGCGGCAACGGCGGCAACGAGTGGGGTGAGGGCTACTGCGTCGTCGCGGGCACGCCTGGGAACTGCGCCGGCACCGTGCTGCGGCGGTTCGAGGGGTTCGACGACGCTACCTTCGATGCCACCGGTGGCTTGCACAACCAGTACACCTTGAGCTTCAACGGCCGGGGGATGCTGACCCTGGGGTTGCCGGGCGACATCGAGCTCTGCAGCACCGATGACAGCGAGGATCCCGGGCGCGTGATCAACCTCAGCGCCATCGGCCGGCCCGACGTGGAGGAACATACGTGCCACCCCTGACGCATCACCACCGATCACTGGAGGCATTCCCGGCGCATTCCTGCGGCGGGTTCTCGCTCATCGAACTGCTGGTGGCCGTGCTGGTCATGGGCATCGGCGTGCTGGGGGTGACCGCGCTGCAGATGGTGAGCCTGCAGAACAACCGCGGCGCGCTGGAACGCGGCGAGGCGGTGCAACTCGCGTACGACATGATGGACCGGATTCGTGCCAACCCCACCGGGGCGCCGGCCGGGGCCGCCTACGGCGGTCTCGGGATCGGCGATGCCCCGCCTGCTGCCACCAACTGCGTTGCCAACAACTGCAGTGCCGCGCAGATGGTCGCGTTCGACCAGGCGAGTTGGAAGTGCCAGCTCGGTGACTTCCATGACGACGCCGTATGCCAGGCGTTCCGCGCCGCGGGAGTGATTCCCTCCGAGGACGACCAGCCCGGGCTGCCCGACGGCGACGGGTCCATAGCCGTCGACGGCGCCGGCGTCGTGACCATCACCGTGCGGTGGACCACAGCAGACGGCGCCGAGCAGTCGGTGGTCATCGACAGCCGCGGTTGAGGAGGGGTAGCCATGAATCAGCAACGGATGATGAGATCTCGTGCCGGCGGCTTCTCGCTGGTCGAGCTCATGCTCGCGCTGGCATTGGGCCTGGTGGTGGTCACCGGCATCGTGCAGCTCTTCGTCGGCAACTCCCGGACGTACAACGTCCTGAACGGCCAGGCGCGACTCCAGGAGAGTGGACGTTTCGCCCTGGAGTTCATCTCCCGGGCTGCCCGCTCAGCCGGATACTTCGGTTGCGCCCCGGAGCCCGACAACATCGTCAAGGGGCTCGTGGGCAACTGGGATAACCTCCCCGAGTACGACATCACCCGCATCATCCAGGGCTACGAAGGCACCGGCGCCGGATGGAGCCCGGCCCTCGCCACGTTGCCCAGAAACGGCAGTGTCAACGTGGACGTTCCCGGTAACGGCATCGATCCGGGAAGCATAGCCCCGGGAACCGATGTTCTGGTGTTCCGCAGCATGCAGCGTCCGGGACAGCGGCTGGTGGAGGTGCTTCAGCCGGACGGAAATCCGGTGGTGACGGCGCCGGGCGGTGACCCCGGCTTCGGGGTCGACGATATCGTGATGGTCGCCGACTGCGAGCAGGGTGCGGTGTTCCGGATGACGGGCATGGCGGTGGCCGGTGACGAAGCGACGCTCAGCATCGATACCCTGACCAGCACCCGTGCCACCTCGAGCAATGCCTTCCTCAACGCCCCGAACGTGCCCTCGCCGGTGGGCTCGGTGCCGTTCACGCTGTCGTTCCTGGGCCGTTCCTACGGCGAAGAAGCCGTCGTCGGAGCGCTCGAGAGCACGTACTTCTTCATCGCGGAGGGCGCTGGTCTCGACAATGCCGGCAACCCGGTGCTGGCTTTGTGGCAGAAGGTGGGCAGCCAGGCGCCCGTGGAGCTCATCCAGGGGGTGGAGGATCTCCAGGTGCTCTACGGCCTGGACACGACCCTGAACGACGCCGTTCCCAACGCCAATCAGTACGTGACTTTCGACAACCTGCCGGATCCCAACGATCCGAGCGGGATCGTCTCGCTGCGTGTCTCGGTGACCGTGAACAGCGTCGACGCCGTCACCGAGGGCGGCGACGCCCTGCGTCGCACCTTCAGCAAGACGATTCTTCTGCGTAACGCGAATCCGGAGGTATGACGGTGCACGTTCTGCCCCCTGCAGTTCTGACCCTGAAGCGAAACCGTGGCGTGGCGCTGTTCATCAGTCTCGTGCTGCTGCTGGTGCTCACCATCGTAGGCGTTTCCGCCGTGCAAACCACGACATTGGAAACGCGGATGGCCCGTAACGAGCACGACACGCTGCTGGCCTTTCAGGCCGCCGAGTCGGCGTTGCGTGACGCCGAGGAGGTCTTGGAGGGGATCGTCACCACCGCGGTGTTCACGGATACCGGTGACGGCGGGTTGTGGACAGTGGCGGAGCTCGGCCAGCGCAATCGCTGGGAGCAGGCGGGTGTCTGGAGCGGCGCCGGCAGCGTGGTCGCGACCACCGACGTGGGCGACGTCGTGGCGGAGCCGCCGCGCTATCTGATCGAGCACGTCGCGTCGGTCGTCCGGGAAGAGAACGCCTATCAGATCAACGATCCGTACGCCGCCAACGCCGCGGACCGGATCGAAATGTTCCGCATCACCGCCCGCGGGGTCGGCGGCACCACCAATGCTCAGGTGCTGCTGCAGACCACGTACGGGCGAATTCTCGATTGAGCACTGAATCGCACGGCGTTCAGGAGGGCGTTATGAGCCACTTTGGTTTGAAGCATCTTCGTCAGGGAATCTCGTTCGCCCTGCTGTGCGTGTTGCCCATGAGCCTCGTGGTCGCCCAGCCAACTGCGACGACGGCTGTCATCAACGCGACCGCCCCTGAGGACTTCGGCCTTGCGTCGAACGTCTTCCGTCTGAGCACCCATTTTGCGGAGAGCCAGCCGTCTCATACTGTCACCTATACGCTCGATTCGGCTGGATTCCCCTCCGTGGCCACGGTGACGGTGGACCCGTCCACGGGCTGGGTCAATCTTCAATCCGTCGCCAACGCAAACGGTACGCAGACGTTCGTCTTCAGGGCCACGGACAATCTCGGCCTTTCCGATACGCTGACGTTCAATCTAACTGTGGACCCGGTCAACGACGCACCGACCGTGGCTGCGTCGCTGATGGACCTGACCGTGAGCGAGGACGCGGCGGATTCCATCATCGA
>JAWLGU010000095.1:4954-15637 GCA_041690675.1 Pseudomonadales bacterium | reverse complement strand
CTCGGGGCTCTGCCGGGAAGGGGGCTCGCGCGGCGTGGTGCGGCCGCCGGAGGCGTCCCGGAGTTTCCGGTACTGCTCGTTGTCCTTCATCAGGTCTTCACCAGGGAAATGCACGTTCCATACCGGGTATGCTGACGGCATCGAATCAGCAGGGAATGCGGCGATGAGAGGAGTGAGGGCCTCGATTTGGATACTGGCGGCGACGCTGTCTGTGGGCGCCTGGGCGGAGGCGGACGTGCCCCGGCCGGCGAAGATCAGCCGGGCGGATCAGGCGGGCGGCATGTTCGAGCGGCCCGACGTGATCAGGAGCGAGCGCAACGGCAACACGGTTCTCGACGTCACCTCCCTCGAGTCCAGCGACGGCAAGTTCGGCTCCGGCATGTACCGCTCCGGCCCCGTCCGCTTCGAGGTGAACGAACCCTACGGCGTGGACGAGTTCATGTACTTCATCGACGGCGGCGTGACCCTTACCTCCGCCGACGGCTCGGTGCTGGAGGTGGGCCCGGGCGAAGCGGTCACCATCCCCAAGGAGTGGACCGGCATCTGGGAAACGGAGGGTTATACGAAGATATGGGTGATTTATGCGGAGGGGGGGCTGGAGTGAATCGCTGTCCGCTATCCGCTTTCCGCTTTCCGCTGGAGGCGGTTATCAGCCGTCAGCTATCGGCCGTCGGCCAGAGCCTCGTCGCTGTGCTCTGGCATTACCCCTCCTGCGGATAGCGGACGGCGGAAAGCGGATAGCGTTTTCTCCTCAACTCCAAATGCCGCTTCACGTCGGGCCACTCGTGGAGCAGCACGCTGTACATCACCGTGTCGCGCACGCTGCCGTCCTGGCGCGTGGCGTTGTGGCGGATGACTCCATCCTTTTTCGCGCCCAGCGCCTCGATGGCGCGCTGGGAGCGGAAGTTGAAGTGGTCGGTGCGCAGGCCCACGACCTTGCAACCCAGGGTCTCGAAGGCATGGCGGAACAGCAGCAGCTTGCAGGTGGTGTTGACGTGAGAGCGCTGCCAGCTCTTCGCGTACCAGGTGTAGCCGATCTCAACGCGATCCGCGGCGGCGACCACGTCGTGATAGCGGGTGGTGCCGATGACGGCGCCGGAGGTCAGCTCCCGCACCACCCACGGCAGCATGGTTCCGGCGTCCTGTCCGGCCAGGGCGTGGTCGATGTAGCGCTCCACCTGCCCGGGCTCGTTGCCGTTCGGTATGTAGGTGAACCACAGCTCCCAGAGACTGCCGTCGCGGGCCGCCGCGGCCAGGTCGGGGGCGTGGTCCCGGGTGAGCGGCTCGAGGCGGACACCGGGGGCTTCCAGGGTCACCGGGTAGAGGTTTTTCATGCACCTGCCTTTCGTTGGGTTCGGTGGCTGACCTTAGCGGTCGGATTGGCTTGCTGGTACGGCCAGTTCGGTTAGGATCGACCGGTCCACTTTGGGGCCCTCCGATGACCGCCAGCATCCACCTGGATCCCACCTCGGCCGTGCCGCTGCATCGCCAGCTTTATGAGGCGTGGCGAACCGGGATCCTCGGCGGGCGGTTCGCGGCCGGAGACCGGATCCCCTCCACCCGGGATCTGGCGGCGAGCCTGGGGGTTTCCCGCAGCACCGTCAGCCAGGCCTACGAGCAGCTGGTGGCGGAGGGCTATCTGGAAACGGTGCGCGGCTCCGGAACCTTCGTCGCCGAGGAGCTGCCCGACGAGCTGCTGCGGGTGGGTGCCGAGCCGAGGCCCGCCGTCTCCGGCGGGGGGGAGATGCCCATGTCGGAGCTCTGCCGCCGGCTCACCGATGACTTCGAGTATCCGTCGCGCCAGGGCCGGGGCATCAGCTTCGCGCAGCTCACCCCGGACCTGGATGGCTTTCCCTTCCGCGTCTGGCACCGGCTGCTCAATCGTCACCTGCGCCGGGCGGATCCGGCGCTGTTCGACTACGCGCCTCGTGCCGACGGCTACGGTCCGTTGCGCGAGGCGATTGCCGCGTATCTGATTCGGGCCCGGGCGGTGCGTTGCACCGCCGATCAGGTGGTGGTACTGAGCGGCTCGCAGCAGGCGCTGGATTTCGCCGTGAGGCTGCTGCTCGAGCCGGGCGATCCGGTGGCGTTCGAGAATCCGGGGTATCTGGGAACCCGGCGGGTGCTCCAGGCGTACGGAGCGCGCATCGCACCCACCCCAGTGGACGGTGAGGGACTGGTCGTGGAGGCTCTGAGAACCGGCCCCCGACTGGTTTACGTAACGCCGTCCCACCAATTCCCCACCGGCGTGGCCCTGTCGCTGCCGCGGCGCCTGGCGCTGCTCGAGTGGGCGCGGCGCCACCGGGCGGTGATCATCGAGGACGACTACGACAGCGAGTACCGCTACCGGGGCACTCCCCTGCCGGCGCTGCAGGGCCTGGCGAACGACGTGCCGGTGATCTATTGCGGGTCCTTCTCGAAGGTGATGTTCCCCGGGCTGCGGGTGGGCTACGCCGTGCTGCCGCCCGCCCTGGTGCCGGCGTTCCGGCGGCTCAAGTGGCTGACGGACCGCCACGGCCCCGTGCTCGAGCAGGCCGCGTTGACCGATTTCATCGAGGAGGGGCACCTGGAGCGGCACGTCCGGCGCACCCGGCGGCTCTACGGGCAGCGGCGTCAGGCTCTGGTCGAGGCGCTGACGGGCCATTTCGGTGACGGCGTGGAGATCACGGGCGATGCGGCCGGCATGCATCTGATGGTCCGCTTCAGCGATGCGGAGGTCCCCGCCCGGGCGCGCGAGCGCGGCGTGCAGCTCATCGATGCCGGCGCGTACTATCTGGGGGAGGCGCCGGTAAGCGCCTGTCTCATGGGATTCGTGGGGCTGGGCGAGCGGGCGATTCGAGCGGGGGTCGCGCGGTTGCGATGAACTCGTCCCGCTTGGGCTTCCAGTTTTCGGCGATGAAGCGGAACGCCGAATACGGCCACAGCGTGTAGTTGTAGTCGCTGGCGTCGGTGTACCAGGCGTTGCAGCCGCCACTGAAGACCATCTTGGCCATGTCCCGCTGCAAGCGCCGGTTGTATCGCGCCACCACCTCGGGGTCCGGGTCGAGCTCGCGCAGCCCGTGCCGCTCCATCAGTCGCAGGCTCTCCGCGGCGTACCGCGCCTGGGATTCGATCATGATCAGCGCCGAGGTGTGCCCCGTGGCGCTGTTGGGCCCGAGCAGCATGAAGAAATTGGGGAACCCCGGCACCATCATGGTGCGGAAGCTCTCCACGTGCCGGGACCAGACGTCCTGCAGGCGGTGCCCGTCGCGGCCGCGGATCTCCACATAGCGGGCGATATCGAACGGCTGAAACCCCGTCGCCTCGATGATGGTATCCACCCGGTGCAGGATGCCGCGGGCGTCGCGCACCCCGTCCGGCTCGATGGCGGCGATGGGCTCCGTCACCAGGTGCACGTTGGACCGATTGAAGGTGGCCAGGTAGTCGTCGGAGATGACCCGGCGTTTGCAGCCGGGCTCGTAGTCCGGCGTCAGCTTGCGGCGCAGCTCCGGATCGTGAACCTGGGCCTCGAGGTGAGCGACGCCGATCCGCTTCAGGCGCCGGGAGAACACGCTGCCGCGGCGCAGCGACAGCACCCCCATGACGTCCATCAGGCTCCAGAGAAACCAGCGGTACAGGCGCATGAGCCACGGGTGGCGACGGAAACGCTCACGGCGGGCCACCGGGATCTCCCGTGACATCCGCGGGAACACCCAGGCCGCGGAGCGCTGGAAGACGGTGACCTCGGCCACGTCGCCGGCGATGCTGGGCAGGACCTGCGCGGCGCTGGCGCCGGTGCCGATGATGGCCACGCGCCGGCCGCGCAGATCGTGGTCGTGATTCCACCGCGCCGTGTGGAACAGCGTTCCGGCGAACGTCTCCCGGCCGGCGATGTCGGCATGCTTGGGAAGGTGAAGACCACCGAGGCCGCTCACCACCACGTCGGCGGTGATCTCGCTGCCGTCGCTGATGCGCACCCGCCAGCGGCCATCTTCGTACGTCGCCGCCTCCACCGCCGCGCCGAAGCGGATTTTTGGCCGCAGGCCGTACGTGTCGACGCAGCGCTCGCAGTACGCCCAGATCTCGCGCCCGCTGGAGTAGGCGTGGCTCCACTCCGGATTCAGCTCGAAGGAAAACGAATACACGTGCGACGGCACGTCGCAGGCCACTCCGGGGTACGTGTTCTCCCGCCAGGTGCCACCCACCGCGTCCGCCTTCTCGAGGATGACGAAGTCCTCGACCCCCTGCTGGCGCAGGGTGATACCCATGCAGATGCCCGACATGCCGGCACCGAGCACCGCCACCCGGACGTGCCGCTCGGCCCGATCGCCGTGGGGTTGCCGGCCGTCGTGGTGCAGGGCTTCACTCATGAGACGCTCGCGTTGCATTCGCTGATCGGTGCCACAGTATGGCAAACCTGCCGCCGCGCTGCGAAGTCGCCGCAATGGCATGGACACTGGTGGCATACAATGGCCGGCCGGAAGGAACCGAAGGGAGGCTGTCATGTTGCAGGCCATGGATCGCGTGGTCATGGTGTCGAGTAGACCGGCCGCGGCAGCGGCCGGATGGGAGCAGTTTCTCGATGCCATGCCGGCGGGCACCTCCCGCCGCCCGGCGCTGGGCGCCATCGCCCACTACTGGCGTCTGGGCGACGGCTGGGTCGAGATTCTCGAGCCCGAGGGAGAAGGTGTCGTGTCCCGGGCGCTGGCGGCGCGCGGCTCCCATCTCTTCGCGGGGGGCTTCACCACCCGCGACGTGCACGCGTTTGCCGAGCACCTCGAGGCCCGAGGCGTCGAGCCGCTGTGGGACGACGAACGGCTGATGCTGGATTCGGCCGCCACGGGCATCCAGGGGTTGCGGATCGTGGTGGGTCCCCATGCTCCGGAGCGGCCCGTGGGGCTCATCGACACCTTCTACGAGCTGACGGATCTGGTGGACGACGCTGCCGCCGAGAGCGCCCGGGCCGCCGAGGTGCTGGGGCTCGAGCGCGCGGCGTTTCAGCCCATCGAGTCGGAGCAGTACGGCTACCGTGGCGAGCTCACCTTGTTCGATCCGGATCGTCTGGACCGGCTGGAGATCATCACACCGACCCGGGAAGGCACCACCATGGAGCGGTTTCACCGGCGCGTCGGCAGCGGCCTGTACATGGCCTTCGCAGAGACGGGGCGACTGGACGAGATCGAACGGCGCGTTCGCGAGGCCGGCGTGGGCCACACGGCGGAGCCGGCGCCGGGGCAGCGCGACGCCTTGGGCATACACACCCTGTTTCTCCACCCGGAGACCCTGGGCGGCATGATGCTGGGCCTGTCGCGCCTCAGCTACGCGTGGACCTGGTCGGGACAGCCGGAGCGGGTGAAGCTGCCCTGATCAGCGCGGGTCGGGGGCGGCCGGCGCCGCCACCGTGAGCAACAGGGTCGCCGCCGCCAGCGCCTCCGGCGTGGCCGCCGGCGCGGTGGCGGGACTCGCCCTGTGCCGGTGGTCGAGGAGCAGCGCTTCCGCGGCGGCTTCGAGCGCGTCGCGGCTGTCTGAGTTCCGGGCGAACGGGTACCCCTGCGCCACGATGGCTTGCCGCCACAGGCGCGGCGAGGTGGGCTCCGCGCTTCGCGCGGCGGCCAGGGCCAGTTCCGCCGTGGCGGGATCGCGGGTTGCCGCGAACGCCGCCACCTCGCGCTGGCCGAGCTCGTGAGGGGAGGCTTCGGCGCCGGCCGGGCCCGCGGGCGGCGGGCGCAGGATTTCCACCACCCGAAGCTCGTCGAGCAGGCGATCCAGCTCCGGGTCCCAGCCGCCGGCGACGGCGGTGACCCGCGCTCCGAGCCACAGACCGACGAAGCTGTCCGTGGCGGTGACGGGATCCGGCACCAGATCGCCTTTCAACAGCTCGATGCCCGTGGCGACGGCGGCGGCCCGGCGGGTTCGCACGGTGACGCGAACGCTGTCGCTGTCGCTGGCCCCGTCGTCGTCGGTCACCAGCAGGCGGAACTCCAGCGTGGTGGTCTCCGCCACCGCGGGCGCCGTGAAACCGGCTCGGGCGGTGTCGGCGTTCTCCAGGGCCACCGGCGGGCCGGATCGCTGGGTCCAGGCGTAGGCTTCCACGATCCCGTCGCTGTCCTCGCTGCCGGTGCCGTCCAGCTCGACCCGATCGCCTTCGACGACTTCCGGATCGTCGCCCGCATCCGCCAGAGGCGCCTCGTTGGGGCCGAAGAACCGCCGGCAGAACGCCTCGGAGCCGAAACAGAAACGTGCGCTGCTGTCCCCGCCGCAGCCGGGCGCGGCGAGGACGAGGATCGAGGCGATGACCAGCCGCATGGCGGTTCCCCATGGACTTCGGGACCAGAACGGGTAGATTGGCAACCTTCGTCTCACCAGGGAGCTCACATGGCCCAGGCAACCGACTCGGCGCAACCGATCCCCGACACGATGCGGCAGCTCCGTTCCACGGTCAAGGCAGATGGAACCCTGGCGCTCACCCTGGCGCGGGTGGACGTGCCGACGCCGCGGGCGGACCAGGTTCTGGTGCGGGTGGAGGCGGCGCCCATCAATCCGTCGGATCTGGGGCTGCTGTTCGCCGGCGCCGACATGAGCCAAGCCACCGTCTCCGGCTCCGGCGAATCACCCGTGGTCACCGCGCCGCTGCCGCCGGCCGCGATGCCGGCCCTGGCCGGTCGCCTGGACCAGCCGCTCCCCGTGGGTAACGAGGGCGCAGGGGTGGTGGTGGCCGCCGGCGCCTCGGCGGCGGCCCAGGCGCTGCTCGGCAAGACCGTGGCCGTGCTCGGGGGCGCCATGTACGCCGAGTACCGCTGCATCGACGCGGATCAGTGCCTGGTGCTGCCGGAAGGCGCCACGCCCCGGCAAGGGGCCTCGTGCTTCGTCAACCCGCTCACCGCCTTGGGGATGGTGGAGACCATGCGTCTGGAAGGGCATCGCGGTCTGGTGCACACCGCGGCCGCCTCCAACCTGGGCCAGATGCTGAACCGGATCTGCCTGGCCGACGCCGTGCCGCTGGTGAACGTGGTGCGTCGTCCCGAGCAGGCGGCGCTGCTGAAGGATCAGGGCGCCACCCACGTGGTGGATTCCAGCGCGCCATCGTTCCTCGACGATCTCACCGAGGCGCTGGCGGACACCGGCGCCACCCTGGGCTTCGACGCGGTCGGCGGCGGCGAGCTGGCGGGGCAGATACTCGCGTGCATGGAGCGGGCGGCGGGGCGCTCGGCGGCGGAGTACAGCCGTTACGGCTCCAACGTCTACAAGCACGTCTACATCTACGGCAGCCTGGACCGGGGGCCCACCATCCTCCACCGCAACTTCGGCATGGCCTGGGGCGTGGGCGGCTGGCTGCTGCCGCCCTTTCTCGAGCGCATCGGCGCCGACGCGGCCGGCCGGCTGCGGGCCCGGGTGGCCGCCGAAATCACCACCACCTTCGCCAGTCACTACACCCGGGAGGCGTCGCTGCCGGAGGTGCTGTCCCTGGACGCCATCGCCGCCTACGGCCGGCAGTCCACCGGTGAGAAGTACCTCGTCACACCCCAGCGTTGACGCGGGAGCTAAGCGGCAGATGGCTTACTGGCTGATGAAATCCGAGCCGAGCGAGTTCAGCATCGACGATCTGTACCGCCGGCCGAAACGCTCGGAGCACTGGGACGGCGTGCGCAACTACCAGGCCCGCAACTTCATGCGTGACATGAAGAAGGGCGACCAGGTGCTCTTCTACCATTCCAACTGCGATACCCCCGGGGTGGTGGGCATTGCCCGGGTGGTGCGGGAAGGCTACCCGGACCACACCGCCTTCGATCCCGACGATCCCCACTACGATCCCAAGAGCGATCCCGAGAATCCCCGCTGGATGATGGTGGACGTGCAGTACGTGCGGAAGCTGCGCCGCACCATCACCCTGCAGGAGCTCAAGGAGAATCCCAGGCTCGCGGCCATGGCGCTGGTGCGCAAGGGCAACCGCCTGTCGGTGATGCCCGTGAGCGAAGCCGAGTGGCAGGCGGTGCTGGAGATGGAGTAGGCGCCGGCCGGCTCAGTCGTCCAGATCGGCGTAGACCGGCGCGTGGTCCGATGCGATAAGGCCGCTCTGCTTCTTGCGGAAATCCCGGTCGATCACCACGTCGCGCACCCGGGCCGCCACCGACGGGGAGCCGAGAATCAGGTCGATGCGCAGGCCCTGGCCGCGGTGGAAGGCGCCGCCGCGGTAATCCCACCAGGAATACTCCCGCCCCTCGGGGTATGCATGCCGGTACAGGTCGTGCAGGCCGAGCTCGAGCAATCGGGCCAGCCGGCTCCGCTCCGCCTCAGTGTGGAACAGAGCTCCGTCTCCGGCCGCGCCGCGCCAGCTGTCCGCGGCTTCCGGGCAGACGTTGAAATCGCCGCACAGCACCAGATGCTCGTCGGGACGATGGATCTCGCGCCAGTGCTCGAGCAGCGAGTCGAACCAGGCCAGCTTCCGCGGAAAGTCCTCGTGCTCGAGCGTTTTGCCGTTGGGGCAGTAGACGGTCTCGAAGATCAGCCCGCCCACCCGGGCCGACAGCAGGCGCGCGCCGAGGTCGTCCTGCCCGGGCAGGCCACGGTGCAGCATCTCCGCCGGCTCGCGGCTCAGAATGGCGACGCCGTTCCACGCCTTCTCGCCGTACACCAGCGCGTGGTAGCCGAGCTGCTGAAGAACCTCGTGCGGAAACTGGTCGTCCAGGATCTTCAGCTCCTGAAGCCCCACCACGTCCGGCTGCCGGCGCTCGAGCCACACGCAGAGAAAGTCGAGACGAGCCCGCAGGCCGTTGATGTTCCAGGTGGCGATGCGCATGGGGCGATACTAAACGAAAACGCCCGCCGACAGCAGAAGCCGCGGGTGCCGCGGTGGGACCGAGGCGGCGATTGGTTATGCTGGACCCCATGAGTCCAGCCGAGGAAGAGCTGCGGCGACTGGCGCAGGGGATCCTCCGGTGCCAGCGCTGCCCACTGCACGCGAGCCGCCGCCGCGCCGTGCCGGGGGAGGGTCCGGCGGCGGCGCGGGTGATGTTCGTGGGCGAGGCGCCCGGGGCCCGGGAGGACGCCATGGGCCGGCCGTTCGTGGGCCGCGCCGGGGTCCACTTCGACCTCATGCTGGCCCGGGCCGGCCTGGTGCGCGGCGACGTCTTCGTCACCAGCTCGGTAAAATGCCGCCCGCCGGGCAACCGCCGGCCGCGGGCCGACGAGCTGCGCATCTGCCGCGAGAGCTGGCTGCTGCGCCAGCTCGAGCTGGTGGCGGCGCCGTTTCTGGTTCTGCTCGGCGGCGTGGCGGCGACCCAGGTGCTGGGGGAACGGCGGCCACTGGGGGAGGTGCGCGGCCAGTGGCGACGCTGGCAGGGCCGGCGCGTGATCATCACCGCACACCCGGCGGCGGCCATGCGTTTCCCCGAGCCCCGGCGCTGGCTGGAGACGGACATGGACACCTTGCGGCAGGCGCTCGGCGAGACGCCGGGCCTCGCGGAACGAGAGGAGCGATGACGACGATGCTGACGCGATGGGCCGTGGGGTTGAGTCTGCTTCTGGCCGTCGTCGCGGCGCAGGCCCGGGAGGGCGGGAATCTGCTGGAGCTTCTGGATCAGCGCCTCGAGCTGATGGACGAGGTGGCGGCCCACAAGTGGCTGAACGAGCTGCCCGTGGAGGATCGGGAGCGGGAGACCGTGGTGCTGGAGCACGCGGTGGAGGAGGGATTGCGCCACGGCCTCACGCCGCGCAGCAGCCGCCGGCTGTTCGCGGCCCAGATCGAGGCGGCCAAGAGCATCCAGCACTACTGGTTCGCCCGCTGGGCGCGGGACGGCGGCCCGACGGCGGCGCCGGATCTGCAGGCGACGGTACGCCCCGAGCTCCTGCGCCTCGGCTCCGCCATCGCCGCCGCCGCGGGGCGGGACTCCAACGCCGGCTGCGCCGCCGCGTTCCACGGCGTCGTGGCCGTGGAGGGGTTGGGCCCCGAGGCGAGGGCTTCGCTGCTGGCTGCGGTCCGCGGCCTGGAGCGCTACCCGAGCCGGCTCGCGCAGATTCTCGATACCGGCGTGCTGCGGGTGGGCACCACGGGGGATTACGCGCCGTTCTCGCACCGGGCCGGCGCGGACGACCCGTTCACCGGCATCGACATCGATCTGGCCCGCCATCTCGCCGCCGGCCTCGGCGTGCAGGTGGTGTTCGTGCCGACGTCCTGGCCGCGGCTGATGGCGGATCTCCAGGCCGGGGCCTTCGACATCGGCATGGGCGGCATCTCGCGCATTCTCGCGCGTCAGAAGCACGGCTATCTCTCGACGCCCTACTACGTGGGCGGCAAGTTGCCCATTGCCCGCTGCGACGCCGCGGAACGCTTCGCCAGCCTGGACGCCATCGATCGGGCCGGAGTGCGCGTGGTGGTGAACCCGGGCGGCACCAACGAGCGCTTCGTGGACGCCAACTTGCGTCATGCGGACAAGATCCTGCACGAAGACAATCGGACCATCTTCGAGCGGCTGATCACAGGCGAGGCCGACGTGATGGTCACCGACCGGGTGGAGGCGGAGCTGCAGGCGCGCCGGCATCCGGACCTGTGTGTCGCCAGGACGGAGACGCTCACCTATCAGGAGAAGGCGTACCTGCTGCCCCAGGACGAGGCCTGGCTGGCGTTTGTGAACACCTGGCTCGAGCTGGCATTGGCGGACGGCACGGTGGCGAGGGTGTTCGAGGACCATGGAATCGCTATCCGCT
>JAWLGU010000095.1:0-4854 GCA_041690675.1 Pseudomonadales bacterium | reverse complement strand
CCCCGGCGTTTCACGCGTGAGACGGGTGTCCGCATGGCGCAAGCGGCCAAGAAGAACGTGTTCCTGCTCGGCGACGACGACTTCCACCGCCAGTACCTGGCACGACTGAAGCTGGCGGACCGGGTGGCGTTTCACCCGCTGCTGCGCTCCGACGAGGTGGTGTATCAGGAAAGCTACGACGTGGAGGGGTTGCTCGAGCGGGCGCGGGCGGTGCTGGACCGCTTCGACGGCTCGGTGGACGGCATCATCACCCACTGGGATTTCCCCGCCCTCTCCATGCTCTCCATCCTCTGCGCCGAGCGCGGCCTGCCCGCGCCGAGCCTCGAGTCGGTGCTTCGCTGCAGTCACAAGTACTGGAGCCGGCTGGAGCAGCGCAAGGTGGCGCCGGAGTGCGTCCCGGACTTCTGCGCCGTGGATCCCTTCGACCCGCGTGCCCACGAGAAGATCACGTTGGATTACCCGTTCTGGATCAAGCCCGTCAAGGGCTACGGCTCCGCGCTGGGCTTCCGGGTGGACGACGAGTCCACCCTGCAGACGGCCCTGGCCACGGCGCGGGAGAAGATCGAGCGCCTCGGCAGACCGGTGAACGACCTGCTGGCGAAGATCGACCTGCCGGTGGAGGTGCAGGGCGTGGACGGCAATCACATGATCGCGGAGTCGCTGGTGGGTGGGAAGGAGATGGCTCCCGAAGGCTACGTGCACGCCGGCCGCTTCCACACCCACGGCCTGGTGGACGTGGATCTGGGCGAGAACGGCAAGAGCCTGGAACGCATCTTCTACCCCTCCAGGGCGCCTGATTCGGTGCGGAAACGCGTCGAGGACATCTCGGAGGCGGTGCTTCGGCAGATCGGCTTCGACAACGGTTGCTTCAACGTGGAGTTCTTCTGGGATCGCGATCGCGATCGCGACCGCGACCGCGACCGCGACCGGCTGTGGATCGTGGAGATCAACCCCCGAGTCTCCCAGTCCCACTCGAACCTGTTCGAGAAGGTGGACGGCACGTCCAACCACGAGGTGGCCGTGCAGGTCGCGCTGGGGGAGGAGCCGCATTTCCGCCACGGCGGCGGCCCTCACCGGTGCGCGGCGAAGATCTGGTACCGGCGTTACGACGGCAGGGACGCCGTGGTGCGCCGGGTGCCCGCCGCCGAAGACATCGAGCGGCTCCAGGAGCGCCAGAACGACACCGAAGTGCAGCTCGTGGTGCAGCCGGGTCAGCGGCTTTCGGCGCTCCTCGACCAGGACGCCTACAGCTACGTCCTGGCGGAGCTTCACATCGGTGCCGGCAGCGAACGCGAGCTGGACGCCCGATTCCAGGAAGCGCAGGAGCTCCTGACATTCGAGTTCGAGCCGTGCGGAGAGGGCGCGGATGCGTCACGTTGACCCCGCGGGCTTGCCCCAGCGGGTTCAGGTCACCGAGCACCTGTGGATTCCCGCCCGCGACGGTCAACGCCTGGCGGCGCGACTGTGGCGGCCGGTGGACAGCGACCGCCGCCCGGTTCCCGCGATCCTCGAATACATTCCGTACCGCAAGCGCGACCTGACCCGGCAGCGGGACGCCGCCACCCACCCGTACCTGGCCGGCCACGGCTACGCCTGCGTCCGCGTGGATCTGCGGGGCAGCGGCGACTCCGACGGGGTGATGGTGGACCAGTACCGGGAGCAGGAGCTGCAGGACGGGGTGGCGGTGATCGAGTGGCTGGCCCGGCAGCCCTGGTGCGACGGCAACGTGGGCATGATGGGGATCTCCTGGGGCGGGTTCAACGCGCTGCAGGTGGCGGCCTGCCGGCCGGCGCCGCTGAAGGCCATCATCACCGCCTGCTCCACGGACGACCTGTACCGGGACAACATCCACTACATGGGCGGCTGCCTGCTGTCGGACAACCTGTCCGAGGCCACCACCATGTTCTCGGTGAACAGCACTCCGCCGGATCCCGAGGTAGTGGGCGAGGGCTGGCGGGCGCTGTGGCTCGAGCGGCTGGAGGGCAGTGGGCTGTGGCTCGACACCTGGCTGGAGCACCAGTACCGGGACGCTTACTGGAAGCACGGTTCCGTGCGGGAAGACTACCAGGCCGTCCGCTGTCCGGTGATGGCGGTAGGCGGCTGGGCCGACGGCTACACCAACGCCGTCTTCCGCCTGCTGGCGCACCTGACGGTGCCGCGCTGCGGCCTGGTGGGCCCGTGGGGCCACCGGTATCCGCACCTGGGCATACCCGGCCCGGCCATCGGCTTTCTCCAGGAGGCGTTGCGCTGGTGGGATCAGTGGCTGAAAGACCGCGACACCGGCATCACCCGGGAGCCCATGCTGCGGGTCTGGATGCAGGACAGCGTACGGCCCTCCACGTTCTACGCCGAGCGTCCGGGACGCTGGGTGGGCGAACCGGAGTGGCCGTCACCGAACGTGCGGGACGTTCGATGGGCTCTCGGGCCCGCGGGGCTGCGGCTGGAGGCGGATCAGGGTGCGGAGCATGCTGCGAGGGGCAGCGATGACGTCGACGCGGTGGTGGCCGTGCAGTCGCCCCTGTCCGTGGGGTTGTTCGCGGGCAAGTGGTGTTCGTACTCCGCGGCGCCGGACCTGCCCTACGACCAGCGCGAGGAGGACGGCGGCGCGCTGGTGTATCAGAGCCCGCCCCTCGGCTCGCCGCTCGAGATTCTGGGGGCGCCGGAGCTGGAGCTCGAGGTCTCCGCCGACCGGCCGGTGGCCATGATTGCCGTGCGCCTGTCGGACGTGGCGCCCGACGACCAGGCCACCCGCATCACCTACGGCCTGCTCAACCTGACCCACCGCCACGGTCACGACCGGCCCGAGGCCCTGGAGCCCGGGCGCCGCTACCGCGTCAGGGTGCGGATGAATCACGTTGGCCAGGTGTTTCCCCGCGGCCACCGGCTGCGGGTCTCCGTTTCCACCTCCTACTGGCCCTTGGTCTGGCCGCCGCCGGAGCCGGTGCGGCTGTGCATTCACGGCGGCGGCAACGCCCTGTGCCTGCCGGTGCGCGCGCCGCGGGAGGAGGACCGCGTCATCGCGCTGCCGCCGGCGGAAGCCACGCCCCCCATCGCTGTCACCCCCATCGAGGAAGCGCATCACAACTGGCTGGTCCACCGGGATCTGGCGCGCAACGAGTCGACCCTCGAGGTGATCAAGGACGAAGGCCGCTACCGGATCGACGAGATCGACCTGGAGGTCGGGGACCGCACGTGGGACTGGTACACGTGCCGGGGCAACGACGTGACCTCGGTGCGCGGCGAGACCCGCACGGAACGCACCTTCGCCCGCGGCGACTGGTCGGTGCGCACGCGGACCCGCACCGTGCTTACGGCGGACCGGGAGAACTTTTACATCCGCGCCGAGCTGGACGGCTGGGAGGGCGACAGCCGGGTCTACGCGCGCAACTGGTCCTCCACCATTCTTCGCAAGCTGGTGTAGCCGACGCGGCTCAGGTGGTGTAGCTGTCCTGAGCCAGGCGCTGCACCAGGGGGGCCAGCCCTTCCGCCAGCTCGCGGGCCTCGGCCTGATCCGGGGCCCCCTGCAGATAGCGGGTGACACCGTACACTTCGTCGCGGCAGTGCACGCACCACTCGGACGGCTGATCGGAGGAGCCCGCCCACCAGCTGTACTTCTGGCCGCCGTGCTCGAACTCGCCCGTCATCTCCTGCATGATAGCGCTCCCTTGCTGGTTGCAGGGGTAGGGTGCAACCTCCGTGCCCGAACCCCCGATGTTGGCTGCGGTCGGAACAGGTATGCAGGAATCGCGGACGGCCACGCGAGACAACCGGGTCTCGCTGCTCATCGAGCTCGCCGATCGCCCCGGCGCGCTGGAGAACGTGCTGCATCACTTCTCCGCGCACGGGGTCAACCTCACCCACATCGAGTCGCGGCCCGCCCTCCACGGCCGCTTCGACTTCTACGTGGACTGCGAAGGCCGCCGCGGCGACCCTGCGGTGGAGGCGGTGGTGGCGGCGCTTCAACGGACGGCCCAGAAGCTGTTGATCCTCGATGAGCGCACGGTGCCCTGGTTTCCCCGCCATGTGTCCGAGCTGGACCGGGTGGCGAACAACGTCCTCGACGCCGGCAGCGAGCTGCAGGCGGATCATCCCGGCTTCCACGACCCGGAGTATCGGGCGCGGCGGGCGGCCATCGACGCCCTGGCGCGGCAGCACGTCCACGGCCAGCCCATCCCGGTGGTGGACTACACCCCGGAAGAGGTGGCCACCTGGGGCGTCATCCACCGAACGCTCACGGCGCTGCACCGGCGGTTCGCCTGCGCCGAGTATCTGCGGGTGTTCGAGGTGATGGCGCGGGAATGCGGCTACGCCGAGGGCAACGTGCCGCAGATGCGCGATGTCAGCGCGTTTCTCGAAGGGCGCACGGGCTTCCGCCTGCGGCCGGTGCCGGGCTTGCTCGGCTCCCGGGACTTTCTCAACGGCCTGGCCTTCCGCGTGTTCTTCTCCACCCAGTACCTGCGCCACCACTCGGTGCCGCTCTACACCCCCGAACCGGACATCTGCCACGAGCTCATCGGTCACGCTCCCATGTTCGCCGACCCGGCGTTCGCGGATTTGTCTCAGGAGATCGGCCTGGCGAGCCTCGGCGCCAGCGACGAGGAGATCGAGCGGCTGGCTCGCTGCTACTGGTTCTCCGTGGAGTTCGGGCTGCTGCGCGAGGGCGGGGCGCTGAAAGCCTACGGCGCCGGGCTCCTGTCCAGCTTCGGCGAGCTCGAGCACGCCTGCACCGCCGGGCAGGGGAGCGACGGCAACGTCCCCGAGCTCCTGGCCTGGGATCCGGCGCAGGCCGCGCGCCGCGACTTCCCCATCACCCACTACCAGCCGGCGTACTTCGTCGCCGAGTCGCTGCAGGAC
>JAWLGU010000094.1:0-15987 GCA_041690675.1 Pseudomonadales bacterium | reverse complement strand
CGAGTTCGCCGACAAATCGGTGATCCGGGTCAGCCGCAACGTCAACCTCAACCAGCACGGCGAGGTGGTGGGCATATACCGCGTGCTGCGGGTGGAGACCGAGCGCAAGAAGTCCCGGGAGAAAGGCAAGTACGCGGACATCGAGCCCGCGAGCTACACGGACGAGGACTACGAGCGCATCGACGCCATCTACGAGGCGGAGAAGCCCCGGGGCGCGGACAAGCGCTACTGGGAAGACGTGAAGGTGGGCGACGAGCTGCAGCCCATGGTGAAGGGTCCCCTCACGGTGACCGAGATCATCGCCTTCCATGCCGGCGGCTACGGCTTCGTACCCTATGGGCTCAAGTCTTCGCGGCTCGGCTACAAGAACCGCAAGCGCATCGCCCCGTTCTACATCAAGAACGAGATGGGCGTGTACGACGTGGCCCAGCGCCTGCACTGGGACTCGGAATGGGCCAAGGCCATCGGCAACCCCATGGCCTACGACTACGGCGTCATGCGCCAATGCTGGCTGTACCACATGGTATCGGACTGGGCCGGCGACGACGCCTTCATCGAGCGCCTGGAAGACTCCATCCGCAAGTTCAACTACCAGGGAGACACCCAGTTCCTCTCCGGCAAGGTGGTGGGCAAGCGCGAGCACGAGGGCCGCTTCCTGGTGGATCTCGAGCTGCACATGGTGAACCAGCGCGACGTGGAGACCGCGTACGGCTCCGCCACCGTGTCGCTGCCCTCCCGCGAGGCGGGCCTGCCCCCGCTGCCGCCGGTGCCGGTGGAGATCCAGCGCGAGGCGGCGCGCATGTTCGCCCGTCACAACGAGCTGCGCGCACAGCGTGCGCGCCGCTGAGACGGCGGCGTCAGCGGTGAGCGATCCCTTCGAGAAGCGCGCGATCATCTCCGGTGTAGGCATCTCCCGAATCGGGCGTCGCACCGGCATACCGGGCATCGAGCTCACCACCGAAGCGGCGCGTCAGGCCATCGCCGATGCCGGACTGACCTCCGCCGACATCGACGGCATGACCACCATGGGCGACACACCCCTCGCCGAGGCGGCGGCTGCCCTCGACATCACGCCCCGCTACCAGGGCGGCGGCTACGACAAGGGCGGCCTGCTCTCGCCGGTCATGCAGGCGTGCTTCGCGGTGGCTACCGGCCGCGCCCGCCATGTGCTGGTGTACCGCACGGTGCAGATGATGGGTGGGTCGATTCTGCCCGGCAAGGCGGGCACGCCGCGGCGCCAGGACCCGCCGCCGCGTACCCCACCCGACAGCCCCATGGCGGATACTCCGAGTCTGCTGGCCAACCACGCCTATGCCGCATCCAACTGGCTGGCCATGCACTGCAAGCGCCACATGCACGTCTACGGCACCACCCGAGAGCAGCTCGGCTGGCTGGCCATCACCAGCCGGCGCTATGCGGCGCTGAATCCGCTTGCCGCCTACCGTGACCCCATGACGATGGACGACTATCTGGGCGCGCGCTGGGTCTCAGAGCCATTCGGCCTGCTGGACTGTGACGTCCCCGTGGACGGTTCCATCGCCGTGGTCGTGTCGGTCTCCGATTACGCCGCGGACTGCCCAAGCCGACCATTGAAGGTGGAGGCCATTGGCGGCGACTCCACAGGCGGCTGGTACGACCGGCCGGACTATCCGAAGATGGCCTCCGTCGACGCCTCAGCCGAGATGTGGCAGCGCACGGATCTGAAACCTTCGGACATCGATACCGCGCAGCTCTACGACGGCTTCACGTTCCTGACGTTCGCCTGGCTCGAAGCGCTGGGTCTGTGCGGGGACGGCGAGGCAGGCCCCTTCGTGGAGGGCGGCACGCGCATCTGGCTGGACGGAGAGCTGCCGCTCAACACCTACGGCGGACAGCTCTCCGCAGGCCGCATGCACGGCTACTGGGTTCTGCACGAAGCCTGCGTTCAGCTACGCGGCGCGGCCGGTGGTCGCCAGATACCGAAGACGCCGGAGGTGGCGGTGGTGGCAGCCGGCGGCGGCCCGTTCGCCGGGTGCATGCTGCTCACCCGCGCCTAGCTCACTTCGCGGCGCTGCCATCCTTCAGAGTTCGGCCAGCTACACCGTCAACGAGGGACCGGAGCTCCATTACCTGACGCCTTCAACAATTTGGCGCAACTCCTCGCGCAACTCTTGCCACGCCTCGTGTTCCGATAAGGCCTCGGCCGGAATCGTACCGGCGATCACCTCGGCGGTGGCGTCCAGCAACTCGGCATACCACAGCGGCGGCACATCGAGGGTATCGCTGTGGTGCGGAACGGAACCTTCGATCAGAATCGCCACTTCACCCGGAGACTCGAACCAGTGCATCAGGCAATAAAGCGAGTTCTCGATCATCAGGCCTTCCAGTTGTGCCCGCTTGCCGAGGCCATGAGTCTCAAAGGAGATCAGTGCTTCGGGAACGCGCCGGTAGAAGCGAGTCATTGCCGGCGCGGTCACATCCCCGAGTTGCTCTGCCGCTCTGCTGAGCACACTCTCGACGCGCTCCGATTTCCCTTCTCTGTTCACGTTTGGGTCTCCTGAGGGCGAAACCCCGCCCCCTGGCCGGCGCTTGCGAACGCACCGCCCATGGCCGAAGGTCATGAAGGCCAGCTTACCGAGGGATTCCACGCGCAGATTGATACAGATCAAAAGCTCGGCGATGCAATCAAGGCAGGCGCCCTGAGGCCCGTCTTCGTTCCGTCGCTGGGCCGAGCTGTGACGCCCGCACCGGATGCGCGATGCTGTCCCGCTCTGCGGCCATTGAGAAGGTGGGGGCGAAAGCGGACAATCGAGCCGAATCACGGCGGGTGCCAGAGGGGGCGGGGCATGGGCGAACGTTTGCCGCAGGGAATCGAGCTCACCTCCCACGATGATCACTTCCGGGAGGATCCTCATCGGGTGTACGACCAGTTACGCGCCGGGGCCCCCTGCTACCATGACGACGCGTACGGCCGCGTGCTCCTCACCCGGTACGACCATGTGCGCAGGGTGCTGCGCCACAAGAGCTTCAGCGTCGATGCCCGTCTAACCGGGGCCGACTCCTATATGCGCCGCATTGCCGGCACCGGCGTGATCGAAGCAACCGGCGACTCTGCCTACGAACCGCCCCTGGTGCTGCTCGATGATCCTGCACATCGCCGCATACGCCTGCTGGTGAGCAAGGCATTCAATCCCGGGACCGTCGAATCGATGCGCGACCGCGTCGAGGCCGTCACCCGCGGCTTGCTGGATACTCTCGACGGGAAGGACACGATCGACTTCATCCAGGACTTCGCGGGCCCCCTGCCGACTCAGATCATCCTGGACATGATGGGCATGTCGGATGCGCCCCGCGAGGACTTCAAGCGCTGGTCGGAAGACATTCTCATGGGGTACGACCCGGAGCGCAGCGCAGAGGTGCACAAGCGGCTGCGCGACGCCTATCGGGAGATGGCCCGGGCGTTCCGCACGGCCGTCTCCGAGCGACGCAGGGCGCCGGGCGACGACCTTCTCTCGGCGATGGTGCGGGCGCAGGAAGACCGTGATCAGCTCGCTGAGCTCGAGATCGTCAGCCTGTGCACACAGCTCATGGTGGCGGGCAACGTCACCACCACGGATCTCATCGGCAATGGCTTGTATGCGCTCTTGACCCATCCGAACCAGCTCGACCGCCTGATCCGGGAGCCCGTGCTGATCGAGTCGGCGGTGGAGGAGATGCTGCGCTACGACTGCCCGATCACCGAGACCGCCCGGGTGCCGCTCGAGGACACTGATCTGGGCGGCTGCCCCGTGCGCCGCGGCGAGACACTCACCGCCTCGCTGGCCGCCGCCAACCGTGATCCCGCCAAGTTCGACCGGCCCCACGAATTCGACATTACCCGCCGTGACAACCCTCATCTCGGATTCGGGAGCGGCATCCACGTCTGCCTGGGGGCGCCTCTCGCGCGCATGGAGAGCCAGATCGCTATCCGGGAGTTCCTTCGCAGGTTTCCCCGCGTGGAGCTCGACGCCTCGTCGCCGCCAGCGCGGCGCCATCTGCCGTTCTTTCGGGGATTCACGACGCTACCGCTGCGTGTCGGTACATGAAGACCATCTGCAGGTGGTGATCTTGCGGGTCAGAGCGAAAACCCAGCGACCTCAATGCCCGGATGGTCGATGAGATGATAAAACAACGGCCATGGCCGACATCGTGAACCTGACATCCACCGCCCTTCAGCACGACCGGGAACGGCTGGAGAGCTTTGGCGGGCACACCATCGCGCGGGGCCGGGCGACACGCTGGCACTGGGCACAGGACAGCGAAGGCAACAGCGTGTTCGACATCTTCCGTGGCGGCGAGCACGAGGTGCTGGCGGCGCGGATCGCGCGGAATCTCAAGTCGTTTCATGCCAGGGACGCAGACGGTGAGCTGATCGTGTCCGGCTCTCTCGACCACGTGTTCGCCGAGCTCGACGACTATTTCGCCCGGCAGCACGGCGAGTCTCAGCAACCCGACTGACAGGCGGGGCAGTACCATGCCCGGCGGCCGGTGGCCGGCGGCCGGCGGCCGGCCGCCTGCAGATGCGTCACCAGCCGGCCGCAGTGCGGACACCGGCCGCCTGTGTGACGATGGGGCAACAGAAAGTGACGGGGCATGCGGCCAGGGTCCGCCTTCGCCTCGATGGCCGTCTCGAGCACATGCCGCAGCGCCCGGTGCAGCCGCTCCAGCGCCTGCTCATCCAGGTCCGGCACCGGGCATCGCGGGTGAATTGCCGCCTGAAACAGAATCTCGTCGGAGTACACGTTGCCGATTCCCGCCATGGCATGCTGATCCATGAGCCAGGACTTGGCATAGCCGCGGCGCCCGGATGCGAGGTGGCACAGGTCCCGGGCGCTCAGACTCAACGCGTCGGGCCCGAGGTTCCGCTCGCGCACGAACGAGCCCGGCGAATCCGCGAGCGTGATGTGGCCGAGCTTGCGCCGCGCCACGTAGGCGAGCCTGAACTCGTTCCTGAAGGTGACCGTGCACCGGGTGTAGTCCGGCTCGTGCTCGGGGTTGCGGAAGTATGCCAGCCGTCCGGTCATGCCGAAGTGCAGCACCAGCCATCCACCCCGGTCCAGGGCTGCGAACAGGTACTTGCCGTGCCGGCAGCTCGACTCGAAGGAACGGCCTTTGAGCGCCCGGCCGAGGCCCTGAGGTGTGGTACCCACGAGCAGCCTCGCATCCTCCACGTGAGTGCGCTCGATGGGCTGATGGAGCGCCGTGGCGTTGAGGTAGCGTCGGTAGACCTCGACGTCGGGAAGCTCCGGCATGACGCGCACTATGGTCCGGGCCAGCGGCTGCCACGTTGACGGAGTTCAATGAAGCGCCGCCCGGGCGCCACGAAGGTAGATCCGAAGCCACCGGGAAGAGCGGGCATGCCGCTGGACGAGCAGTCCGTAGAGGCAGTATGGGAAAAGGGCCGGGCCATGCCCGATCTCGACCCTGCCATCTGGCGTCGCGACCAATGCGGCGCGTGGCTGCATCGCGAGCATCTCGACAGCGCCGAATCCGAGTTCGCGTGGAAGATCGTCAACGTGGTTCCAGGCGGCGAGGAGGAGGAAGTGGCCAATCTGCAGCCGTTCCATCGGGACAACGGCTTTGACATAGCCAATCACCAGCCGCACTGTCGCGTCACCGCGGAGCCTACGCAGCAGGCGCCCGGTCAGACGATCGTCGAGCCGCGCAACACCAGCGTGTGACGCTGGAGCGTGGCCAGATTGCCCATTCGCAGAAGCCTTCGCGGGATTCTCGCCTGCGCGGGGGCCGTCGTGGCCATGGCTTGTGCCGAGCAGGTACCCCAGACGCCGCGTCTGCACTGGTACGTCTTCGACGAGCCATCGGGAGCCTTCGCGCAGGCCGCGCGGCGCTGCGCGCAGCGCTCGGGCGGCCGCTACGAGATCGGGATCAGGCCGCTGCCCGCCGATGCCGATCAGCAGCGCGAGCAGCTCGTACGCCGCCTGGCCGCCGGCGACAGGGATATCGACCTCATTGGCATGGACGTAATCTGGACCGCGGAGTTCGCGCAAGCGGGCTGGGTAATGCCCTGGAAGCCCGATGAGGCGGATACCGTTCGGGACGGCCGTCTCGGAAGCGCGGTCGCCAGCGCCACCTACCGAAGCACCCTGTGGGCTGCCCCCTTCACGACCAACACCCAGCTCTTGTGGTATCGCACGGATCGGGTGGAAGCGGTGCCAGATACCTGGGCGGAGATGATCGAAACGGCGGAGCGCCTGGGTCGAGAAGGCACGATTCAGGCGCAGGGAGAACGGTACGAGGGCCTCACGGTGCTGTTCGTCTCCCTGCTGGCCTCCGCGGGAGGAACCGTGCTCGGTCCGGACGGTGACTCCGTGTCGCTGGAGGACGAGCCTACCCGCCGTGCCCTCGCGGTCATGCATCGGCTCGCCACCTCGCCGGCGGCGGATCCATCTCTGGCCAACGCGCGGGAGGATCAAGCCCGCCTGGCATTCGAGTCGGGGGGATCGAGCTTCATGCTCAACTACCCCTTCGTGTGGCCGAGCGCCAAGGCCAACGCCGCAGAGGTAGCACGGCACATGGGCTGGGCGCGCTGGCCCGCGGTCGTCTCCGGCAAGCCGAGCCGGGTCACCATCGGCGGCATCAACATCGGCATCGGTGCGCACAGCCTCTTTCCCGAGCTGGCCTTCGAGGCCGCGACGTGCATCGTGGCGGAGCCCCATCAGCGGCTGGCGGCCGCGCTGGGCGGACTGCCGCCCACCATCGCCGCGCTCTACGACGACGCGCAGGTCCGTGATCGGTTTCCTTTCGCCGACCTGCTGCGCGAGACCCTGCGGGACGGGGTACAACGGCCGCGGACGCCGTTCTATGCCGACGTCTCGCTCGCCATCAGCCACGCCCTGCATCCGATGGCCGAGATCGATCCGGACCGGGACGTGACACGTCTGCGGGAAGCGGTACGGCGGGCACTGGCTTCAGAGGGGCTGCTGTGAGCGCGCGGTCGAGCGCCGAGGCTCGCCTCGCCTGGCTGCTCTGCGCTCCGGCAATGATCGCCATGCTGGTGGTGACCGCTTATCCCATGTTGTACGCCCTGTGGCTTTCGCTGTTCCGCTACGATCTGCGCTTTCCGGATCTGCGTCGATTCGTCGGGCTCGAAAACTACGCCAGCGTGCTGAGCTCGGAAGTGTGGTGGCAGGCACTCGTCAACACGCTGATGATCACCGTCGGATCCGTGGCCATGGAGCTGTTGCTCGGCTTCGTCTTCGCCCTGGTCATGCATCGCGCCATGCTGGGCCGGCGGCTGGTGCGCACCTCCCTGCTGGTACCCTACGGCATCATCACCGTGGTGGCCGCCATGAGCTGGCGCCTCGCATTCGACCCGACGACCGGCTTCGTCAACGCCTTGCTGGGACTGGAGGGCCCCTGGCTGGCCGAGCGCTGGTCGGCGTTCTTCGTCATCATTCTCACCGAGATCTGGAAGACCACACCGTTCATGGCGCTGCTTCTGCTCGCGGGCCTCACACTCGTTCCGGAGGAGCTTCTGCGGGCAGCGCGTGTGGACGGCGCGACCGCCGCACAGCGCTTCTTCAAGGTGACGCTGCCCATCATGCGCCCCATGGTCCTGGTGGCGCTCCTGTTCCGGACCCTGGATGCGTTCCGCATCTTCGATACCGTGTTCATCCAGACGCGCGGCGCCCAGGGCACCGGCACGGTGTCCATCGTCGGCTACGATGCTCTAGTCACGCGGCTGAATCTGGGTCTCGGATCGGCTGTGTCGGTGCTGGTGTTCCTGTGCGTGGTGGTCATCGCCGCGCTGTTCGTCAAAGGCTTCGGTCTCGACGTTCCGGATCGGGAATCGCCGTGAGCGCGCGCGTGCGGCCATTCGCATCGCCGGCAAGCGCCGAGGGCGAACGATTCGAGGCGTACGTCTGGCGAATGGGCAGCGTGGCGGTGGTGATCTATGCGCTCATTCCGGTGGTCTGGATCGTGTCCCTCTCCCTCAAGCCCGCCACGGATCTCGGCGATCGGCGGCTGATACCCCGGGTGCTGAGCCTCGAGCACTACCATGCCGTCTTCCGCGACCCACAGTTCTCGGCGGCCCTGTGGAACTCGGCCGGGATTGCGGGCCTGTCGACCGTCGCGGCCGTGCTCCTCGGTATGCTCGCGGCGTACGCCATCGCGCGGCTCGAGTTTCCCGGGCGACGCGTTATCCTGGCTGCCGCGCTGTCCATCGCCATGTTTCCGCCCGTCTCCATCATCGGGCCGCTGTTCGACGTCTGGCGCAGCATCGGGTTGTATGACACCTGGGCCGGGCTGATTCTGCCCTACATGACCTTCACCCTGCCGCTGGCCATCTGGACCCTGTCCGCCTTCTTCCGCGAGATCCCCTGGGAGCTGGACAAGGCGGCCCGGGTCGACGGCGCGACACCTCTACAGGCTTTCGTGCACGTGATTGCGCCCCTGGCCGCCCCGGGGGTGTTCACGGCCGCCATTCTGGTGTTCATCTTCGCCTGGAACGACTTTCTTTTCGCCATCTCGCTCACCTCCACCAACGATGCCCGTACCGTCCCGGCCGCCATCGCCTTCTTCACCGGCAGCTCACGCTTCGAACAGCCCACCGGCTCCATTGCGGCCGCTTCGGTGGTGGTCACCGTGCCCATCATCGTGATGGTGCTGGCGTTTCAGCGGCGCATCGTGGCGGGGCTCACCGCCGGAGCGGTGAAGGGATAGCCGATGGCGGAAATCGAGCTGCGCGGCGTCAGCAAGCGCTTTCCCGGAACCACAGCGGTGAACGCCGCCAGCTTCACCATCCGCGATGGCGAGTTCTTCATTCTGGTGGGCCCCTCCGGCTGCGGAAAATCGACGTTGCTGAACATGATCGTGGGCCTGGAATCGGTATCCGAGGGGGAGATCCGCCTGGACGGCGAGCTGATCAACGATGTCGATCCCAAGGACCGCAACATGGCCATGGTGTTTCAGAGCTATGCCATCTACCCCCACATGACCGTGCGTGAGAATCTTGCGTTTCCCTTGAAGCTCGCCAAGCTGCCGAAGGCGCGGATCAACGAGCGGATCGCCAGGACGGCGGCGATGCTGGAGCTCGAGGATCTGCTGGATCGTAAGCCCGGCGCGCTGTCCGGGGGGCAGCGTCAGCGGGTGGCCATGGGCCGCGCCATGGTGCGGCAGCCCAGGGTGTTCCTGCTCGACGAGCCGCTCTCCAATCTGGACGCCAAGCTGCGGGTGCAGATGCGCACCGAGATCGCCCGGCTGCAGCGGCGGCTGGCGATCACCACCGTGTACGTCACCCACGACCAGACCGAAGCCATGACCCTGGGTCACCGGATCGCCGTGCTGCGTGACGGCGAAGTGCAGCAGGTGGGGACTCCGCGGGACCTGTACGAGCGGCCCCGCAACCTGTTCGTCGCCGGCTTCATCGGCTCGCCGGCGATGAACTTCCTGCCGGCGCGCTACGCCGGCGGATGTCTCGAGCTTCCCGTGGGCAGACTGGCGCTGCCCCCGAATGTGCAGGAACGCCTGGCAGACGTGGCGCATCCGCTGCTTGCAGGATTTCGGCCCGATCACCTGCGCAGCAAGGCTGGCGTCGAAGGCGCAGGCCTCGGCTTCGATTCCCGCGCCGAGGTGGTGGAATGGCTCGGTGCCGACGTGTTCGTGTATCTCGATGTTGACCTCGATGGCTTCGCCGGCACGAACCTTCCCGAGGAGGCCGGTGCGGCGGCAGGCGATGAGCGCCGGCGGTCGCTGGTTGCCCGCCTCGATCCCGCCGCACACGTGAATGAGGGTGATGTGGTCCGCTTGTGCCTGGAAGCAAGACACGTGCTGGTCTTCGACGCACGAACCGGCGAGAACCTCACGTTCGCGGGGCACGCGGCGCACCGGGATCAGTGAAGGCGCCCTGGCGGGTGCGGCTGCGCCCGCCACGGCGGGGGCAGTCACGTCACGAAATAGGGATCCAGCACCCGGACCTCGGTGATCCGCTCGATGGGCAGCCCGTTGCGCTTCGCCGCCCGCCGCACGGACTCCGGGCTCGGGCCGTCGTATATGCAGAAGGTGCGAGTCTTGTCGAGTGTGACATAAGAGTGCACCCAAGTGACCCCTTCTTCCGCATTGTTGCCGATCACACCGCAGCACAGCTCCGTGCCGGCCGCGTCGGGCGTGATCCCGAGGCCCTCGGGAAAGGTTCGCTCGATGAGATAGCGGGGCATGTGCAATCCTCCTCGTTGTTCAGCCCTGCCGCGCGGGGTCGTACGCATCGCAGGAAACCAGCGGATTCCAGTCGGCGAAGGTGCCGCCGGGGTTGTGCTGCCACGCCCACACGTGCAGCTCGAAGTGGGCAGGAATGCCGTAGCGGTTGGGCTCACCGGTGAGGTGAAGGACGTGTCCTTCCAGCACCGGTGCCGTCTCGTTGTCGGCGTTCCAGGCGTCGGCGAAGGTGATGTACTCCACCGCCACCAGGCGCAGACGGCCGTTCCGCTGGGGCTCGTAGACCAGGGACTCCGGGTTGCGCGGGTCCAGGGCACCGTCGCCCAGGAGGTCACCTTTCACGTAATGAATGCCCATGGCGCCTTCGTCGCGCCCGCTCGCACAGCCGAGAAATGGCTCGTAGCCTTCCGAGACCGCCGTGGCCACATCGCGAAATCGCGCCGTGGCATCACGCACCAGCGTCACCAGCGGTGACCGGACGGTGGCGTTTTCACCCTTCTGCTCCGCGAGCCCGACCGGGGCCGCCAGCAGCAGGGAGATTCCTGAAATCCAGGGCAGCATGCGCATGATTCGTCTCCTTGCTCGTCGGATAATGAGTCGAGCCGGATCATCCGGCCGGGTAAGAGCATGTGCTGCAGAGGGAATCGCCGCATCGGCGCAAATACCCAATTTGCGCGGCGGAGGTACCCAGTTCAGGCAGTCAGGGCGACCGGTCGATGAGGTCCATGGCGAACGCCGCCGCTGCGGCCTCGCCGCGGGTTCGCACCTCGAGCTTGGCCAGGATCGCCGACACGTGGCGGTGGATGGTCCGGGGAGACAGGTGCAGCAGGCGGGCCAGTTCCGGGTTGGAGTGGCCCCGCGCCAGAAGCTGCAGCACCTGAAGCTCCCGGGGGGTGAGTCCCGCCGGATTCGCCTGCGTCGCTGCACGCGGGCCCCGGGGCACACCGCGCACCCCCTCGCTGCGCAGCCGGCGCCGCACCCGGTCGGCCAGGGGCGCGGCGCCCAAGGCGTCCGCCAGCGGCAGCGCCTCCAGCATCGACGCCTCGCCCCCGGCGGACAGGGCCAGCGCCCGATGGTACGGCATCCCCAGGCGCTCCCAGATCCGTGCCGCGGCCACGGCCTCCCCGCTCACCATGTGCCGGTACGGCTCCGCGATGCCGTCCGTCGGCGGCAGACCCCCCGCGGCGCGGCAGCGCCACCAGACCAGCTCACCCTTGATCCAGGGATCGCGATGACCTTCGGCATGAGTGAGCCCGACTGCGGCTTCCCGGGCAGCGGCGTCGTCGTCGCCCTGGTACCAGGCGCGCTCGGCGCGGGCCGCCGCCACGCGCCCGATGCGCTGCAGCTCGCCGGTGGGGATCGCCAGCCGCCAGGCCTCCTCGAGCAGCGCATCCACGCCGGGGTCGCCGCGGCGAATGCGTACCAGCGCCAGGGTCACCAGGGTCGGGATCCGCTGCACAGTGGTGATGGCTCCACCCTCCAGCAGCCGCGTCGCGAGTCGCGCCGCCTCGTCCCAGCGGCCGCGGTCGAGCTCGAAACGGGCGGCGTAAGCGCGCAGGTACGCGAGATGGGTGTGGATCTCGTGCTCGTCGCAGTAGCGCAGGCCCGCCTCGAGGTACCGCTCGGCGCGCTCGAGCTCGTGTCGCAGAATCGAGCAGGTGACGAGATTGGCGTACGCCCGCCCCAACTGGTCGGACAGGCCATGCGCAAGACCCACGATCAACGCCTGCTCGAGCTCCGCGAAGCCGGCCGTCTCGCCGCAGGCGACCTTGGCGGCACCCAGATTGTTCAAGGCGTGCGACTCGGTAGCGTAATCTGCGAAGCGCCTGGCCAGCTCCAGGGCTCGGGTGCCGTACTCCAGCGCCTCCTCCGTCCGGCCGCCGAGCACGGCGAGCTGAGACACCACGCTGTAGGCCATGGCGAGATCCGGCCCGGGCGGTTGCGCCTCGAGCAGATCCACCGCCTGCCGTGCCGCCTCGTGGGCTCCCTGCTGATCACCACCCTCCCAGCATTGCCGCGACAGCAGCCGCAGCGCCCGGGCCTGGGCCGCCGCGTCCCCGGCCCGCGGCGCATATTCGAGTACGGCCTCGGCGGAGCCGGCGTGGTCCGCGTGATGGACGAGGCGCGCCAGATCTCCGCTGTGGCCGACGAGCGCCTCGAGCACCTGCCGGTGCCAGTCCTCGGCCCGGGCGGGGGTCAGGGTGCTCTCCACCGAGAGCCGCGCCAGCTCGTGGCGAAAGCTCCAGGCTGTGCCGTGGGGCACCAGCAGACCGCAGCCGGCAAGCTCTTCCAGGACACCCGGCGCCGGGCCACACACCGCGTCCACCAGCCAGACCTCCGTGGGGCCCGGGTTGATGGAGACCAGCTCGGCGACCCGTCGGGCATTCGACGAACAACCCAGCAGACGGCCGACCACGGCGTCGCGCACCGTCTGCGGGACATCGTTCCGGCCGGCGCGGAGCAGCTCCCGGACGAAGAACGGATTGCCGCCAGTGATGGTGTAGAGGTGGGCCCCGTCACGGCCGGGGCCGGCCAGCTCGGCCACGGCCTCCGCGGACAACAGCGGCAGGCACAGGCGCAGGGTATGGTCACCGGTAAGGGCGCCGACGGTGCGCCGCAGTGGGTGGTTGCCGGACACCTCGTCGTCCCGATAGGTGGCAATGAACAGACAGCCGAGGCGCTGGATGCGCCGCCCCAGAAAGCGGACGAAATCGAGGGTGGCCTCGTCGGCCCAGTGCAGATCCTCGAGTACCACCAGCCCCGGCCCCTCGCGGGCCAGCTCGGCGAACAGACGGGAGAACAAGGCTCCCCGGGGCGAAGCGGGCCCCCGAGGGGGGTCAACGACCTCGTCGGCGCGGGTGGCTACGTCCAGCGCCATCGCGAGCTCGTGCACCGGCCCCAGGGTGCGCGGAGTCCGGAGCGCATCGCAGTAGCCCCAGGCCACCTTCGGGCCCGGCACCAGTGCTGCGACGAACGTCTCCACGAGCGCGCTCTTTCCGATACCCGCCTCACCCATCACCAGCACCAGCTTACCGGTGCCGGCGCGAGCCTCCTGCCAGCTGCGCTGCAACGCTTCGAGCTCGGCCTGGCGCTCGAGAAGTACCATGGAAACCTGCCGCCGGACCCGCCGATGGTTGGCGGAGATGGTATCGCATTCGCTCGCCGCCGGGCGGCCATGATTTCGGCCCAAGCGGCTCGCGGGTGGCGCCCGGACTTCGAACGAAACGGGCTCGCAGCACGATGCTGCTACCATGGCTGCCACGGCGGGAGAGGGGGAAAATCCATGAATGAGCTCTGCGGCGCGGCCTGTGGCCTGCTCCTTCTGGCGTCGGCCGCCGCCTGCGCCCCGGGCGGCGGAGCCAGCACCGCGTTTCAGTGTGCCCGCGAAGAGCCTGCTCTCGACTCCGAGGCGAGGCTTCGCGAGCTCGATCTGCTGGCCCACCACGGGCCGATCATTCCCACCGAGCGCCAGCTCGACGGCATCCGACAGTTCGTCATCAGCGGAGGGCATCTGGGCTGGTGCCACGACCGCTTCCGCGACAACGACATCCGCCGCACCGGGCCTCTGGTGCCCATTCAGTCACGCACCGGCAGCACCGTGGCAGACACCGCCCTCGGCACTCACGCCCGGGTGCGCGTGTACTACTCCGAGGCGGTGGCGGACTGGTTGCGAAACGGGCGCCACGGCCCCATTCCCGACGGCGCCATGATCGTGAAAGAGATGTATCCGGGGCTTCCGGGCGCGAAGGATGAGGAGGTGGACGGCTGGGCGGTAATGCTACGAGACAGCCGCGCGTCCCACGACGGCTGGCTGTGGTATCTCTACTACAGGCCCGGCAACGTTCCCTACACGCTGCCATTCGAGTCCGGCCAGTACGGCATGTCGTTCTGCATCGCCTGCCACGCGTCCGCCGATCGCGAGAGCACCTTTGCGTTCCTCGGCAATCTCACCAGCAACGACGTCGCCACCTTCGTGGAGCTGCCGGGGCGCCCAGCGGCCTCCGGCGAGCGACCTCCGGACGGCGCTCATGGACGCCTGGCAGAGACCTTCCTCAGCCGCGCGTCCGAGCTCGTGCAGGAAGCGCCGAACAGTCTGGAGAGGGACCTGTTTCCCTGGCTGCTGTATCGTCCTCTGCATACGCCCGGCAAGCGCCTGAACGGGTTTCCGGCCCTGTTCGACATCCCCGGAATCAAGAACATCGCGCGGCGCGAGCCGCGGAATCTCCCCATGGACGCTGCCTACGACCACGTGCCGCCGGCGGCGGGTTCGGGTGAGGCGCGGCTGTTCGTGACGGCCAGCGTCTGTTCCGGCTGTCACGAGGCCGCAGATCTCCTGAACGGCACCAATCCGGAGATGACCGTGGCGGTGGGCGAGCATCGCTTCGACAAGCTGCAGTTCCCGCTGCCCATCGGCGATCCGGAGCTGGCGGCACTCACCCCCTATGGTGAGTGGAGCGGATCGTTGATGTCCGTCTCGGCCAGAGATCCGGTGTTCCGGGCCCAGCTCGAATCGGAGCTGGCCAGCTACCCCGACCGCGCCGGGGACACCGAGTCCTTCTGCTTCGGCTGCCATGCCCCCATGGGCCAGCGCACGTTCCCCCAGCTCGGAGACAAGCTCGACAACACGTATCAGATTCCCGACGAGATCGATCCGGACCGCAACGCCGCGGCTGCCCTGTTCGGAGCCCTCTCGCGGGACGGGGTCTCCTGCACCGTGTGTCACCACATTGCCGACGAGAACCTGGGAACCCCGGCGTCGTTCAACGGTCGTTTCGTCACCGGCCCGGCAACGGAGCTCTACGGCCCCTACCAGAAGGTGAAGACCATGCCCATGCGGGCGGGCCTGGGCATCGAGCCAGTGCACGGCGCCCACCTGGCCGACAGCGGGCTGTGCGGCAGCTGCCACATGGTCGACGCGCCGGTGGCCGACGACGAGCAGATCGACAGCGCCCACGAGCAGACCACCTACCTGGAGTGGCGCAACAGCGACTACGGCAGCGCTTCCCATCCGGACGCCCGGACCTGTCAGGACTGCCACATGCCGGCCACCAATCCGCTGAGCCCGGGCGGGACCGCGCCCACCCGTGCACAGATCGCCAACATCGAGGACAGCAGCTTTCCCCACAGCGCCAACCGGCGCAGCTCCCACGATCTGGACGCCGAGGTGCGCACCGGCTATCGGCGCCACACACTGGTGGGCATCAACCTGTTCACCATGAGCTTCTTCCAGCAGTTCCCCAGGGCGCTCGGCTCCAACACGTTCCATCCGGCGCGCGCGATGAGCACGGTGGTCTCGCCCAAGGCGCTGGCCATGGAGGAGATGACGCGGCTGGCGCAGCGGGACACGGCGCGTCTGGAGATCGCGGGAATCGAGTCGGTGGACGATACCTTGCGGATAAGCGTGCGTATCACCAACCTCGCCGGCCACAAGTTCCCATCGGGAGTGGGGTTCCGGCGCGCGTTCGTCACCGCGGAGCTCTCGAGCGACGACGGCACCCGGGTCTGGTGCTCCGGCTGCAGCAACGAGCTCGGGGTGATCACCGACGGTTGGGGAGATCCCCTGCCCTCCGAGCTCCCGCGCCAAAGCAACGCGTTCGAGCCCTACCGTGCGGTGATCACCGGCGAGGATCAGGCGCAGATCTATGAGTCGCGTCACGTCAACGCCGCCGGCCGCCTCACCACCAGCTTCCTGGAGCTCGACCGCGAGGTGAAGGACACTCGCCTGCTGCCCAGGGGCTGGGACCCGGGCGGGTATCCGGACTACGAAATGAATCCCGTGGGAAGACCGATCGC
>JAWLGU010000093.1:0-16085 GCA_041690675.1 Pseudomonadales bacterium | reverse complement strand
ATCTCCGCGCCCAGACCAATCTTCGAAGCAAACTCCTCAAAGAAGAAGCGCTCCCTCTTCTTTTGGATGCTGATTTTGGGGTCGGCCATGACGCCTAACGCCGGCGATCAGCTGCGCCGGAACCTGGCGACAAATTTGCGTAAGCAAATTTGAGGACAGGTTTTGGGGTCAGCTGCATCGCCCTTGTTAGGCGGAAGCCCATCAGCGTGCACGGATCCGACCTTCGAGAACACTGGGTTTCAGTGTGGCATTCGATGCCAGCTGATTCTTCAGTGCCTCGACGCAAAGCTTCTGGCCCTGTGAGCAACAGGGGCCCGTGGTAATGGTCATCTGCTCGAAGGCCTCCTCCGCAACATCGAGATCGATCCACTCTACTCCGGGACCGGCGCCACTGAGCATTGAGTTCAGCATGTGCGTTGGTAGCTGATCATAGAATTTCGGTGACCCAGGTCCTTCAGGAGGGACCGGGAGGGAGGGTAGCGCCAATAGGAAGAAACGGAATTCCTTCTGAAACCCCCAGTCCGGAGATTTAGTTCTCACGAGGGTAGCTGGGCTACGTAGGGCGAAATCGTAAGCAGAATCTTCGCGCTGAGTCAGCTCTACTGACGCGGCGTACCGCTCTTGGACGTTGTTCACGTACTGGACAGATCCGCCAAAATGCTTCTGGTCTAGGCACGCAGGAACGATCAGATACGTGTCGGTCATCATTTCCTCCATCGATATGGGCGAGAGAATCTCGCCGGAGGAACTGGTTTCGATCCACCCAGAGGGTGCCTCCAACCTCTTGCTACAGAAGGGGTAGTCCGGGAGCCCGATCCGAACCCCCTGCATCTTGTCGGTGTACATATGCCACTGGGGAATGCTCTCTTCTTCCGTTTGCGTCCAACAGGACACAAAGAAGAACTTTCCGAAGTTGATGCCTTGGACGGACTGAGCCTCCTGAAGGTCATCGACGCGATCAAGTCTATTGAATCGGAGCTTCCTTGACTCAAGGATTAGAGCAAGCGTTTCTATCGTGGTGTAGTGGTAAATCATTGGCACTAGAGAGGCGCTAGCTTCCGCCTAACGCCTAGTAGGCGGAAACATTCCGCCTTTCCACCACCACATAATGCACCCTCCGCAATTTCCCGTTTGCAAACAGGTTAACATTCACACTCGCAATGTCCACGCTCAGACGCGGAACCAACCCGGAACCACTCGAAACCCCGGACCCTTTCCACCTAACCCACGGAACTGCGGATCACCCGCCCATCACCACGCCACACCATAATCCTCCCCGTAATCACTCGCCGCTCCCTGCATCACCCCCTGCTCCCGGTCGAAGTAGATCGCAGTGATCGGCCCGGATGTCCGCTTCGCGTACTCCGGCTCGTAGCCCATCTCGACGAGTTGGTCCCGCACCCACGCCGGCATCTTCTCGTTCAGCAGAATGCGCCCCGGCTGGGCCCGGTGGTCGGCGAAGGAATTGCGAAGCTGGAAGCTCCAGAAGTTGGGCGCCTCGGCGGCCTCCTGAACGTTCATGCCGAACTCCACCACGTTCAGGAAGAACTGCAGCAGGTTCTGATCCTGGGTGTCGCCGCCCTGCACCGCGAAGGAGAGGAACGGCTCGCCGTCCACCAGGGCCAGGCTCGGGGTCAAGGTCGCCCGCGGGCGCTTGCCCGGCTCTACCACGTTGTAGGGGTTCTGCGCCGGGTCGAGGACGAAGCTCTGCATGCGCTGGCTCATGCCGATGCCGGTGTCGCCGGCGATGACGGCGGGAATCCAGCCGCCGGAGGGGGTCACGGAGACTACCCAGCCGTCCGCGTCCGCCGCCTGGATGGACGTGGTGCCGGCGAGGAAGGCGGCGTCGTGAGCGGGTTGCTCGAGAGAAGCCTGCTGCCAGGGCGGCATGATGCCCTTGGACTCGTCGCGGGTGTTGGTCCAGGCCTCGAGGTGATCGAGGAACGGGTTGCGCCCGGACTGGAAGCGGTACGGGTCGCCGGGTTTGATCAGCGGGTTGTTCTCGTCCGGGTTCAAGAGCTTCAGCCGCTCCTCGGCGTAGCGCTTGGAGAGCAGGCCCTGAACCGGCTCCTCGGGCGGGAAGTACGGGTCGCCGTAATAGAAGTCGCGGTCGGCGAAGGCCAGGCTCATGATCTGATAGAGCGTGTGCACGTAGCGGGCGCTGTTGTAGCCGAGCTCGCGCAGATCGATCTGCTCGGCCATGTTGAGCGCCTGCAGCATCACCGGGCCCTGCACCCAGGTGTTCAGCTTGTAGACGTCGATGCCCTTGTAGCTGGTGCGCACCGGCTCCTCGATGTACACCTGCCAGTTCGCCAGATCCTCCACCGTGTGCAGCCCGCCCAGGGCGCGGGAGCCGGCGACGAACGCCTCGGCGATGTCGCCCTTGTAGAACCGGTCGTTGGCGGCGTAGATGGCTTCCTTGCGGCTCTTGCCGGCCGCGAGTGCCGCCCGCTCCGCCTCCACCAGCTTGGAGAGGGTTGCCAGCAGATCGGGCTGCCGGAAGATCTCGCCGGGGTGCGGCGCCTCGCGTGCTTCGCCCTCGTGCACGAGGAACAGCCTTCGCGACGAGGGCCACTGCCGGATGTGTTCCTTCATGCGCTCGATGGAGTCCGCCGTCTGCGCCTCCATGGGATAGCCGCGCGCCAGCTCCATGGCGGGGGCCAGCACCTCCGCCAGGCTCAGGCTCCCGTACTCCGCCAGCATGACCATGAGCCCGCCAGGGGTGCCGGGGGTCACCGCGGCCAGGGGCCCGTACTCCGGCGGCACCTCCATGCCGCGCTCGCGGAAGAACTCGGGGGTCGCGCCGGTGGGGGCCACGCCCAGGGCATTGATGGCGATGACCTTCTTCTCTTCGGGATGGTAGATGAGCGCCTGGGTCTCGCCGCCCCAGCTCAACACGTCGAACATGGTGGAGGTGGCGGCGAGCATGGCGCAGGCTGCGTCCACCGCGTTGCCGCCCTGCTCGAACATCCTCGCGCCGGCGGTGGCGGCCAGAGGCTTGCCGGTGATGGCCATCCAGTGAGTGCCGAGCAGCATGGGTTTGGCGGTCCGGGCCTCCGCTGCGCCTACCGCCAGTGTCAGCAGTATCAGAGCGGCCACGGTTCTTCTCATTCTTCTCCCTCCTCCATGGGCGGGCGCTTGCGCCCGGCCCGGCCATCATAGACCATCCGCCCCATGACAGACGTACTCATCACGGCCACCGACGAACCGGTGACCCCCATCCGCCTGGTTCGCACCGAAAACCTCACCACCTGGCTGAAATCGCTCTCCGAGAGCGAGCGCCGGTGGGCGAAGAGCAGCGGCTTCGAGGCCAAGCCCGGGCAGAGCACCTGGCTGCCGGACGACGCCGGCCACCCCGCCGTGGTCGCCGCCGGCTGGAGCGGCCAGGAATCGCTCGAGACGCTGGGCGGCCTGCCGCTCTCCCTGCCGGAAGGCGTGTACCAGGTCGAGGATCCGGTCAGCGAGCTGCAGCTTCTCGGCTGGGCCGTTGGCGCCTACCAGTATCAGCGCTACCGGGAGGCTTCCCGGGCACCGGCGCGCCTGCTGCTGCCGGCGGGCCAGAACGCGGCGCGTCTCGCCGCCTTCGCCGCGGCCACCAATCTGGTGCGGGATCTCATCAACACCCCGGCGCAGGACATGCAGCCCTCCCACCTGGCCGCCGAGGCGGAGCAGCTCGCCCGCCTGAACGGCGCCGAGTGCAGCGTCACCGTGGGCGAGGAGCTCCTCGACCGCAATCTGTTCGCCATCCACGCGGTGGGCCGCGCGGCCCACGACGCGCCGCGGCTCATCGACATCCGCTGGGGCGACGAGTCGCATCCCCTGCTGGTGCTGGTGGGCAAGGGCGTGTGCTTCGACAGCGGCGGCCTGGATCTGAAACCCGCCAGCGCCATGCGCACCATGAAGAAGGACATGGGCGGCGCCGCCCACGCCCTGGGGCTCGCTCAGCTCGTCATGGCGCTGGGCCTGCCGGTGCGCCTGCGGGTGCTCATCCCGGCGGTGGAGAACGCCGTCTCCGGCAACGCCTTCCGGCCCGGCGACGTGCTACCCACCTACAAGGGACTCACCGTGGAGATCGACAACACCGACGCCGAAGGCCGTCTGGTGTTGTGCGATGCGCTGGCGCTGGCCGCGGAGGAGAGCCCGGCGCTGATCGTGGACTTCGCCACCCTCACCGGCGCCGCCCGCTCGGCGGTGGGTGCCGAGATCGCCGCCATGTTCGGCACCGACGACGCGGTGGCCTCGGCCATTCAACAGGCCGGGGACGCCTGCGACGACCCGGTGTGGCGCATGCCCCTGCACCAGCCGTACAACTTCATGCTGGAAAGCAAGGTGGCGGATCTGGTGAACTCCGCCGCCTCCCCCTACGCGGGCGCCGTCACCGCGGCACTGTTCCTGCAGCGCTTCGTCGGCGAAGCGCCGTGGGTCCACTTCGACATCATGGCCTTCAACACCCGCCCCCGGCCGGGCCGGCCGGAAGGCGGCGAGGCCATGGGGATGCGCGCCGTCTACCGTTACCTCGAGGAACGGTTCTCGCCGTCATGACCGTCGAGTCGACCTTCGCCGGGCTCGAAGACGCCGCTGAAGGCACGGCCCGGCCCCTGGACCAGGTCCTGCAGGCCGTGCGCTTCAACGCCGACGGGCTGGTGCCCGCCGTGGCCCAGGACGCCGCGAGCCGCGAGGTGCTCATGCTGGCGTGGATGAACCGGGAATCCCTGGCGCGCACCCTGGAGGACGGCTACGCCTGCTACTGGTCGCGCAGTCGGCACCAGCTCTGGCGCAAGGGCGAGACCTCGGGCCACCTGCAGAAGCTGGTGGAGCTGCGCTTCGACTGCGACGGCGATGCCGTGCTGCTGCTGGTGGAGCAGACGGGGCCCGCCTGTCACACCAACCGCCCCAGCTGCTTCTATCTGCGCGTGGAGGGCGACGCCGTCCGGGTCACCACCCGGCCCCGCTGAAACACGGATCAGCTCATGGAACTCAAGCTTCACAACACCGCCACGGGCCGCAAGGAAGGCTTTAGTCCCCTCGACCCCGACCGCGTGACCATGTACGTCTGCGGACCCACCGTGTACGGCCGCGTGCACATCGGCAACGGCCGGCCGGCCGTGGTGTTCGACGTCCTGTTTCGGCTGTTGCGGGTGCTGTACCCGGACGTGGCGTACCTGCGCAACATCACCGACATCGACGACAAGATCAATGCCGCCGCCAAGGCCGGCGGCGAGTCCATCGCCGAGCTGGCGGAGCGCTTCACCGAAGCCTATCGGCAGGACGTGGCGGCGCTCGGCTGCCTGCCGCCGACCCTGGAGCCCCGCGCCACCGAGCACATCGACGAGATCATCGACATGATCGAGTCGCTGATCGCGGGGGAGCACGCCTACGTGGCGGAAGGTCACGTGCTGTTCCACGTGCCCACGGATCCGGATTACGGCAGCCTCTCCCATCGCACCCTGCAGGACATGCTCGACGGTGCCCGGGTGGACGTGGCGCCCTACAAGCGCGACCCCAAGGACTTCGTGCTGTGGAAGCCCTCCACCGACGACCTCCCCGGCTGGGATAGCCCCTGGGGCCGCGGCCGGCCCGGCTGGCACATCGAGTGCTCCGCCATGATCCGGCGCCACCTGGGCGAGACCATCGACATTCACGGCGGCGGCTCCGACCTGATGTTTCCGCACCACGAGAACGAGGCCGCCCAGAGCCGCTGCGCCAACGCGAACCCCACCTACGTCCGCTACTGGCTGCACAACGGCATGCTCACCCTGGGGCAGGAAAAGATGTCGAAGTCGCTCGGCAACATCGTGACGATTCACGAGTTGCTCGAGCGCTATCCGGGGGAGGCCCTGCGGTACGCCCTGCTCTCCGGACATTACCGCCAGCAGCTCGCCTGGACCGAGGATCTGCTGGCCCAGTCGTCGGCGAGCCTCGACCGGCTCTACGAGGCCCTGCGCGGGGTGGATGAATCCGGCGCGGTCACCAGCGGCGACTTCGCCGGCCTGCCCCCGGGGCAATACCCCGTCACGGTGATGGCGGCGCTGTGCGACGACCTCAATACCCCCAAGGCGCTGGCTGCCATGCACCAGATCGCGGATGCGGCGAACCGCGCCGAGGATGCGGCCGAGCGCGCCCGGCTGCAGCGCCAGCTCCTCGAGGGCGGCTGGCTGCTGGGCGTGCTCACCGAGACGGTGGATGCCCACTTCCAGCGCGGCACCGAGGTGGACGCCACCGAGATCGAGGCGCTCATCGAGGAGCGCAACGCCGCCCGCCGCAGCCGCGATTTCCAGCGGGCCGACGCGATCCGCGACGACCTGGCGCGGCGCGGCATCGAGCTGGAGGACAGCCGCGACGGCACCCGCTGGAAGGTCCGCGGGCGCTGACGGTGCACCTGGGTATCGCAGGAGCCGGCATCGGCGGCTTGACGCTCGCGCTGGCGTGTCACCAGGCCGGGCTCAGGAACATCACCCTCTACGAGCAGGCCACGGAGCCCGAAGCACTCGGCGCCGGGGTGCAGCTTTCCCCCAACGCCACCCGGGTGCTCGGCGCCCTGGGTCTGGGCGCCGCGTTGAAGGCCATCGCCTTCTACCCGGATGCCGTGCACCTGCGCACTTGGCGCGCCGGCTATCAGCTCGCCATGCGGCCGCTCGGGCAGTTCTCCGAGCTGCGCTACGGGGCCCCCTACTACCACGTGCACCGCGGCGACCTGCACGGCCTGCTCATGGAGCAGGCGCGCAGCCGCTCCGGCATCACCCTGCGCACCGGGGTCGTCTGCCGCGGCGCCGGCGAGGACGACGAGGGACCATGGCTCGAGGTGGACGGCGAGCGCGTCCGCCACGACGCGGTGGTGGGCTGCGACGGCATCCGTTCCGTGGTACGTCAGAGCCTGTTTCAGCACAGCGAGCCGCGCTTCACCGGCCACGTGGCGTGGCGCGGCATGGTGCCCCGCGAGCGCCTGCCGGCCCGGCTGATTCCTCCCAGCGCCACGGTGTGGCTGGGGCCGGGCCGTCACTTTGTGCACTACTACGTCCGCCGCGGCGAGCTGGTGAACTTCGTCGGGGTGGTGGAAACCGGCCGCTGGACCGAGGAATCCTGGAGCACGCCCGGCGACCCGGCGGAGCTGGCCCGCGACTTCGCCGGCTGGCATCCCATGGTGCGCACCCTGATCGAGGCGGCGGACGGGGTCTACAAATGGGCGCTCTACGATCACGAGCCCCTGCCCGCCTGGAGCCGAGGCTCCATTACCCTGCTGGGCGACGCCTGTCATCCCATGCTGCCCTATCTGGCCCAGGGGGCCGCCATGGCCATCGAGGATGCCTGGGTGCTGTCGCGCATGCTCGACCGGTGGGAAGATCACCCCGCGGAAGGCCTGACGGAGTACGAACGCTACCGCCGCCCCCGGGCGACGAAGGTGCAGCGGAGCTCCCGCGAGCAGGGCGAGATGTTCCACCTGCCGGAGGGCTCGCCGGCCTGGTGGCGCAACTTCAAGCTTTCCCTCGGCAGCCGGTTCCTGCCGGAGCTCGCCATGCGGCAGTACGACTGGCTTCACGGCTACGACTGCGTCCGCGGATTTCATTGAGGTGACCCCATGAGCGAAACCTTCACCCGGAACGTGCAGCGCTACGTCGACGAGCGCTGGGATCGCGACATCGTCCCCACCCTGTGCGAGTACGTGCGCATCCCCAACAAATCGCCGGCCTTCGATCAAGAGTGGGAGAGTCACGGTCACATGGCCGCGGCGGTGAGCCTGCTGGACGACTGGGCTCGGCAGGCCGGGGTCGCCGGCCTCACCACCGAGATCGTCACCCTGCCCGGCCGCACGCCGCTGCTGTTCGCCGAGGTGGCCGGCACCGGCGCCCCCGGCACGGTGCTGCTGTACGGGCATTACGACAAGCAGCCGGAGTTCGACGGCTGGGAGCCCGGCCTCGCTCCCTGGGAGCCGGTGCTGCGCGACGGCAAGCTGTACGGCCGCGGCGGCGCCGACGACGGCTACGCCCTGTTCGGCTCCCTCACCGCCATCGCCGCGCTGCAGGCGGAAGGCGTGGCCCACAGCCGCTGCGTGCTGCTGATCGAAGGCTGCGAGGAAAGCGGCAGCTACGATCTGCCGCACTACGTGGAGGCGCTGCGCGCCCGCATCGGCCAGCCCGAGCTGGTGGTGTGCCTGGACGCGGAGTGCGGCAACTACGACCAGCTCTGGATAACCACGTCGCTGCGCGGCATGCTCCCGGGCGTGCTGTCGGTGCAGGTGCTCCGCGAGGGCCAGCATTCCGGTGCCGCGGGCGGCATCGTGCCCTCCAGCTTCCGCATCCTCCGCGCTCTGGTGGAGCGGGTGGAGGACGCCGCCACCGGCCGCCTGCACCCGGCCCTCTACGTGGAGGTGCCGGAGGCGGCGCGAACTCAGCTCCGGGCGGTGGCCGAGGCCCTGGGCGACACCATCACCCGCCGCTTTCCCTGGCTCGACGGGGTGCGTCCCGAGAGCGACGACCGGCTAGAGCTGCTGCTCAACAACGCCTGGCGGCCGAGCCTGGCCACCGTGGGCCTGGGCGGCGCGCCGGACGTGAACAACGCCGGCAATACCCTGCGGCCTGGCACCCGGGCCAAGCTCGTGTTCCGCCTGCCGCCCACCCTCGACGCGGACGCCGCCGCCCGGGCCATCAAAGAGGAGCTGGAACGCGACCCGCCCTACGGCGCCCAGGTGCGTTTCGAGCTGGAGACCCCGCAGACGGGATGGCTGGCCCCGGAGCCGGCGCCGTGGCTCCACGACGCGGTGGGCCGGGCCTCCCAGGCCCACTTCGGTGCGCCCGTCATGTACATGGGCATGGGGGGCACCATTCCCTTCATGAAGATGCTGGGGGATGCGTATCCGGGGGTGCAGTTTCTGGTGACCGGGGTGCTGGGCCCGCAGTCGAACGCCCACGGGCCCAACGAGTTCCTGCACATCGCCACGGGCAAGCGCCTCACGGCCTGCGTGGCGCAGGTGCTCAGGGAGTACGCGGCGCGAGACCGCTAGCCGAAATCCGCCGTCGCGAGTGGGCTACTGCAGCAGCCGGCTGTTGCGGCCGAAGCTCTTGCGCAGAAAATCCATCTGGTCGCCGAGGATACGCCCGCTGTTGATCAGCGCCAGGTACTCGGCGAAGTTGGGCATGTACGGCAGCGCCAGCAGCTCCATGCCGCACTCTTCCGGCAGCCGGTTGCCCTTGTGATGGTTGCAGCGCTTGCAGGCGCCGACGACGTTGTCCCAGACGTCGCGGCCGCGCCGCGACAGGGGCACCACGTGATCCCGGGTGAGCTCGCCGTCGGCGAAGGTGCTGCCGCAGTACAGGCAGACGTTGAGATCCCGGCGGAACAGGGCTTCGTTGGTCAGCGGCGGCACCCCGCGCATGGGGGAGACGATCTTGCCGTCACAGGCGATGATGCTGTGGATGTCGATGGTGCTGCGGGCGGCATTGAACCGAGAGTGGCCGCCGCGGATCCGGAGGATGGCGTCGCCCAAGGTCCACACCACGATCTCCCGCGCGTACAGGCAAACGGCTTCCTGCCAGCTCACCCACTCCACGGGCTTGCCGGCTATGTCCAGCCGCAGGATGCGAGGCACCCGCTCGTACTCGGTTATCGTGGCGACCATGAGCCTCCTTCATCGCCATCATCGCCTTCGATCGTCAGGGCCGGTTTCCCAGCACCGCCAACTATCGGCGCGCCCGTATAATGGCCAAATGCCGTGACCGATTCAACGCGGCGTGGGTGACGGGGGAGACACGGAACGGCATGAGCTCGAGAAGATTTTTGACAGTCCTGAGGGACGTGGGCACATTAGCGGCGATGAAGCTGCCGCTGTGTCTCGTTGTTGGCCTTGTCGTCGCCGGCTGCGCCGGCTCCGGCCCGCGTCCCCCGGCCACGCCGGTGCGCAACGCCGGGAACGGCGACTGGTTCTGCCAGATGAGCCCGACCGGCTCGGGCTGGGAGTGCGTGCAGGATCCGGATCTGGCGGAGAATCCGCGCCCGGCCCGGCTGCCCGCCGGACCGCCGCCCGGCAACGGACCCAGGCCCCTGCCCCAGCCCACGCCCCGGGAGGCGCCCGAATCCGCCCCGGAGCGCGAGGAACGGGAGGCGCCCCCGCCGCCCGTGGAGCCCGAGCTGCGCAGCGCAGCCCTCCAGCCGAACGCGCCCCGCTCCCTGGCCGACCTGCCGGGGGATTTCTACACGGTGCAGCTCATGGCCATGTCGAGCGCGGAGGCATTGGAGGAGTACGTGAACGAGCGCGGTCTGCAGGGCATGTCGGCGGCGCGGGTGGAGCGGGACGGCCGTCTCTACTACGTGCTGCTGCTCGGCATCTACGAGACCGCGGACCAGGCACGGAACGCCGCCGCGCACGTGCCTCCGTCCCTGGCCGGCGCCACGCCGTGGGTTCGCTCCCTGGGCTCGCTGCAGTCGGCCATCGTCCGCGGTGACGCCCTGGCCGGCGCCGGTATCTGACCCGCCGGCGCTTGCGCCATCGACCTCTTCAGGCCGCGCGGCCGGCGGAGTCTTCCAGCGAGGTGGTCGGATTGATGGCGTGATAGCTGGGCCGGCTGCGCAGCCGCGCCAGGTACGCCGCGAACTTGGGGAATCCCTCCAGGCTCATGCCGTCGACCTGCAGGACCATGGCGAGCGCCATGTACGGCGCATCCGCCAGAGTGAAGGGGCCGCAGATGTACTCGCGGTCCCCCAGGGTCTTCTCGAGGAACGGCAACGCCCGGGCGCGCAGCACCTCCCGGGCCTGGGCCATGTCTTCGAGGTTGCGCTGATCTTCCTTGGACCACCAGGGCATCCAGATACGGGGCACGGCTCCGGAGAGGACGATCTCATCGCCGTAGTTCTCCAGAGCCCGCACCCGGGCACGCTCCAGCGGATCCTCGGGGAGCAGGCGCGGCTCAGGGTAGCGCTCGTCCAGGTACTCGTTGATTACGGTGGAGTCGTACACCCGGGTGTCGTCGTCGTCGATCCAGGGCACCTTGCCAAGGGGATTCTTCTCCAGCACCTCGGGCGTCTTCTTCCAGATGTCGCCGATCTTCACCCGCTCCACCCGGTACGGCAGGCACTTCTCTTCGAGGACGACCTTGGTCTTGCTGGAGAAGGTGGAGCGCAGGGTGCCCCACGGGTATTCGCGTTCCATGGTGTAGAGAACGATCATAGGGTACTCCCCGAAGCCGGCCGTGAAATCTGCCGTTGCAGCCGACGCTGATGATACAGCGCCTCGCTGGAGAAGATCAGCAGCGCCAGCCAGATCAGCCCGAAGGTCACGAGCTGGCTGGGCCGGAACGGCTCGCCGTAGACGAACACCGCCAGCAGAAACATGCCGGACGGCGCCAGGTACTGGAAGAATCCCAGCACGCTGAGCGGCAGGCGCACGGCGGCCGCCGCGAAGCAGACGAGCGGAATCACCGTCACCAGCCCCCCCGCTGCCAGGAGTGTGAGCTCAGCTGACGTGCCGGCGACCACCGTGCCCTCGCCGTTGAGCGAGGTCACCAGCAGGTAGGCCACCGCCACCGGCAACATGAGGGTCGTCTCCAGCCCCAGCCCCACGGCGGAATCCACGGCCAGGCGCTTGCGCACCAGGCCGTAGAGACCGAAGCTCATGGCGAGCAACAGCCCCACCCACGGCACCACGCCCACGGCCACGACCTCGTTGGCCACCCCGAGCCCGGCGAGCACCAGGGCGAACCGCTGGGCGGGACGCAGCCATTCCTTGAACACCAGCACCCCGAGCACCACGTTCACCAGAGGATTGATGAAGTAACCGAGGCTGGCTTCGAGCATGCGGGCGTCGAACAGGGCCCACACGAACAGCCCCCAGTTGAACGAGATGAGGCCGCCGCTCACCGCGAGCCAGCCAACCTGGCGGCGGGTCAGCCTTCTCACCGTGCGCCACTGGCCGCGCAGCCAGATGAGCGCCGCCAGCACCAGCACGGACCAGAGCACCCGGTGCGCCACCACCTCCACCGGAGTGGCGAAGGTGAGGAACTTGAAATACACGGGGGCAATGCCCCAGAACCCATAGGCGGCCAGGGCGAAGCCGACCCCGCCGCGGTCGATCTGCATGTTGTTCACGTAGGGTCAGTCCGAAGGGATGAACGGAGACCTCATGGGGAGATCGTCAGCACGCCGCGCCTAGCGCGCGCCGGCGCGGCGCAGCGCCTCGCGGCCGGTGCAGCGCGCGAGCCAGCCCTCGAGCGCGGGAAATCTGGAGAGATCCGCGCCGGTGGGCTTGAGCCAGGTGAGCACGCTGGCCACATTGAGGTCCGCGACGGTGAAGCGCTCGCCCAGCAGGTACTGCCTGCCCAGCAGGCAGCCGTCCAGAACCCGGAAGGGCGGATCGAGCTGCTCCAGGAACTCGGCGGCCTTCTCCGGGCTCTTCTCCACCCCCATCATTCCTCGGCTGTGGAACAGCGCCTGGAGCAGGGTCTTTTCCACTTCCGTCATCACCCAGAAGCTCCATTGGGTGGCCAGGGCCTCCTCCTCGAGGTTCCGGGGCGCCAGCTCGCCGCCGTGCTTCTTCGCCAGGTACAGGTTGATGGCCATGGACTCCCACAACCGCAGGCCGTCGTCGTCTATGGCGGGGATGCGGCCGTTGGGATTGATCTCGAGAAAGTCCGGACGCTTGTTGTCGCCGCCGAAGCTGACGGGCACGTGCTCGTACGGGATACCGAGCTCTTCCACCATCCACAGGGTCCGAAGCGCCCGGCTCTGCGCCTGGCCGTACACTTTCAAGGTCATCTCGAGTCTCCGATGGTCGTGGGGCGGCTTGCGCCGGCCGCGATGGAGTAGAATGCCATCTTGCCCATTCCGCCACCAGCATCATGAATCCGGTACTCCAAGAAATCATCGACCTGCTCAACGTGGAGCGTATCGAAAAGAACCTCTACCGCGGCCAGAACCATCAGACGGAACACGTGTTCGGCGGCCAGGTGCTGGCTCAGGCCATCGCCGCCGCCTATCGGACCGTGGAGGCACCGCACGGGCTGCACTCCATTCACGCCTACTTCCTGCGCCCGGGCGACTGGAACGTGCCCATCCTCTACGACGTGGACCGCATCCGCGACGGCCGCAGCTTCAGCACCCGCCGGGTGGTGGCCATCCAGCACGGCCGGGCGATCTTCAACATGAGCTCGTCCTGGCACAAGCCCGAGCCGGGCCTGCGCCACGCTCTCCCCATGCCCGACGTGCCGCCACCCGAGGCGCTGCGCGGCGATCGCGAGGCGTACCTGGAGATCGCCGCGGAGCGCCCGGAGGTCTCCCGCTTCGCCTTCCGTTTCGAGGCCATCGACAGCAAGCAGGTCGAGCGGATTCTCATGACCGACACGGGCCGGCACCCGCCCTTCAAGCACACGTGGCTCAGAACCCGTGAGCGGCTGCCGGACGATCCGGAGGTTCACCTGGCCGTGCTCGCCTACATGTCCGACCTGGACTTCATGAGCACCTCCATGCTGCCCCACGGCTCCAGCACCATGCACGAGTCGGTGCAGGGCGCGAGCCTGGATCACTCACTGTGGTTTCACCGCCCCTTTCGGGCCGACGAGTGGCTGCTGTTCGCCAAGGAGTCGCCCAACGCCGGCGGCGCGAGGGGCTTCGTGCGGGGTCAGTTCTTCAATCGGGCGGGGGAGCTCGTGGCCACGGCGGCCCAGGAGTGCCTCATCAGGCCCGTGCAATCGAAGCAGGCGGCGGCCGGCGCCTGACCAACCGCCGCACGGGGTGCAGTCCGACCCCTGCGGCCGGACCGCCCGCGCTCAGAGCATCTCCAGAATGGCTTCCGCCTTGCTCACCTCGAACTTGCCGGGCTCTTCCACGGCCAGCTTCTTCACCACGCCGTCTTCCACCACCATGGCATAGCGCTGGGAACGGGTCCCGAGGCCGAAGCCGCTGCCATCCATTTCCAGGCCCAGCTTGCTGGTGAATTCGCCGTTGCCGTCCCCCACCATCTTGATCTGGTCGGCGTTCTTGTCTTTGCCCCAGCTGTCCATGACAAAGGCATCGTTCACGGAGACGCAGACGATGTCGTCCACGCCCTTGGCCTTGATGGCATCGGCGTTCACCACGAAGCCCGGCAGGTGCGCCTGGGAGCAGGTCGGGGTGTAGGCGCCTGGGACGGCGAACACCACGACCTTCTTCCCGGAGAACAGCTCATCGGTGGTCACCGGCGTGGGCCGACCGTCCTTCATGATGTGCATGGTGGCTTCGGGGATTCGATCACCTTCTTTGATCGCCATGGTCGCTCCTCGTCTCGGTGGTCAATGGAAAGAACGGGAAGTGTGGGGAATTCCTCCAAGGCGGTCAACGCGGCCCGTCAACCGCTCTTCGCCCCGGCTCGCCGAGGCTGCGGCGTGGGTCCCATCAAGAATGCGGAACCCGTGCTATAAGTGGGGTGCGGCACGCTGATTCGCTCGGGCACGGGCGATGCAGACTTTTATTGCATTCACTCGAGATACCCTGCGTATAATCTTGAAAGTATGCGGTTTTCCACTCACGCACCCAGGCCGGACCGAGCCGGGCGGAGCTTCGAGGAGCCGCCTTGGAGGCGCCGTGCCCTGCCGCGCTCGATCCGGCCCGCATTGCGGGTCGCAATGGCGGCATCGGCGCTGGCTGCTTCGGTCTCCTGCCAGCCGCCCGTAGAGAACGCGCGGGCGGCGGCGCTGGACCCCGTGCCGCTGGCCGTGCCGGCCATCGCGCCCGAGCTGACCCTGCTGCCCCCGACGCCCGTGCCCGTGCCGGCGGCCAAGCCGGCGGTGACCGTGCTGCCGCCCACGGAGCCCGAGCCGGCCGCCTCGGCCCCCGTGGACCCTGCCCCGGCCGAGGACGACACCGAGAGCGCGGACACCGGCGTGGCGCAGGCCGGGCCGGCCGCGCCGGCGGTTTTCGAGATGCTCGGCGAGCGGGTCCCGCCGGGCACCTTCGCCCAGCTCACCTGGGCCGCCACGGAGACCTTCACCGGCAACACCTTTCCATCCGCGGTGCTGGTGGCCCACGGTCCCGAGCCGGGCCCCACCCTGTGCCTCACCGCCGCCGTGCACGGCGACGAGTTGAACGGCATCGAGACGGTGCGCCGGGTGCTCCACGGCCTCGACCCGGAACGGTTGCGGGGCACCGTGGTGGGCGTCCCCATCGTCAACCTACAGGGGTTTCACCGCAATTCGCGCTACCTGCCCGATCGCCGGGACCTGAACCGCTTCTTCCCGGGGAACCCCTCGGGCAGCTCGGCCTCGCGCATCGCCTACTCGCTGTTCAACAAGGTGATTCGCCACTGCGACGCCCTGGTGGATCTGCACACCGGGTCGTTCCACCGCACCAACCTGCCGCAGCTCCGCGCCGACCTGAACGACGAGGCCGTGGTGCGCCTGACCCAGGGCTTCGGTTCCACGGTGATCCTGCACAGCGAAGGTGCCGAGGGCACCCTGCGCGCCGCCGCCACCGCCGCCGGGGTGCCGGCGGTGACCCTGGAAGCGGGCATGCCCATGCAGGTGCAGGAGGATGCGGTGAACCACAGCGTGAAGGGCGTCTTCACCCTGCTGGACACCCTGGGCATCTACGACCGGCGCAGCCTGTGGGGCAACCCCGAGCCGGTCTACTATCAATCGCGCTGGGTGCGCGCCGACCACGGCGGCATTCTTGCCGGCCAGGTCCGCCTCGGCCGCCGGGTGCGCCCCGGCGACCTGCTGGGAACGGTCATCGACCCCATCAGCAACGAGACCAACGAAATCCTTTCGCCCTACCGGGGCCGCATCATCGGCATGGCCCTGGATCAGTTCGTCATGCCGGGATACGCCACCTTCCACATCGGCATCGAGGCGGAGATGGCCCAGGCGACCGAAGTTCCCGTCGAAGACGACGTGGACCACGCGACCGAGGACTACGACGCGACGATGGAAGAGGAAGACTAGCGCTCAGCCGTCAGCTGTCAGCGATCGGCAAGAGCCATAACGCCAGACTCTGGCGACGACGCTCTTGCTGAAAGCCGAAAGCTGAAAGCTATTTTTCATTCCCACGCAAATCTCGGCTGCTCGAAGTGCGCCACCCGCGTGGGCCGCCCGAGCAGGCAGACTTCCCGGAACTGATAGATGATGGCG
>JAWLGU010000092.1:0-16109 GCA_041690675.1 Pseudomonadales bacterium | reverse complement strand
ATGCATTGGGATCTGCTGATTCGCGGCGCCAAGGTGTTCGACGGCCGGGGCGGGCCGGGGCGCGTGCTGGACGTGGCCGTGCGCGACGGTCGCGTGGCGGCCCAGGGCATGGGCTTGCCCGAGCAGGCGGCGGCGCGGGTCGTGGATGGCGCCGGGCGCTGGCTGATCCCGGGGCTTCTGGACATCCACACCCACGAGGATCTGGAGGTGGAGCTCGAGCCGGGGCTGCCGGAGGTGGTGCGGCACGGCAGCACCACGGTGATCACCGGGAACTGCAGCATCGGGCTCGCCTTCGGCAATCAGCGCCGGCCGGGTCAGGATCCCATCGTAGACTGCTTCGCGCGGGTGGAGAACGTCCCCAAGCCGGTGCTGCGCAAGGCGGCGGACAAGGCGACCTGGCGCACCACCGCCGAGTATCTGGCACACCTGGAGACGCTGCCCCTGGGGCCGAACCTGGCGCCCCTGGTGCCGCATTCCATGCTGCGCGTCGAGGTGATGGGCCTGGAGGCCAGCATCACCCGCGATCCCACTGCAGCGGAGCTCGGCGAGATGGAGGGCCTGCTCGAGCGGGCCATGGGGGAGGGTTACATCGGCTTCTCCACCGACGGTCTGCCGCTGCACTTCCTCGCCAACCAGCCCAACGTCCACAAGCGCATTCCCACTCAGTACGCCTCGTTCGCGGAGTACAAGGCGCTCACCGACGTGGTGCGCCGCCACGATCGGGTGTGGCAGATGACGCCCTCCACCGACGACGGGGCGCTGACCCTGAAGCTCTTCATGCTCACCAGCGGACGCTTTCACGGCAAGCCGCTGAAGGTCACGGCGCTCGCGGCGCTGGACGTGGTGAACAACCGCAATACCAGGAACGTGGCCAAGCGGATGGCCCGGCTGCTCAACTCGCGGCTGGTGAACGGCCGCTTCCGCATGCAGGCGCTGGCGGCGCCGTTCAAGATCTGGAGCGAAGGCGCGGTGAGCCCGTTGGCGGAAGGCAATCCGCTGATGCGGCGGCTCATCGAGACGGAGCTCGAGGACCGCGAAGCGCGGCGAAGGATTCTCTCCGACCCGGAGTTCGTGGACGCGTTCCGGGCCATGTGGAACCGCGGCAAGTCGGGGATGAGCGTGGCGCGGCTCCGCCGCCTGTTGCGGCTCGAGAACGAGTTTCTGACCCGGGATCTGAACGACATGCTGATCTACCGGGCGCCGGTGGCGGACTGGAACGCCCACACCATGGCCGAGATCCACGCCCGTTACCTCGCCTGGCGCGCCGCCGGCGGCGCGGACGACAGCGAGGAGAGCCGGGCCTTCGCCGCGCTGGGTTCGGAGATCCGCGACGAGGGCGAGTTCTTCCTGGCTCTGCTGCGTCATTTCGATCGCGATCTCTACTGGCAGTACGTATCGGCGAACCGGGACCCGGCGGTGGTGAAGGAGCTGCTGCTCCATCCGCAGATGCTGCCCGGCTTCAACGACAGCGGCGCCCACGTGACCAACATGGCCTACTACGACGGCAATCTGCGGGCGCTCAAGATCGGCGCGGCGGAGTCGGAGGCCCTGTTCGCGCGCATGGTGCAGCGGCTCACCCGGGAACCGGCGGAGTTCTTCGGTATCGACGTCGGCAGCATCGACCCGGGCGCGCAGGCCGATCTGGTGCTGCTGAATCCGGACGCGCTGAAGAGTTACGACGGCGAGGCCGGCATTCGTTACCAGTACCGGCCGTCCTTCGAGTGCCATCAGCTCGTGAATCGCTCGGACGGGGTGGTGGACGCCGTGTTCGTGGCGGGTCGGCAGCTCTGGTCCGGCACCGCGTTCACCGAGGCGTTCGGGCGCGAGCGGGCTGGGCGTCCGCTCACGGCGATGTGAGGTAGCAATGAAACATCGGTGGCTGCTGATCCTGATATGGTGCGCCTGCGGCACGTCCCCCTCGGCCGCCGAGGGCCCGGAGGCGGGCCGGGCGGTCTTCGTCACCACCGGCGAGCACGGCGAGCCCAGCTTCTCGGACGTGGAGGAGCCCGGGGCAGAGCGGATCACCGTGCCCGTTCCGCAGCCGGCGGAGGATCCGGCGGAGATCGAGCGGCGCATCGCCCAGACTCTGGCGGTGGCCGAAGCCTTGGAGACCTCGCGGCTGGCCCGGGAGCGCGCGCGGGCGGAGGCCCGGGCGGAGCTCAGGGCCCAGGAGCGAGAGGAGCCACCGGACGCGGCGGAGGAGGAACGCTATGTGGGCGTGTATCCGTACCCGTATCCGTTCCGTCCGCCCTGGCGCTCGGATCGCTTCCCGCACCGGGACCGCTTCCCCGGGAGCCGGGACCACGACCGCCGCCCGCCCAGCGACAGGGACGAAGCGCCGAGCCGCTCGCGCACCCTGGTCTGGCGCGACGACGAGTCGGAGCGCTGAGCTTGGCGCTGCGCATCGGCCTCATCTCCGACACCCACCTGCCGGAAGCCCGCCGGGAGCTGTGGCCGCAGATCACCGAGGCGTTCGCCGGGGTGGACATGATCTTCCACGGCGGCGACATTCACGAGTTCTACGTGCTGGACGAGCTGGAGAAGATTGCGCCGGTCTACGCGGCGCGGGGCAACGGCGAGGACGGCAGCGGCGGGCGACCGGTGCAGCCCGACGACCCGCGGGTGAAGTACGCCTGGCTCCTGGAGCTGGAAGGGCTGTGGGTGGGGCTCACCCATTACGTGCCGGTGCCCGAGCGGCCGCCCACCTTCACCCTGGAACGCTGGATCGAGCGCTACTTTCCCGAGCGCACCCCGGACGTCATCGTCTTCGGCGACACCCATCGGGAGTGCATTCAGGAAGTCGACGGCATCCTCTGCGTCAACCCGGGCTCCCCCACCTACCCGCACAACTACGACACCCAGTACGGCACCCTGGGCTTCCTGGAGCTCGAGAACCTCGAGGCCCGCGCCAGCGTCTGGCAGATCACCGACGCCGGCATCGAGCCGTTCGATTGGCATGGGGTGCCGCCGTGGAAGAGGTGAGAGATCGCTGTCCGCTATCCGCTGTCCGCCGTCCGCTAGAGGCACATCGCCAGTTCCTGGGGTCACCGCTCTAGCGGATAGCGGAAAGCGGACAGCGGAAAGCGAATTTCAATCTTTCGCCTGCCCCAGGATCCTCTCCGCGATGATGTTTCGCTGGATGTTCGGCGTGCCGCCGCCGATCACCACGTTGGGCCAGGAGAGGCTCGACTTGGCCCAGCTGCCGCCGTCCACCGCCTCGTCACCACCGAGCTGGAGTCCGGCCTGGCCGGTGAGGGCCACGGCGAAATCGTCCATCTCGATCTCCAGGCTCGCCCGGTGCAGCTTGTTCACCGAGGTCTCGGAGGTCAGCGGTTCGCCCTTGAGCTGCTTGGTGAGATAGCGCAGGCCGTTGTACTTCATGGCGGCGATTTTCGCCTCGAACATGGCCAGGGTGCGGCGTACCTTGGGATCCTCGCTGGCAGGGCGGCCCTGTAGCGTGGTCTTCTTAACCAGCTCGCGCAGGGTGTCGAGCTTGTCGAACATCTGGGTGACCTCGCCGATGCTCGAACGCTCGTTGGCCAGGGCGGAGACGGTGACCATCCAGCCTTCGCCTTCCTTGCCGAGCCGGTTCTCCACCGGCACCTTCACGTCGGTGAAGAACACCTCGGCGAAGTGCTTGTCGCCCGCCATGTTCTCGATGGGGCGCACCTCGACCCCGGGCGCGTCCATGGGCACCAGCAGGCAGGTGATGCCGCGGTGCTTGTGCTCCGGGTCCCAGCTCGTGCGGGTGAGCAGAATGATCCAGTCGGCCCAGGGCGCGCCGGAGGTCCAGATCTTCTGGCCGTTCACCACGTAGTGGTCGCCCTCGAGCACGGCCTTGCACTGGATGGAGGCCAGGTCCGAGCCGTGGTTGGGCTCGGAGTAGCCCGTGCACCAGCTGACCTTGGAATCGAGGATGTCGGGGATGAAGCGCTTCTTCTGCTCCTCGGTGCCGTACTGGATGATGCCGGGGCCCACCCAGGCCAGGCCCATGAAGGAGGTGCCGAGCGGCGGCGCCTTGGCGAGTGCCATCTCCTCCTTCAAGATCGCCTGCTCGATGAGGCCGCCGTCGCTGCCGCCGAACTCCTTGGGCCAGGAGAAGCCCACCCAGCCCTTGGCGCGCACCTTGTCGAGCCAGGTCTTCAGGAAATCCGGGCCGCGCTGCTCCTTCGGCGGCAGGTTCTCGCGGAGAAACGCGCGAACCTCCTCGCGGAAGGCCTTTTCCTCTGTGCTGTACTCGAAATCCATCACAAACCTCCGAAACGGGCGACGCGGTCCAGGTGGTAGTCGGAGTCCCCGAACATGGGACGGGCCCACTTGGAGCGCTTGAGGTAGAGCTGTATGTCGTATTCGGCGGTGAAGCCGATGGCGCCGTGGAGTCCCACGCCGTCGATGCCGATGCGGGCGAAGGCATCCGAGGCGTAGCCCTTGGCGAGCGAAATCGCCCGGGGCAGCTCGTCGGGGGCGTCGTCCACCGTCCAGGCGGCGTAGTAGAGCAGGGACTTGAACGACTCCACGTCCACGAAGATGTCGGCCAGGCGGTGCTTCACCCCCTGGTACTGACCGATGGGCTTGCCGAACTGAATGCGCTCCTTGGCGTACTCGCTGGTCATGTGCAGGACGGCTTCGGCGGCGCCCACCATCTCGGCGGTTACGGCCACGGCACCCAGGTCGGTGAGCCAGGCCAGATCCGCCTCGCTCATCGGCAGGATGCGCGCCTCGGGCACCACCAGCTTGTCGAGGGTGACTCGACCCGTGGGCTTGGTGCGGTCCATGCCGGGCTGGGCGGCGACCTGGGCCTCGTCCCGGGTGACCGCGGCGAGCCCCAGCCCCCGAGGCGAGCGAAACGCCAGCAGGTAGTGCTCGGCGGCCAGGGCGTCCGGGACGAAGGGCTTGGTGCCGGTGAGCTCCATGCCGCCGTCCACCGGGCGCCCCTCCAGGGTCACCGCCTCCGGCGACATCCAGTTCGGCGCGTCGTAGAGCGCCGTGGCGCAGACCACCTCGCCGGAGGCCAGCCGGGGCAGCCAGTCGCTCCTGTGCTCCTCCGTGCCGCAGCGCAGAACGGCGGCGCTGGACAGCGCCTGGGAGACCACGGGCAGCGGGCAGAGGCCGCGGCCCGTCTCCTCCAGCACCACGGTGAGATCCACCCACGTGAGTCCCAGGCCGCCGTGCTGCTCCGGGATCACCAGGCCGAGCCAGCCCAGGTCCGCGACCTGTTTCCACAATCCTTCGTCGAAGCCGTCGTCCCGAGCCATGAGCTCGCGGACTTTGGGCATGGGGCAGGCCTCCTCCATGAACCGCCGCACCTGGTCGCGCAGCATGTTCTGTTCTTCGGTAAAGCCGAAATTCATGAAACGATTCCTCGTTGGTACAGCGACTCGATCTCGTCGCCGAGACCGATCTCTTGAAGTATCTCCCGGGTGTGCTGGCCGGCGGTGGGGGCGGCGGCGCCCGGCGCCGCCGGAGTGGCGGAGAAACGGGGCGCGGGGCGGGCATCCCGGAGACGCCCCGCCACCGGATGGTCGATCTCCCGGAACATCTCGTTGTGGCGCACCTGGGCGTCGCCGTGGAGCTCGGTCAGGCGCCGGACCCGGGCGAAGGGCACCTCCTCCGCGCGCATCCGCGCCTCGGCCTCGGCCAGGGTGAGGGTGGCGGCGGCGTCGGCCACCTCCGTCTCCATCACCGCCCGGAGCTCCAACCGGTGGTGCATGCGGGCGTCGATGGTGGCGAAGCGCGGATCCTCCGCCACGTGGGGCACCCCGAACGCTCGGCACAGCCCCGCGAACTCCGCGTTGGAGAGGGTCATGGTGGCGCCCCAGCCGTCACGGAAGCGGTGCACCATGCCGGACGCGCCGACCGGCGGCCGCGCCTCCACCCCGTCTCCCTGCAGGATGAGATCCGCCGCCACGTCGCACCAGGCGAAGGCGATGGCGGTATCGAGCATGGAGAGCTCGATGTGCTGGCCCTGTCCGGTCCGGGAGCGGGCCAGCAGCGCCGCGGTGACGGCCTGGCAGCCGGTGGCCGCGGTGAGCTTGTCCAGCAGCAGCATGTTCACCTGCTCGGGCCGGTCCGGGTGCTCGGGGTGAATGCGCCCCTGCACGTCGGCCATGCCGGAGTAGCACTGGATGATGGGGTCGTAGGCGCGCTCGCCGGCCCGCGGCCCGCTCTGGCCGAAGCCGCTGATGGAGAGATACACCAGCCCCGGGTTCTCCGCCGAGAGCTGGGGGTAGCCGATGCCCAGGCGGTCGACGACGCCGGGGCGGAAGTTCTGGATCACCACGTCGGCGGTGCGCGCCAGACGCCGGACGATGTCCACGCCCTCCGAGGTTCGGAGATCGGCAGCCAGCGAACGCTTTCCCCGGTTCAACACGTGGAAGAACCCGGAGAAGCCGTTGCGCTTGCTGCCGACGTGGCGCTGGATGTCGCCTTCGCCGGTGCGCTCGATCTTGACGACGTCCGCGCCCTGGTCGGCCAGCAGGGCTCCGGTCAGGGGACCGGAGACCACCGCCGACAGATCCAGTACCCGGAACCCGGACAGCGGGCCCGCCACCTCACCGGCCTCGCGCCACGGGCACGTCTAGGCGCCGCGCATCGGGTTGACCGGCGGCCATTGCTCCTTGCTGGCGAGTATCTTCTCGCCGATATCGGCCACGTCCCAGGGGCCTTCCTTCAGTGGGCGGTCGGCGATGGGGGTGACCTGCCAGGACAGCAGCGACACGTTGTTGCCGCCGATGAGGAACTGGCGCCCGGAGATGTCCTTGGCTTCGTCGGTGCACAGGAACACGATGGCCGGGGAGACGTTCTCCGGCGGGAACTGATCCTGCATGCCTTCGGGCAGGATGTCCTCGGTGAGCCGCGACATGGCGGTGGGGGCGAGCACGTTCACGGTGATGCCGTACTTCAAGCCTTCCAGCCACAGGCAGCGCATGAAGCCGGCGATCCCCGCCTTGGCGGCGCCGTAGTTGGTCTGACCGAAGTTGCCGAGCAGGCCCGAGGTGGAGCTGGTCATGATGATGCGACCGCCGGTCCCCTGCTCGAGCATGCGGTCGAAGGCGGCCTTGGTGGTGAGGTAGGTGCCGCGCAGGTGTACGTTCAGCACCACGTCCCACATCTCGTCGGTCATGTTCTTGAACGACTTGTCGCGGAGGATGCCGGCGTTGGCGATGAGGATGTCGAGCTTGCCGAACTCCTTCACCGCCTGATCCACCATGCCCTGGGCGTCGGCCTTCTCGGTGACGGAGCCGTAGTTGGCCACCGCCTTGCCGCCCGCCGCCTTGATCTCCTCCACCACGGCGTCCGCCATGTTTTGCGAGGCGCCGGTGCCGTCGCGGGCGCCGCCCAAGTCGTTGACCACCACCGAAGCCCCTTCCTTCGCCAGCAGCAGCGCGTGGGCGCGGCCGATGCCGCCGCCGGCTCCGGTGACGATGGCGACCTTACCGTCGAGCATTCCCATACCAGTTCCTCCTGTTGCGTTCTTCGTCGAGTTGGATTCGGCGGCCGAGGCACGGCGGGGTCTGCCGGGCGGCAAGCGGACCCCGCCCGTGGGCGGGCGGGGGAATGGTTGTGTCCTCCCCGCGGCCTTATACTCGTTATCGGGCCAAGCCAATCAGTCTACGATTCGAGGTTTCAAACGCAAGTCCCCGCCGCCGGGGCGGGCCGCGGGGCCGCTCGCCAGGGCGAGCGTGACGGAGTCAGCGAATCGGGCAGGCCGTGCAAACTTCAATGACCGGGCGCGCCTCGGCTCGCCTATGCTCTCAGAAGCACCACGACCACGTTCGGAGCCGGCCAACACGTGAACGACAGGATGGACTACGAAGCCTATCTCAACCGTTCCCTCGACGACGTCATCGAGCTCCTGGAGCGTGAGGTGGAGCGGCTGAAGGAATCCCTCGAGACCTACCGGCTCTCGGATCATCCGCGGCGCAGCGAGATCATCCGCTGGCACGTCAAGAGCCTCGACCAGCGCCAGGACGCCCTGGAGGAGCTGCGCGAGCTGCTGCGGGAGTCGGGCAAGCCGGGGCGCTGAATCACGCCCCGGCGGGCATTCCTTCGGCGGTCAGCGCCGCCACCACCGCCGGGCCGAAGTCGCTGCGGTAGAGTTCCGCCAGGGTTCCGAGCCCGCCGGGATTCACCAGGTTCACCTCCATCAGGAACGGCCACACCACGTCCACCGCCGCGTAGCCCACGCCGGCGGCCACGAGCTCCCCGGCCACGGTCTCCACCAGCGCTCGCTCGCGCTCCGTGAGGGTGGAGGGCTCGGCGATGCCCCCGGCCGCCAGGTTGGCCCGCAGGTCCCCGGCGGGCCGCCGCAGGTAGGTTCCGACCAGCTGGCCGCCCGCCACCAGGGTGCGCTTCTCGCCCTGCTCGATGGCCGGCACGAAGCGCTGCAGCAGCCAGTAGCCGCCGGGTGACGCAGTCAGCGCATCGATGGCGGCTTCGCCGTCGGGTCCCGCGGCCAGCCGCCGCACCCCGCGGCCGTAGCTGCCTGCCGCCGGCTTGATGACCCAGTCGCCGCCGCTGTGCAGCACGGCCTTCAGGTGCCCGGGGTCGCCGCTGGCGTGGGTCTCCGGCATGTGGCGCCACCAGCGGTACTTGGCGTGGAGATACAGGAGCGCGTCCACGGTGGTGACGAACCGTCCCTGGGGGAGCTGCCGCAGCAGCTGCATGCGGTCGAGAAAGGTGGCGGCCCGGCCCATGCCCAGCAGCCACAGGCGATCGAACCGCCGCGGATCCTCGGTTCCCAGGCGTATGCCGGCGGGTTCCAGGCGCACGCACTCCTGATCGAGGACACTGACGCGCCAGCCGGCGCTGCGGAACGCCTCCGGCAGGCGGCGGTGATTGTCGTTGCGGGCGAGCCGGACGTCGCCGACGAGGAAGGCGATTTCAGCCACGGCGGGCGCCGCGGCGGGGAACTTTGCCGGCGCGGTGCGGGGTCGAATGTACAACGGCGGAGCACGGGGCCAGGGCAAGCGACTTGCCTTCACCGCGCATTGAATTCACCCTTCGTCGGCACCATGGATGCCAAGTAGAGTACGAAAACGGCCTCCGGGGGAAGGCCCCTCCCATCCGCGGGCCATGCTAGGATCTCCGGCTTATGAATGCACCGACCCCACTACCCGACCACACCCTTCCGGAGGAGCGGATCCCGCTCTACGAGCCGAAGCATCTCGATCCCATGGAGAAAGTGGCCCTGCGCAACGAGATCAAGGCGCTGCTCGAGAAGCGCGGCGCTGTGCTCATCGCCCACTACTACGTGGATGCCGACGTGCAGGATCTGGCGGAAGAAACCGGCGGATTCGTCTCCGACTCCCTGGAGATGGCGCGCTTCGGCAAGAATCATGACGCCTCCACCCTGGTGGTGGCCGGGGTGCGCTTCATGGGGGAGACTGCCAAGATCCTCTCCCCGGAGAAGCGGGTGATCATGCCCACCCTGGAGGCGGAGTGCTCGCTCGATCTCGGCTGCCCGCCGGACGAGTTCGAGGCGTTCTGCAAGGAGCACCCGGACCGCACGGTGGTGGTCTACGCCAACACCTCCGCCCGGGTGAAGGCGCTCTCCGATTGGGTGGTCACCAGCAGCGTGGCGCTGCCCATCGTCGAGCACCTGCACGCCCAGGGCGAAAAGCTGATCTGGGCCCCGGACAAGCATCTCGGGCACTGGATCCAGAGCCAGACCGGGGCGGACATGCTGCTGTGGAGTGGCGCCTGCGTGGTCCACGAGGAGTTCAAGGCCAAGGCCCTGTTCGACCTGAAGGCCCTGTATCCGGACGCCGGCGTGCTGGTGCACCCGGAGTCGCCGGCGGCCGTCATCGACATCGCCGACGCCGTGGGCTCTACCAGCCAGATCATCAAGGCGGCCGGGGAGCTGCCCCACAAGACGTTCATCGTCGCCACCGACCGGGGCATCTTCCACAAGCTGCGCCAGCGCAACCCCGACAAACGCTTCATCGAGGCCCCTACCGCCGGCGAGGGCGCCACCTGCCGGAGCTGCGCACACTGCCCGTGGATGGCCATGAACGAGCTCTCCCGGCTCGCCGCCTGCCTGCGCAGCGACGAGCTGATGGCGGCGAACGAGGTCCACGTGGACCCGGAGATCGGCCGTCAGGCCATGATTCCGCTGGAGCGGATGCTCCGTTTCAAGGGGTAGGGGAGCGCCGGCGCCCGGCGCCCGGGCTCAGGTGGCGGCCCGCAGCGCGTTGCGGAAGTCGTTGATGCGCTGATCCAGCCGGGCCAGGAGCTGACTGTCGCTGGTATCCGCCAGGCGGCGGGCGTACTCCAGGTGCTGAATGGCCTTCTGGTAGCCGCCGTGCAGGGCGAAGAACTCCGCCCGGGCCCGGTGCACGCCGATGATGTTGCCGGCGAGGCCCGACACCTCGGCGAGCTGGTACCAGACGTCCACGTCGTCCGGCCGCGCCCGGCTCTGCCGCGCCAGCACCGCTTCCGCCTCCCCGTGCTTCTCCTGCTTCGTCAGCGCCTCGGCGTACAGCATGGCCAGGGGCGGGTTGTCCGGATTGATGGTCAGATGCCGCGCCAGCAGGCGTTCCGCCTGATCGTAGCGGCCGGCCTCGATCAGCAGCTCGCCGTAGGCGGCGGTGTAGAGAATCTTGCTCGGATCCTGGGTGAACAGGGCATCCCCCAGGGCCAGCGCGTCCACGTGGTCGCCGACACGCGACAGCGCCAGCGCCAGCCCGTAGCGGGCCGGGGCGGATTCCGGCGCGTCCCGCGCGGCCTTCTCGAAATGCTTCACCGCCGCCTGGGGGGTGTCGGCGTAGTGGACCATGGCCCGGGCGCGCATCAGCGCGTAATCCAGCGACTCCTCGTAGTTTCCGGCGGGCAACCGTTGAACCTGCTGGCGCGCGTCGGCGATGCGCGATTCCGACAGCGGGTGGGTCAGCAGGAACTCCGGCGGCCGCCGGGTGAAGCGATAGGCCTGCTGCATGCGCTCGAACATCCGCGACATGCCCTGCGGGTCGAAGCCCGCGCGAACCAGGGTGTTGAGGCCGATGCGGTCCGCCTCCTGCTCGCGGGTGCGGCTGTAGCGAAGCTGGTTGGACTGGGCCGCGGCCTGGGCCGCGGTGACCGCCGCCATGCCGGCGTCGGTTCCCCCCACCGCACCCACCATGATGGCGGCGATGAGTGACGCCAGGGTGGGGAGGGTCTGGGCGCGCTGCTCCTCGACCCCACGGGCGAAGTGCCGCTGGCTGAGGTGAGCGAGCTCGTGGGCGATCACCGACGAGTATTCGTGAATGTCCTGCGCCGCCAGCAGCAGCCCCAGATTGATGCCCACGACGCCACCGGGGGCGGCGAAGGCGTTGATCTGCTCGTCGTCGATGAGCACCACCTGCATGAGGGTGTCGCGAAGCTGGGAGTGCTGCGCGAGGTCGGTGATGTGCCAGGTGACCCAGTACTTGAGAATGGGATCGCTCACCGTCGGCAGGGCGGCGTGGAGCTGCTTCAGGAAGTGGCCGCCGATCTCGCGCTCCATTCCCGGCGAGATGAGGCTGGAGGAGGTGTCGCCGAGCACCGGCAGATCCTCGGTGGCCACGTCCGCGCGCACCGGAGGCACCGGAGCCGCGAGGATCCAGGCACAGAGCAGGGTTCCGACCCAGCTGGCCGGGCCGCCAGGGGCGGTTCTGAGGCGAGCCAACATGGCATTCATGATACTGCATGGACGGACGCGGTACCCGAAAAGTTCCATTGGCGCAATGTGCGCCGGCGCTATACTCTGCCCGCCATGACCGACCTCCATTCCGACGCCGAGCCGCGGCTGCTGGACGCCACCGGGCTCACCTGTCCCATGCCGCTGCTCAAGGCGAAGAAGGCGCTGAACGCGATGGCCGGGAACGAGGTGTTGAAGATTCTCGCCACGGATCCGGGCTCGGTGCGCGACTTCCAGGTGTTCGCCGAGCAGAGCGGCAACACCCTGCTCGAGTCCCGCCAGGACGGTGACACCTACGTTTATCTACTTCGCAAGAAACCTGCCTGATGCGCTTTCTCGAGGTCATCAGCGGCTGGATCAACCGCTACTTCTCCAACGAGGAGGCCATCTACCTGGTGGTCATGCTGGTGGTGGGCTTTTTGGTGCTGTTCGTGCTCGGCGGGGTGCTGGCGCCGGTGCTCACCGGCCTCGTCATCGCGTTCCTGCTGCAGGGGCTGGTGCGGCGCATGATGAGCTGGCACGTGCCGGAAACCGCGGCCGTCTACCTGACGTTCATCCTGTTCATGGGCGGCATGATCGCCTTTCTCGTGTTCGTGGTGCCCCTGGCCTGGCAGCAGCTCCGGGCCCTGACCCGGGGTCTGCCGGAGATCGTGGTGCGGCTCAGAGAGGTGGGGGCCGACCTCTCCGAGCGCTTCCCGGAGCTCATCACCCCGGCGCAGATCGATCAGTGGATCGCCTCCGCCGCCAGCCAGGTGGGCGCCACGAGCGGCACCGTGCTGGAGGCGCTGGTGGCCAACGTGCCTTCCCTGGTGGCGTTTCTCATCTACCTGGTGCTGGTGCCCATCTCGGTGTTTTTCTTTCTCAAGGACCGGGACGTCATGATGGCCTGGCTGCTGTCGCTGCTGCCGAAGCACCGGCCCATGCTGAACGAGGTGGGGACGGAGATGAACCGTCAACTCGCCAACTACGTGCGTGGCAAGGCGGTGGAGATCCTCATCGTCGGCGGCGTCACCTTCGTTACATTCTCGCTCATCGGGCTCAACTACGCCGCCTTGCTGGGCCTCCTGGTGGGACTTTCGGTGCTCATCCCCTTCATCGGCGCGGCGGTGGTCACGGTGCCGGTAGCGGTGGTGGGGGTGATCCAGTTCGGCTGGTCGTGGGACCTGGCCTGGGTGCTGGCGGCCTACGGCGTCATCCAGGCGCTGGACGGCAACGTGCTGGTGCCGCTCCTGTTCTCCGAGGCCAATGATCTGCACCCCATCACCATCATCCTGGCGGTGCTGGTGTTCGGCGGGCTGTGGGGGTTCTGGGGCATCTTCTTCGCCATCCCCCTCGCCACGCTGGTGAAGGCCATCTACAACGCCTGGCCCCGCCACGAGCTGGAGCCGCTGGGCGCCGAGCCGGCGCCAGGGCCCTCCGGCGCAGCGGCGCGGCCGGAGCGAGCCCTGGGTGCGGTGGAAACCGTCGATCCGGAGGCCGGACGCCTGTGAGGCCCGGTTGTGGCGGCATCGGGGCCTCAAGTACCATTGCGCGATTTTTCGAGGGGCGCTCCGAATATGTACAGGGGTAGCATCGTTGCCCTGGTGACCCCCATGACGGCCGACGGCGCGGTGGATTTCGAGGCGCTGGAGGCGCTCATCGAGTGGCACGTCGCCGAGGGCACTCACGGCATCGTCCCCATGGGCACCACCGGCGAATCCGCCACCCTGGATACGCCGGAGCATCTCATGGTGATCCGCCGCACCATCGAGGTGGTGGCGGGGCGCATCCCGGTGATCGCCGGCACCGGGTCCAACTCCACCCAGGAATCCATCCACCAGACCCAGGAGGCGGAGCGCATGGGCGCGGACGCGTGCCTGCTGGTGACGCCGTACTACAATCGCCCGACCCAGGAGGGCCTGTACCGGCATTACCGGGCCATCGCCGAGGTCACCCACATTCCCCTGGTGCTCTACAACGTGCCGCCGCGGACCGCCTGCGATCTGCTGCCCGAGACGGTGGCCCGGCTCGCAGAAGTGGAGCGCATCGTCGGCATCAAGGAGGCTTGCGGCGATCCCGAGCGGGTCGCCGCCATCCGCGAGCGGGTGCCGGAGAGCTTCTTCGTCCTCTCCGGCGAAGATGCCCAGACCCTGCGTATGATGGAGCTGGGGGCCGTCGGCACCATCTCGGTGACCGCCAACGTGCTGCCGCACATGATGTCCGACTTCTGCAGCGCCTTCCTTGAAGGCGATTTCGAAACAGCGAAACGACTGGACGAGCAATTGCAGCCGATTCACCAGATTCTATTCGTGGAGCCGAATCCCACGGCGGCCAAATGGGCCCTCTACGAGATGGGCAAGATCGACCGGGGCATTCGCCTGCCGCTCATCGAGCTCTCGGAGCGCCATCGCCCCGAGCTGCGCGAGTGCCTCGCGCGGGTGGGTGCGCTGTGATGCGCCGCCTCGCGACCCTGAGCCTGCTCCTGACCCTGGCCGGCGGCTGCGCGTGGTTGTCGGACGACAAGGGCATCTTCGTCGACAAGTCCGACGACTACCTCGCGGTGGACGAGAACGAGCCGCTGGTGATCCCAGAGCGCCTGGATACCTCCCGGGTTCAGGATCCGTACCCCATTCCCCAGATCACCGACCGGCTGCGGCCCGAGTACTACCCGAAGCGCCCGCCACGGCCGGACGCCATCTACGCCAGCGACAACCGGGACGAGGTGCGCATTCAGCGCCTGGGCGAACGCCGCTGGCTGGTGATCCCCGAGCCGCCCACCACCGTCTGGCCCAAGGTGAAGCAGTTCCTGGCGGACAACGGCGTGGGGCTCGCCTGGGAAGCGCCGGCCCACGGGCGCCTCGACACCGATTGGTTGGCCGTGGAGAACGAGCAGTATCGTGACATCGTCCGCCAGGTGATCCGCGAGAGCACCGACGAGGCGGGCCTCGCCGGCGGCCGTGACCGGCTGCGTATCCGCGTGGAGCCGGGCCTCCGCGAGCGCACCACAGAGGTTCACCTGCGCTACGAGAACAGCGAGTTTTCGACCCCCGGCCCCGACGATCTGGTGGACCTGCGGCAGACGCCCTCTCACGCGGCGGAAGCCGAGCAGGAGATGCTCACGGAGCTCGGCGCCTACATCGCCGCCCGGGTGGCGGAGCAGACGGTCTCCATGGTGGCCCAGGACATCGGCAGCGGCGTCAAGTCGTACCTGGACATCGACGCCGGCGGCGACCCGGTGCTGCGCCTGGAACTGGACTACGATCGCGCCTGGGCCACCGTGGGCCAGGCGCTCTCCCGAGCTTCCATCGACGTCCTCGAAGCCGACGAAGAGTCGGGCGAATACCACATCACCCTGCCGGCGGACCTGGACGTGGGCGGCGAGGAGCCGGGCTTCTTCTCCCGGTTGTTCTCCTTCGGCGGGCCCGACATGCGCGACCTGCGGCTGAAGCTCGAGCCTTCGGAGGGGGACACGTACGTGCTCACCGCCCTGGACGAAGAGGGGCAGCCGCTGGAGCGGGAGCTGGGCCAGCAGGTGCTGGTGATCATTCGCGAGTACGCCAGTTGACGGCGTTCGCCTCCCTCGGCAGCGGCAGCCGCGGCAACGGCACCCTGGTCGAGATCGGGGGCGAGCTCATCCTCGTCGACTGCGGCTTCACCCTGAAGCAGGCGGAACGCCGGCTCGCCCGGCTGAACGTGCGGCCCGGGGACCTCTCGGCGATCCTCGTGACCCACGAGCACTCGGACCACGCCTCGGGCGTGGCCGCGCTCTCACACCGGTACGCCGTGCCGGTCTATGCCTCCTACGGAACCCTCAAGGCCGCCTCCGGCCTGGTGGGCCAGGCCTTCGACAGCCACCAGCCGTTTCAGGTAGGCGCGGTGACGGTGCACCCGGTCATCGTGCCCCACGATTCCCGGGAGCCCACCCAGTTCCTGTTCCAGCACGACGACGTGCGGGTGGGGGTGGTCTCGGATCTCGGCCACGTCACGCCGTTCGTCTGCGAGCAGTTCAGCGGCTGCCTCGGGCTCATGATGGAAAGCAACTACGACCCGGACATGCTGGTGAAGGGGCGTTATCCGGAATCCGTGAAGCGCCGCATCGCCGGCAACCTTGGGCATCTCTCCAACGACCAGGCGGCCACCTTCCTCGCCGAAGTGGCGAATCCCGAGCTGCAGGTGGTGGTCGGCCACGTCTCGGAGGAGAACAACCACCCGGAGCTTCTGGAGGCGGCCTTCGACGGCTTCCGCGAGCGGGTCTCCGCGCTGGATTTCGCCACCCAGAGCGACGGCATCGACTGGGTGGACGTGGCCGGGGCCGGCACCGGAGAGCGGCGGTTCGGGGATCTGGCGTCGTACGGAGGGGGCTGAGGCGGTGCCTTCGCCCGGTTCCCCGCGACGGCGACCCCGTCAGCCAATGGCGTAGAGGTAGACGCCGAGCGCCAGGGCCAGGACGATGCAGAGCAGCACCAGCGCGCCC
>JAWLGU010000091.1:0-16490 GCA_041690675.1 Pseudomonadales bacterium | reverse complement strand
CGGCGGCGTGGGCCGGCCGGACGGGCTGAACCGGGGCTACTTCGTCAAGCCCACCGTGTTCTCCAACGTCACCAACGACATGACCATCGCCCGGGAGGAGATCTTCGGGCCGGTGCTGTCGCTGATCGGTTACAAGGACGAGGACGATGCGGTACGCATCGCCAACGACACGGTGTACGGCCTGTCGGCGTACGTGAGCTCCGGTGACCCGGAGCATGCGGCCCGGGTGGGCCGGCGGATTCGCGCGGGCAACGTGCACCTGAACGGCGCCGGCGTGGATCCGGGGGCACCCTTCGGCGGCTACAAGCAGTCGGGGAACGGCCGCGAGTTCAGCAAATGGGGACTCGAGGAATTCCTGGAGACGAAGGCGTTGCTGGGATACAGCGCGGCCTGAGCCGCTGGCGGCTTGAGCCGCTGGCGTCATCTCGACTCGGGGCCGATGCGTCGGCCCCGCACCCCGGAGCCGACGCCGCGCGCGCACGCGGCATTGCTCATTGCCGTGTCGATGGGGGCCCGGTGAGAATCGGGGCTCCCACGATGACGGCAGACCCATGACGACGCGCAACTTCCGTTATCTGTTCGAGCCGAGGTCGGTGGCGCTGGTGGGCGCGAGCCGGCGGCCGGGGTCGATCGGGGCGGTGATCGCCCGCAATCTGCTTCGTTCCGGCTTCGACGGGCCGGTGCTGCCGGTGAATCCGCGGTACGAGTCCGTGGAGGGGGTGCTGGCGTATCCCGACGTGGAGAGCCTGCCGCTCGTGCCGGACCTGGCGGTGATCGCCACTCCCGCGGATCAGGTGTCGGGCATCGTCGGCGCTCTCGCCGAGCGGGGCACCCGGGCGGCGGTGGTGATCAGCGCCGGTTTCGGCGAGGGGACGTCGGAGGCAGGGGCCCGCCACCGGCGCGCTCTGCTGGAGGCGGCGGGGCCGAGCCTGCTGCGCGTGGTAGGGCCCAACACCATCGGCGTGCTCGCTCCCGGCCGCGGCCTCAACGCCAGCTTCGCGCACCTGTCGCCGGAGCCGGGCCACCTGGCCTTCGTCACCCAGTCCGGGGCCGTGGTGACCTCGGTGATCGACTGGGCCAAGCCCCGGGGCATCGGCTTCTCCTACCTGGTCTCGCTGGGGGGCATGCTGGACGTCGATTTCGGCGACATGCTGGACTACCTGGCCAGCGACGAGAACACCCACGCCATCCTGGTGCACATCGAAGGCGTCACCCACGCCCGCAAGTTCATGTCCGCGGCGCGGGCGGCGGCGCGGACCAAGCCGGTGCTGGTGGTGAAGTCCGGCCGCATGCCGGGCAGCGCCAAGGCCGCCGCCTCCCACACGGGGGCGCTGGCGGGGGCCGACGAGGTGTACGAAACCGCGTTCCGGCGCGCCGGGATGCTGAGGGTGGCGGATCTGGAGTCCCTGTTCGCGGCGGTGGAGACCCTGGCGGACGTTCCGGCTCCGCGGGGGCCGCGGCTGGGGATCGTCACCAACGGCGGCGGCCTCGGCGTCATGGCGGCTGACGAGCTGCTGCGCCAGGGAGGACGCCTGGCGGAGCTGTCCGAAGCGTGCATCGCCGAGTTGGACCGGGTGCTGCCCGCCACCTGGTCGAAGCAGAATCCGGTGGACATCGTCGGTGATGCCCCGCCGGGCCGCACCGCGGACGCCATGGAGGTGATGCTTCGGCACCCGGACGACATGGACGGCCTGCTGGTCATCAACTGCCCCACCGCGGTGGCGTCGCCGGAGGCCTGTGCCGCGGCAGCGGTGGAGCGGCTGGCGGGGCGGCGCCCGGAGATGCCGATCCTCACCAGCTGGGTCGGGGAAGCCAGCGCCGCCGCAGGCCGGCGGCTGCTGAACGAGCACGGCTTCGCCACTTACGATTCGCCCGGCCAGGCGGTGCGGGCGTTCATGCAGCTCGTGGACTACCGGCGCCGCCAGGAGATTCTGCGCGAGGTGCCGCCCTCCATGCCGGAGCAGTTCGAGCCCGACCACGCGGCCGCCCGGCGCATCGTCGACGCCGCTCTTAGCGGCGCTGCCGCTCTTAGCGGCGCTGCCGCTCTCAGCGGCGCGGAGGTCTGGCTGGGGGAGGCGCAGGCCAAGTCGCTCCTGGCGGCCTATGGTGTGCCCGTCACCGCCACCCGCATCGCGGCCAGCGCCGAGGAGGCGGGACGGCTGGCCGCCGAGCTGGGCGTGCCGGTGGCGCTGAAGATCACCTCCCCGGACATCCTGCACAAATCGGACGTCGGCGGAGTCATGCTGAACCTCCAGGGTGCCGCGGCGGTGACGGAGGCGGCCCGCCGCATGCGGGAACGCCTCATTGAGACGCTCCCGGACGCGGACCTGCAGGGCTTCACGGTTCAGCCCATGGTGGATCGGCCGCGAGCGTTCGAGCTCATCGTCGGCGCCAGCGTGGATCCCCAGTTCGGCCCCGTGCTGCTGTTCGGGCAGGGGGGCACCGCGGTGGAGCTGATACGGGACCGGGCCCTGGAGCTGCCGCCGCTGAACATGAAGCTGGCCCGGTCGCTCATGGCGCGCACCCGCATCCACGCGCTGCTTCAGGGCTACCGCGACCGTCCCGCGGTGGACCTGGAGGCACTGGCCCTCACCCTGGTCCGAGTCTCCCAGCTCGTGATCGACCTGCCCGAGGTTGCGGCGCTCGACATCAACCCCCTGCTAGCGGACGAGCACGGCGTGATAGCCCTGGACGCGCGGATTCAGCTCGCGCCGGCGGAGGCGCGCCGCCCCCTCGCGATTCGCCCGTATCCGCGGGAGCTCGAGCAGACCCTGGAGCTGGCCGACGGCACTCGGGTCTTCCTGCGTCCGGTGTTGCCCGAGGACGAGCCCGCCCTGCAGTCGGCCTTCCGCTCCCACGATCCCGAGGCGGAGGTGGTGCCGGAGCGGATGCGCCGGCAGATCCTGGCAGCCCGGTTCACCCAGATCGACTTCGATCGGGAGCTGGGCCTGGTGGCCACGGAGCCGGGGACCCCGGGTACCACGCCCATTCACGGGGCCGCCCGGCTGCTCTCGGACCCGGATCACGTGCGCGGCGAGGTGACGGCGCTGGTGCGTCCGGAGTGGCGTGGGCGCGGACTGGGCACGGCGCTGCTCGACTATCTGGTGCGGCACGCGCGGGACCGTGGCCTCTCCGAGGTGTGGGGCGCCGGCGCCCGATCCGATGCGGGGCTCCGTGAGATGTGCCGGGCATTGGGGTTCGAGGAGCACGACGACCCGGAGGACCCGGCCATGGTCCGATACGTTCTGCGGCTGCAGGGAGGCTGACCGTGCGGGAACCGTTCGAGTGGGCCGACGAGCTGGGGCCCGAGAAGGTGATGGAGCTGTACGACGCGGCCACCGGGCTGCGCGCCGTTCTGGTGGTGGACAACGTGGCGGCGGGGCCATCCATCGGCGGGGCCCGGATGGCGGCGGACGTCACGGTTGAGGAGTGCGCGCGGCTGGCGAGGGCCATGACGCTGAAGAACGCCATGGCCGGACTCCCCCACGGCGGGGGCAAGTCGGTGATCGTCGCCGACCCCGGCGTGTCACTGAAAGATAAGGAACGGCTCATGCGCAGCTTCGCCCACGCCGTGAAGGACGTGCGCGACTACGTCACCGGGCCCGACATGGGCACCAACGAGCACCTGATGGCGTGCGTGCGCGACGTGAACGGGCGTGCCGTGGGGCTCCCCCGGGAACTGGGCGGCATTCCGCTGGACGAGATCGGCGCCACCGGCTTCGGCCTCGCCGTGGCCCTGGAGGCCGCGGAGCCGTTCGCTGGCCTCTCCATTCGCGGCGCCCGGGTGGTGGTGCAGGGGTTCGGCTCCGTCGGTCGGCACGCAGCCCGGTTCCTCGCCGGACGTGGGGCCCGCCTGGTCGGGGTCTCCGACAGCCGGGGTGCCCGGGTGGCGATGGAGGGTTTCGACCTGGACGCGCTGCTGGCGTGGAAGGCTGAGGGCCAGAGCGTCGCCGACTACGCAGAAGGGGAGGCGCTGGCGGCGGACGATCTCGTGGCGGTGCCCTGCGACGTGTGGATTCCGGCGGCGCGCCCGGACGTGATCACCGCCGCCAACGTGGACCGGCTCGACGCCCGCGTGCTGGCCCAGGGCGCGAACATTCCCGCCTCGGCGGACGCGGAACGCCGGCTGGCGCAGCGGGGCGTGCTGGTGCTGCCGGATTTCGTGGCCAACGCCGGCGGGGTCATCTGCGCGGCCGTGGAATACCACGGCGGCACCGAGTCCCAGGCGCTGGCCACCATCGAGGAGAAGATCCGCGCCAACACCACGGAGGTGCTGGCGCGTTCCGACCGGGCCGGCGAAACGCCCCGCTCGGTGGCGGTCGCCATCGCCACCGAACGGGTGCGGCGCGCCATGTCGGTGCGCCGAACCTGGTAACCGCTCCGGGAGGCGCCGGCGCGGGGGTCACCAGCGCTTGCGCAGCGTCAGCTCCGTCAGGTGGGCGCCGTAGGATTCCAGGTCAGCTTCCTGGTAGTCGATGCTCCGGTACCCGAGCCTCACCGCGTAACCGCCGGCGAAGCCGAGCTCCGCGTGGGCCTCGAGGTCGTCCCGGTCCACCTCGAAGCTGCCGTCGTTGCGGTAATGCCGGGCGCTGCCGCCCAGGCGCAGCCGATCCGTCGCCTGCCACGAGGCCGCTGCGTCGAGAAAGGTAGCCCGGCTCTCGTAGTCGATGTCGAAGACCCGCCGGCGGACGAAATTGAAGACGCTCTGGGTGATGTCCCGGTCGGTGGTCACCCGGGCCGCGCCCAGGCTCAGCAGCAGGCTCGGCGCGGTGTAGTGGAGCCGCAGCTCGCTGTGGCGGTGGCGCAGTTTCCAGCTGGAATCCTCGTTGCGCCCCTCGGTGTGCCGGTGACTGGCCGCGATGCTCCAGGCCTCTCCCCAGCGATAACGTGCCCCCACCCGATAGCCGCGCCGATCGGTGGCCGAGGTGAGGGTGAAGGCATCGTCGATGCTGGCGTCCTCTGCCATGAGCTCGAGGTCCAATGTCCGGCTGGGGGACCAGGACACGTCGGCGAAGTAACCGTGATGATCGGTGTCCTCGTCCACCCGCTCCGGCGGCTCACCCTCCAGACGATAGCGCTGCTGGCGCCGCTCGCCGGTCCAGCCGGCGGATGCCCGCAGCGCCGGGGTCAGCGAAGCCTCCAGCCCCAGTTCGAGTGCGGTGCTGCGCAGCGTCCAGTCGCTGCGATCGATCACCTCGCCGAAGGCCACCGAGCCGCCCTGATCCAGATCGCGGTGACGCACGCCGGCCACCAGGCGCACCCGGTCGGTGACGGCGTAGCGACCGTGCGCATCGAGCACGGTGGTATCCCGGTCCAGGTCGCCGCCGCCGATCGTGTCCCGCTGAAAAGGCTCGCCGGCGAACGTGGTGCCCTGGGAGCGTTCGCGGGCGCGGTGGCTGCCGTCGAGGTCGGCGCGCGTGACGTGCACCGCGAACTCGGTTCGTTCACCCGGCTGGGCCCGAAGCTGCAGCACGTGCTCCCAGCTGTCGTGGCTCACCGGCTGCTCGAGGGTGAAACGGGCCAGCTCCGCGGGCGCTTCGGGATCGGAGCCTGCCGAGAACCCGGGCAGAAAGATCGAGCCGTCGTCCTCGTATTCCCGGTAGCGCTCGGTCAACACCAGGGTGGCGGTGTCGGAGCGGTAGCGGACGCCGAGCGCCGCGATCTGCAGGGTCTCGCGGATGGGCTTCTCCATCGCGAACTCTTCGCGCTCGACGTCGAGCATCGTGGTGCTGTCGCCACGCTTGCGGTAGCGGTCGTAGCTGGCCTCCACCGCGGCCCGATCCGTGATCGCGAGCTCCACGCGGCCCTGGTCCTGCACCCGGTCGAAATCGAAACGGCGAAAGTCGCCACCGGTGGAGCCCTCGGCGCTGGCGTCCTCGGGCCGCACCAGGACGTCCTCGTAGACGTACTCGGAGCGGCGCCGCCGGTAGTCGAAGCGGTAGCGGCCGAACTCCCGCACCGATACCTCGATGCGCTCGTGAGGGTCGCCGCCGAGGTTGAACAGCCCGATGTCGATGCGGTCGGGGCCGGAGCCGGACCCCGCTCTTTCAACCACGAGCTCCTGCAGGCGAACCCCGTCGTCCAGGTTGACGTGCTGGTCGTATTTGGCGCGGTCGCCGTCCACGTCCACGGCCCGGGCGGTGACCGCGACCCGTCCGCTCCACCCGGGCGCCTGGGCCGCTGCGCAGTCTCCGGTGCCCAGCAATCCCAGGGTAAGGGGCAGCAGGGTCGGAACCCGGGTCATCGCAGGAAGCTCCGGTCGAGGTTGGAGCCGTGGATGGCCGCGTGGCAGTTGGTGCACACCGTGTCCAGATCGAAGCGGGGTGGCCCCTCCGCCCCGAAGCCGAAGTGGAAGGTTGGCACCACGGCGTGACAGGCGTAGCACAGCTCGCCCACCCGCTGATGGGTCAGCAGGTGCCGGTTCGGGCTGCCGTGGGGCAGGTGACACGCCAGGCAGCCATCGACCCTGGAAGCGGCGTGCTCGAACACGAACGGGCCGTCCTTGTCGGCATGACAGTCGGCGCACACGGCCCGCTCGGAACCGGCCAGGCGGCGGCTGCGCCCGGGGGCGTGAGGGTCGTGGCAATCGGTGCAGCCGACGCTGCCATGGGCGAGGCGATGGCTCTCGTTGAACGCGAACTCGCTGAACACCGGCTGATGGCAGCGTTGGCAGGCGGCGGAAGTGGCGTCCATGGACTCGAAGCCGGGCAGCGGACGGGGCACGGGGCGCGGGCTGTGAACGCCGTGGCAAACGATGCAACTTACTCCGGCGCGCCGGTGGATGCCCGCCGGGTGGGCGGTGTCGCCATGGCAGCCGGCGCACACCCGGTCGGCCTCGGGGTGCTCCGCGTCGAATGTGATCATGCCGGCCGGATCCGGCGGTGCCGATGCGTGGGCCGCGCTGTCACGGTGGCAGGCGCCGCAACCGGGACCGTCCTCCGCCACCAGCGACTGGTGGGGTGAGCCGGCCAGGGTCGCCGGGACTTGCGCATGGCACGCGGTGCACGCCATACGGGCGTGGACGGCGGCGGAAAGCATCCATGCCGCGCCGACGGCCAGTGCAACGCGAATTGCGACGGACCCTGTCATGCCTCGGATGTTGCTCCCGGCGCCGGCGTAGGTCATTGTGGGATTCTACCTATGGCAAGCAAGCGAACGAAAACCCGGCTCGCCTTCGCGGTGCTGCTGGTTCTGGCGCTGGCGCCGCTGGTGTGGGTGTGGTGGAGGATGGGGCCGCTGCCTCCGACGGAGCCCGGGCCGCTGCTGCGTGCGCTCGGCCGGGCCGCTGGGGTGACCGGGCTCACCTGGTTGCTGGTGGCGGTGGCGCTGAGCGTCCGGGTGCCCGGCTTCGATCCGTGGTTCGGCGGCCTGCTGCGGCTCTGGCGGGCGCACCATCTGCTGGGTGCCGGAAGCTTCCTGCTGTTGCTGGCCCATCCGCTGCTGGTCGCCCTCTCCGCCGCTCCCGATGCCCCCGAGGCCGTGCTTGCGTTGCTCACCCCGCCGTGGCGGCAGTGGCCGGTGTGGGCGGGGTGGGGCGCGCTGCTGGTCATGATGATGTTCCTCGCGCCCACGTTCTCGTTCTTCGGCGACCCGCGTTATCAGCGCTGGAAGATGCTGCACCGGCTCTCCGGGGCGGCGGCGCTCCTCGGCGTGGTCCATGCAGTGCCGCTGGTCCAGACCCTCGAGCCGGCCCAGGCGGCGTGGCTGTGGGGCGGCTACGGCGGGTTGGCGGCGGTGGCGTTCGGCTGGCGCACGCTGCTGTCCCGGTGGCTCGCGCGCAAGCCGTATGTAGTCTCAGCCGACGAGCCGCTGGCCCCCGGGGTGGTGGAGCTCACCCTCGAAGGGCCGCCGCTGCGTTTCCGGCCGGGGCAGTTCGTCTACCTCACGCCCCTGGATCCCGCGCTGGCGGCGGGTCGGGGCGAGGAGCATCCCTTTTCCCTGGTGAGCGCGCCCCATGAGCCGGCGCTGCGGATCGCCGTCAAGGATCTCGGCGATGCCAGCCACGCGCTGATGAGCGTCCGGGTCGGCAGCCGCGCCACCATCGAGGGCCCCTACGGCGAGTTCCTGCCCGAGCGCCACGACCGGCCGGCGTTGTGGATCGGCGGCGGCATCGGCATCACCCCGTTCGTTTCCGCGGCGCGGGCCCTGGACCGGGCGGGCGGCCCGGCGGACGTGGTGCTGATCTACTGTGCCAATGATCCGTCGCGGGCGTACTATCTGTCGGAGCTGCGCGACATCGCCGGGCGCCACCCCGGGCTGCGGCTGCATGCCCACTACTTCGCCGATGAGGGGCCGCTGTCTGCGGAGTTCCTGCGGGCCCGGGTGCCGGACGTGGCGCAGCGGCGGGTGTACGTGTGCGGACCGTTGCCGCTGCTACGCCTGGCGGAGGGTCTGGCGCGGCAGTGCGGTGTGGCCGGGAAGGACATCGTTCGGGAGGAGTTCGACCTTTTGTGAAACGCTCGATGTACACCAGCTTCGTCGCCTTCTGGGCCAGCGTGATCTCCATCTGGGCGTATGCGGTGCTGGCGGCGGGGTCGCAGCCGGAATCCGGCGCGGTCGACGCCGGCGTTCCGTTCGAGGAGCTGGCGCGCCACGCCAGCGAGGACGACTGCTGGATGGCCATCGACGGCGTGGTCTACGACGTCACCGACTACATTCCCCGGCACCCCACGCCGCTCGCCGTCATGACGCCCTGGTGCGGCGAGGATGCCAGCGAGGCGTACCGCACCAAAGGCTACGGCCGGCCCCACAGCCCGGCGGCGGATGCCATGCTGCCCGAGTACCGGGTCGGCCCCCTGCTCCGGGACGACTGAGCCGTCAGTCGTAGCCGATCAGGATCAGCCGGTCGTCCAGCTCGTTCTTGTTGGCCGGCGTCTTGGGTGCCACCTCCGCGAGAATCTCGCCGAGTCGAGTGAGGGTGATCTCGAAGCCGGCGAAGGTGCGCCCGGCGCGCACGGCGGCGACGAAATCGTCCACCAGGCCGCGCCAGCGCTCCGGCGGCACGTGGGCGTCGATGCCGCGGTCGGCGAGGATCTCCACGTAATGCTCTGCCTCGGAGACGAACACCAGCACTCCGGTGTCGCCGGCGGTGTGGTGCAGCCCCTGCTCGAGGAACTGGCGCCGCGCCATGTTGGCCGCGCGCCAATGGCGCACGGAGCGGGGGATGAGCCGGATCTGCAGCGCCGGCACGCGGAAGATCAGGGCCAGCAGCGAGAAGGTGACGAGCTGGGCGGCGACGATGACGTCGGTGCCGAGGCGGGTGAACATGAGCAGGCTCGGCACTGCCAGGGAGGCCAGCGCAGCCCACAGCACGGGGATGTAGCGGTAGTCGTCGCTGCGCGCCGCCAGCACGGTGACCAGCTCGGCGTCCGTGTGCCGCTCCACCTCGGCGATGAGGGCGGCGATCTGCTGCCGTTCGTCTTCGCTGATCAACGCCATCTACCAGCCTCCCGAGGCCCCGCCACCACCGAAGCTGCCACCGCCGCCACGAAAGCCGCCACCGCCGCCGAAGCCGCCGCGCCCACCGCCCAGGAGCGCGCCGCCGAGCAAGGCGGGGCCGAGGCCGCGGCGCCGGCGGCCGAAGCTCGACAGCAGGATCAGCGCCACGAAGATCCAGAAGGCCAGGGCGGAGGCTCGCCGCTCGTCCTCGCCCGGACTCCCGCCGGCGCCGCTGGGCTCGTACTCGCCGGCCAGCGCGGCGATCATGGCGCGAGCTCCCGCCAGCACGCCGGCATCCATGTCTCCCTGCCGGAAGTGAGGCAGGATGCGCCCCTGGATGATGTCCCAGGAGAGGGCGTCGGTGAACACGCCTTCGAGACCGTAGCCCACCTCGATGCGGACCTGGCGCTCGACGGGCGCCACCAGCAGCAGCGCGCCGGTGTCCTCGTCGCGCTGACCGATGCCCCAGTGACGCCCCAGCTGGTAGCCGTACTCCTCGATGGCGCGTCCGCCGAGGCTCGGCACGGTGACCACCACGACCTGCACGCCGCCGCTCGACCGCTCGAGCTCCGCCAGCTCGCGGGTGAGGATCTGCTCCGTGCCGGGGGCGAGGACCCGGGCGGCATCCACCACCCGTCCGCTGAGCGGCGGAAACGAGGCGTCCTCTGCGGCGTGGACGAAGACGACGGTCAGGGCGAGGGAGCACGCCAGCAGCAGTACCCGCGCCCGGCCCGGGGGCGAGTGGTGCATCAGAATTCGACTCGCGGGGCTTCCTCTGCGCCGGACCGGGCCTCGAAGGTCTCCCGGATGGGCAGGTCACTGTAGAGCAGGCCGTGCCAGATGCGGCCGGGGAAGGTGCGGATCTCGGTGTTGTAGCGCTCCACGGCTTGGATGTAGTCGCGGCGCGCCACGCTGATCCGATTCTCGGTGCCCTCGAGCTGGGACTGCAGGGTGAGGAAGTTCTGGTTCGACTTGAGGTCCGGGTAGCGCTCCACCACCACCATGAGCCGTGACAGGGCGCTGGTGAGCGCCTGCTGGTTGGCTTCGAAGGCCTGCAGCGCCTGGGGATCGTTGATGATGTCGGCGTCCACGTTCATCTGGCCCACCCGGGCCCGGGCCTCCACCACTGCCTCGAGGGTCTCGCGCTCCTGCGCGGCGTAGCCCTTCACCGTTTCTACCAGATTGGGCACGAGGTCGGCCCGGCGCTGGTACTGGTTCTCCACCTGCGCCCAGGCGGCCTTCACCGCCTCGTCGTAGGTGGGAATGGCGTTGATGCCGCAGCCGGCCAGCCACATCGTCGCGCAGACGACGAACCAGGCGCGAGTCGCACCCCTCATCATTCGCTCTCCAACCGAATCAGCTCTGCCTCACTATGGGGACGGCAGCAGCGGCCTGCAAGAGCGTCAGCCGGCGGAGGCGGCCCGCGCCTCGAGGAACTGGTAGTCCTCCGGGTTCGGCGCCCGGGTCTGCTTCCAGAACTCCACCAGGGTGAAGGGCCAGTTCTGGGTCACCCGGCCCTTGTCGTTCTTGTACCAGGTGGGCACGTTGGCCGCGCCCCAGGCCATCTCCAGGTTGCCTTCGTCGATGCGCTCGTTGTAGGCGTCGTGGACCTCCGGCTTGCAGTCCAGGGCCGCGTGGCCCTGCTCGAGAAGCAGGCGGATGCAGCCGAGGATGTAACGGACCTCGCACTCGGAGAAGAACACGATGCTGCCGTTCACCACGATGTTGGTGTTGGGACCGTAGCAACAGAACAGGTTGGGGAAGCCGGGGATGGTGATACCCAGATAGGCCCGGGGGTCGCCGTCCCAGTGCTGTTGCAGGTCCAGGCCGCCGCGGCCCGTGATCTTCATGGGCCAGAGAAAGCGGCTGGCCTGGAAGCCGGTGCCGTAGATCAGCACGTCGGCGTCGTAGCGGGCACCGCTTTCGGTGACCACCCCGGTCTCGGTGATCTCGGCGATGGGATCGGTGACGACCTGGACGTTGTCGCGCTTGAGCGCCCGGATCCAGTTGCCGTTGTCGAACAGGATCCGCTTGGCGCCCGGCGGGTACTGGGGAATCGACTTCGCCAGCAGGTCCTGGTCGCCATCGCACAGCTCGGTGATCCAGTCGGTGAGGACCTGCCGGAGCTGGTCGTTCTCCGGGCTGATGGCGTGGTTCCGATCGTTCCAGGACGGATCCTTCTTCACCGCGAACAGGATCCCTTCCGCCGAGTTCCAGAACATCGCGAAGCGATACCACTTCTGATAGTAGGGTACGTGATTGAGCAGCCAGTGCTTCTCGGGGGGCACGCCGTCGTGGTAGGTGGGCACCGGGGCCATCCACGGCGGGGTGCGCTGGAAGATGGTCACCTGATCGGCCACCTTGGCGACTTCCGGCGCGAACTGGAACGCGCTGGCGCCGGTGCCGATGACCAGGATCTTCTTGCCGATGAGGTCGTGCTCGTGCTCCCACTCCGTGGAGTGGAACGAGATGCCTCGAAACCGTTCCATGCCGGGAATGTCCGGCCACTTGGGCCGGTTGAGCTGACCCACGGCGCTGATCACCGCATTGGCTTCGAGCACCTCCTCCCGGCCGTCGGCCGTCTTCACCGCCACCTGCCAGGTGCCGGTAGCGTCGTCGAAGCGTGCGTGGGTGACCTCGGTGCCGAAACGGGTGTGGCGCTTCAGATCGTAGTCCACGGCCACCTGGTCGAAGTACTCCCGCAGCACCCGCTGGGGCGAGTAGTACTGGGGCCAGTCCGCGGGGCGGAAACTGTAGGAGTAGATGTGGTTGGGGCTGTCCACCCGGCAGCCCGGGTAGGTGTTCTGATACCAGGTGCCGGCCACGTCCTCGTGGCGCTCGATGATCTCGAAGGGAATGCCCGCTTCCTGCAGGCGTATGGCGGCGAGAAGGCCCGACATGCCGGCGCCGATGACGATGACCTTGAACGCCTGCCGGCGGTGCTCGGGAACCCGCTCCAGCCCTTCGGGCTTGTACGGGTCCTCGCCGTTCAGCATCAGCTCGGCCTGGAGGAACTCGCCGTAGTCCGGCGACAGCTTCTGGCCGACGATGAAGTCCACCATCTCCGAGACCACGCCCCGGTCGGGAACCGCCGGTAGCGCGGCGCCGTCGCGCAGCTTCTTCAGCGCTTCCAGGGCCAGAGCCCGAATCCGCGCCTGATCCTCCGGGGCGATGTTGCCCTGCTCGTCGCCGAAGAAGGTGAGCTCCGGGCGTACGGGCCCCCGTATCAGCTCCGGGTCGCCGGTGATGTGCACCAGAGCGCACATGAGGGCCGGGATGTGGGCGTGTTCCAGGGCCCGGGCGATGAACTCGTCGTCCTCGGTGATGGGGTCGATGTGCTGTAGCGATCGTATGGTCATTTCGCGTTCTCCCCTTCGTGCCACGCGGAATTTAGAACATGGTATAACACAGAGGTTTGGGTGGGAGCGACAGATGAAGGAGTTCGGCAATCGGCTCGGGGTGGTCACCGGCGCCGGCAGCGGCATGGGCCGGGAACTGGCGGTGCAACTGGCGAAGAGCGGGTGTCACCTGGGGCTGTGCGATGTGTCCTGGGACAACCTGGAAGAAACCAAGGCGCTGTGCGGGGACGCGGTGAACGTCAGCATCCACGCCTGCGACGTCTCCGACGAGGCGCAGGTGCTCGCGTTCAGGGACGGCGTGCTGGCCGCTCACGACACCGACCACGTGCATCTTCTGTTCAACAACGCCGGCATTGGTGGCGGCGGCAGCTTCCTGGCCGATTCCCGCGAGGAATGGGAACGGACCTTCGGGGTGTGCTGGTTCGGCGTCTACTACTGCGCCCGGGCGTTCCTGCCGCTGCTGGCGGCCGCGGACGAAGGGCACATCGTCAACACCTCCAGCGTCAATGGCTTCTGGGCCAGCCTCGGGCCCGGTGTCCCGCACACGGCCTACAGCGCGGCGAAGTTCGCGGTGAAGGGCTTCTCGGAAGCCCTGATCAACGACCTCCGGGTCAACGCGCCCCACGTTCAGGTGTCAGTGGTGATGCCGGGGCACGTGGGCACCTCCATCGCGCTGAACACCGCGCGGGTGCTGCGGGGCCGGGATGCCGCCGCCATGACCGCCGAGGAGGTGGCCGAGGTGCGCGCCCGCATGGTGGCCCGAGGCCTGCCGGTAGACAACATTCCTGACGATCACATCCGCGCGGCCATCCACCAGCAGGCCCTGGACTTCCGGGACAAGGCGCCGCTCACCGCCGCCCAGGCGGCAGAGATCATCCTGGACGGGGTGCGCGAAGGCCGCTGGCGCATCCTGGTGGGCGAGGACGCGGTGGCGCTGGATGCGGCGGTGCGGGCGGCCCCCGAGGAAGCCTACGAGCCGGAGTTCACCCAGCGGATCCGCGATCTCGGGTTTCTCGGCGGCGCGCTGGGCGGGGAGCGGTCGAGCAACTGATCCCGCCGCCGGTGGGGTCGGGTGGCAGAGCCCGGGTGCGACCGATAAGCTCTCGGGCTCCAGCGAGTTTGTGCGGACAACGAGGGAATCCCGGACCATGAGCAGCGATCGATTCGACCACTGGCAGAAGATCACCGAGACCGACGCGGAGATCGCCCACGCCCTGGAGGCGGCTCACATCCCGTCGCTGATGGCCGCCATGGTGCACCTGACCGGCGATCTGCGGCTGCTGCGCAGCGACATCCAGCCCAGCGCGGAGTTCTTCGGCGACCCCCAGGCGGGCGTCAGCCCGGAGCAGCAGGCCCGGGCGCGGGCGATGGCCCTGGATGCCCTGCGCGCCTACCGCGACGGCGGCTGCGTGCGCCCGCCCATGCCGTCCGAGGACACCATCCTGGAGATGATGAGCTTCGTCACCGGCGAGGAGATCCCGGACGAGTACGTGGAGTTTCTCATCTCCGAGCTGTCGCTCAGGGGCGAGGACCCGTACGGCCAGCCCGGTATCGAGAGCATTCCGAGCGCCGTGAAGGAGCGTTTCCGGGTGCTGGTGATTGGCGCGGGCATGTCCGGGATTCTCGCCGCCATTCGCCTGAAAGAGGCGGGGATTGCGTACCTGGTGGTGGAGAAGAACCCGGACGTGGGCGGCACCTGGCTCGAGAACACCTATCCGGGCTGCCGGGTGGACAGCCCCAACCACACCTACTCGTACTCCTTCGAGCCCAACGACTGGCCGCAGCACTTCTCCGATCAGAAGACGCTGCTCGGCTACTTCCAGCGGGTGGCCCGGGAGTACGGCATCCGCGACGCCATCCGCTTCGAGACCGAGGTCGAAGAAGCCGCGTTCGACGAGCAGAGCGGCCTCTGGCGGGTGACGGTGAAGGGCCCCGACGGCAGCCGGGAGACGCTGGAAGCCAACGCGATCATCAGCGCGGTGGGCCAGCTCAACCGACCCCGGCTGCCCGACGTGCCCGGCCGCGACAGCTTCCGCGGGCCCGCCTTCCACTCGGCCCGCTGGGACCACGACGTGCCCCTGGCCGGCAAGCGGGTGGCGGTGATCGGCACCGGCGCCAGCGCCTTCCAGTTCGTGCCGCGCATCGCGGAGGAGGCGAGCCGGGTGACCGTGTTCCAGCGCACGCCGCCGTGGATGAGTCCCACCCCGGAATACTTCGAGGAGATTCCGCCCGAGAAGCACTGGCTGCTCAACCACGTGCCGTACTACGCCAAGTGGTACCGGTTCTGGATGTTCTGGCGCACCGCCGAGGGTCTGCTGGCGGCGGTGAAGCGGGATCCGGCGTGGAACGACCAGACCCGCTCGGTGAGCGCGCGCAACGACGAGTTGCGGCAGCTGCTCACCGCCTACGTAGGCGAGCTGTGCGGCAGCGACCGGGAAATGCTCGAGAAATGCATCCCCCAGTACCCGCCCGCGGGCAAGCGCATGCTGCGCGACGACGGCACCTATCTGCAGGCGCTCAAGCGCGACAACGTGGAGCTGATCGCCGATCCGGTGGCGGCGATCACGGAGACAGGGCTCGTCACCGAAAGCGGCCGGACCATCGACGCCGACGTGATCATCTACGGCACCGGGTTTCAGGCCAACAAGTTTCTCTGGCCCATGAAGGTTCGCGGGCGCGCCGGCGCCGAGCTCCACGAGCATTGGGACGGCGACCCCCGGGCGTACCTGGGCATCACCATCCCCGGTTTTCCCAACCTGTTCTGCTGCTACGGCCCCAACACCAACATCGTCGTCAACGGCAGCATCATCTTCTTCTCCGAGTGCGAGATGCGCTACATCCTGGGCTGCATCAAGCTGCTGCTCGAGGAAGGCAAGGCGGCGCTGGACTGCAAGCGGGAGGTTCACGACGAGTACAACCGGGAGATCGACGCCGGCAATGCGGAGATGGCCTGGGGGGCGCCGAGCGTGAGCAGCTGGTACAAGAACGAGAAGGGGCGGGTGACGCAGAACTGGCCGTTCACCCTGCTGGAGTTCTGGGAGCGGACGAAGGCGCCGGATCCGCGGGATTACGAGTTCGTCGGCGGGGGGTGAGTTGATCGCTATTCGCTATCCGCTGTCCGCTGTCCGCTGGAGGGCGGTCGGCGGTCGGCGGTCGGCAAGAGGGGTATCGCCAGAACTTGACGTCACGGTTCTTGCTGATTGCTGATTGCTTAGCGCTGACCGCTCAAATCAGGGTTTTTCCCGGCGCTCCGGGCTCTTCGCGCACCAGGCGCGGTACCAGATAGCCCGGGAGGCGGGCGGCCAGCGCGGCGTGGAGGGCGCGGGCCCGGGGTGCGGGGACGTCGAAATGGGCGGCGCCGCGGACCCGGTCCAGCAGGTGGAGGTAGTACGGAACGGCGCCGGCATCGAACAGCCGCTCGGAGAGCGCCGTCAGGGTGTCGACGTCGTCGTTGACGCCGCGCAGCAGCACGGCCTGGTTGAACACCGGGACGCCGCGGTCACGCAGGCGGCCGATCGCCTCGCCCACCGCTTGGTCGATCTCGTTGGCGTGATTGGCGTGGATCACCATCACCGGCTTCAGCCGTGTGCCGGTGAGCCAGCCGATCATGGCTGCGTCGACCCGCTCGGGCAGCACCACCGGCAGGCGGCTGTGGATGCGCAGGCGCTGCAGATGGGGGAGCTCGGCGAGGGC
>JAWLGU010000090.1:0-16642 GCA_041690675.1 Pseudomonadales bacterium | reverse complement strand
CATGCAGTTGGTGACGATGATCTGCACGAACAGCGCGATGCGCAGGTACACCTCGTAGGCGTACGCCTCGAGCAGCAGCACGGCGCAGGTGGTGAAGGTGGCGACCACCAGGACGAAGGCGGGCAGGCGGACGAAGTGCGGAATCCAGCGCCGCAATGCGGCGATGCTGACGTTGGAGCCCACCAGCACACCGGCGCTGGCCAGGGACAGGGCCAGGGCATGGGCGGTGGTGGTGCTGACGGCCAGCAGCGGGCACAGGCCGAGCAGTTGAGCCCACGCCGGGTTGCGCGTCGCCACGCCGGCGGTGAAGGTGTCGGCCATGCCACGGGCCCGGCTCACGACGCGCACCTCGACGCTCGGAGCTCCGGGCGCCGCAGCGCGGCGGTCAGGCTTCGGCGCAGCGCCCGGCTGGTGATGGTGGCGCCGCTCACGCCGTCGAGCTGCTCGATGCCGCCGGCGTCGCGCCCCCGCAGCGTCGCCAGCCAGCCGGATCGGGGCTGGTTCAGAAAATCGGCGATCCCGGGGGTCTCCTGGTGGGCCGTTATCCGCACCCCGGTGAGCACCGGTTCGGGACCGTTCGCGGCGGCGGCCAGCCAGCGAATGGGGCCGCCGTAGCCGGTGACGGAACCGCGCAGCAGCGTGCTGCCGTCGCAGACGTGGGCCACGTCGCCGTGCCAGCGCACCGTTTCCGGCGCGGGGCTGCCCGTGAGCTCGCTGACGGTGGCGAGGAACTGGCGCTGGCGGTTCGCCTCGATGCGTTCCCGGGTGAGGCTGGCGGTGGTGGCGAGCAGAGCGGCGCAGGCCGTCACCAGCACCACGAAGCCGGCGATGGCGCGGACGCGGTCAGCCATGCGTCCCCACCAGCCGGCGGTCGAGGTAGGGCGTGGCGGCGTTGGCGAGCAGGATGCCGAAGGCCAGACCGTCGGGGTAGTTGCCGAAGCTGCGCACCACGTAGGCGACGGCGGCGATGATGCCGCCGAACACCAGCTGTCCCCGCGGCGTCGCCGGGTGGGTGACCGGATCCGTGGCGAAGAAGAACGCGGCCAGCAAGGTGCCGCCGGAGAAGTAGTGGAACAATGGCGAGCCGAGGCTCCGGGAGCTGCCGGCGTCGTAGCCGAGCAGCGCCAGCGCGCCGAGGGTGCCGAGCAGCGCGGCCGGCACCCGCCACGCCACGAGGCCCCGGGCGATGAGCAGCACGCCGCCGAGCAGGAACGCGGCGTTGATCCATTCCCAGCCGTAGCCGCCCAGGGTGCCGAAGCCCTGCTCCGGCGACCAGATCTCCGCCACCGTCTGACCCTCGCGGTGGCGGAAGGTGGTCAGCGCGGTGGCGGCGGTGACCCCGTCCAGGGGCGCCGGCCAGTGGGCCATGGCCGCCGGAAACGACACCAGGGCCACCGCGTAACCCACCACCGCCGGGTTGAACGGATTGGCGCCGAGCCCGCCGTAGACGTGCTTGCCGAGGCCCACGGCGGCGGCCACGGCGGTGGCGAGCACGGCGAGGCTCGTGCCCGGCGGCAGCGCCAGGGTGAGCAGCGCGCAGGTCACCAGGGTGCTGCCGTCCTCGAGAGCAGGGCGCAGCGGCCGCCCCTGCAGCGCCAGCGCGGCGGCTTCCACGGCCAGCCCCGTGACGCCGGCGAAGACGAGTCGGGGCAGATAGGCCCAGGAGACCAGCTCACAGAGCGCCAGGGTGCCCGGGAGCAGGGCCACCAGCACCGTGGCCATCACCCGCTGGGTGCTCAGCGCAGCCATGGACGCTGCCGCCCGCCTTGCAGCCGCTGTCGCCGGCGGGCCTCCCAGGCTCGAGCCCGCGCGGCTTGTCGGGCCAGATGCCGTTCATGGCGCTCCCGGGCCGCCTCCGCCTCCCGGTGCGCCCGCGCCTGGTCGGCCAGGGCCTGACGGCCCCGGGTGAAGTCGCGGAGCAGGTCGATGTTGCTCGGACACACCTGGTTGCAGCGTCCGCACTCGATGCAGCGGTCCAGGCCCCGCTCCGTTGCCGCGTCCCAGGCGGCGTCCCGGCAGTACCAGTGGAGCTCCTGAGGCAACAGATCTTCCGGGCAGACGTCCACGCAGGCGCCGCAGCGAATGCACGGCAGCTCCGGCGCCTCGGGGTCCCGGCTGCGGCGCCGCGCCAGGATGCGCGCCGGCCGCGGGCGGAGCGGCTCGGCCACGGGGAGCAGATCGATGCAGTCCATGGGACAGGGCGGCAGGCACAGCTCGCAACCGGTGCAACCCTCCGTCAGCACCGTGTGCATGAGCTGGGGCGCGCCGACGATGGCGTCCACCGGACAGGCCTCCACGCAGCGGAAGCAGCCGATGCAGGCGGACTCGTCGATGCGCGCCACCTGGGCGCGGGGCTCCGCCGGCGGCGGCCCGGGCTCCCGGTCCAGTAGCCGCGCCAATGCCTGCTGGGTCTCCGGACCGCCCGGCGGGCACAGATTCAGGGCTTCTCCCCGGGCCACGGCTACCGCGTACGGGCGGCAGCCGGGGTAGCCGCACTGGGCGCACTGGGTCTGGGGCAGCAGGGCGTCGATGGCGTCGACCACACCGGCGTCGTCCGCCACCAGGCGCCGGTCCGCCCAGGCCAGCGCCGCCGCCACCGCACCGCCCAGGGCCGAGAGCACGCCGACGAGGGTCAACGCCTCCGCCATCAGTCCGCGAGCCCCGCGAAGCCCATGAAGCCGAGGGAGAGGATGCCGGCGGTGATCAGCGCCACGGGCACCCCGCGAAAGGGCGCCGGTATGGGCGCGTGCTGCAGGCGCTCCCGCAGCGCGGCGAACAGCACCATGACCAGGCTGAAACCGGCGGCCGCGCCCAGGCCGTAGACCACGGTCTCGAGAAAGCCGAGCTCCTGGCCCACCGCCAGGAGCGCCACCGCCAGCACCGCGCAGTTGGAGGTGATCAGCGGCAGGTAGAGCCCCAGCACCTCGTAGAGCAGGGGATGGCCGGCGCGGAGAATGCGCTCGGTGAGCTGCACCACGCTGGCGATCACCACGATGAACACCACGATGCGCAGGAACTCGAGCTCCAGCGGCACCAGCACCCAGCGGTACGACAGGTTTGACAGGGCAGCCGACACGGTGAGCACGAAGGCGGTGGCCAGCCCCATGGCCAGGGCCGGCCGGTACTGGCGGGTGACCCCCATGAACGGGCAGAGACCGAGGAACTGCACCAGGACGAAGTTGTTCACCAGCGCCGCCCCGACGAGGATCAGTCCCAGCTCGCCCATGGCGGCTCAGCGCACGATCATGCCCGGTTCCGCGCCGCTGTCCGGGCTCAGCAGGAACACGTCCTTGCCGCCGGGACCGGCGGCAAGCACCATGCCTTCGGAAACGCCGAACCGCATCGTGCGGGGAGCCAGGTTCGCGACCACCACCACCAGCCGGTCCACCAGGTCTTCCGGCGCGTAGGCGGTCTTGATGCCGGCGAACACCTGCCGCTGCTCGCCGCCGAGGTCAAGGTGCAGGCGCAGCAGCTTGTCGGCGCCCTCCACGGCCTCCGCCGCGGTCACCCGGGCCACCTTGAGCTCGACCTTGGCGAAATCGTCGATGCTGATGGTCTGCGCGCCCGCCGCGGCCTCGGCCGCGGGCTCTGCGCCGGCCTTCGCCGCCGGCTCACCGGCGGGCTCTCGGGAATCCTCCACCATGCGGTCTACGGCCTCCTTCTCCATGCGGGCGAACAGCGCCTTGAACGGCGCGATGCGGTGATCCAGCAACGGCGCCGCGAGATCCTGCCAGCGGAGCGGCTCCACTTGCAGGAACTTCTCGGCGTCCGCGGCGAGTTGGGGCAGGATGGGCTTCAGGTAGATCATCAGCACCCGGAACACCTCGATGCCCTGACTGCAGATGGCCTGTACCCGGGCGTCCTGACCCGGCTCCTTGATGAGCGCCCACGGCGCGTGCGCGGCGATGTACTGGTTCGCCTGGTCCGCCAGCGCGGTGATCTCGCGTACCGCCCGGGCGGTGTCGCCCTTCTCGTAGTGATCGGCGATGTCGTCCGCGGCGGCGACGCAGCGCCGCCAGAGCTGCGGGTCGTCGAGCTCGGCGGCCAAGCGGCCGTCGAAGTGCTTGGTGATGAAGCCGGCGCAGCGGCTGGCGATGTTCACCACCTTGCCCACGAGGTCGGAGTTCACCCGGCTGACGAAGTCGTTCAGGTTGATGTCGATGTCGTCCACCGTGCCGTTCAGCTTGGCGGCGAAGTAGTAGCGCAGGTACTCGGGCTTCAGGTGCGCGAGGTAGGCGGCGGCATTGATGAAGGTGCCCCGGGACTTGGACATCTTGGTGCCGTCCACGGTGACGAAGCCGTGGGTGTGGATGCGGGTCGGCGTGCGGAAGCCGGCACCGTCCAGCACCGACGGCCAGAACAGGGCGTGGAAGTTGACGATGTCCTTGCCGATGAAGTGGTGCACCTCGGCGTCGCTGTCCGGCCGCCAGTAGTCGTCGAACGATACGTCGTTGCGGGCGTCGGCGTAGTTGCGGAAGCTCGCCAGATAGCCGATGGGCGCGTCCATCCACACGTAGAAGTACTTGTCTTCGGTGCCCGGGATCAGGAAGCCGAAGTACGGCGCGTCCCGGGAGATGTCCCAGGGCTTCAGGCCCGCATCCAGCCATTCCTGGAGCTTGTTCGCCACCTCCGGCTGCACGTGACCGCTGGACAGCCACTGCCGCAGGAAGTCGGCGTACCGGGGCAGGTCGAAGAAGTAGTGCTCCGACTCGTTCAGCACCGGCGTGGCGCCGGAGATCAGCGAGCGGGGCTCGCCGAGCTCGGTGGCGTCGTAGGTGGCGCCGCAGACCTCGCAGTTGTCGCCGTACTGATCCGCGGCACCGCAGCGGGGACACGTGCCCTTGACGAAGCGGTCGGCGAGGAACATACGCCGCTCCGGATCGTAGAGCTGGGTCACCTGACGGGTAAAGATGAGCCCCGCGTCCTTCAGCCGCTGGTAGATGAGCTCCGAGTAGTAGCGGTTCTCCTCCGAGTGGGTGGAGTAGTAGTTGTCGTGGCCAACCAGGAAGCCCTGAAAATCCCGGGCGTGCTCCTGGCGGATCCGCTCGATGAGCGCCTCCGGGGCCACCCCTTCCTGCTCCGCCTTGAGCATGGTGGCGGTGCCGTGGGTGTCGTCCGCGCACACGTACACCACCTGGTGGCCGCGCATGCGCTGGAACCGCACCCAGATGTCCGTCTGGATGTGCTCCAGCAGATGGCCGAGGTGGATGGCGCCGTTGGCGTTGGGCAGGGCGCTGGTTACCAGAATGCGACGTGTCATGGCTCGTGTCTTGGGCGGGCACGGTCCGCCGGTCGGGAAGGACAGGCGATCGCCCCGCAGTTTGCCAGGTACCGGGAAAAGCGCGACTATACCGGGAACTCGCCTATAATGCGCGGCTTTCGCCTACTCCACCGGCGCTGCCGGCCGCGCCCCGAGCAGGAGACAGATGAGGATCGAACAGTTCCCGGACCCGTACCTCGACGTGCCCTGGCAGGACCTGGGCGCCCGGGTGCGGGTGGACGGCAACCGGGTCGCGGTGACCCTGGGGTATCCGGCCGCGGGAATGCGTGCGGCGCTGGCGGAGCGGCTGGCCGCGTTCCTCGGCACCGACCACGTCGATCTGGAATTGGAGTTCCGGCCCCCGGAGGGGCGGAGCACCCCCGGCGGGCGCGGGCGCATCAAGCACATCATCGCGGTGGCGTCCGGCAAGGGCGGGGTGGGCAAATCCACCACCGCGGTGAACCTGGCGCTGGCCCTGGAACGCGAGGGTGCCCGGGTGGGTCTGCTCGACGCCGACATCTACGGCCCGAGCCAGGGCATGATGCTCGGGGTGCCGGCGGGGCGCCGGCCCCAGGTGAAGGACGAGAAGTTCTTCGTGCCCATCAAGGCCCACGGCATCCAGGCCATGTCCATGAGCTTTCTCGTCACCGAGAGCACGCCCATGGTGTGGCGGGGGCCCATGGTCTCCGGCGCCCTGCAGCAGCTGCTCGGGCAGACCCTGTGGGACGACCTCGACTACCTTATCGTCGACATGCCGCCGGGTACCGGCGATATCCAGCTCACCCTGTCCCAGCGGGTTCCGGTGGCGGGGGCGGTGATTGTCACCACGCCTCAGGACATCGCCCTCATCGACGCGAAGAAGGGCATCGAGATGTTCCGCAAGGTGGACATCCCGGTGCTCGGCGTCATCGAGAACATGTCGGTGTTCCGTTGCCCCGAGTGCGGGCACGAGAGCGCCATCTTCGGCAGCGGCGGCGGCGAGCGCATCGCCGCGGAGTTCGCCACGCCGCTGCTCGGCCGGCTGCCCCTGACCATGGAGATCCGCGAGCAGGCGGACGGCGGCACCCCGACCGTGGCCCGGGACCCGGACGGCGACATCGCGGCCCTGTACCGCGACGCCGCACGCCACATGGCGGCGGAGCTGTGGCGGCTGAACGGCCCCGCGGCCAGCGCCGGCATGGTCGAGATCTCCATGTCCGACGACTGACGTTCTCTTGCATCTGGAAACCTGACTATGACCATCAAGTCCGACCGGTGGATCCGGGAGATGGCGGCTCGTGGCATGATCGAGCCGTTCGAGGAGCAGCAGGTTCGCTACGTGGGCGGCGAGCGGGTGATCTCCTACGGCACCTCGAGCTACGGCTACGACGTGCGCTGCTCGTCCGAATTCAAGGTATTCACCAACATCAATTCCGCCACCGTGGACCCGAAGGGCTTCGACGAGCGCAGCTTCGTCGACGTCAGCGGCGACGTCTGCATCATTCCCCCCAACTCGTTCGCGCTGGCGAGCACGGTGGAGTACTTCCGCATCCCGGAGAACGTGCTCACCCTGTGCGTGGGGAAATCCACCTACGCCCGCTGCGGCATCATCGTCAACGTCACGCCCCTCGAGCCCGAGTGGGAAGGGCACGTCACCCTGGAGTTCTCCAACACCACCACGCTGCCGGCGAAGATCTACGCCAACGAGGGGGTGGCGCAGATGCTGTTCTTCGAGTCCGACGAGCGCTGCGAGGTCACCTACAGGGACCGGGGCGGCAAGTATCAGGGGCAGCGGGGCGTGACGTTGCCGAAGGCGTGAAATTCGCCATCCGCTGTCCGCCATCCGCTGTCCGCTGGAGCGATCTCGCGAGAATCTGGCGATTCCGCTCTAGCGGATAGCGGAAAACGGATAGCGGACAGCGATCGCTGCAGCGATCTACGCCTGCGCCCCCGCGTGCCCGTGATGATGCGGTTCGCAGATGGCGGTGAGGGTGTCGCCGATCTCCGCTTCCTCGATCTGCCGACGGGACCAGCCGCGCTCGCGGCCGGCTTCCTCGGCCAGATCCGCCAGCGAGATGAAGCCCACCAGACTGCCGCTGCCGTCCTGCACGGGCAGGCGGCGCACCTGCGCTTCCCGCATGATGCGTTCCGCGTCCGCCAGGGAGTCGTCGGGGCCGCACGTGAGGGCCTCGGGTGTCATGGCGTTGCGCGCCCAGAGCTGGCTGAGGGGCCGGTCTTCGAAGCACGCGTGCATGCAGATGTCCCGGTCGGTGATCATGCCGACGATCCGGCGGCCGCCGTCGGATTCGCACACCGGCAGAGCGCCGCAGTCGTGATCCCACAGCTTGCGCGCGACGTCGCGCAGGTTGTCGTTGGGGGTGCACACCACCACATCTTCGCGCATCAACTCCTGCACTCGCATGGCCGCAATCTCCCTGTTCGAGGTTGCGGAATGCTGGGGCGATTCCGCGGCGGCCTCATTATCGATGCGCAAAAGATCAGGCGGGAATCAGCCGCTCGCTGGGGGCGGGCGTGGTGTCCGCGGTGACGATGCGGCCGATCCGCGCCGGCGCCTCGCCCATCTCCGCGAGGGCCGCCATGACCGGGTCCGCGGCCTGGTCCGGCACCACCAGAACGAAGCCGATGCCGCAGTTGAAGGTCCTGAGCATCTCGTCCTCGTCGACCTGTCCCGCCTGCTGAATCCAGTCGAACAGCGCCGGGCGCTGCCACGCGTCGAGATCGATCAGTGCCGCCAGCCCCTCCCCGGGAAAGATGCGGGGCAGGTTCTCGAGCAGGCCGCCGCCCGTGATGTGGGCCATGGCATGAACCGGGTGGGCCTCGAGCAGCGCCAGCACCGTCTTCGCGTAGATGCGGGTGGGGGCCATGAGGGCGTCCAGCAGCGCCGGCTCCGGGGTCAGCGCCTGGTCGTCGAGCAACCGGCGAATGAGGGAGTAGCCGTTGGAGTGGGGACCGCTGCTGGGCAGGCCGACGAGCACGTCGCCGGCGGCGAGCGCTGTGCCGTCGATGATGCGGCTGCGCTCCACCACGCCGATGCAGAAGCCCGCCAGGTCGTAGTCGCCCTGGGCGTAGAACCCGGGCATCTCCGCCGTCTCCCCGCCCACCAGAGCGCAGCCGGCCAGCTCGCAGCCCCGGGCGATTCCCTTGATCACCCGCTCGGCCACGTCCACGTCCAGCGCGCCGGTGGCGTAGTAGTCGAGAAACAGGAACGGCTCGGCGCCCGTAACCAGCACGTCGTTGACGCACATGGCCACCAGGTCCTGACCCACGGCATCGTGACGGTCGTGATCGATGGCGAGCTTGAGCTTGGTGCCCACGCCGTCGGTGCCGGTGACCAGCACCGGCTCCTGGTACTTGCTGGGCAGGGTGGCGAGGGCGGCGAAGCCGCCGAGGCCGGACAGCAGCTCCGGGCGACGGGTGGCCTGGGCCGCCGGTGCGATCCGCCGCACCAGCTCCTCGCCGGCCTCGATGTCGACGCCGGCGTCGCGGTAGGTCAGGCCCTTGCTCAAGTGATGCCTCCGTTGCCTGGGCTGGTTCGGGAGCGCGAGTTTACCAAACCCGCCCGCGGTAATTTGGGTAAACTTGCGGGTGGTTTTCATGGGCGAAGTCGGGTGCCGGGAGCGCAGTACAACTCATCGACGCGGACGTTGCGGGTGCTCTGGGCCTTGCTGCTCGCCGCGCTGGCGGCGGCGGCGTCGCCGGCCCGGGCGGACGAGGTGCCCTGGCTCTACGAGGTGGCGGTGCCCGTGGAGGATCAGTCGTCGGTTGCGCGTCTGGAGGCCACCGGCCGGGCGTTGGCGCAGTTGCTCTCCCGCCTCACCGGCCTCGCCAGCGTGCCCCGGAACGAGACGGTGGCCCGGGCGCTGGCGGCCCCCGATCTGTACTACAGCCAGTTCCGCTTCGAGGAGGCGGAGGACGGCGAGGGGCTGCGACTGCGCCTGCAGTTCGTGCCCCGGGCGGTGCTGGATCTGGTGCGCGAGGCCCGCCTGCCCATCTGGCGCTCGAACCGGCCCACGGTGATGGGCTGGGTGGTGACGGAGGACGAGCGCGGCGAGCGGCGGATCCTCGGCGCCGGCGCGGACCACCCGCTGGTGGAGAGCCTGGAGACTCGGGCCCGGGAGCGAGGCGTGCCGCTGCGGCTGCCCATCATGGACCTGGCGGATCAGCTCGCCGTGGAGCCCGCGGCGGTGTGGGGCCGGCTGAGCCAGGTGCTGCAACCGGCCTCGGCGCGCTACGGCGCCGACGTGCTGCTGGTCGGGCGGCTGCAGCGGATGCCGGATCAGAACTGGGCGGCGAGCTTCGAGATCTGGGTCGACGACGACCTGGTGTCCCGGGAGTTCGAGGCCAGTGGAGCGGACATGCTGGGACGGGCGGCGGCGGATCTGGTGGCGGACGAGCTGGCGGGGCGTTACGCCGTGCTGGACCGCGGCCTGCGCCGGCTGGACCTGGCCATCAGCGCCGTTCACGACGCGCACGACTATGCCGAGCTGCTGCGCTACTTCGGCAGCCTGGAGTTCGTGGAGCAGGTGATGGTCTCCTCCGTGTCCGGTGACCGCATCGGCGTCTCCCTCATCACCCCGGCGGATCCCGAGCAGCTCCTGGAGCTGTTCGCGCTCGACCGACATCTGTTCCCCGATCGCCTGAACGACATCCCGGGGGCCGCCCTGCAGCTGGTCTGGCAGAGGCGCTGACGCCATCGTGCTCAAGCACATTCCCAACGTCATCACGGTGATGCGGATCGTGCTGGTGCTGCCGTGCGCCTGGCTGCTGTGGGAAGCGCGTTACGTGGAGGCGCTGATCCTGATGAGCGTCGCCGGCGCCTCTGATGCGGTGGATGGCTGGATCGCCCGGCACTTCGATGCGGTCAGCCGCTTCGGCGCGGCCATGGACCCCGTGGCGGACAAGCTGCTGATCGCCGCCATGTTCGTCATCTTCGCGGTGCAGGGGTTGCTGCCGGTATGGGTGGCGGCTATCGTGCTGGGCCGCGACCTGGTGATCATGTCCGGTGCCGCCGCCTACCGGCTGCTGCTCGGCCGCATCGAGTTCGCCCCCACCTACCTCAGCAAAGCCAACACGGCGGCGCAGATCGGCGCGGCCCTGCTGGTGTTGCTCTGGCTGTGCGACTTCGGCGTCGTGAGCCGCCTCGCCGGGGCTCTGGTGGATCCCTACGGCTTCTACGTGCTGGCGCTTCTGGGGGTGAGCTCGGGCGTCGACTACGTGGCCACCTGGGGTCTGCGGGCCTGGCGCGAAGCGCGCTCATGACCGCCGCCGGCCGCCGGCAGGGCTCGCGGTCGCGCACCGAGGCGCGGCAGCTCGCGCTGAAGTTCCCGCTGTCGTCGCACCTGCGCTTCGACGACTTCGTCGCCGGCGACAACGCCGAGCTGGTGCGGCGGCTGGAGCGACTGGACGAGGAGCGCGGGTTTCGCGGCTACTTCGTCCACGGTCCCGCCGGAACCGGGCGCACGCACCTGCTGCAGGCGGCGTGTCATCGCCACGGCCAGCGAGGAGCGATCTACTTGCCGCTCGCCGACCCGGCTGTGAAGCCCGGCCTGCTGGAGGGGCTCGAGGCCCTGTTCCTGGTGGCCCTGGACGACGTGGATACCTGGATCGGCGATGCCGAGGCCGAGGCCGCGCTGATGGCCCTGTATCAGGCCCTGCAGGAGGAAGGCGGCCGGCTGCTGGTGAGCGCCGCCGCGCCGGCAGGTGGGCTGCCGTTCCGCTATCCCGACCTGGCCTCCCGTCTGCGCGGTCTCGCCGCGTATCGGCTGCGGGAGCTCGGCGACGCGGAGAAGGCGCTCCTGCTGCGGCGCCGGGCGCAGGCCCGGGGGCTCGAGCTCAGCGGCGCGGTGCTGGATTTCTGGATGTCCAGGAGCGCCCGGGACCTGCCGGCCCTGCTCGCGCAGCTCGATCGGCTCGACGAAGCGGCCATGGCGGAGCAGCGGCGGGTCACCGTGCCGCTGGTGAAGCAGGTGCTCGGGTTGTGAGACACCTGGTCTGCACCGGCGGCGGCACCGCGGGCCACGTGCTGCCGACGATTCCGGTGATGGACCGGGCCCGGGCGGCGGGGGCGCGAGTGAGCTTCATCGGCAGCCGCTCGGGGCTGGAGGCGCGGCTGCTGGCGGGCGAGGACGTGAGCTACTACGGCATCCCCGCGGGCAAGCTGCGCCGCTACCTCTCCGCCGAGAACGTCACGGATGTGTTCCGGGTGGTGGCGGGCGTGTGGCAGGCCTACAGGTTGCTGGGCCGGCTCCGTCCCGACGTGGTGTTCTCCAAGGGCGGCTTCGTAAGCCTGCCGGTGGTGCTGGCGGCGTGGCTGCGGCGGGTGCCGGTGGTGGCCCACGAGTCGGATTTCTCCCCCGGGCTCGCCAACCGGCTGGCGCTGCCCTTCGTGCGCACCCTCTGCGTCACCTTCGCGCAGACTCCGGCGCCGCGGCTGCGCGGGCGCCGGGTGGTCACCGGCACGCCTCTGCGCCCGGCGCTCATCGCCGGCGACGCCGCCCGCGGGCGGGCGCTTCTGGGAGCGCCGGCGGGTCGCCCGGTGCTGCTGGTCACGGGCGGCAGCCTGGGCGCGGACGTGCTGAACCGGGCGGTGGACGAGGCGCTCCGGCGGCTGCTCGAGCGCTTCGTGGTGGTGCACGTGCGCGGGCCCGGCAAGCGCGCGGAGCGCCAAGCACCCGGCTACCACCCGTTCGAGTACGTCACCGACGACTGGGGCGATCTGCTGGCCGCCGCGGATCTGGTGGTTTCCCGGGCGGGAGCCAACACCCTGTTCGAGCTGCTCGCCCTGGGCAAGCCGAACCTGCTGGTGCCGCTTTCGGCGCGGGTGAGCCGGGGCGATCAGCTCGAGAACGCCGAGTACGCGCGCGCCGAGGGCTACTCCCGGGTATTGCCCGAGGAGCGCCTCGACGCCGAGACGCTGGTGGCCGCGGTGCTGGAGCTCCAGGCCGATCTGCCGGAGATCCACGGGCGGCTGGCGGACTTCCGGGCGGAGTTCCAGGGGGACGCGGCCGTCGCCATCCACGCCGAACTGGAACGGGCCGCCCGAGGCTGAGTACCATACGCGGCTCCCCGGGGAACTCCAGGATCCGCATGTACACCATCCGCACCTACAACCACATCGCCGCCAAGGGCCTCGAGCGGTTTCCCCAGGCACTGTTCGAGGTGACGGAGAGCGCCCCGGACCCGCACGCCATCCTGCTGCGCAGCCACAAGCTCGGGGTCGACGAGCTCGGTCCGGGGCTCCGCGCCATCGCCCGCGCCGGCGCGGGAGTGAACAACGTGCCGGTGGAGGCCTGCACCGAGCGCGGGGTGGTGGTGTTCAACACCCCCGGCGCCAACGCCAACTCGGTTAAGGAGCTGGTGCTCACCGGACTGCTGCTGGCCTCCCGGGACGTGGTGGGCGGCATCGCCTACGTGCGCGAGCTCTCCGGGGTGAAGGACGAGCCCGAGCTCAACGCCCTGGTGGAGGCGGAGAAGAAGCGCTTCAAGGGGCGGGAGCTCAAGGGCCGCAGCCTGGGGGTGGTGGGCCTCGGCGCCATCGGCTCGCTGGTGGCACGGGCTGCCCTGGACCTGGGCATGGATGTGCTGGGCTACGACCCCGCCATCTCCGTGGACGCCGCCTGGCGGCTGCCCGCCGAGGTGCGGCGCATGGAGAACCTGCAGAGCCTGTTCGCCCGCGCCGATTACGTGACCCTGCACGTGCCCCTGCTGCCGGACACGGAAGGCATGATCAACGAGAGCACCCTCAGCGTGTTCCGTCCCGGCAGCGTGCTGCTGAACTTCGCCCGCCAGCCCATCGTCGACACCCGCGCCCTGCGGGAGGCCCTGGACGACGGCCGCATCGCCCGCTACGTGGCGGACTTTCCCGTCCCGGAGCTGACCAGCCATCCCCGGGTGCTGCTGACCCCTCACCTGGGCGCCAGCACGGAGGAAGCGGAGGAGAACTGCGCGGTGATGGCCGCGGACCAGCTGGTGGAGTTCCTGCGCACCGGCAACATCCGCAACTCGGTCAATTTCCCCACCGTGCTCCTGGAGCCGGTGGGCGGGCACCGGCTGGCGGTGACCAACCGCAACGTGCCCGGCGTCCTCAACAAGGTGACGTCGGTGCTCGCGGAGCGGCAGATCAACGTGGTGGACATGATCAACAAGAGCCGCGGCGAGGTCGCCTACAACCTCATCGACGTCAAGGAATCCCTCGACCCGGCAACCCTGGACGCGCTGCGCGCCGTCGAGCACGTGATGAACGTGCGGGAGTTCGCGCTCTAGTGCGTGGCGCCGTGGCGGTAGCCGCGGCGCGCCTGGCGCTCGCGGAAGCGTAACGGCGACAGCGCCGCCTCCAGCTCGCGCGGCAGCGGCGGGCAATCACCGGTGATCAGTGCGGTCACCACGGCGGCGCCCACGTGGGCGCCCACGTTGCCCTGGGAGCCGTGGCCGGTGCTGACGTAGAGCTGCGGATGCGGCGACCCCGCTGGATCGTGGAGCCGGCCGGCCACCGGGGTGCGGTCGGAGCTCACGGCGCGGGTGCCGCGGTGGCGGCCGCGCCAGACGTACGACCGGCCTTCGAGCTGAGCCAGATTGGCACGGCTCGCCTCCTCCGGATCCCACGGCCGATGCTCGTAGGTGGCGCCGGCGGCGACGCCATGGCCTTCCGGCACCAGGTAGCCGCGCCCCACCAGGGGCAGCTTCGGTGCCGGGGTCAGCTCCACCACATCGAGCTGACCCTGCACCGGCGCGAGCTCGAGGTAGCGCGCAGGGGGGAAGTCCCGGGTCGCCGGCCCGCAAGCCAGCACCACCGGCTCTGCAGAGGGGATCTCCGTCAGCCGTTCCGGGCGGATCTCCACCTCGGGCCGGGCCAGCAACTCGCGCACCAGCGCCGGCATGTCCACCACGCCGCCGGCCGGAAAGTACAGTCCCCCCGTCGCCACCGGCCAGCCCGCCAGCGCCGAGGCCTCGTCGCCGTCCAGCCAGCGGAGCCATTCCCCGGCGGGCCGGTAGCGGGCCTCCAGACGGCGCAGCTTGTCGTCGTTCTGGGTGCCGCCGCCGAGCTGCAGGACACCGCCGCCGCGGAATCCCGGCAGGTCCCGCAGCAGGCTGGCGGCGTAGAGGTAGCCCAGGGCGCGCAGCGCGGCGCGGTCGCTGCCGTCCGCCAGCAGACGCCCGTGCAGCACCGTGGCCGGAATGGCGGATGCCGGCGGATGCTCTGCCGCATTCGGCGCCAGCACGCGAAGCCGGCACCCGGCCCGCGCCAGGTGCCAGGCCACGCTGGCCCCGGCGAGGCCGCCGCCGGCCACCAGCACCTCGGCCGGTGGCACGAAGCCGGGCAGCCCCGGGCGTTCGAAGGTTCCGGCCAGGCTCTCGCGCTTGTGCGGGCGCTGGTCGACCCGGCGCATGGCGAAGCCGGCCGCCTCCAGTCCCCGGCGCACCCGCCCGGCGGCGGTGAACGTGGCCACCCGGGTACCGCGGGCGGAGAGCGCCGCCAGGCGCTGGAACAGGGAGGGCTGCCACATGGCGGGATTGCGGTCCGGGGCGAAGCCATCCAGGAACCAGGCGTCCAGAGGCTGGCGCTGGCGCCCGTTCATGTCCGCGAGGCCGGACTCCGCGTCGCCCCACCACAACGAAAGGGTGATGCGGCCTCCGCCCAGGTAGCGCCGGTGCCAGCCGCGGAGGCGCGGCGGGTAGATGGCGGCCAGCTCCCGGTACAGGGGATGGGCCGGCGCCCGGTGGGCGGCAATGGCGGCGAAATCCGCTGCGTCCATGGGGCTCGCCTCGAAGGAGACGAAGTGCAGGCGCGCGCCGGCCGCCAGGCACGTCTCGGCGGCGAGGATGAAGTTGTAACCCGAGCCGAACCCCAGCTCTCCCACGCGCAGCAGGTTGCACGGCCCGTCGCCCCGGGCGCCATGCTGCCGGGCGAGCGCCTCCAGGCCGCAGGGCTCGAGGAACACCCGCCGCACCTCGGCGGCGCCGTCGGCGGCGTGGTAAATGTCCTCGTAGTCCAGGGAGTAGGGCTGGTCGTTCAGGTAACGGACCCGGGCCGGTGCCACGACCGAGCCCGGAGCGGAGGCGCTCTCCATGGCCGGATCAGGGCTCCCGGGGCCGGTTGGGGTCGCGGATCCACTCGCTCCAGCTTCCGGGGTAGAGCACGGGCTCCGGGTGGCCGGCGATCTTCATGGCCAGGACGTTGTGCGCGGCCGTCACTCCCGAGCCGCAGTAGCAGATCACGTCGTCCGGCAGGTCGGCGAACCGCCGGGCCAGCTCCTCGGGCGGCTGGAACCGCCCGGAGGGCGCCAGGTTTCCCTGAAAGGGCCGGCACACGGCGCCGGGGATGTGCCCCGCCACCGGGTCCACGGGCTCCTCGCGTCCGTCGAAGCGCTGCTGGCTGCGCGCATCCACCAGGTGGGCGTCGGGAAGCCGCCGCAGCAGAGTCTCGGCGTCCACGGTACGGGTGAGGGAGGGCCGGATGCTGAAGTTGCCCCGCCGCGGCGCGGGCGTCTCGCGGCAGAGCGGCCCGGTCCAGGCCGGCAGCCCGCCGTCCAGCACCGCCACCGCCTCGTGCCCGAGCCAGCGGGCGCACCACCACGCCCGGGCGGCGAAGGCGCCGCCGGCATCGTCGTACACCACGATCTGGTCGGCGTCGTTCACGCCCCAGTCGCGGAATCGGTCGCGCAGCCGCTCCGGCTCCGGCAGCGGGTGGCGGCCGCCTTCGCCCGGGGCCGCGGCGAAATCGTCATCGAGGCTGGCGTAACAGGCGCCGGGGATGTGGCCCTCGGCATACGCCCGGGGTCCGAACTCCGAATCGCCGAGCCGCGCGCGGCAGTCGAGGATGCGGAAGGTCGCGGGATCGCGGGCGAGCTCGTCGGCGGTGATGAGAGTGGTATGCATTTTGCTTGCTCTATTTCCCAGGCTGCGGGGATGGCGTCCACGGCTTCCGACCCCCGTCACAGGACGAAGCGCCGGCCGCGGCTAAACTTTTCATGGTTTGTTAACTCGAATCAATGACGCCGGCATCCGCGGGGCTCTACGGTAGTTTTTTCCGGATGCAATTGTCACAATGCCGCGCGACGGGTTGCGGAGCAACGGGTTGCGACGCAACCTTTTGGAACAGGCGGTGACACCGCTGCAAGGAGATTCCTGATAGTGACTGCGATTCTGGACTGGCTCAGCAACGGGCTCTGGCAACTTTCCGCCCTCCAACTCGTCATCTACACCCTGATCGTCACCCACATCACCATCGTCGGGGTGACCGTGTACCTGCACCGCCATTCCGCCCATCGGGCGGTGGAGCTGCACCCCGTTCTGAAGCACTTCTTCCGGTTCTGGCTGTGGTTGACCACGGGCATGAACACCAAGGAGTGGACGGCCATTCACCGCAAGCACCACGCCACCTGC
>JAWLGU010000089.1:0-17349 GCA_041690675.1 Pseudomonadales bacterium | reverse complement strand
GCCGGAGTCGGTGGTGGAGTCCAAGCCCCGGGAGACGGTGGTGATCTTCATCGGCAAGGAGGAGATCTCCGTGCAGGGCAGACCCGTGGCGACCACGGCCGACGTGCTCGAAACCCCGGGCCGGGACATCGAAGCGGTCAAGGAGCAACTCGCGAGGCTGAAGGACAGCGTCATCGGTCCGAACACCATGCAGGTGGCGCGGACCCAGGAGGTGACGGTTCTGGCGGACAGGTCGGTCCCTTTCGCCGTGATCAAGCGGGTGATGTCGACGTGCACGAGTGAGGGTTACGACCGCATTTCCCTCGCCGTGATCCAGAAAGGTGCGCAGGTCGCGCAGATGTGACGGAAGCTTGGAGCAGCACCATGTCCGATCAGCAGAACGACGTCGACCTGGAGGCGCAGCGTGAAGCGCTGACCGGCCAGCAGGCCCAGGCGCTCGAGCAGCTCGAGCGGCTGAAAGCCGCGGCGGCGGGTGTCGAGGACGAGCTGGCCGCGCTATCAGAGACGCACGAGGACTACCGGGAGCTCACCAGCGTGTGCGAGGCGCTGGAGCGCCTCGAGCAGCGCGGCGCCGGGTCTCTGTTCTGGGGCGACGACGCGGGCGCCACGTCGCGCGCGTACGTCGACCAGGCGCGGGCGCGGGTCGCCGAGTTCCGGCGGCGCCTGGAGGCACTCGAGGCGAAGCGGCAGGCGGCACGGGGGGCGGCCGAGCAGCAGCGGTGGGTGGTGGACGATCTGGACTACGAGCTGGATCAGGTTCGCCAGCAGGAGGAGAGCCGGCGCCGCGAGTGGGTGGTGGAGCGCGACGAGACAGTGCTGCCCACCCGGCACATCGCCATGCCTTGGATGCGGGGCTTCGAGGACGACCAGCGGTTCCGCAAGACCCTCGGCGGCTCGCTGGCGGCCGCGCTGCTGCTGGGGCTGATCATGCCCCTGATCGAGCTGCCCATACCCGAGCCCGACGAGATCGTGGAGGTGCCCGAGCGGTTTGCCCGCTTCATTCGTGAGGAGCGGCAGCCGCCGCTGGCGGTGCGCGAAGCGCCGCCCGAGCCGGAAGTCGAGGAGCCGAAACCGAAGCCGGAGCCCGAGCCGGAGCCGAAAGAGACGGCGGAGACGCCCCAGGAAAGCCGGGTGGCGAACGCCGAGCCCAAGCAGGAGTCCACCCGGGAGCGGGTGAGCTCGAAGGGTATTCTGGCATTCCGGGAAAATTTCTCGTCGCTGTCATCGAACCGGCCCGCGGCGAAGCTGGGGGCCGAGGCCAGCTTGTCGAGGGAAGGCGCCTCGGCGGTGGGGCTGCCGCAACGGGCCATGGTGGCGGCTCAAGGCTCCGAGTCCAGCGGCGGCATCAACCTGGCGTCCATCAGCCGCGATGTGGGCGGTGGCGGCGTCGCGCTGTCTGAAGGCGTGGAGCTCTCCCGGGTGGCGAGCGCCATCGACGGCGGCGGGCCGAGCGACCGTCCGCGCAGCGCCGGGGCGGCGTCGGGCAGGACTGACGAAGAGATTCAGATCGTCTTCGATCGCTACAAGGCCGCGCTCTATCGGCTCTACAACCGCGCCCTGCGCAAGGATCCCACCCTCCGGGGACAGATCGTGCTGCGGCTCACCATCGAGCCGGACGGCAGCGTGTCACTGTGCAATGTTCAGGCCTCGGACATGAACGCGCCGGAGCTGGCGCAGCAGGTGGTGGCCAGCGTCACCGGCTTCCAGTTCGGCGCCAAGGATGTGCCGCCGGTGACGATTCTCTACCCCATCGATTTCCTGCCCACCGCGTAGACCAGTTCCTGTCCCTCGCCAGCCGGCTCTCGCCCGTTTCGTGATTCCGCTCACGGTTCGGTCGAGAGCCGCCCCACGAAGGCACAAAGTGCTGACATTCCCACTATAGGTTGTGAACACGGTCACTTCGGTGCCCGGCTGGCTGCGGGACAGTGTGCTCACGGTCCCTGGAGCGGCAACGGTACACATGGTTCAGCTCTCGAGGCGCAAGCCGGCAGGCAGTGGCACTCTCGGCCTCGGCCGAGCCACGGCCCGAGCCATCGCCGGCCTGATGCTGCTGTGCGCCGCCGCAGCCGCGCAGGCGGAGAACTGCTCCGACTACCCCGGTGGCGTCCTCGACGGCTTCGCCGGCACGCCGGCGCCGTCTCAGCTGTTCATCGACCGCAACTGCACCATCAGGAACTATCCGGCCTCCAACCCGCTGTCGACGAACTTCAGCTTCTACACCCAGCCCGGCCAGACCAACGAACGCTGGCTGGTGGTGTTCGACAACGTGGTGCACACGGGCCAGATGGCGTGCAACTCGGTGGCCGGTCACAAGATCTGGTTCACCAACGGCTCCTCCACGAGTATCCAGGAGGGCTGTCAGAACCTGCTGATTCCGGTGGAGAAGATCGACAAGCAGAGTGCCGACGGCTCCACCACCGCCACCGTGGGCGTGCCGTTCACGTACCGGCTGACCATGCCGGTGCTGTTCGACCCGGCCACCACCACCGTCATCAACACCCAGGGCTCGGTGAACGACCTGCACGGCATCACCCTGACCGACGACCTGAATGCGCTGGGGGTCGACATCAGCTACGTGAGCCACACCGCCTACTGGGTGTCTTCGGGTGCGCCGGTGCCTCACACGTTCGCCAACAACGGCGGGGTGCTCAGCTTCGACGACTTCCCCATCGTCCCCGCCGGGGAGCAGATCATCCTCGACATCACCGTGGTGCTCGAAGACACGCCGGCCAACACGGTGGGCACTCAGTTCGTCAACGTCGCCAAGTGGGATTTCGGGCGCCTCATCGACGGCGTGTTTTACGAGCCGCTGCCCGGCGAGTGGGGTATCGCGCCGCCGATGACCATCGGCGGCCCCGAGCTGGTGGTGACCAAGACCGGTCCGGCCACCCTGGGGCGCACGCTCAACCTGGGCGAATGGGGCGAGTTCACCCTCGACGTCCGCAACGCCGGCCTGGCGGATGCCTGGGACGTGACCCTGCTGGACCGTCTGCCGAACGGCGCGAGCGGCGGCATGTGCGATCAGGTTCCCGAGATCCAGAGCGCCCGGGTATTCGCCGCCGACGGCGTGACCCCCATCCCGGGCAAAGGGGCGCTGACACCGGGGGTGGACTTCACCGTGGACTACTCGGATCAGCCCGCCTGCGAGCTGACCCTGACCATGTTGACTCCGGCGGCCGTCATCGGGGCCGGCGAGCGCCTGGTGATTCGTTATCGAACCCGCCTCGATGCCGACAGCGAGGACGGTGCCACCCTCACCAACGTGGTGGGCGCGACCCGCTGGTTCAACGGCCCCGGTGACGTGGCAGGGCGGCAGGTCTACACCCGCACCTTGACCAACGGCACGGTCGGCGTCACCGATCATCAGGATGCCCACACCGTCACCGTGGCGCTGTACGGATTCTTCTTCGAGAAGACGGTGATCAACCTTACCAGCGGCGAGGCCCCGGCGACGGTGGGCGCGCCCGGCGACCGCCTGCGCTACACCCTGCGGCTGCAGACCACCGACGGCGCCATGAACGGGATCCGGTTCTACGACGATTTAGGGGCGCTCAACGCCGGTGCGGTGTTTCAACCCGGCTCGTTGGCGCTGGTGCCGGGGACGGTGCCCGTCCTCGCCGACGCCAGCCACACGGATCCCTACGGCGGCACCAACGGCGCGGGGGTGATCGACATCCGCAATCTCTCGCTGCCGCCCGGCAGTCAGGTTGCAATCCAGTTCGAGGTCACCCTGGCGTCGGCGCTGGTCGACGGCACCTTCGTGACCAACCAGGCGGCGCTCATGGTCGGTGCGGCGAAATTGGCCGACAGCGACGATCCAAACGTCAACGGGCAGTCGGACCCGAACGTCGACGGCGACGAAGATCCCACCCGCATTCTGATCGAGGTCGCGCCGCCCCAGCCGCTCACCAAGACCATCACTCAGTCGCAGGCCACCATCGGCGAGACGTTCTCGTACCGGATCACGGTGCCGTCGGTGCCGCACACCGCCGCGCTCTACGACGTGCGCATCCTCGACGACCTTGCCGCCTCCGCGGCCGATCTCCGCTACGTCGGCGTGACCAGGATCTCCGGATCGGGGGGGTGGACGCCGGTGAACACCGGGGCCGGAGACAGCCTGGTGATCGAAGACCCGGTGAACGGCATCGACATCCCGGCCGGTGAGCAGGCCGTCATCGAGATCACGGTGGCGCTCGAGGACACCGCCACCAACGTCGCCGGCCTCACCTTCAGCAACTCGGCTTCCTCCACCTACAACCAGCTCGACGGCAACGACGCGACCTCGAGGCCCGGTGGGGCCGGGACGTCGCCGCCCATGACCGTGGTCGAGCCCGATCTCACGGTGATGAAGGAGGGCCCCCTGTTGATGCGTCCGGGCGAACCGGGCGCGTTCACCGTCGACGTGCACAACGTTGGCTCTTCACCGGCCTATGCCGTGCAGCTGCGTGACCTGCTTCCCGACACGGCGGAGGGCGGCATGTGCGACGCGGCGCCGGTGGGCGTGACCGCGCAGCTCTTCGAAGCGGACGGTACCACGCCGGCCGGCCCGGGGTTGACCGCGGGCGCGGATTACGCGCTGGGCTTCTCCGGTGCTCCCGCGTGCTCGCTGACCCTGGAGCTGTCGAGCTCGGCCGCGGCGATAGGCCCGGGTCAGCACCTGGTCTTGAGCTACGAGGCGTATCTGGACGCGGATACCCAGCTGGAGATTCCGCTGACCAACGTGGCCGGGGCGACGGCGTGGGCAGGGCTCGCCACCACCAACGACGATGCTCGCAGTTACAGCCGCCCCCTCACGGACGGCAGCGTCGGGGTGCTCGATCACGAGGACGCCCACACCACTCTGGTGAACCTGTCGAAGGTGAGGTTCGACAAGGTAGTCACCAACGTGACCCGGGGAGAGTCTCCGGGCACCGCTGCCAGCCCCGGGGACGTTCTTCGCTACCGGCTGTACCTGGAGAACGTGGGCACCGTGAGCATCGACGACTTCGCCGTGGTCGACGAGCTCGATCGTCTGAACGGCATGGCGGCGTTCCAGAGCGGGAGCCTCACGGTGGTGTCGGTACCCCCCGGCGCCGACCCCGGCAACACGAGCGGCAGCGGCGGCACTTACGGCAGCGGCGTTCTGGATGTTCGCAACCTGAGCCTCGCCGTGGGCGAGAGCCTGGTGATCGAGTTCGAGGCCACCCTGGCGCCGATCCTCGGCAACGGCAGCTACGTGTCGAATCAGTCGCGCATGATGAGCGGAGGATTCCTCCTGGCGCGGAGCGACGATCCCAACGCGGGCGGGGTCGCCGATCCCGATGTCTCCGGTGACGAGGACCCCACCCGGGTGCGCATCGAGTCCGCGCCCGCATTCGTCGTGGAGAAGACCTCCACCGACCTGGATGGCGATCCGAATCTGCTGCTGGCCGGCGAGGCCCTGCGCTATCGGATCACGGTGCGCAACGTCGGCGACGATCACGCCACCGATGCCGTGATGCGCGATCAGATCCCGGCCAACACCCGCTACGTGGCCGGCAGCACCCGGCTGAACGGGGCCGTGGTGCCGGACAACGCCAGCGGTCTGTCGCCGCTGGTCGACGGGATGTCGATCAATGCCCCGTCGGATGACACGCCCGGACATCTGACCGCCAGTGTCGAGGCGACGCCGGAGCACGTGGCGGTGATCGAGTTCGACGTGGTCACCGACGCGGATCTGGTGGACGGCACCGTCATCGCCAATCAGGCCTTCGTCAGCGCGGTGGGCGGCGTCGTGGAGCAGCCCTCCGACGACCCGGCCACGGAGGTGGCGGACGATCCCACCCGCGACGTGATCGGCAGCCTGCCGCTCCTCTACGCGGAGAAGTCGGTGGTGCTCGAGCAGGACTACGGCTCCATCGGCGTGGTCGATCCGGGCGACGTGCTGCGCTACACCATCCGCGTGCACAACAACGGTGCCGTGGACGCGAGCGGCGTGGATCTGGTGGACCAGGTGCCGGCCAACACCACTTACGTGGCTGACAGCGTCACCCTGAACGGGGAGCCGGTGGGCCGGCCCGACGGCGGCACCTTCCCCCTGGCAGCGGGTATCGCCATCAGCTCTTCGGACCTCACCCCGCCGCTGCCGGGCGCGGGCGAGGGCGTGATCACCAGCGGCTACAACGCCACGGTCCAGTTCGACCTGCGGGTGGACGATGGCGTGCCGACGGGGACCGTGATCAGCAACCAGGCCGTGGTATCGAGCCTGGAGGTGCCGGATGTGCTGACCGATGGCGACGGCGACCCGGCCACCGGCCCCGAGCCGACCCTGGTGGTGGTGGGGCCGGCCCAGCAGCTCGCCATCGGCAAGCAGGTGGCCGTGGTCGGCGGTGGCCCGGCGCTGGCCGGCTCGCTCCTGGAGTACGTGGTGCGGGTGCGGAACATCGGCAGCGTGCCGGCCGTCGGCGTGCGCATCGTGGACGATCTCGACGATCCGGCCCCCGGTCAGCTCGCGTTCGACGAGCAACCGCCCACGGTGAACGGCGCCACCGCCGGCATCGTGGTGGACGGCACGACGCTTACGGTGGATTACGGCGACCTGGCGCCGGGGGGCGAGATCGTGCTGCGGTTCCTCGCGGTCATCGATGCCGACCTGCCGGTGGGTACCCGGGTGATCAACAACGCCGCCGCGTACTGGAACGACACGGAGCGGGTGGATGCCAGCGTCGCCATCGACGTCGGGGCCATCGTCGGAGTGGGGGTGCTGAACGGCCACGTCTGGCACGACGCAGATTTCGACGATCAGTGGGATGCCGAGGAACGCGTGCTGGAGTCGTGGCGGGTCGAGCTGTATCGCAACGACCGGCTTCTGCACGCGACCACCACCGATGCGGACGGCGCGTACCGGATGAGCGGGCTGACGCCGAACTACCTTTCCGGCGACGCGCTGGAGCTGGTCTTCGTCGCCCCGGACGCCGGCCCTGCGACGGCGAGGCTCGGCCAGGCCTACTCCGCCGACTTCACCAACGCCCTGCAGCGGATCAGCGACATCGTCATCCAGCCCGGCAGCAACCTGCTGAACCTGGACCTGCCCATCGACCCCAACGGCGTGGTCTACGACGCGGTCAGCCGCGCTCCCGTGGCGGGGGTCACCCTGACCTTGCTCGATGCCGACAGCGGCGTGGCGCTGCCTCCCGCGTGTTTCGATGATCCCGTGCAGCAGAACCAGGTGACCCGAAGCGACGGCTACTACAAGTTCGACCTGAACTTCGCCGATCCGGCCTGTGCCGGCGGCGGCGTTTACGCCATTCAGGTGGTCGAGCCGTCGAGCGGTTACACGGAAGGTTACTCGGAGATCATCCCTCCGGCCGACGACACCAATGGCGCCGCGTTCGACGTTCCGGGCTGCCCGTTGTCGGTGGAGGACGCGGTGCCGGGGACCGATACCCACTGCGAAGCTCAGACCTCCGAGCTCGCTCCTGGGACTGCGGTCCCCGCCAGGTCGCCGGGTACCCGCTACTACGTGCGCCGGCTGCGGTTCGACGGCAGCGACGTGCCGGGCTCGGCGCAGATCTTCAACAACCACATCCCGGTGGATCCGGTGCTCGACGGGGCGGTGGCCATCACCAAGACCACGCCCATGGTGAACGTCCACCGCGGCCAGATGGTGCCGTACACCATCACCGTCACCAACACCTATCCCATCGCGCTTCAGGACGTGGGAGTGGTCGACCGGTTCCCGCCGGGATTCCGCTACGTGGAGGGCTCGGCACGGCTCGACGGTGTTCCGATGGAGCCGACCGTGGGCGAGCGCGAGCTGGTCTGGGACGGTCTCGAGCTCGCGGCGGAAGGGCAGCATTCCATCGTGCTCCTGCTCGCTGTGGGCGCCGGGGTCAGCGAAGGCGAGTTCGTGAACCGTGCCCGGGCGGTCAACACGGCTGCGGACATTCCGCTCTCCGGCCAAGCGACCGCCACGGTGCGTCTGGTTCCGGATCCCACGTTCGACTGCACCGATGTCATGGGTAAGGTGTTCGACGACGACAATCGCAACGGCCGCCAGGATGCCGGCGAGCCTGGACTCGGCGGGGTGCGGCTGGTGACCGCCCGCGGCCTGGCCGCCACCACCGACCAGTACGGCCGCTTCCACATCACCTGTGCCATCGTCCCCCGCGAGGACCGCGGCAGCAATTTCGTGCTGAAGCTGGACGACCGCACCTTGCCGAGCGGGTTCCGGGTCTCCTCGGACACGGTGCAGATCAAGCGGGCCACCCGGGGCAAGGCGCTGCGCTTCAACTTCGGCGCGTCCATCCATCGGGTGGTGGGACTGGAGGTGGCGGATGCGGTGTTCGCTCCCGATTCCGCCGAGATCCGCCCTCTGTGGCGGCAGCGTTTCGAGTTGTTGATGGAGGAGCTGCAGAAAGGCCCCGCCGTGCTGCGCCTGACCTATCTGGCCGACCTGGAAGACCCGGGGCTGGTGGATGAGCGGGTGAAGGCCGTGAAGCGCGAGATCGCCGACCGCTGGCGGGCGCTGGACTGCTGCTATCGGCTGGAGTTGGAGCACGACGTGTTCTGGCGGCTCGGCGCGCCGGCCGACCGGGCCGTGGGCCGCCACGGGAGAGAACGGCCATGAGCCGGCTGGCTGGCACGGGAATGCGTCCCATGGCGCCGTGGTTGCTGCTGGCGACGCTGGCGGTGGGGCCGGTCGCTGTGGACGCGGCGGAGGCCGTCCGTCAGATACCCATCGGCAACGCCGCGGAGCGGCACCTGCCGGATGGCGCACCGGTGACGCTCTGGGGCCTGGATCCCGATCCCTCGGCGGAGACCGTTGGCGACACCCTGGAGACCGTTGAGGTGGAAACGGTGGAGGCCGAGACGGTCAAGCTCACCGACGTGGTGCCGCCCATCCATTTCGACTCCGGGGTGGCGAGCATTCCCGACAGCACGGTGGCCGAGCTGCGCGCCGTGCTCGAGCGCATGCAGGATCGTCACAACGTGCGCATCAACCTGGTGGGCCACGCCGACAACCGGCCCTTGTCGCCGCGGCTCCAGGAGATCTACGGGGACAACGCCGGGCTCTCCCGGGAGCGAGCCGGTCAGGTGGCCGAGCACTTCAAGAACGCGCTCGGGCTGGCCGCGGACGCCATCTCCTTCGAGTGGGCGGGCGACACCCGCCCGATTGCGTCGAATGACACCGAGGCGGGGCGGGCGTTGAACCGGCGCGTCGAGGTGGAGGTGTGGTACGACGAGCTGCGGGATGCGGTGGCCCTGGACGAGCGTGTCCGCGTGAACGAGATGACGCGGGTCAAGGTCTGCCGGGTCGAGACGGTGTGCAAGCTTCGCTACCGCGACGGCCACGAGCGCCGTGCCCGGGTTCTGAATCTCATCGCGCCGCTGCACTACGACGAGGACGGTGTCGAGGTCACGGCCGGCTTCGCCGAGCAGATTCGTCGCACCTTGCAGAACCTGGGCGACAAGCAGAACGTGGTCGTGAAGTTCATCGGCCACACCGACGCCCGCCCCTTGAGCGGCAGAACCGCGAGCATCTACGGCGATCATCTGGCGCTGTCGAAGGCTCGGGCGCGGCGGGTGGCGCTGGCGGTCCAGGATGCGCTGGATTTGCCGTCCGCGGCGGTGGACAGCGATGGACGGGGCGCGGAGAGGCCGTTGGCCGACAACGACTCGGCGAACGGGCACGTCTTGAACCGCCGGGTCGAGGTGGAGTTCTGGTACGACGATCCTTTGCAGGATCTGCCCGACGAGCCGCAGCTTTGTCCCGGTGAGCCGGGCGCCGCCATGGTCACCCGGGTCTACGATCCCCCGTGGGGCGATATCGAGCGCCTCGAGCTGGCGCAGGGCCAGCCGGTGGTGCCGGCGGGTTACCTGGATACACTGCAGCGGGCGTTGTCGGACGTGGCGGAGAAGACCAACGGCCGGCTCCGTTTCGTGGGCTACACCCGCAACGAGAGGCTCGATCGCCGTACCGCCATGGTCTACGGCGACGACATCGGTCTCTCGGCGGCGCGCGCGCGACGCGCCATGGAGACGGTGGCGGCACAGCTGGGGCTGAGCCCGGGGCAGGCCGAGTTCGAGGGGCGCGGCTACGTGCACTCGGACGACGTGGTGAATGCCGGATTCGTGCAGGGAGACTCGTCGTTCGTTGCGGTTCAGGTGGTCTACGACGAGCTGGCGGTGCTCGACGACAACGAGGGGGTCGAGGTCGACCCCCTGACCCGGGAGCTGGTGCCGCGCAACCCGTACGCGCTGAACACCATGCGCATCACCGTGGACGGCGTGCCCATCGACGATCCGGGCCGCAGCTCGTCGGACGTGCAGCGCTGTACGGACGTGGCCATGGAGCGGGCGGACATCCGCTTCACCTTCGACGACCTGACCTCCAGCCCGCGGCTGAGCGTGGCGGCGAGTCCCAGCCTGGTGGCACTGCACGGTGACGGCGCGGGCGGCCTGACGGGTGACCCGGTGATGTTCCGGATGTACAGCAACTACGGACACTTCATCGAGCGCTCGGAGATCCGCATCTTCGATGGCGACCAGTCGACCCGCGCGGCGCCCCGTGCCGTGGTGGAGGTGAACGATGAGGGTCTCGCCCGCTGGCGTCCGGCCGTGGATGCGTTCTCCGGCGCGACCCGTGAGCTCAAGTACGTGGTGCGTGCCTACGGCGAGGACGGTGGCTTCGACGAGACGCGCCCCCAGCCCCTGTGGGTGTTCCGCGACAGCCGGATCAGTGACGTCGAAGCCAACGTCATGGCGTATTTCGAGGCGCTGGACGGGGAGACGCAGGCGGCGTCGCCGGCGGCGGCGGACCCGTACCTGAACGACCAGCTTCTCGCTGAGTACGGCCAGAACTCCCTGGCCCTCCACAACATTCGCCTCAGCAGCGGCACCGTGCGCGTGCACGGGCGCGACGTCCCTGAGGGGCATCAGGTTTACGTGGCCGGTCAGCCGGTGCCGGTGGACGCGAGCGGCAGCTTCGTCAGCGAGGAGGTGTTGCCCGAAGGCGCGCACACCGTGGAGGTGGCCGTGCTCGACGAGCAGGGGCGTGGCGAGGCCTATTTGCGGGACCTGGCGTTCGAGCCCACCGACTGGTTCTACGTGGGCATGGCGGATCTGACCTTGTCGCACACCAAGACCAACGGAGCGCTCAACGAGCTGACGGGTCAAGACGCCGCGTACGCCCTCGACTCGTCCGCGGACGGTCGGCTCGCCTTCTTCGTCAACGGCAAGTTCGGCGACCACTGGCGGATCACCGCCAGTGCCGACTCCCGGGAAGAACCCGTCGAGGATCTGTTCAAGAACTTCACGCGCAAGACCCCGGACTCGCTGCTGCGGCGCATGGATCCGGATCATCACTACCCGACGTTCGGTGACGACGGCACCGTGGAAGAGCTGGCGCCCACCAGCGGCAAGCTGTTCGTGAAGCTCGGCCGACGCAAGAGCTACGGCATGTGGGGCAACTTCACCGCCGGCTACATGGAGAACGAGCTGGCGCAGATCGATCGCGGCCTGTACGGCGCGAAGCTGCACTACGAGACCGAGTCGGCCACCCGCTTCGGCGAGCAGCGACTCACCGTGGATGCCTTCGGCGCGGAGCCCGGCACCGTGCCGAGCCGGCAGGAGTTCCGCGGGACGGGTGGATCGCTCTACTTCCTGCGACATCAGGACGTGACCATGGGATCGGAGCGGGTGCGCATCGAGATTCGCGACCGCGCCTCGGGCCTCGTCACCGGGGTGGTGAACCTGAGCCCCGCCCTGGATTACGACATCGACTACCTGCAAGGCAGCATCCTGCTGGCCGAGCCGCTCGCGTCCACCGTCAGTGATCGGCTGCTCGTGCGCAGCGGGGCGTTGTCCGGGGACGAAGCGTATCTGGTGGTGCGCTACGAGTACACGCCGGGCCTGCAGGACGTGGATGCCCTGGCGGTAGGTGGCCAGATGCACGCCTGGGTGAACGATTACCTGCGCCTGGGCGTGACCGCGGGGTCCAACGAGGAGGGTGACCTGGACAGCTCGCTGCGCGGCTTCGACGTGATTCTCAGAAAGAGCGCCGAGTCCTGGCTGAAAGTCCAGGCGGCGGCGAGCGAGGGGCGCAACGGCGACACCCTGCGCTCCGTCGACGGCGGCTTCGACTTCGCCGAAGACGGCGGTGCGGTAGCAGGCGATGACGGCCGCGGCTACCGCGCGGATCTGAGCGTGGGCCTCGGCGACATCGCCGCGAAGCTCGACGGCAGCCTGACCGCGTACCTTCAGCAGCTCGATGCCGGGTTCTCCGCCCCGGGCGCGTCGGCGATGACGGACCGGAAGCACTATGGTGGGACCTTGAGTCTGCCCCTGGGTGAGCGGGTGGAGGTGTTCGCCAAAGTGGATCGGACGGACCAGGATCGGGGCATCGGGACCGACGCGACGGAGATGGACCTGTCCGTTCAGCTCTCCCGGGACTGGAAGCTCAGCGCCGGCGTGCGTCACGATCGACTGATCGACCACGAGGCCGTCCCCGAGGTGTCGTCGTTCGCAGGCGAACGCACCGACGGCGTGGTGGAGCTCGGCTACGACGCCGGCAAGACATGGCGAGCCTACGGCTTCGTGCAGGAAACCGTGTCGAAGGATGGTGCCCGGGAGGACAACGGCCGCATCGGAGTCGGCAGCGTATTCCGGCTGTCGAAGCGGTTGACCGTGGAGACCGAGGTTTCCGACGGCGACCAGGGAGCGGGCGGACGGCTGGGAACCAACTACCTGCACTCCGAGCGCACCAGCCTGTATCTCAACTACCTGCTCGAGAACGAACGCATCGATCCGATGTTGCGTGGACCCACCGGCAGCCAGGGCAGTCTCGTCACGGGCGTCAAGTCTCGACTCACGGACAGCACCAGCGTGTTCGTGGAAGAACGTTACCGCCACGGCCAGTCGGCCACGGGGCTGACACATGCCACCGGCGTCAACTTCGCTCCGGCGCAGCGCTGGAGCTTCGGGGCGAACAGCGACTGGGGAACCCTGCGCGACTCGCGCACGGGCCTCGAGACCCGACGCAAGGCCGTGGGGGTGCGGTTCGGCTACGGCACCGACAGCCTGCAGATTTCCAACGGCATCGAGTACCGGCGAGACGACGTGGAGCAACCCGACCTGGCGGACGCGGAGCGCACCACCTGGCTGTTCCGCAACAGCGTCAAGCTGCAGCTCACCCCCGCCTATCGGCTGCTCGGCAAGTTCGACCATGCGACGAGCGACAGCTCGCTCGGGGACGTCTTCGCGGGCGGCTACACCGAGGCGGTGCTCGGTGTCGGGTATCGGCCGGTGCATCACGACCGCCTGAACGCGCTGGCCAAATACACCTACTTCTACAACGTGCCCACCGCGGGACAGCAGACTACGAGCGGGCTCGCCGCCGAGTACCTGCAGAAGAGCCACATCCTGTCGCTGGACGCCAGCTACGACCTGACGCCGCGCTGGACCATTGGCGGCAAGTACGCGTACCGCCTCAGCCAGATCAGCCTGGACCGGGACGATCCCGAGTACTTCGACAACGGCGCGAGCCTGTACGTGCTGCGGGCTGACTGGCGCTTGCGTGAGAAGTGGGAGGTCCTGATGGAGACGCGACTGCTCGACATGACCGACCTCGACGAGCAGCGCGCCGGCGCGCTGTTCGCCCTGTCGCGCTACGTCGGCGATCACGTCAAGGTCGGTGTCGGCTACAACTTCACCGATTTTTCATCCGATCTCACCGACCTCGGCTTCGATCACCGCGGGGTGTTCCTGAACCTGACCGGCGCGTTCTAGCAGGCTCGCCGGACACGCGGGCTATCTGCGCGTGAAGACGAGCACCAGGGGAGCGTCGTCCGGATCGTCGCCGATGCCGCGGAACGTCAGCGTGTTGCCGTCGCGGCGGTAGAACAAGGTCCTGGGAACGTTCCGATCGTTCGAGATGCGCTCGAAGGTTGCCGACGACGCCTCTGCCGCGGTCAGCCGATAGACGTGGGGTTCACCCGCCTCCCAGGGCACGTAATCGGTACCGAAGTGCTTGAAGCGCAGGTAGACGCCATCCTCCGTCTCCTCGATCACCAGGAATTCCAGAACCTGGCGGCCGTCGGGAAGCACCCAGCGGAAGGTGCCGGGAAGGGTGCCGGCCCTCGGCTCCAGCCACACCTCCTCGTAGGGCTCGCCGCCGGCACCCAGCCAATGGCCGGACATGAAGTGGAGTTGCCGCAGCTCCGCGCCGCTCGCGCCCAGGGCCGCGAAGCCCAGGGCGACGCGCAGGATGCGTCGTGCCCGTTTCATCGACATGCCTCGGTGCCTCCTTCCCCCTGGCCCCAATCTACCCCTGCCGCCGGCCGGCTGCCAGGGGCGACACCGCTCCGCCCGTGTTAGTCTTCCCGCCGGTGCTACGGAGGCATGGAATGTCCGACCCGCTCGAGATCGACGTCTTCTGGTCCTTCAGGAGTCCCTGGTCGTATCTGGCGACACCGAGGCTGGCGGCCTGGAAGCAGCGGTACCGGTTGAAGGTGAACTTTCGTCCGGTGTACCCCATCGCGCTTCGAACCCCGGAGTTCTTCGCCAACGTGCATCCCCAGTGGTTCTCGTACTTCATGACCGACGTCTTCCGGGTCGCGGAGTTTCTGGAGCTGCCGTTCCAGTGGGCGCAGCCCGACCCCGTGGTCCAGTACCGCGGCGAGGATGGCCGGCCGCGCACCGCCGAGGAACAGCCCTACATTCACCGCCTGACGCGACTCGGAGTGCTGGCGGAGGAGCGGGGGCTCGGCATCGAGTTCGCGGAACAGGTGGCCGGCGTGATCTGGACCACCACGGGGTGGGACCAGGGGGCCCACCTAAACGAGGCCGTGAGGCGTGTAGGACTCGACCTCGCGGAGCTGGATGGGCTTGCCGACGCCGAGGCGCAGCGTCTCGAGAAGGTGATCCGCGAGAACGAAGCGGATCACGCCCGGGCGGGGCATTGGGGCGTGCCGACGGTGGCGTTTCGCGGCGAGCCGTTCTTCGGCCAGGATCGCCTCGACGTTCTGCTGTGGCGGCTCAAGCAGCACGGTCTGCAGGAGCGGTGATTCGGCGGCGGCGACCGTTCAGCCCGGTTGCGTCAGCACCGCTTCCACGCTGCGGTGGATCACGGTTCGGGCGCTGCCCGCGGACAGCTTCTGATGGCGGCGTAAGCGGATCCACAGCTCGTAGCTGAGCAGTGCGTCGAGTGCTTCGAAGCGTACCTTGTCCCGGGCGATCTCCCGGGGCAGCAGGTCGCGCAGCATGCCGCGGGCCACCTCGACGAACTCGGCGTGATCGTCCTGCAGCACCCGCGAGCGGTGGCGCAGCGCGTCCGCGGCGAGCCGCATGGGCAGCATTTCCTCATAGATGCGCGCGCGCCGATCCACCATGCGGTGCAGGCCCGCCTGCCACGGCTCGGCGCGCGTCTCGCCCTCGATCATCGCCTCGATCCGGGTGTGCATGCGCTGCGAGATCTCCCGGTACAGGCTCTCCATGTCCCTGAAGTGGCGGAACACCGTTCGCATGGCGAGGCCGGCGCGCTCCGAGACCTGCTCGGCCGTCGGCTCGAGGACACCCTCCCGGACCAGCTCGAGCATGGCGTCGATGATACGCCCGCGGCTTTCCCGGCTGCGCCGGTGGCGTCCGTCCGCGGTGGCGCCCATCTAAAGGGCCTCCATCCGGCGGATATCGCGGCTGTCGGCGGGCAGGCTGATCAGCAGCCCGTCGAAGCCCACCACCAGCTCGCCGTCGAACTGCTGCCGGGCGTCCCCGAGGAATGCCGGGTGCAGCAGTCGGCTCGGCAGGGGCGGAATGATGTGGTAGAGCACGAGCTGACGGGCCCCGGCCCGTTGTGCCAGCCTGGCTGCGTCCTCGGGAGACGTGTGATAACCCGGGATGTCCGCCATGATGCGGGAGACAGTACGCCGGCCCGCGGCCGCCGCCTGGCTGCCGATGGTTCCCACCAGGGTCGGCTGCAGCGCTTCGTGGAGCAGCACATCCACGCCGCTCGCTGCGGCGGCCAGGCCTTCGTCGTAGCGGGTGTCGCCGCTGATGATCGCCGAGCGGCCCTTGTAGTCGATGCGATAGCCGAACGCGGGCTCCACGGGCTGGTGGGAGACGGCGACGACGGTGACCCGGAGATCAGCGCTTTCCAGCAGCACCGCCGTCCGCTCACCTCCGGGCAGCTCTACGGTCCGGGAGATGCCGCCGAAGCCGCCCGGTGGCGCCACCTGCTCGCCGTGATGGGCGATGCGGAACCCCGCATCCACGCGGTAGGCGGTGTTGAAACCCTGCACGACCTGATCCACGCCGGCGGGTCCGGAGACGATCAGCGGCTGCTGCCGCGACCCGCCCACCCAGGCCTGGACCATCAGCTCACCGAGCCCGTCGATGTGGTCCGAGTGCAGGTGGGTGAGCAGCACCTGATCGATCCGCCCCAGCGGGAAGCCGGCGCGAGCGAGGTTGCGTGCCGAGCCGGATCCGGCGTCGATCACGAGGACTCGGTCTCCGGCCACCACGCCGATGCACGGCCCTGCGCGCCCGGGGTCCGGCAACGGCGAGCCCGAGCCGCACAGGAACAGATGCAATCCGTCCTCCAGCCGGGTCAGCGGACCGTCGGCGCGGGCGGCAACGGCCCTCGCGAACAGGGCCTCGGAAAGCTCGCGCTGGAACAGCGCTGCCGCGGATCCCGCCAGCACCAGCGCCACCAGCAGCCAGGCACCGAGTCGCGATCGTTTCATGAGTCTTCGAGCCTCGTCAGGTGGCGCCAGGTCACGGGTAATGACACGGAGAGTGACAATAGTTTGCTGCGCTGTCAAACTCGGGAAACCGGGGAGGATGGGGAGCCGTGAGATGCGCTGGCTGCTGGTCGCGACGGTGGGGGTGGCTGTCGGAGTCGCCGGATATCTGTATCGCCTGGAGCTCGTGCTGTGGGCCGCGCCGAGAATTGCCGAGCTTCGCGATCCCGTGGCGCCCAACCGGGCCGTGGCCTGGGACGAGGGGCCGGCGCGGCCGGCTGTGGCGCCGGCGGAGAGGCCCCCCAACGTCGTGCTCATCGTCGCCGACGACATGGGGTTCAACGACGTTTCCTACTTCAACGGTGGGGCCGGGGACGGCAGCGTGATGACCCCCAGCATCGACGCCATCGCTCGAGATGGCGTGGTGTTCACCAACGGCTACGCGGCCAACGCGGTCTGCGCGCCCTCCCGGGCAGCCATCATGACCGGCCGTTACTCCACCCGTTTCGGCTTCGAGTTCACGCCGTTCTTCAAGATCGGCGCCACCATCATGGAATGGATGCACGAGGACGACCCGTCGCCGCTGGCACCCGTCATCCATCACGCGCGGCTCGATGCGCTGCCGGATATGGAGTACCTGGGCATGCCGGCCGAC
>JAWLGU010000088.1:1499-17480 GCA_041690675.1 Pseudomonadales bacterium | reverse complement strand
TCACCAGGCTCTCGATCAGGGCTCGTGCGCCGTTCATCAGGGCTCTCCTCGGGGCAAAGCGAGCAAGCTTACGGGGACCCCGGGTGCACGGCAACACGGCCCCCGGCCGACGGCCGGCCGCCGGCACTCACTCGCCGGTGTCGTCATCGGCACCATCCGCACGGCGCAACTCCGGAAACATGGCCTCCGCCCGGGGGCGCAAGCCACGCTCGAAGCCGAAGTACCCAACGGCCAGCAGCACGAGCCCCCACGGGCCCACCTGTTCCAGCAGCAGCAGGGGCCAGAGGAAGGCCAGCAACACGTTGACGAACGACATGAGTCCCATTCGGAACAGGTACTCCACGAGCTGGCTCTGCAGGAATTCCAGGAAGCTGGCGCTGCCGACCAACTCTCCCGCCAGCAGCTTCACCTCGAGCATCACGAAAGTGACCACGTACCCGAGCCCGTAGAATCCGCCGCCCCGGGCCCGCCAGATGCCGAGGAGGCCCTCCCGGATTATGCCGCCGAGTGATTTGGGGTCGTGCCAGACGGTGCGGGCATGGCGCAGATGCCGTGCCAGCCGTCGCTCCTTCCTGGGTTTCGTAGCGGCCGCGCCGGGCTTCGTCGCCGGCGCGCTGGGCTCGGTTGCCGGCGCACCGCGCTGGTTTGCGGGCGGGACGGCGGGCGGTTCGCTGGACGGAGTGCCGCCCGGCCCGCCTGAAGGTGCGTTGGACGGCTCGTCAGCCACCGCTGACGGACACCTCCCCAGCCGCCAGCGCCACCGGTGGAGGGGCGCTGCGGCGGGCTTCCAGCTCGCGGACGATCTCGGCGTGTCGCTGCTGGTCGAGCCGGTGCTTCGAGTAGCACCACACGCTGACGACGGCGAACCCCGCGACGATGGGACCGTAGATGAGCCCCAGCCAGGCGACGGTCTCGGCGGGTACGTCAGCGGCGGTCTGGATCGCGGTACCCCGGGGCCAGCCGATGAGATCCAGGGCGATGCCCCCTACCACGTTGCCGATACCCGAGGTGAACTTGCCGGAGAACGACACGGAGGCGAAGAAGATGCCTTCCTGGCGCTTGCCGGTCAGGAGCTCGTGCTCGTCGACGATGTCGGCCACCATGGAGCTGAAGGTCACCAGCGCCTGCACCACGCCCGCACCCTGCAGGAACTTCACCACCACCAGGGTGGAAAGCAGCTCCGGCGTGCCGTTCTCGGGAAACCAGCCCAGCAGACGCAGCACCACGGGCACGATCTGACACAGCGCCCACCAGGCGGTGCCGAAGACGATGGAGGGCTTCTTGTCGAAGAGCTGGTTGAGACGGCGGGCGAACAGCGCCCCCACCATGACCCCGATGGGATAGGCGGCGAAGAAGACGATGTTGCCGCGGCTGGAGAGCTCCCAGAAGTAGGTGTTCATGTGCAGGTTGAGGGCCATGTCCACCCCCACCATCATGAAGACGATGAGCACCCCAGCGAACAGCCAGCGGAACGAGCGGTTGCCGAGGGCATGGCCGATCTCGCGCCAGGTGCGTCGCAGCGAGCCCACTGCCGTGACCTCCTCCACCGGCCCGCTCGGTTGCGGCAGATAGGGCAGCCGTGACTGGGTCCCCCACGCAGAGACGAGGATGGAGACCATCATCAGCAAGGCGAGGCAGAGCGCGAACGGCGCATACGACTCTATGCGGAACTGGCCGTGGGCGTACTCGGGGGTGGCGCTGAAGAACAGACCGAAGCCGATCCCGTACGCCAGCAGCTGCCCGAAGGTGCTGAAGAACTGCCGGTAGGCGACCACGGTGGTGCGCTCGTGAAAGTTGCTCGAGAGCTCCGCCCCCAGGGCGATGTGGGGCACGTGGTAGAGCGTCATGGCGCCCCGGGTGAGCACCGCGAACACCAGCAGCCAGAGAAACAGCGGGAAACCGGAGATGGGCGGCGGCGAGAACAGAAAGAAGAAGCAGATCGCCAGCGGCAGCGCCGACGCGTACATGAACGGGTGCCGGCGGCCGAGCCGCGAGCGCCAGTTGTCCGACAAGGATCCCGCGAGCGGGTCGGTGATGGCGTCGAACATCAAAGCGATGCCCACCGCCGCGCCGGCGTAGGTGCCCGACAGCCCCAGCACCTGCACGTAATAGAAGAACAGGAACACGGCGAAGGCGCCGTTCTTCAGACCTTCCGCCGCCTGGCCCCAGCCGTAGGCGAGCTTGGTGGCGAAGCTCAGCTGGTCCCGCGAGCTGCTGACCGTGGATGCCAAATCCTTCCCTCTCGTGTGCTTCGGCGACCCGTGCGCCCGCTGCAGCGGCGGCGGCTGACGTGGCGCTCATGCGGTCTCCGGATCATCCGTACTCGCGAGATTGGGGTCAAGCCGTCTGGGCGGGGCCGCCGGCAATGGCCGCAGGTCGAGACGGCAGGGTAAGATGGCGCCGTGACGCAGCCGACCGAGCACACCGAGAGATCCATCGCCTGCCCGCTGCAGCGGGTGGAGGCGGCGTGGATCGACTACAACGGCCACATGAACATGGCCTTCTACCACCTGGCCTTCGACCGCGCCCTGGACCACGTCTACGACCGATTGGGGGTGGGCGAGGCGTACACCACCTCCGGTGCCGGCTCCTGCTTCACCCTCGAGGTGCACGCCACCTACCTGCAGGAACTGAAGCTGGACGATCCCATCCTGATCCACTTCCAGCTCCTGGATCATGACGCCAAGCGGCTGCACTTCTTCGAGCACATGTACCACGCGGAACACGGGTACCTGGCCGCGACCTCGGAACAACTGGCCCTGCACGTCGACATACGCACCCGCCGCTCGGCGCCGTTCCCCGCCGAGGTGCTCGCGCGCCTCGAGGCGCTGGCGGCCGGGCACCGCTCGCTGCCCCGGCCCGAGCAGGCCGGGCGGGTGATCGGCATTCGACGCAGGCCCTGAGCCGCGGGACCCTGACCCGCTCCGCCGAGAGGAGAGCGCCATGAGCGAGTATCGGGAGGAACGGGACAGCCTCGGCCCGGTGAAGGTGCCGCGCGACCGCTACTGGGGCGCCCAGACCCAGCGGAGCCTCGAGAACTTCCCCATCGGCGACGAGCGCATGCCGCCGGAGCTGGTGCACGCCTACGCGCGTCTGAAGAAGGCCTGCGCCCTGACGAACGCCGAGCTGGGGGTGATCGAGGAGCCCGTGGCCCAGGCCATCGCCCAGGCCTGCGACGCGGTGCTGGACGGCACCCTGGCCCAGGAGTTCCCGCTGGTGGTCTGGCAGACCGGCTCGGGCACCCAGACCAACATGAACCTGAACGAGGTGCTGGCCAACCGCGCCAGCGAGCTGCTGGGGGCCGATTTCCACAGCGAGAAGCCGGTGCGGCCCAACGATCACGTGAACGCCAGCCAGAGCTCCAACGACACCTTCCCCACCGCCATGCACCTGGCCACCTACCAGCTCATCGCCGGCCACACCCTCCCCCGACTGGCGGGCCTGGAGGCGGCGCTGGCGCGCAAGGCCGACGAGTATCGCGACGTCGTGAAAACCGGGCGTACCCACCTCATGGACGCCACGCCGCTGACCGTGGGCCAGGAGATCGGCGGTTACGTGGCGCAGCTCACGAGGGGTCGGGCCGCCCTGAAGGACAGCCTGAATCGGCTGGCGGAGCTGGCCATCGGCGGCACCGCGGTGGGCACGGGACTGAACGCGCCCCGGGGATTCGCGGAAGCCGTGGTGGCGAAGCTGGTGCAGGAGACCGGGCTGCCCCTGGTGTGCGCCGGCAATCGCTTCGAGGCCCTGAGCGCGCACGACGCCATGGTGGAGATCAGCGGCAGCCTGAAGCGGGTGGCCGTGAGCCTGATGCACATCGCCAATCAGATCCGCCTCCTGGCCAGCGGCCCGCGAACCGGGCTGGCCGAGCTCATCCTGCCGGCCAACGAGCCCGGCAGCTCGATCATGCCGGGCAAGGTCAATCCGACCCAGAGCGAGGCGCTGGCGATGGTGTGCGCCCAGGTGATGGGCAACGACGTGACGGTGACCGTGGCGGGCAGCCACGGGCACCTGCAGCTCAACACCTTCAAGCCCGTGATCGCCTACAACGTGCTGCAGAGCGCACGCCTGCTGGGCGACGCGGCGGCGAGCTTCGAGGCGCGCTGCGTGAACGGCATGCGGGCGAACCTGCCCCGCATCGCCGAGCTGCGGGACAAGAGCCTCATGCTGGTGACGGCGCTGAGCCCCCGGCTCGGCTACGAGAAGGCCGCGGAGATCGCCCAGAAGGCTCACCGGGAAGGTCTCACCCTCCGGCAAGCCTGCCTGAAGCTGGGCTACCTCAGCGCCGAGGAGTTCGACGCCATCGTGGATCCCGCCCGCATGCTGGGCCCGGGCTGAGGCCGGCGCCGATCAGTAGCCTTCCAGCTCGCCGTAACGGTTGCGGTGGAAGTTGACGTCGCCGAAGGTCTGCTCTGCCACCGCGGCGCGCTTCAGGAAGAAGCCGATGTCGAACTCGTCGGTCATGCCGATGCCGCCGTGCATCTGAATGCCCTCGCGGGACACCCGGCTGAAGGTCTCGCCCACCTTGGCCTTGGCCAGACTGGCCAGCTTGGAGATTTCCGTCCGCTCGCGGCCCTCGTCCAGGGCGGTGAGCGCCTCGAGCACGCACGACTTGGAGAGCTCCACCTCACAGAACATGTCGGCCGCGCGGTGCTTCAGAGCCTGGAACGAGCCGATGGGCACGCCGAACTGCTCGCGCTCCTTGAGGTACTGGACGGTGCGCTCGAAGCATTCCTGAAGACTGCCGAGCATCTCGGCGGAGAGGCCGATGCGGGCGATGTCCAGGGCCGGGTCGAGCACGTCGGCGCCCTTGTCGACCTCGCCGATTACCGCATCTCCGCCCACCTGAACGTTCTCGAGCTCGATGTTGGCGGCGTTGCGGGAGTCGGTCATCTTGGTTCGGGTGACGGTCACCCCCGGTGCGCTCCGGTCCACCAGGAACAGGGTGATGCCCGCTCGGTCGCCGGGGCTGGTGCGCGCCGCGACGATGAGCTTGTCCGCAGAGTTGCCGTCCAGCACGAAGGTCTTGGCGCCGTTCAGCACGAAACCCTCGCCGGAGGCCGTTGCGATGGTGGCGATCCCGTAAGGGGCGTGGCGGTGGCTTTCCTCCAGCGCCAGGGCCAGCAGCAGCTCGCCGGCGGCCACCGCCGGCAGCAGCTCGGACTTCTGCGCGTCGCTGCCGCCGAGATTGATGAGCGTGCCGCCCACCCACACGGTGGCGAACAGGGGGCTCGCGGTCAGGGTCCGGCCCGTCTCCTCCGTCACCACGCCCAGCCCCTTGTAGCCGAACGCGAGCCCGCCGAACTCCTCCGGCCAGGGAATGCCGGCCCAGCCCAGATCCACCATGGCCTTCCAGGTGCCGCGGTCGAAGGCATCCGGATCGTCCGAGTCCCGAAGCTTCCGCAACTGCGCGATGGGTGCGCTGCTGGCACAGAAATCCCGGGCGCTGTCTTTGAGCATGGTCTGCTCGTCGTTGAGAATCATGGGCATGGCGTTCCCCCAAACACGTTTACGTCAGTCCGCCCCGAACCGTCGCCCGATCGAGAACTCGAAGGCTGGCCGGCCCTGAAGTGGGCCAGCCGGGAATGAAAGCAAAAGCCTCTGCCGATGTCGACCCCGACGGCTACTCCGGCAGCCGGCGGTAATACCCTTCGAACCACGACGTCCACGCCCCCGGCTCTCGCGCTTCCTCGAAGAACTGGCGTACCCGGCCGTCCGGCAGCAGCGTCCAGGTGCCGCGGAAGGGGTACCTGCTTCCTTCCTGCAGATAGACGATGTGCCCTTCCAGGACCATGCTGCCGTCCACCAGTGCGCCGGCGATGTCTATCTGGGTGCCGGGCGACACCCAGAGCTGGCGCCACTGCCCGGCGTGGGGATCGAAAAAGTTGATGCTGAGGCCGGTGCCGCCCTCGGTGCCTTGCCAGCGCTCCACCAGCACACAGCCGCGCTGTTCCAGGGTGATCCGGTTGCGGCCGGCCGGGCGGCCATCGGCCAGCTCCACCTGCCAGTCGCCGACCCAGAAATCGAAGGCCCGGAACGGCGGCGTCTGGCAGGAGGTCTCGGCGGCGGGGGCCGGACCCGGCGCGGTGACCAGCAGCGCCGCCACCGCCAGCGTTACCAACGATTTACACCCTCTACATTGGCGCTGATGCAAAGCTGCCTCCTTCGCCGTAGTCTGACCGGTACGGCTCAGAGGGTAACGCCATTCAGACATGAGATCAGCCATGTACACGACACACGCATGGAGCAAGGCGGTGACCGTGATGCTTCTGGCCATGGCCGCCGCAACGGCTTCGGCGTCCTGGGCCGACGAGTCCACTATCGGCAGCGCCGTCGCCGGCCATCCGGCGCCATATCAGGAGACCACCGCCGACGCTACCCCCGCGGACACCGGTAACAGCGCCGAGCGGGAGGAGTCGGACGATGCCGCGAGCCGCGGACAGCAGATGCTGTCCACCCTGGGGGCGCTGATGCTGGGGGTACTGGGGCTGGTGTGGATGCGCCGGCATGCGGCGGAGCATTAGCCGTCAGCACTGAGCGATCACACCTCGACCAGCTCCTCAAGCAGACCCTGCCCATGGCGCGGGTGGAGGTTCAGCACCTGCCTGGCTGCCGTGAGATCCGGCTCGGGCTCATCAACCCGGATTTCCCGCTGGGACCGCTGCCCTCGGAGGTGATGCAGGCGGTCATCGCCCGGCCCGCCTACTGGGCCTTCTGCTGGGGCAGCGGCCTGGCGCTCGCGCGCTATCTGCTGGACCATCCGCAGTGGGTCCGGAGACGGCGGGTGGTGGATCTGGGCTCCGGTTCCGGCGTCGTCGCGGTGGCGGCCGCCCTGGCGGGCGCCGCGCGCGTGGTGGCCTGCGACAACGATCCGGCCGCGCTGGAGGCCACGCGACACAACGCGGCGCTGAACGGCGTGGCGCCGTTGCTGGTGGACGATCTGGCCGGCCTGCCCGCCGACAACGATCTGCTGCTCATGGCGGACGTGCTCTACGACAGGGCGAACCTGCCCCTGCTGTCCGTGGCCTCGGGGTATGCGGACGAGGTGCTGGTCGCCGACTCCCGGGTGGCGGAGCTGCCCGATCCCCACTACCGCAAGCTCGCCGAGATCCGAGCCCTCACCTTCCCCAACCTGGGCGAGTTCGACGAGTTCGCCACGGTGCGGCTGTTCTACCGCCCGGCGAATCCTGGCGGCTGAAGCAGCACCACCAGCATGTCGTCCACGTGCATGCCGGCGATGGCGCGCTCGGTGACGGTTTCCGCGTCCTGCAGCCAGGCCCGCGCGGCGCCGGCGTCGGCGAACTGGACCAGCAGCATCCGGTTCCAGCCCGTGGTGTGGCGAATGGGCTCCACCTTCGTCCGCCAGCGGATGGCGCCGCCGTAGTCCGGCAGCAGCCTCAGCCAGCCGGAGGCGCCAGGCACGCCGAGGGGCTGCTGGGGCTGCCGGGCGGCATCTTCGCCGTCGGCCACCTGGTAGAGGACCAGCACGCTGGGCGCTCCCGGCTCGAGCTCCCCGGGGGCCTCGGGCGTGCCGAGCAGATGGGTGTCGAGGCTGCCTTCTCCGCTTCGCAGGGCCCGATATCCGCTGCCGGTGAGCATCTGCACCAGATCACCCCCGGTGGCGAACTCCAGCACCTGCACGGATCCCACGTCCAGCAGGGCAGGCCCCTCCATGACCTCGGCGCGTCCGCCCTGCCACAGCGGCCGGCCTTGGTCCTCCGCGGCCAGGGCCAGGAACAGGGCGCGATAGGATGGTACCTCGGCGTCCACCGCCGCTGGGGCCGGCGGCAGGATCTGCAGCAGGTAGTAGGGGTTCTCCCGACGCGACGTGTCGAAGACGATCCCGGCCACGGTGGGACCCACGTACCACACCACCCCGGCGGAGACGAGCACGAGCACCAGACAGAAGAAAAGGAACGCGAGAAACGAGCGGCTCAAGCGGTATCCGGATCGTCTGAATCGGCGCGCATGATAACCGATGCGTCGGGCCGCGCGAGGTGTTCTCGCTCGCCTCCCGGACCGCCCATGCGGTAAATTGCTGCGAAGTTCACGCCAGGAGCGCGCCATGTACCAGCAAATCCAATACGCCGTCGATGACCCCGTGGCGGTGATCACCATGAACCGCCCCGACGCGCTGAATGCCCTGACCCGGCGCATGCTGGCGGAACTCAGCCACGCCCTCGCCGCCGCCGAGCAGGACGAGCGGGTGGTGGGCATCATCCTCACCGGGGCCGGCCGCGGATTCTGCGCGGGGATGGACATGAACGCCCTGAACGACATGGCGACCCAGGGCGGCGGAGCTGCAGAGGATCTCTCGGCACTGGAGGCCCGGCCCGGGGACTCGGCCATGGGGCCCGACTTCCAGGTCAGCTACGGCTTCATGCTCGCCATCAAGAAGCCCATCATCGCCGCCGTCAACGGCGCCTGCGCCGGCCTCGGCTTCGTCTTCGCCCTGCTCTCGGACCTGCGCTTCGTCGAGCGCCAGGCCAAGTTCACCGCCGCGTTCTCCCAGCGGGGCCTGGTGGCCGAGCACGGCTCGAGCTGGCTCCTGCCCCGGCTCATCGGTCCGGGACGCGCCCTGGACCTGCTGTGGAGCTCGCGCAAGTTCGACGGCGAGGAGGCTCACCGCCTGGGCCTGGCGGAGCGTCTGTGCGAGGCAGGCGAGAGCGTGGAAGCGGCCCGGTCCTACATCCGCGAGCTGGCGGCCACCGCATCGCCCACCTCCCTGAAAATGATGAAGGCCCAGGTGTACCGCCACCTCAACATGTCCCTGGGCGACGCCATGAAGGAATCCAACGCGTGGATGGAGGAGAGCCTGGTGCGCGACGACTTCCGCGAGGGTGTACGCTCCTTCATCGAGCGCCGGCCGCCCGAGTTCCGCCGGATCGGCGCGGACACGTCCGAATGACGACGCCCCGCCGACATCGCCTCGAGGTCAACGGGGTCGGTCTGTCGGTGCTGGAGCTGGGCGCCGCCGAGGCGCCGGCGCTGGTGATGCTGCACGGCATGCGGGACGTGGCGTGGAGCCTGCTGCCGGTGGCCTTGCCGCTGGCGGAGCGGTACCGGGTGCTGTTGCCCGAGCTGCGGGGGCATGGCGAGAGCGACCAGCCCGGCTGCTACGGCATGGACCACTACCTGTTCGATCTGCACCGGGTGTGGGACCTGCTGGAGGTGGGCCGCGGCGCCCTGTTCGGCCACAGCCTGGGCGGCCAGATCGCCGCGCGCTTTGCCGCCTTGTTTCCGGAGCGTGTGCGGGCAGCGATCCTGGTGGAGGGGCTGGGGCCGCCGCAGCGACCGGGCGAGGGAGACGAAACGGCAGAGCTTCGCGAGCACGCGGCCCGCCTGCTGCAGACGCTCGCCATCCCGGCCCGTCAGCGTCCGCTGCCGGATCTGCAGTTCGCCACCCAGCGGCTGCTGGCCAACAACCCGCGCCTGCCGGAAGATCGGGCGCGCCTGCTGGCGGAGCACGCCACCCGGCGCACCGGCGCCGGTGACCTGATGTGGGCGTTCGACCCGCGGGTGGGCAGCGTCTTTCTCGGCATCGGTCTGAAGGAGACGCAGCGCTTCTGGCATCACCTCACCTGCCCCGCCCTGGTGGTGAGCGGCGACCTCGCTTTCGAGTACTGGCGGGCCCAGATGCCCTACGAGTGGTCCGGAGAGTTCGCGCCCGGCGAGCTCGAGGCGCGGATTCGCTGCTTCCCCGATCACGAGCACGTGGCCCTCCCCCGGGCCGGACACATGGTTCACTACGACCAGCCCGAGGCGCTGACCCGGGCCATGGCCGATTTTCTGGAGAGACGCTTATGAGTGAGGTCATCGCCTCGGATCAGACCAGCTACGACTGGCCGGAGCTGGTGGACCGGCTGAACCGCCTGCTGCGCCTGCGCACCACGCCGGTGGCCATGAAGCTTTTCGAGACCCGGGAACAGATGGAGGCGGTGCCGCGAATCCGCCGGCCCACGGCCATCCACACCACGGATCAGATCGTCGGCCAAGCCGCCCGCAACGGCTGGACCGTGGGGATCACCGCGGAGGATCTGGTGGGCGCCCAGTGCAGCACCGTCATCGGCCTGCACCCCCGCAGCGAGGACTGGCTTTCCGGCGATCGCATGGCCGGGGTGTGGTACGAGAATCAGGCGGACGCCAGCGCTCACCAGCACGCCATGGACGTGGTGCCCCACGGCCGCTACCAGGCCATGGCCGTGAGCCCCCTGGCCAGCGGCCGGCTCGACCCGCCGGACATTTGCCTCGTCTATGCCACCCCGGCGCAGATGATCCTCTTCATCAACGGCCTGCAGTGGAGCGGTTACCGGAAGCTCGACTGGGGCTGTGTTGGGGAGTCGTCCTGCGCGGATTCCTGGGGCCGGGCGCTGGCCACCGGCGAGCCGAGCCTGTCCATTCCCTGCTTCGCCGAGCGCCGTTACGGCGGCGTGATGGAGGACGAGCTGCTCATGGCGCTGCCGCCCCGCTTCCTGCCGAAGACCCTGGCGGGCCTGGAGGCGCTGGCGCAGAACGGGCTGCGCTATCCCATCCCGCCCTACGGCGTGAACAACGACGTGCGGGCGGGCATGGGAGTCAGCTACAAGAGCTGATCGGCCCCCTCGCGCAGATCGGAAAGCCGGTCGAACTCCTCGAGGATGCGCGCGCCCTGGGGGTGCTGGAGAATCCGCGCCTTCAGCGCCTGATACTCCGCCTGCGCCGCCAGCCGCGGCTGCTCCAACGTGGCCCAGTGCACGAGTCCCTGCCAGAAGGGATCGATGAGCTCGGCCCCGGAAACCGTGCCCCCGCTCGTGGTGCGGATGGAGAGGTCGCGGATCTCTCCCAGATACAGCCGCAGAGAACGCACGTGGATCTCCTCGTCGGCGCGGATGCGCTCGACGATCTCCGCGGCCGCCTCCGCCTCCGCGCGACGCCCGGGGAACAGATCCGGGGTGCGCAGAATCTCCTGGGTGTTGGCAAAGCCGATCTCGGCGCGGAACTCGATGATCAGCAGGTTCATCAGGAAGCTGAGCAGGCCTTCGTATTCCTGGGGGATCTCCGGCATCCAGCGCTTGCCGGCTTCCGGCCGGGCAATGCTTTCCGGCGGCTCCACATCCGGAAAGGCGTCGGCACCGAACGCCAGATCCCGGGCCACGAACCACATGACGTCGTGGCCGCCGATGCCCCGCTCGGGCTCGCCGCCTTCGTCGATGCCGTGGGCCGACAGCAACCCCTTGTTCAGGTGACCGATGGCCATCCTGGAGACGTCCTCGACGACGATGTCCTGGAGATCCGGGAAGCTCATCTCCGCGAGGATCCGCCCCCGGCCCTCGATCTTTCCGGTGATGGTGAGGCTGTTCCAGAACGGGGCGCCGATGCCCTCCCGCAGCAGCAGCCGCTGCTGCGCCACGTTGGGCATCCGCGGCCCGGTGAGCAGCGAGGCGTCCGCCGCGAACAGCTCGCCGCCACGGTGGCGCAGGGCCGCCGTCCAGGCCTGCAACGCCAGGTTGCGCCCGGCGGAGCGCGGCGGCACGTAGCGGCCCTCGGCGTCGAAGCCGCCGTGCAGGCGCCGCCCGCCGATCTCGTGGGGCCGGTCGTAGCGGTGCTCGCTGTAGAGCTCCTCTTCGGAATAGACCAGTTGGGCCATCGAGCAACTCCCTTGAAGGCCGTGTCGGACAACCAGTGTAACCCCTTGAAAGGCCCTCCACAGCCCCCATTGTCGGCAGTGAAGGAAGGCAATTCCGCAAGTGCTTCAAAAGGAGGTGCTGAAATGGTCGGTAACCGGTCGCAACTCGACACCCTGATGAACGAGCTCTGGCGCTGGGATCCGTGGGACGACCTGTTTGCCGGGTCACCGTGGGTCACCGGCATCCGTGCGGCTCAACAGGGCGCCTATCCGCCCTTGAACGTCGGCTCGAGCCCGGACAGCGTGGACGTGTACCTCTTCGCCGCCGGGCTCGATCCCGAGAGCCTGAACCTGTCACTGCAGCAGAACCTGCTGACCGTCTCCGGTGAGCGCAAGGTCGAGCCGCAGCAGGATGCCACCTACTATCGCCGGGAGCGGTTCAACGGCAGCTTTCAGCGGGTGCTCACCCTGCCGGAGGACGTGGACCCCGACAACGTGGACGCCCGCTATCGTGACGGCGTGCTGCACGTGCGCGTGGGCCGCCGGGAAGAGGTGAAGCCCCGCAAGATCCCGGTTCACTGATTCAGTCAAGGCGAACGGACACACGGAGGTCACCATGAGCGACGTGACGGAAAGACAGGGCGGCGACCTGCAGCCTCGCGAGGGCACGGCCGCGGAGCGGAGTGCACAGACGGTTCTGCGTCCCGCCGGCGACATCTTCGAGCACGAGAACGGCATCACCCTGCTGCTGGACATGCCGGGCGTGTCCAAGGAGCGGCTCGACATCCAAAGCGATCGCAACAGCCTGGTGGTTGAGGGCGAAGTGCAGATCGACATGCCGCAGGAGACGGAATCGCTGTACGCGGACGTGCGCTCCACCTGCTATCGCCGCAGCTTCTCGCTGTCCGGCGAGCAGCTCGACACCAACGCGGTGGAAGCCAGCCTGAAGGACGGCGTGCTGCGCATCGACATCCCGAAGCGCGCAGAGATGCGGCCGCGGAAGATCGAAGTCAAAACCGGCTGACCCGGCCGGTCGCCGGGCGGGCTCGGCCCGCCCGGCTTTCGCACACGTGCGCTCGCCGTGCATGGACCGTTGTCGATGGGTCTGCTAACGTCCGCGCGGCACTCGGACTCACGCATAAGGAGAAGGCATGGCAGTCGAAGAAGGCAAAGCCGCCCCCGCGTTCACGCTTCAGGACACGAACGGTAACAAGGTCGCGCTGAAGGATCTCAAGGGCCGCAACGTCATCCTCTACTTCTATCCCAAGGACGACACGCCCGGCTGCACAAAGGAAGCCTGCGGCTTTCGCGATCTCTGGCAGGAGATCGAAAAGCACGACGCCGTGGTGCTCGGGGTATCTCCCGACGACGGCGAGAGCCATCGCAAGTTCACCGCCAAGTACGGCCTGCCGTTCCCGCTGCTCTCGGATCCGGACAAGAAAGTGATGGAGAAGTACGGCGCCTGGGGCGAGAAGAACATGTACGGCAAGAAGACCATGGGCGTGATCCGCTCCACCGTGTGGATCGGGCCCGACGGCAAGGTCAGGAAGCACTGGCGCCGGGTGCCCAAGGCTGCCGACCATCCCCGCAAGGTCCTGGAGGCACTGGCCAGCGAGAGCTGATCCCCCCGCCGGGGCGCCATGCAGCGGTTAACTTTCTTCAATTACCGGTCTGGCCCCGGGCTATAAGGTGACGTCTTCCACCCTGTCAAGGAAGGCACCATGCTGTACCGAACCTTCGCCACCGCGACTTGCAGCGTCCTGTTGGCGCTGAGCGCATCCACCGCGACGGCACAGGACAGACTCGGTTTCTACCTGGGCGGCAGCGCCGGCTACTCGTTCATCGAGGACGATGACGACGTGGACATCGGCGACCGGGTCGAAGATTTCGACATCGACGACGAGGACTTCGCCTGGAAGGGCTTCGTCGGCTTGCAGTTCCTGCCGTGGCTTGCCGTGGAGGGGGGCTACGTGGACTTCGGGGACGTGGAAGACGGCACTGACGTCCTGAACGTGGACGCCACCCTGGACGGCTGGGACGCCTTTCTGGTCGGCAATCTGCCCATCGCGTTCATCGACGTGTTCGCCAAGGTCGGCGTCATCTCCTGGGATCTGGACGTGGACGTGAGCGACGACGTGGACGACGTGGACGTCAGCAGCGACGGCGAGGATCTGGCCTACGGCGTCGGGGCGGCACTGGACCTCGGGCGGCTGGCCGTCCGCGCCGAGGCCGAGGCCTTCGACGTCGGCGACGTCGACGACCTGTTCATGCTCTCGGTGGGCGCCACCTACCACTTCTGAACGGCTCAGGGCGAATCGCCGGCGCCGTAGACTGCCTCGATGATGGCCCTGGGGAACTCGCCGATCACACCGGCCACCGCGGTGTTGGTCAGCACTACCACGGAGAGGCCTCGGGGCGGATCGACGAAGAAGTGGCTGCCGAGCGCTCCGCCCCATTGCCACGTGCCCGCGCTCTGCGGACTGCCGGCGGCGGCGGGGTCCAGGAGCACCGCCGCGCCCAGGCTGAAGCCCCAGCCCTCGCCCTCCGTCCACGCGCGCAGTTCGCCGATGGCGTGACGAGTCAGCGCGGCCGCCGAGCGCGCCGAGAGAATCGGGGCGCCGCCCCGGCGCACCGCCTCGAGCAGCGCCAGGTAATCTGCGGCCGTGCCCGACATGCCACCGCCGCCCGAGGGCCAGGCCTTCGGGTCCAGGGCGCGGGCCGGCGAGACCATCACCCCGGAACCGAGGGGCAGGCGGTCCAGGGGTGAGAGCATGCGCACCGCCGCTCCTGCTCCGTCCCGGTAGGCGGCCGCGAGGCGGCCGGGGTCCGCCACCACGAAGGCGGTGTCGTGCATGCCGAGCGGCTCCGTGACGTAACGGGCCACCGCCTCCGGCAGCGGCATTCCGGCGGCCTGCTCGACCAGCGCCCCCAGCACGTCGGTGGCCATGGAGTAGCGCCACTCCCGCCCCGGCGGATAGTACAGCGGCACCGACGCCAGCTTGCGGAGGTTCTCCTCCAGGGTTCCGGACGCCACCCCGAGCCCCTGATCGATGCCGGCATCGGTATAAAGGTCGACGCCGGGCTCGAAGAACGAATAGCTCAACCCCGCGGTGTGGGTCATGAGCTGCCTCACCGTGATGACCGGCACCCGGTCACCCAGGGGCGGAGTGAAGTACGGCAGCCAGCGGGTCACCGGGTCGTCCAGCCTCAGGCGGCCCCGGTCCACCAGGGCCAGCGCCGTGGCGGAGACGATGAGCTTGGTCATGGACGCGAGCCGAAACACGGTGTCCTCCGTCACCGGCCGCGCGGCCTCGCGGTCGGCAAAACCGGCGGCCCGGCGGTAGATCGGGCGGCCGTCCCGGGCCACCAGAATCACCGCGCCGACGATCCGCTGCTCGGAAACCCAGGGCTCCAGGGCCGCGTCGAGCCGCTCGGCCAGGCCCGCGTGGCTCAGCATGGAGGCCTGCATGGCCGCACCGGCGATGAGTGAGACGGTGGATGTGCGCATGATGCTGCTCCCGAGATGCAAGTGACAGCGGCCACGTTAGCGGGGCGGCGCGTGGCGGCGTGAGCACCGGATTGGACAAAACCAAGGCGTTCGTGCCAATTTTTTGCCCGATGCAGTCACCGGATCCCCTGAACGTCGCGCTGCTGGCGGTGCCGGAGAGCACGCCGACGGTGCTCTACGGCCTGATGGAGGTGCTCTCCACCGTAGGGCGGGGCTGGGGCGGGCTCGCCCCCGGCGGGCCCGAGGTCCGCCGCATTCGCACCCGTTTCGTGTCCCGGGCGGGCGGCCCCTTCGTCACCGCCCAGGGAGTGCCGCTCCCGGCGACGCTGGCGCTTGCGGAGGTCCCCACGGTTGACGTGGCCATCGTCACCGACCTCGACCTGCTGGCGGTACCCGATCCCCGGGGCCGCTGGCCGGCGGAGGCAGCCTGGCTGCGCCAGCAGCACAGCGCCGGAGCCACCCTGTGCTCCGTGTGCACCGGCTCCGTGCTGCTGGCGGACGCACGGCTGCTGGACGGCGAGGAAGCCACCAGCCACTGGGGCGCCGCTCCCATCTTTGCGGAATGCTACCCCGCGGTGCGGCTGCGCCCGGAACGGCTGCTGTGCGCCGCCGGGCCCGAGCACCGCATCGTCACCAGCGGCGGCTCCGGGGCCTGGGCGGACCTCGCCCTCTACCTCATCGCCCGCTTCTGCGGCGCCGCCGAGGCCACGCGGATTTCCAAGATCTTCGTGCTGGGGGACCACAGCGACGGTCAACTCCCGTTCGCCATGATGAACCGCACCCGCGCCCACGGCGACGCCGCGGTAGCCCGGTGTCAGGCGTGGGCCGGGGAGCACTACGCCCAACCGAACCCGGTGGCGCGCATGGTGGC
>JAWLGU010000088.1:0-1399 GCA_041690675.1 Pseudomonadales bacterium | reverse complement strand
GAACCGCACCCGCGCCCACGGCGACGCCGCGGTAGCCCGGTGTCAGGCGTGGGCCGGGGAGCACTACGCCCAACCGAACCCGGTGGCGCGCATGGTGGCGTATTCCGGGCTGCCCGAACGGACCTTCAAGCGGCGGTTCCGGGCCGCCACCGGATTCGCACCGCTCGATTACCTGCAGATTCTTCGGGTGGAGGAAGCGAAGCAGATGCTGGAGACCACGGACGAGCCGGTGGACGCGGTGGCCGTGGCCGTGGGCTATCAGGACCCGGCATCGTTCCGGCGCGTGTTCAAGCGCCGCACCGGCGTCACCCCTGCCCGCTACCGGCAGCGCTTCCGGACCCTGCTGCGCGCCCCGGGGGGCTGACGCCGCCGGAACCACCCCCCGCCGATGTTCAGCTCCTTACCGAAATCCGGGACCTGCTCGCGTCGCGGGATCAGCCAACGACGACGCGGTGACGCAGCGTGCCGATGGGGGTCACCTCCACCTCGATCACGTCACCCTCGTCCATGAATACCGGCGGCGTACGCGCGGCACCCACGCCCCCCGGTGTTCCGGTGACGATGACGTCGCCGGGGCTGAGCTCGCAGAACGTGGAGCAGTACTCGATGATGTCGCCGAAGTCGAACACCAGCAGCTCCGCCTTGGCGTTCTGCATGACCTGGCCGTTCAGGCGGGTGGTGATCTCCATCCGGGTCACGTCGCCCACCTGATCCGGGGTCATCATCCACGGCCCGAAGCCGCCGGTGCCGGGGAAGTTCTTGCCCGCGGTGAACTGTGAGGTCTGACGCTGGTACTCGCGGACACTTCCGTCGTTGTAGATGCTGTACCCCGCCACGTGTTCCAGGGCCGCGTTCTTCCGGATGCGCCGGCCGCCCCGGCCGATGACCAGGGCGATCTCCCCTTCGTAGTCCAGGGTCCGGGATTCCCGGGGACGGACCATGGGCTGCTCGTGTCCCACCTGGGCGTTGGCGAAGCGGACGAAGATGGTGGGGTACCGCTCGCCGCCCCGCCCGGTCTCCTCCTGATGGGCCTTGTAGTTGAGCCCCACGCAGAGAATCTTGTCCGGGTTGGGGATGGGCGGCAGGTAGGTGAGCCCCTCGAGCGGCAGGTCGGCGGTGTCGCCGCAACGCCGCACCAGCTCGTCGAGGGCGTCCGCCGCGATGGCGGATTTCAGATCGGCGAGCTTGCCCCGCGCCCCCACGTCCACCACCCCGGCGCCGTCGGACGTGACGTAGCCGAAGGTAGCCTCGTCGTCCCGTAGAAAGCTGAGCCAGCGCACGGGACTACTCGAACATGATGACGTTGCGGGCGATCTCGCCGGTTTCCAGCTGCGCCATGGCGTCGTTGATGTCCTCGAGCCGGATGTGGCTCGAGATCATGTCGTCCAGGTGCAGCTTG
>JAWLGU010000087.1:0-17635 GCA_041690675.1 Pseudomonadales bacterium | reverse complement strand
CCGCGAAAAGGATCGGGAGGCCAAAATGCAGGAACCTGAAAGAAACCAATCGAGCGATCATTTTTCCCACTCCCATACTACGGGTAAGACGCTTTTCGATTTGGTCTGTCTTTAATCCCTTGTGCCTGCGTGATTTTCCGTCCCTCGGGTACACGGACGAGGCTAGCTACGGCACCAGCCGTAGGCAAGTGCTGCGGCCGCGAAGTTTGCGCTGCGTGTGTTAATGGGGGGTAATGTGCGTGTACCTGCGCCGGTTAATTGATGCTCTTCATCAATTCGTTGGAGTAGGCGCTTTCGTTGCCGCTCGCGTCGACGGCCGTCATGGCGAAGTAGTAACTCCCGGACGGCAGGGTCAAAGAGTGACTGGTGCTGCTCGACGAGGTGACCTCCAGCACATCCGTGTAGGCGCCGCTCGCGGCCCCGTAGTAGATCCGATAGCCCGCCAGGTCGGTGAGCGCGGTGCCGTCCACGTTCTGGGTGGGCGCCATCCACGTCAAGGTCACCGACTCGTTGATCGCCACGGATATCATGGCCACGGCGCTGCCGCCCACCCCGCTGCAGCTCAGGCCGTAGGTGGTGCTCTGGCTGAGCGGCCCGACGCTCTCGGTGCCGTTGATGGGCTTGTCACCCGTCCAGCCGCCACTGGCGCTACAGACATCCGCGTGCGTCGACGTCCAGCTGAGATCGACCGTGTCGCCGCTGGCGACGACGGGCTCGCTGGCGCTCAGCGTCAAGGTGGGAGCCGGCGCTGGCTCGGGTGTCGGCTCCGGTGTGGGCGCAGGCTCCACGACGTCGCCGGTATCCACGGAGACCTCGACTGTGGCAATCGCCGAGGCCCCGCCGTCCTTGCATTCGAGGGTGTAGGACGCCGGGCCGTAGAGGGGCTCTGTCCGGTAGATGCCTTCCGTGGCGAGCTTGCCGCTCCAGGCGCCGGAGGCGAAGCAGTGCCGGGAGTTATCGCTGGCCCAGCTCAGCAGAACGCTTTCCCCAGGCTGGACTACGGATCGGTCGGCGGAAAAGGCCAGATACGGGGGCGCCGAGGGTTCACTTCCTCCGCCCTTGCCGTTGGCGGGTTTGGCGTGAGCAGTAGAGTGGAACAGGGCGACCAGAAGGACGAGCGAGATGGGGCCGATGACGTTCGACAGACGGCGATGCTGCATGATTTCCTCCCTTCGGCGCACGGGCCGGTACAGCTTTGGGAGGCTTCAGAATCGGGGATTTGCAGGGAGTATTCTGTCGAGGAAGTCTCGGATTTCCTGATTCGTTCGGCGTGCTCAGGATTCCAGCAGGTTCGCACCCCCTTCGGGCAGGCGGGCGGCGCGCGCCTGCTTGCCTATGTCGTCGATCTCGCTGGTGAGGTGGCCTTCCGCGGAATGGGCGGCCGACTCCGAGTCGGCGGGAGCGGGCCGGGGTGGCGTTCTCGCCGGTGCCGGCGCCTCGACCGTCTGCACGGGAACGCCCTTGGGGAACACCACCTCCCGAGCCTCGTCCGGCATGGTGATGCCCGCCTCCTCGAAGGCGCGTTTCACCAGCCGGATGACCGAGGAGCGGACTTTGAGCCCGCTGTGACTGGAACCGTTGACCCAGAAGTAGACGCGCAGGTTCACCGTGGAGGGGCCCAGGGTCTCCGCGAGCACCATGGGTTCCGGATCGTCGAGCACCGCCTGGTGATCGTGCAGCACCGCCATCGCCACCGCCTGGGCCTCCGCGATGGGGTCCTCGTAGCCGATGCCCACCGTGAAGTCGAATCGCACGTAAGGATTCGCGGTGAAGTTGGTGATGGTCTGCTTGTAGATGGTGGCGTTGGGGATCTGAACGTGGTTGCCCTCCAGGGTCATCATCAGGGTCGCGCGGGTGTTTACCCGTTGCACGAATCCCAGGTGCCCGGCCACCTCGATGAGATCGCCGGTGGCGAAGGGCCGCTGTATGCTGATGAGCAGGCTGGCGAGGAAGTTCTCGGCGATGTCGCGGAAGGCGAATCCGATCACCAGACCCGCGAGGCCGGTGCCGCCGAGCACCGACAACGCCAGGCCGGTGAGTCCCGATACGCTGAGCACCAGATAGAGGCCGAGGAGAAACACGGGCAGGGCGGCGGCCCGGGAAATGACGTCCGCCAGCAATCCGCTGCTGATGCGGCGCCGCAGCAAGCGCGATGCGCCGCGAACCGACCAGCGGGCGGCGAGCCAGGTGACAACCAGCATGAGGGCCCCCACGAGCAACAGAGGAAGGCCGCGAAACATGGCGCTGGCGAGGGCCCGCAGCTTGGCCCAGGTGGGAGAGAGGTCCCACAGGGGACGTTCCACCACGTCGATGCGATTGACCACGGCCAGCACGTCCTCGGTGTTGCGCGCCAGCCGGCCGGCCCAGTCCCTGTGCTGCTCGTCGCGCGTGCGCCCGGCCAGAAAGACGATGCCTTCCTCAACCCGCACCCTGGGCTCCTCGAACCGGTCGCTGGCGCGGAGGATCCGGGTGAGTCGATCAGCGATCTCCCGGTCACTGGCCGCGGGCTCCACGGCCACACTCCGACGTACCTCCAGATCCTGATCAGCCGCAGGAGCCTCCGGCGCCGCGGGGTCGGCCGCGCCTGCGAGGCCCGTTGCCGGTACCAAAAGCGGCAGGACCGCAAGCAGAAGCATTCGCCGAAGCCGGGCGCTGGTCATGGTGAGTCCTCCTGTGACTGGGCGGGAGCCGGGTCGGGGCGGTCGCCGACGACTATATTTCACCCGCTTCTCCCCGGCCACGGTGCCGGCGGCCCGTTGGCGACCCATTGACTACCGGGCCGCCTTCCTCTAAAAGAATCCGTCATGCCGGTTTGTTGCTGAACGGCACGGTTCCGGGCGAGAGAGAGGGATGGCGGCGCCATCCGGGGAGAGCTCAAATGCGACGACCGAACGATGCCGGCGCGGTGCGCCAGTGCGCGCTGTACCTGGGTGCTGCCGTCCTCGGCACCACCAGCTCGATCCCAGCGCTCGCGCAGCAGCGCGACGACTCCGGGGTCATCGAAGAAATCATCGTAACCTCGCAACGGCGGGCTGAAGCCATTCAGGACGTGCCCATCTCGGTGACGGCGTTCAACCAGGAGGACATCGAGCGGGTGTCGCCGCGAACCCTGCGTGACCTGGACGCCATGGCGCCCAACGTGCGCATCGGCATGGTGACGGCGGCGCCGGGGCAGGGGGCCATCTTCATTCGCGGCCTCGGCTACGCGGATGCGGAGAACAACCAGCCCCCGGCGGTTGGGGTGATCATCGACGGGATCTACCAGGGCACCAACACCGGTCAGCTCATCGACACGTTCGACGTCGAGCAGATCGAGATCAACCGCGGCCCGCAGGGCGTGCTCTACGGCAAGAACACCACCGGCGGCACCATCGTCGTCAAGCGGGCGCAGCCCAGGTTCAACGAGTTCGGCCTGGACGCAGCCGCCCAGCTTGGAACGGAGGACGAGCGGATCGCCAAGCTGAAGGTGAACGTGCCCCTGGTGGACGACGTGCTGGCCATGAAGCTCGGCGGCATTCACAAGGAGCGGGACGGCTTCTACGACAACATCACCCGCGGTGGCGATGCCGGCGCGGACGAGTACGACGCCGTCACCTTCGCCTTGAAGTTCGCGCCCAACGACCGCTTCGATGCGTTGTTCACCTACGACTGGATCGACCAGGGCGGGGACATCCCTCCCCAGGACCCGCGCTGGAACGGCGACGATCCCTTCGTGAACGAGGCCGACTACGACGAGCTGCAGGAGCTCGACGTGGACATGTTCGGGCTCACCCTGAACTTCCAGATCGGCGCCGCCAACCTCGAAAGCATCACCGGCTACATCGACTCCACGGACGTTACCGGCCAGGACTTCGACGGCTCCACCCTGAACAGCCTGGCGACGCCCATCGCCCAGCTCCATACCCTGCGCGACCGCGACTATGAGCAGTTCTCCCAGGAGCTGAAGCTGGCGGGTGACATCAACGAGCGCTGGTCGTACATGGTGGGCGCGTTCTACTGGGATGCCGATTTCGGCTTTCAGCAGGGCACCAACCAGGTGATCGCCATTCCCTCCCTGGCGTTGGGGCTGCCTGCTGGCACGCCGTGCGCGGTGGTGGCTCCGTTCCTGCCGTTCCCGCTGCTGTCGAGCCCGCTGGACGCGAGCCTGTGTCAGCTCCCGCCGGCGTTCACCATACAGCTGACCGAAGAGAGCGTGGAGTCGGTGGCTGCTTTCGGGTCCATCGATTGGCAGGTCACCGACAACTTCTCCGTGAGCGCCGGGCTGCGCTGGCTCGACGAAGAAAAGGACTTCGAAACGGCCTTCTTCCAGGGCGTGCCGCCCACCTCGGGGCCGACCAACGCCTTCGGGCTGTCGATCCTGCCGCCCACCGAGGCCATGGGGGCCGCCATCGTGGGTCCGGTGACCACCAGCGACAGCTGGGACGATACGCTGTTGCGGTTCGCCGCCAACTGGAACGTCACGGAGAACAACCTCCTCTACTTCACCTACGCCGAGGGCTTCAAGTCCGGGGGCATTCACAACCGGGGCGTGGATCCCGAGTTTCTCGCCTACGAACCGGAATCGGTGGAAAGCTACGAGATCGGCAGCAAGAACACGCTGCTGGACGGGCGGTTGCTGCTCAACGTCTCGGCCTTCTACACGGAGGTGCAGGACGCTCAGGCGGCGACGGTGCTCACGCTGCCGAACAACCAGCCCCCGGGCACCAACACCATCGTCAACAACCTGCCGAAGCGGGAGATACTCGGGCTCGAGGTCGAGACCCAGGCGAACCTGACGGAGAACTTCTCGCTGCGTCTGGCCGCCGGCTACCTGGACGCCGAGACGAAGAGCTACAGCATCAGCTCGCGACGCACCGGCTTCAACCCCGACGGCACCGCCTGCAACCCCTTCACCAATCCGACGTTGTTCCCCAGCGCGCCGGCGACCCAGCCGAACAGTTGCCCGGACATCGATTTCGATGCCGTGGACGTGGGTTTCGTGCCCGACTGGAATTATTCCCTGACCGCCGCCTACGACCGCATGTTCCGCGGTGGCGAGTTCCACGGGTCGATCACCTACCGGGCCCAGGACGACTTCATCATCGCGGGATCGCCGCCTAACGACTTCATCGTCGAGGACAGCTACGGCCTGCTCGACGCCCGGGTCAGCTACCAGTGGAATCTCGCCAACGACGACTATCTGCGGGTCTCGGTCTACGGCAAGAACCTCACCGACGAGGAGTACAAGGAGCAGATCCTGCTGCTCGGCGTGGACGGCGGCTTCCAGGGCTGGGGCCCGCCCCGCCAGGTGGCGCTCGAGGTGGTCTACTCCCGCTGACGCAGGAGCCGCACGAGCAGCAGCCCGAAGGCCAGCATCCCCAAGGTGCCGGCCTCCGGCACGTTGCGGCCCGGGCCGAACACGTCGAACCTGACGGCGGCGCCGTAGTCGGTCCAGACCCCGTCGCCGTTGGGGTCTTCTCCGGGAGAGTCGAAGTGGGCCGCCAGCACCGAGATCTCCACCGAGGAGATGGCGGCGATCTCCAGCGGCAGGGGCGGCGGCACGCTGAACGTGGCCCAGTCGTTCCCGGCGGAGTCCGAGAAGATCAGCATGGACTCCAGGGAATCCGGGCCCGGATTGCCGCCGGTCACCAGCCCGCGAAGCAGGTCGTCCCAGCCGTCGTCGCCGGGGTCGAGCACGTCACGGTCTCCGCGGAGCAGGAGTGACCCGGTGGCGATGAACGGATCGGAGAGTCCCGGGCTGCCTGGATCCGTCGTGCCGAAGCCGGCGCGCAGCGAGGTGATGACGGCGCGTTGGCCGCTCAGCAGCTCGTCCTGGCAGGCTCCGCTGCCAGCGGCACCGCAGGTGTCCACGGTCCAGGAAGCGATGAGCCCCGCGCTGGCCAGAGGGCTGGTCAGCATGGAGATTGACAGAATGATCGAGCGAGGGAACGATACGGCTCGGCCGCGCCTGTTTGTCGAGTTCATATGGCGCTCCTTTTCACTGCGAGTACGCGTCGCGCGCCGCGCTCGAATCCAGTATGGGCGTCGGCCGCCGAAACACATTGAAAGACGTCATCCGTCGCTCAGGAGAAAGACCCCATGCAAAGACTTCGACTGGCGGCGTGCATCGCGCTGGTGCTCGCCGCGGCCGGCGCGGCCGCCGAGCCGGTTCGGCTGTCGGGCCATCGGATCTTCGTGCCGGTGGTCGTCAACGGCGTCGCCACCGAGGCGCTGCTGGATTCGGGCGCGGAGATGACCCTGGTCGACGCGACCTTCGCCCACCAGGCCGGGCTGACGCTCGAAGGTTCCGACATGGCGAAGGGGACCGGCGGCGAGCAGCAGGTGCGCTTCGCCCATGGGGTCGACCTGGAGAGCGTCGGCACACGCCTGGAAGACCGCACGGTGGCGGTGATGGACCTTTCCGACATCGCCCGTCGCCTGGTGGGCGAGCCGCTGACGGTAGTGCTGGGCCGGGAGCTGTTCGACTCGGGCCGGTTCCTGCTCGATCTGCAGGCTCGGGAGATGACCACCGTGGACGCGGCCTCCGCTCCGGCGGGTCTCCGCCTGCCTCTGCGCGATCACGCGGGTATCAAGCAGATGCCGGTACGGATCGAGGCCGTGGAGGTGCACGCGGACTTCGATCTTGGCAACGGCAGCGAGCTGCTCATCGGCCGTGATTTCGCCGCCGGGCACGGGCTGCTCGCGCCCGATCGCATCGTCGGCTCCAAGGCCGGCGGTGGGGTGGGTGGCGCAGTGACGCGAGACCTGGTGCGTCTTCAGTCGGTGACCGTGGCGGGCGTGGAGTTCGCCCACGTGACGGCCGCCGTTGACGCCACGGGGCACGCAGCGGACGCCAATGTGGGCGTCTCGCTGCTGCGGAACTTCGTGCTCACCATCGACTTCCCCGGCAACGCGCTCTGGCTCGCGCCGGTGGAAGCGCGGTGAATGGAACGGCCCTGACGCCCCCGCGTCAGAACAAGAGCGCTGTCATTCGCCGCCGGTAGTCGCGCACCAGGGCTTCGTCGTTCACCACATTGAAGGCATCCACCAGGGCTTGCCGGGGCAGACCGTCCTGATAGGCCTTGTTGCGCTTGAGTAGCTCCAGCAGGTGCTCGAGACCCTGTTCCGGCTCCCCCGCCATTACCAGAACCACGCCGAGCTGGTGTCGGGCCGCGGCGTCGTCCGGGTCGGCGGCAACGGCACGCTCCAGCTCGTCCCGGGACGGCGCCTCATCGAGCACGCGGGCGAAGCGGATACGCGCCCAGGCTCGGGTGGCCCGCCGGTCCGCGCCCAGGTTGGCGGGTAGCGCTTCGATGAGACTGGCCGCCTCCTCGTGCTCGCCCAGGTCCAGCAATGCCAGGGCCAGCTCCAGCCGCCGCTCCGGCTGATCCGGCTCCGCGGCTGCCGCGGCACGCAGGCGTTCCACCTCGGCGGCGGGATCCGTGGATGCAGGGGTTGGGCCGGCGGCATCGCCGCTCGGCGGCTCGACGCCGTGCTCGGACAGGAAGCGGCGTACTTCGGATTCCGGCAGGGCGCCGGGGAAGCCGTCGACGATGCGCCCGTCCTTCACCAGCATCACCGTGGGAACCGAGCGGATCTGGAAATGCTGAGCCAGGGCCTGCTCGCGGTCGACGTCCACCTTGGCGAGGACCATGGCCCCCCCATATGCGTTCACGAGCTTCTCGAGGATGGGCCCGAGGGCTTTGCATGGGGCGCACCAGGTGGCCCAGAAGTCCACCAGAACCGCGGTCTCCCGGGACTTCTCCAGAACGTCCCGTTCAAAGGTGGCAGCGCTGACGTCGAAGACGCGCGGGCTCGAAGCTTGATCGGATGTGATGTTCATGACGTGGACTATCTGGGCGCCGCAGGCGCGTTTCAAGGGTGGCTTCAGCGGGGTCGCCGCAGCAGGTCGACCCGATTGGGGATCTCGAACACGTAACCCTCGGGACCACGGAAGCTCTCGAACTTCGCCTTCACCCGGGCGAGCAGCTCCGGCGACAGGTCGTGCTCGGTGTGGGTGGCGCCGAGGATGCCCCGCTCGAACTGGGCGAACGAGTCGAGCCGGATGACGTTCTTGAAGAAGCGCTCCTCCACCAGCTCGAGCACACCCTCCGTCACCGCCCGCCGAATGGCTTCGAAAGCTTCCCGGCGCACCACGGACTCGTCGTGAAACAGCCGCAATACTTCGTTGAAGTCGCCGGCGAACACCGGCTCGGAGAGGTACGCCAGGGCCCCGGGCTTCAGCACCCGGCGAATTTCCCGGAGCGCCTGGTCCATCAGCGGCACCGGCACGTGGTGCAGCGACTTGAACATCACCACCACGTCGAAGCTCGCGTCGGGCTCGTCGATGGCTTCGGCACCGTAGGCCTTGAAGGTGACCGCGGGCAGATCACTGATTCGGAGATTCTTCCGGTGCTGAATCTCGTCCACCTCGGCGGCCACCACCTCGGCCACGCCGCCGCGCTCGGCGACCTGGCGGGTCTTCTCGGCGGCGCCGCAGCCGAGCTCCAGCACCCGGGCGCCACGGAGGGGCACCAGCTCTGAGAGCACGTCGAGCTCGTCCTGACGTGGTTGCGGATCGGGGGCCTGGAGCCGCATGGCGCTGATGTTCACGGCACCTCCAGATTGGCTGAATGCGTCATTGTAGCGCAACCCCGGGCCGTTCTCAGGCCCGCATCAGGATGGGCACCTCCTCGGCGCCCGGGCCGTCCGCGTACACCGCCACCCGCTCGCCCAGCCGCTGGAAATGGAGGTTCACCCGGTGCCGGCCCACCGACAGGTCGCGGACCTCGAGCCGATCGATCCCGGTGGGCAGGGACGGCCGGTCGACTTGGACCCGGCTGCGCCGGCCGTCGATGCTGACGCCCAGGCAGGCCTGGAGCATCATGAACGCCGACCCCGCGGCCCAGGCCTGGGGAAGGCAGGCCACGGGATAGGCCGTGGGCGGCTCGCCGGGGGTTCGGACAAAACCGCAGAACAGCTCCGGCAAGCGCATCCCGAACTGGTCCGCGGCCTCGAACAGGTCCGTCAGCAATGCCACCACGCCGCGGCGCTCGCCGTAGCGGGCCATGCCCGCTGCCGCCAGCGCCGTATCGTGGGGCCAGACGGTGCCGTTGTGGTAGGACATCGGGTTGTAGCGGGCTTCCCCCTCGGCCACCGTGCGGATGCCCCAGCCGGTGTTGAAGCCGGGGGAGAGCAGGGCCGCCATGACCTGACGAGCCCGGCTGGTTCTGGGCAGCCCGGTGTACAGAAGATGACCCACGTTGGAGGCCGCCACGCTGCACAACCGCTGGTCGCCGTCCAGCGCCAGGCCGTAGAGGCCTCGGTTCGGCATCCAGAAGCGGGCTTCCACGTCCCGGCGGAGGGCGCCGGCCCGTTCCCGCCAGCGCTCGGCCGCGGCGGGCTCGTTGCGGCGGCGGGCGAGCGCCGCCATGGCGTTCAGCGCCCGGTAGACGTAGCCCTGCACTTCCACCATGGCGATGGCGCCTTCAGCCGCGCTGCCGTCCTCGTGGAACACGGAGTCGTGACTGTCCTTCCAGCCCTGGTTGACGAGGCCCGAAGCCTCGCCCCGCTCGTAGGTGAGGAAGCCGCGCCCGGCCTCCATGGCCACTTCGATCCAGTCGACGGCGGCGCACAGCGCGTCCCAGAGCTCGTCGATGAAGGCGACGTCGCCGGTGCGTGCGGCGTAGGCGCCCGCCAGCACGACGAACAGCGGCGTGGTGTCCACCCCCCCGTAGTACCGCTCGAACGGCACCTCCTTGACCGCCGACATCTCGCTCTTGCGGGTCTCGTGCATGATCTTGCCCGGCTCCGCGTCGCTGAACGTGGAGACCTCCCGGGCCTGGTGGTGCGCCAGGAAGGCCAGCACCCCGTGGGCCAGCGCCGGGTCCAGCCACAGCGTCTGCAGCGCCGTGACGATGGCGTCGCGGCCGAACGGCGTCGAGAACCAGGGAATGCCGGCGTAGGGATAGGGCCCGGTGGGCAGATCCGTGGTGAGAAGCGCCAGGTCGGCACGGCTCTTGCGAATCCACTCGTTGAAGAGTCGGCCCGAGCTGCGGACCCCGCCGCCGCGCCGCTCGCGGCGGCGCATGTGCCGTCGCGCACGCGCGGCCGCCGTGCGGTAGCGCTGATGATGAGGCTGGGCTTCGCCCGCGGGATCGAGCTCCAGGTGAAGCTGGGCGCGGCCGCGGCGCGCGAGGCGCACGCTGAAGAGCGCCCGCTCGCCGTCCAGGGCCTCGGGGGCCGGCGCGAACGCGATGGTCAGCGCGCGGAACTGACCGTCGAGCCCCTCGTAGACGAAGCGCACCCGGTCCGGCGCCAGCTCGGGGGGCAGGCGCCGGCCTCGGGTCGTCCGCGGCGAGCCGCGGACCTCGAACATGTCGTGGAAATCGGCGCCGTAGGTCAGCTCCAGCGGTACCGTCGCCAGCGCGTCGCCGTAATTGGTGAGTGTGATTCGCTCGTGCACCCGGGCTTCGTGCAGGAAGCGCTTGCGCTCAATGTGCACCACCCCTGTGACCGGGCTGGGGCCGCCAAGCACCGGCAGCGGATCCACGGTCATGTTGGCGGTGAAGAAGACGTTGTCCCGGCTCACGGAGGCGCTCAATAGCGCCGGCGGGTGATCGTAGCAGGTCAGCCGGAAGCGGGAGAGCAAGCGGGTGTCGTTGACGAACAGGCCGTCATGACCGCCGTTGATGTCGCCCCGCGCGTCCGCCACGAGGAATGCGTCGCCGTCCTTCAGCACCAGCGTGGCGGAGGCGCCGGAATGGCTGCTCGCGGTCTCCCCTGGCATCACGCCGCCGTCAGACCTTCCCGGGGCAGGCCGATGATGCTACCCCCCGCGTCCAGCGATGCGAAGAGCTCCAGATAGCGACGCGCCATGGCGGTGACCGTGAAGCGGCGCTCGAACTCGCGGCGGATGCGCCGCCGGTCGAGCAGCGCCGCCCGGGCGACGGCATCGGCGGCCGCAGCCACGGAATCCACCAGGATCCCGGTGACGCGGTCGGTGAGCACCTCGGGCACCGAGCCACAGTTCCAGGCAATGACCGGCGTGCCGCAGGCCAGGGACTCGATCATCACCAAACCGAACGGCTCCGGCCAGTCGATGGAGAACAGGGTGGCCCGGGCGTTGCCGAGGAACTCGCCCTTCTGCGCATCGTCGATCTCGCCGACGAAGTCGATCAGCGGGTCATCGATTTGCGGTTCGATCACCCTGCGGAACCAGGCTCGGTCCACGGCATCCACCTTGGCAGCGATACGCAGCGGCAGCCCGGCCCGGCGCGCGATGTCGATGGCGCGATCCGGGCGCTTCTCGGGACAGATGCGGCCCAGGAAGGCGAGGTAGTCGCCCTGCGGATTCACCGGTGGCGTGTACAGGTCGGCCGGCAGGCCGTGGGGCACGGTGGCCAGCCAGTTGGCATGGGGCAACGGCGTGCGCTGGCTGTGCGAGATGGAAACCAGTGGATACTCCGGCCAGCGGGCGTACACCGGCGGCAGGTCCTCGAGGTCCAGGCGGCCGTGAAGGGTGGTGAGGGTGCGGGAGGCCAGGTCCCGGAACAGCGGGAAGTGCAGAAGATCCATGTGGAAATGCAGCACGTCGAACTCGTGGGCCCGCCAGCGGACCTCGTCCAGCAGCAGCAGATGGGCGGCCAGGTCCGACTTGAGGGGATGCGGATCCAGGCGCAGCGCCTGGTCACGCACCGCCACCAGGCGGGCGCGGGTGGCGCTGTCGCCGGAAGCGAACAGGGTGACGTCGTGGCCCAGGTCCACGAGGGCGTCCGACAGGTAGCCGACGATCCGCTCAGTGCCTCCGTACAGGCGTGGCGGAACCGACTCGTACAGCGGTGCGATCTCTGCGATTCTCATGGGTACTGCCTCGTCAAAAACCGGGTGGGGAAGCGGCGGTGACGGGCCCCTGCGACCCGCGCGGTGCCGTACCATGCACTTCCTGCGCCGCCGCCGCTTTGCATTCGTCAATGTGCTGGCGGATATGGTCGAGCAAAATGGCCCGGAACCCGCAGCCGAGGCCAATCATGAGCACGCAGTCTGTCAGCGCTTCGCGTCGCAGATTCCTGAAACTGGCCGGCGGCACGGTGGCGCTCATTCCCCTGGTGAACCTGCACGGCTGCGCGGACGAGGGGGCCGAGCAGGGCACCGCGGATTCGGCGCCTGCCCAGGCGCAGCCGGAGCCGCCGCCGCAGCCCGCTACCGCGAGCCCGCCCCCCACCGACCAGCAGACCGAGACCGCCCCCGAGCAACCGGGGGCTGCCGGCGGGCCGAACGGTGCCCAAACTCAGGGGCAACTGGCGAAGCTCGAGGAATCCGATCCCCAGGCCCAGGCGCTGGGCTACAAGCACTCCGCGGAGGAAGTGGATCAGAGCGCCTTCCCCAGCTATCAGGCGGGACAGCTCTGCTCGAACTGCACCCTGTTCCAGCCGGAGCTGGGCGAAGATCCCTGGGGGGGCTGTCAGATCTTTCCCGGAAAGCTGGTCAACGCCAACGGCTGGTGCAGCGCCTACGTGCCGGCCGGCTGAGCGGCAGTGCCATGGTGCCTCGCGTCCTGGGCCGCGCTCTCCTGCTCGTGGCGCTGCAGGCGGCAGTGCCGATGCCGCCCGCACATGCCCAGGAGCTCGGTGGGCTGCGGTTCCAGGCGGCTCTCAGCGGCGCCCAGGTGGTCCCGGCGGTGGATGCGGAGAGCCGGGCCGTCGTCCGGTTGAGCTTCGACACCGAATTCAGCGAGGCGCGGATCTCTTTCGATATCGCGGGCGAGCCGCAGATCACCCGTGCGCGCCTTCACTGCGGGCTGCCCGGCGAGGAGGGGCCGTTGGTGCTCGGGTTGCTGGACCCGGCCCCGTTGCTGGACGTGGTGGACGGCACGGATATTACGGTGGACAACGAGGACATGGCGCTTGCCGATTGCAGGCCCGGCATCGGCCGGCCGGTGCCAAACCTGGCGGCTCTGGCATTCGCCATGCGCGAAGGCCTGGTGTACGTGCAGCTCGACACCCTGCGGTTCTCGCGCGGCGAGCTGCGGGGCCAGTTCCTGGAGGTCGGCGAGCTCGGGGAGCTCGAGTTGCCGGCGAACCGGCGAGGCTTCCTCCTTTCTCCCTGAATCTTCGGTGCGCCCACGCCGCGGACCCGGGGCGGCGTTGTGCATACCCGGATAAGCAGCTAGCCTCTCGCCCGTCACGTTCGTCGCATTGTGGGGAGGAGGCATGGCGGTCGTCAGGGGCATCGGCCTCGCTCTGATCATCGTCGTCCTGTGGGCGGCGGGCGCATCCGCAGGGGTGGCGAGGGATCTGCCCCGGGCGACGCCGGAGCGGGTGGGGCTGTCCTCCGAGCGCCTGGGCCGGCTCACCGCCTACATGAACCGGGCGGTGGACGACGGTGTAATGGTGGGCGGTCTCGGCATCGTCGCCCGTCACGGCAAGGTGGTGTACGGGGAGACCTACGGCCTGGCCGACCGGGAGGCCGGCAGGCCCATGACGATGGACACCATCTTCCGCATCTACTCCATGTCCAAGCCCATCACCAGCGTGGCGCTGATGATGCTCTACGAGGAGGGCCGATTCTTCCTCGACGATCCCGTGGCCTGGTATGTCCCCGAGCTCGCGAACCTGGTGGTGGCGGCTTCCACCGCCGACGGAGGCGAGACGCTGGCGGTCTCCGACGGCACCACCAGCCGGACCGCGGGGGAGGGTGACGCCGCCCGGGTCGGGCTGACCCGGCCCGCGGTCCGCCAGCCCACCATTCGCGACCTGCTCACCCATACCGCAGGCTTCACCTACGGGTTCTTCGGCCAGACCGAGGTCGACGGGCTGTATCGGGAGGCGCGATTGCTGACCAGCGACATCACCCTGGCAGAGTTCGTGAGCCGGCTCGGTCGCATTCCGCTGCAGTACGACCCCGGCACCCGCTGGCACTACAGCGTGGGGGTGGACGTGCAGGGGCGGCTGGTGGAGGTGCTGTCCGGCATGCGCTTCAGCGAGTTCCTGCGCGAACGCGTTTTCCGGCCGCTGGGCATGACGGACACCGGCTTCGTGGTTCCCGACGAGAAATGGCCGCGGGTGGCGCAGCTCTACAGCCCGCAGGGCACGCCCGAGGGCGAGGATCTGTTTGCGGCGGGGGACACCGGCGGCGGGCTGGTGGTGGCGGAGGGTTCGCTCTCCGCGGGCTTTCGCCAAGGCGCGCGCTTCGAAAGCGGCGGTGGCGGTCTGGTTTCCACGGCGGAAGACTACATGCGCTTCGCGCAGATGCTGCTGAACGGGGGCGAGCTGGACGGGGTGCGGCTGCTGTCGCCGAAAACGGTGGCGCTCATGACCGCCAATCACCTGGGGGACATCGCCATGGGACCGGGCCGACGCGGCGTCGGTTTCGGCCTCGGGTTCGCCGTGGTGCTGGAGCCGGGCGAGGCCGGTGAGCTGGGCTCGGCCGGCGAGTTCAACTGGGGTGGCGCCGCGGGCACCCGCTTCTGGGTCGACCCGGTGGAAGGGATCGTCGGCGTGTTCATGGTGCAGAGCATCCCGCACCGGACCCGACTCGGCGGCATGTTCAAGCACCTGACCTATCAGGCCGTGCTGGAATCGCGCGCGGGGGCCGGCGGCCGCTGAGGTTCAGCGGCCGACGAGGTGCTCAGCGGCCGCTGCGGCTCTTTCCCAGTAGAATCCGCTCGGGCCCCAGGTTGCCGGCGAGCTCGTGAAGCTTCTCGTGCACCGACTCGTTGTTGAACTCCTGGATGTCCGAAAGCGCGAAGCAGAACTCGGTGAGGCCCTCGAGCCACTCCCGCTGGCTTTCCGGGCCGAAGGGCTGTTCCCGGGCCTGATCGATGCGATACATGGCGGCGTCCAGCTTCTTCGCCGCTTCCTCGAGATGCTTGGGTACCGCCATGGCTGTCCTCCTCGCGTTGGGGTCGGTTCGCGGTGCCCTCGCAAGAATCGAGCCTGCTGCCGGGGAGCCGTCGCCTCGGGCTAGGCGCCGACGAGGAACAGCCCCACCGTGGTGCCCCAGCCGATGACCCAGACCAGCGAGCGGAAGGTGGCAAGGTCGGCGATGTAGCACAATCCGTGGGCGATCCGCGCGCCCACGAACACCATGGCCAGCAGGTCCACCGTGGCCTGCGGGGCGCCGGCCAGATGGGCGACGATCACCCCGGCGGCGAAGAAGGGGAAGGCTTCGTAGGTGTTCTGCTCCGCCCAGTGCGCGCGCTGAGCGGCGCCGCTGACGCCGGCCAGGTACTGCCGCGGCGCCCGGTTGTCGTAGCCACTGCCGCCGGTGGTCTTGGCGTAGCCCACCCACGCCAGTGGCAGCAGGCCGGCGATCAGCACGCACCAGAATGCGATGGTCATGGTTTCCCCTTCTTGCATGAATCGGGTCACAGCCAGCTTACCACTCTACACAACCACGTTGACGGAAACCGCGACAATTGCCGGCCATGACAGGGACGCGGCCAGGCAGTGTGGACCCCTTCCGGTGCTACCTCGGTAAACAGATTCCACTCCGAAACCGTCTGTTCGTGATCGAGCGCTGCGAGATCCACGGCCGCGACCTGTTTTTTCGGGCCCGCCACCCGGAATCCGGCGAGGAAGCCCTGCTGACGGTCCTCGAGCTGATGGGCCTGGATGGGGAGCCGCGGCCAGCGCCCTAGTCTGCGTCCGCCCGGCGGCGCACCGCGGCGAGGCGGCGCGGATCCGCCAGCACCGACCGCAACGCCAGCTCCACCGTGACCTGCGTCAGCCGGCTCACCTGGCGGCGGCGCGCGCTCTGGGCCCGCAGCAGCACCGACTCCACCAGGGCGAACAGCAGATCGGCGACCATGGACGCGTCCTGAACCACGAACAGTCCCTGATCCGCGCCACTGCGCAGCAGGTCGCGGTAGCGCGCGACGATGCGGTCGCGCATCTCCCAGAACTCGGGCAGCCGGTCCCGCGAGATCTCCGGGAACATGAACGGCGAGCCGAGCGCGTTCTCGTTGGTGCACAAATGCTGGGTGTCGAAGCGGATCAGCCGGTACAGGGCCACGTCGGCAGGCAACTCGCGGCGCCGCTCGGTCTCGATGAAGGTCAGGACCGGGGAGACCGTATCCAGGGCCAGCTCCCGAAGAATCGCCTCTTTGGTGGGAAAGTAGTGGAACAGCGACGGCTGGCGCAGCCCCACCCGCGCCGCGATCTGCCGGGTCGAGGTGGCGGCGAACCCCTGCTCGCGGAACAGTGCGCGCGCTGCGGAGAGGATGGCGTCCCGTACCGGACCTTCCGGCGCGGCGGCGGCCGCACGGGGGCGGCCCACTCGAGGGACCTTGGGTTTGCGGGCGGACAAAAGCGGTCTCCCGTGGCTGGCTCGGCGCCGCGGACTTGACAAGGCCGCGACGGCTGCAGAATATCTATCGCATGATAGAAAAAACTCGAGAGGGAGCCAAGTCGGTGCTCGATCCCCAAGCCCTGCGCCGCGCGGTGGCGCCGCTCCCCCAGGCCTGGACCTTGCCGCCCGCCGCCTACACGTCGCCGGACGTGTTCGCGCTGGAGCTGGAGCGCATATTCCGCAGGGAGTGGATCTGCGTCGCGCGGGTGGATCAGCTGGCCCGCCCCGGCGACTACCGCTGCGTGGATCTGGTGGATCAGCCCATCGTCGTCACCCGGGGCCGGGATGGCGAGCTGCACGCGTTTTCCCGGGTCTGTCTGCATCGAGCCATGCCGGTGGCGGAGGGCGCCGGCAACGTCACCCGCTTCGTCTGCCCGTACCACCACTGGACCTACGAGCTCGACGGCAGGCTGCGCAGCGCGCCCATGATGGAGGGCGCCGAAGGTTTCGAGCCGGCCCGTTGCCGGCTTCCCGCGCTGCGCACCGAGGTGTGGCAGGGCTTCGTGTTCGCCACCGCCGACCCGGACGCGTCGGCCCTGGCGCCACGCCTGGCCGGGCTAGCCCGCAAGCTGGGCAACCACCGGCTCGACGATCTGGTGGTGGCCGGCACCCTGGAGTTCGACAGCCCCTGGAACTGGAAGATTCTGGTGGAGAACTTCATGGAGGCCTACCACCACATCGGCACCCATCGGGAGACCTTCGAGCCGGTATATCCGGCCCGGGAGTCCTCGGTGCCGGATAACGGCGACCAGCCGTGGTCGCTGCTGCGCATGCCGGGGGTCGATCACCCGGAGAATCCGGAGCTGCCGACGTTTCCTGGCCTCGCCGGCGCCGAGCGGCGGACCATGCTGGCCGCCTGCGTCTATCCCACCCTGCTGTTCGCGGTGACGCCGAACAGCGGAGCCTGGTACGAGCTGGCGCCCGCCGCCCACGACCGCATGGCGCTGCGCATCCACGTGCTGCTGCGTCCGGAGACCCTCGAGACCCTGTCCGACGCGGCGCGTGACGCCCTGGTGGAGACGGTGCGCTACATCCATCAGGAGGACATCGCCGCCAACGCGGGGCCTTGGCGCGGGCTACGCTCGCCCATGACCGGGCAGGGGCGCCTCAGTCCGTACGAGAAGGCCATCTGGCAGCTCAATCGCCTTTGGGCGGCGCGCATGGGGCTCGCCTGAGGCTCGCCAACGGCTTGCCAACGGCTCGCCAGCGGCTCGCCAACGGCGCTACTCCCGCACGGGGCGTTTCGCCAGCTTGCGCTGCAGGGTGCGGCGGTGCATGCCCAGCGCCCGCGCCGTGGCGGAGACGT
>JAWLGU010000086.1:0-17708 GCA_041690675.1 Pseudomonadales bacterium | reverse complement strand
GAAGACCTGATGAAGGACAACGAGCAGTACCGGAAACTCCGGGACGCCTCCGGCGGCCGCACCACGCCGCGCGAGCCCCCTTCCCGGCAGAGCCCCGAGAGAGGCGGCTACGGCCGCCCCGAGTACGAACGCTGGACGTTCGAGGAGCTGGTCGCTCACGCGAAGCGGCTGGAGATTCCCGAGCCGGAGGGGCAGTCGCGAGAGGACCTCATCGATGCACTGGTGGCTCGGGAGCTGAGATAGGCAGCGTCCACTACCGGCTCATCGCTCGTACGTGCCAACCAGCCGGTTCATGGCCACCACGTCCGGCTCCACCTTCTCGAGCAACTCCCACAGTCCGAGCCCCGGCTCGAGCTGGCTGTCGGTGCCGAGCGCCAGCACCCAGAAGTAGTAGTGGTGCGGACCGTGGCCGTTCGGCGGCATGGGGCCGCCGTAGCCGCTCTTGCCGAAGTCGTTGCGGCCGGCGGTGTAGTCGTTCACCCCTTCCGGCAGCGCGTCGACCGTGCCGGGAATGTTGTAGAGCACCCAGTGGACGAAGCCGTAGTGGCCGGGGGTGACCAGCGGCGCGTCCGGGTCGTGACAGACCACCGCGAAGGCTTTGGCCGTGTCCGGCGCGCCCGACCAGGCGAGCGCCGGCGAGACGTCCTCACCCTCACCGGTGTGCTTCCTGGGAATGGCACCGCCTGCCTGGAACGCGGGGCTGGTGAGCTGCATGTCGGAGAGTGCGAATGCCATATGTCCTCCTGTGATTTCGAGTTCCGTGTGCGGCCGTTATCGTCGCACGGGCCCGCGCGCACCTCCACCGACCGTCAGGCTGGCGGTCGCCGGGATTGGGCGCGGAGCACGTTGTCCTCGAGGGGCGTGCCGCGGCACGTTTCCAGCAGCTCGTCGTACACCGCCCAGGGCTGGTGGGCGTAACGTCGGGAGAAGTGCATGGGCAGGAGCCGCACCGCGCCGGCGGCCAGGGCGATCTCGGCACACGCACGGGTGGTGAGATGCTGGGTCTTCAGGGCGCGATGGCGGTCGGCGTTCCTGAACGTGCATTCGCACACCAGCAGATCCGCACCTCGGGCGAGCCCCGCCAGAGTCCGGCGATTGCTCTCCGTGTCGGCCAGATCGGTGGCGTACACCAGCTTGGTTCCCGGGGTGTGCTCCACCAGATCCTCGCGGAGTCGCTGCACGGAAGCCCGGCGGCCATCCGGCAGAGTCACCTCGGCATCGTTCCGCCCGGCGGCCAGATGCGCCTTGAGCTCGGCGATCCACCGCCCGGCATCGAGGCCGAACGCCGCCAGCCGCTCCTTGCGCACGCGCACCGTGTCCGGCAGCGTCAGCGCGTAGGCCAGCACCGGAATCCGGTGATCCAGCTCCACGCAGCGCACCGTCATGTCCCGCCCGCCGAGCAGCACGCCGTCGCTGATGGGCAGGCTTTCCAGCGACTCCGGGGCACGCCCGGGCTGGATGCGCGTCCAGCGCAGCGCGTCGTCCTGAACCTCCGCCACCCGGAACTCGGGTCCGGCGTCGCCGATCCGGTCCCAGCGAAAGCCGTTGACGAACGCCGCGATGTGCTCGCGGATGCCCGCGGGCCCGTAGATGCGGCAGGGAGGAAGCCCCCCTGAGAGGCGCGCGCGCAGCAGACTCACGAAGCCGCCGATGTGGTCCAGGTGCGCGTGGGAGACGAACACCGCCTCCACCCGATGCAGCGCCTTAGGTGACAGCGCCGAAGCGTCGCCGAGATCGAGCAGCAGCCCGCTGCGGCGATTGGCGAAACGCAGCTCGAGCAGCGGATCACCGAAGACGCCGTTGGCCAGGTTGAGCGTGACGGCGTCCACCTTGACCGTGAGGCTTGCCGTGAGGCTTGCCGTAAGGCTTGCCGTAAGGCTCGCCCGCGACGGCACGGCGGGCGGGGGCCGATCCGCGGAGGGACGCCCCAGCGGCGGCGCGGTGACGAGCCGGCCGCGGGAATCCCGCACCGCGTCGCGAACCAGCAGGGTCTGAGGCCCATGGCCCATGGCGTCCGAATTCTGCGACGCCAGCCGGACGGTGAGCCGGGTGCCGCGCAAACGCTCCACCTCGCCCATGTGAATGTCTTCCGAGCCGTGCAGCAGGGCGATCTGCCGGCCCCGCCAGGCGTCTTCTGCGCCCGGCGGCGGCGCGGTGCCCAGCAGGGCGAGTTGCTCCAAGGCCAGCTCGCGCACCTGCGCGCCCCGAAGCCAATCGTCCCACAGCCCGGTGCGCTGCTCGACGCGCTCCGACTCGGTAGGGCGCCGCGCTGCCGGAGCTGCGGCCACGAGAAAGGATGCGCCGCGCCACGCCTGGAGCTCACTCAGCAGGGGCACGTCCTCCCGCGGGCGAGCCAGCATCACCACGGAGTGCACCGCCGCAGCCTGGCACAGGGCCTCCAGCAGCTCGGCGCCCGCGACGCCCCGCACCACCCCGGGCGCGTCCACGATCAGGGGATCGTCGCCCGCCTCGCTCGCCAGCCGCGCCACCGCCTGCGCCAGCGGCAAGCGGAAGCGGCCGGCGTCCAGGGTGCACAACGGCGCGAGCCGGATGCAGCGCCAACCCGTGTCCTGCCACTCCCCCAGACACACGGCGCCCGGCACGCCGAAGGCCGGCGAGCCCGGGTCCGCGCCGAGACACAAAAGCCGCCGCACCCGCAGGGCGAGCGCGTGGCCCAGGCGCGCGGCGAGGGTGGACTTGCCGGTGCCCATGGCACCGAACAGAAGAACGCGAGGGCCGGCCTCGAGCAGCCGCTCCGGCAGGCGCGGGTCGTCCCAGGCGAGGCGCTGCGGACGATCAGCCATGGCGCCCGGTGGCACCCCTACCGGAAACCCGGTAGATTGCCCGTCCCATGAAACGGATACTTCTGGCACTGCCACTGCTGTTCTTCCTGGCCGGCACGGCCCGCGGCGCCGACTCGGCCTCCACCAACACCGCCCGCCTGCAACTTGCTTCCGTCAACGCCGTGGTCACCGACCTGGAATCCGGGCAGGTACTGTACGCCAAACATGCGGAGCTACCGGTGCCCATCGCATCGGTGACCAAGCTCATGACCGCCATGGTGGTGCTGGACGGCGGGCAACCCCTGGACGAGTGGCTGCCGGTGGTGGACTGGCACAGTGAGCTCGACAAGAACGCCTACTCCCGACTGCGCATCGGCTCCCAGGCGCGACGCAGCGAGTTGCTGCGCATCGCCCTCATGTCGTCGGAGAACCTGGCCACCCACGTGCTCGCTCACCATTATCCCGGCGGCGATGATGGGTTCGTCGCCGCCATGAACACCAAGGCACAGGCGCTGGGCATGAGCCGCACCCGATTCGTCGACCCGGCCGGCCTGTCGCCCCGGAACCGCGCCTCCGCCGCGGACCTGGCCACCCTGGTGCGCGCCGCCTACGGCTACCCGAAGATTCGCGAGTTCACCACTGCGTATCAGCACCGGGCTCAGTTCCGCAGCCCCCGCTACGCGCTGCCCTACGGCAACACCAATCCTCTGGTCGCCAGCTCGCGCTGGCAATTGGAGCTCAGCAAGACGGGTTACCTGGCCGAGGCCGGACGCTGCCTGGTGCTGGTGACCCGCATCGACGACCGCCCGGTGGGCATGGTGCTGCTCAACTCGTTCGGCACCCGCACCCCGCTGGGGGACGCCGGCCGGGTGCGCCGCTGGCTCACCACCGGCGAGGGCGGCACCGTGGCCGGCCCTGCCCTGGAATACGAGCGGCGCATGTCCCGGGCCATTCTGGTGAAGGGCGGCCACCCCACCGCGGGGGAGTGACCGCCCGCGCTCAATCGTCCGTTTCGGTGGGACGGTCGTAATCGCGGTGAACCTCCGGGTCCAGCTCCTTGGCCCGCCGCCGGCCCTTACGCTCCGCCTCCTCCGCTTCGGCGGAATCCTGCTCCCGGGCCTTCTTCGCCGCCTCCTCAACCCGTCCCGACTCGACGAATTCCCGGGTGCGCTCCCGGTAGTGGCGATCCGCCTCGCGGTCGCCCTCGCCGCCCTTGCTCTTTGCCATGCTCGATCCTCGTTACTGCTTCGGTGCCCCGGTCCGTGCAATCTTCGTGCACACACCGGACGCCGAGCCGGCAGGCGAGGTCAGGCGAGCACGGAGCCGCCGTCGCAGCGGATCACCTCCCCCACCGTGTAGGCTCCGGCCCGGGAGCACAGAAACAGCGCGACGCCGGCAATGTCTTCCGGTGTGCCCACCCGGCCCCGCGGGTTTGCCCGCCCCACCGCGTCCCAATCCGTCCCTTCCACGTCGCCGCCACCGCCGACCCCGGTGCTCAGCATCCAGGTGGGAAACGGACCCGGCGCGATGGCGTTCACCAGGATGTGCTCCCTGACCAGATGCGCGGCCATGACACGGGTGAGATGGTGCACGGCCGCCTTGGAGGGCCCGTAGGAGAAGGTGTCGAACACCGGCACCCGCAGCCCGTCGATGGAGCCGATGTTCACCACCCGGGCCGGATCCTCCGCCGAGGCCGCCTCGCGCAGCAGCGGCAGCAGCTTCTGGGTAAGGAAGAACACGCCCTTCACGTTGGTATCCATCACCTTGTCCCAGCCGATCTCGGGGAACTCGTCCAGGGGCGCGCCCCAGGACACCCCGGCGTTGTTCACCAGGATATCCAGCCGCGACTCGCGCTCGGCGAGCTCGTCGGCGAAACGGCGGATGCCCTCCAGCTCCGCCAGGTTGGCGGGAATGGAGATGCACTCCCCGGCGAACTCATCGCCGAGCCGCCGGGCCGTGGCGTCGCACACTTCGGCCTTGCGCGAGCTGATGTACACCCGGGCACCGCTGGCCAGAAAGCCGGCGGCGATCATCTCGCCGATGCCGCGGGAGCCGCCGGTGACCACCGCCACCTTGCCGGAGATGGAGAACAGCTTTTCGAACATTTATCGCTCCTCGTCGTGTCGTTGATGTCGAAAGGCGTCAACCATGCACCAGGCGCGAGCGCAGGGCCACCGCCACCGCCAGCACCGACAGCACCCCCAGGGGCAGAATGGCGGCGCCCGGGGCTCCGGTGAGGTCCGCCAGCACGCCGCCGCCGAGCGGCACCACGAATCCCAGCAGATAGCCCACGGTGAACATGCCCGCCGCCAGCCGCCCGGCCTCCGCCGGCGGCGCGACCTGCGGCACCAGGCTGACCATCAGAATGAGCTGCACGCAGGTGCACAGGCCGAGCAGCAGGGCGGCGGGAAGGAATACCGCGGCTCCGCCGAGGCCGATGCCGGCCAGTCCCAGCACCACGCCCCCGGCGGCCACCACCACCGGCCAGCGCCGCCCCACCAGCACCCGGCCCAGCGCCAGCATGGCGAGGGAGCCCACCACCTGGGTGGCGTTGAACCACAATAGCGTTCGCGCCAGCAGCTCCGACTCCCCCCGCGCAGCGAGCACGGAACCCATGTAGGCGTTGGTGCCGAAAAACCCGGCGGACGCAGCTCCGAGGACGGTACCCAGGTGCCACACCCGGGGATCGCGCCAGGGGCGCCGCCAGGAGCCCGTGCCGACGGCGGTGGGCGGCTCCCGCCAGGGCGCCCCACGGCTCGCCGGACGGCGCGCCAGGCGCTCTCCCAGCGGAATGGCGGCGGCAATCGCCAGAGCCGGCAGTGACCAGGCGACCAGCGCCGCCCGCCAGCTCCCGTCCACCAGCGGCATGATCCACGGCAGGGTCAGGCCGCCGCCGATGAATTCCCCCATGAGCATGCCGTTCATGTACACGGCCGAGCCCAGGGCCAGATGTCGCGGGCACCAGCGCTGCACCAGCACCGGCAGCGCCGGCTGCATGGCCGCCACGCCGAGCCCGAGAAGCGCAGTGGCGGCGAACAGCACCCCATAGGGAGGCGCGAGCCCCCGGGCGCTGGAGGCCAGCGCCACCAGCACCAGCGAAAGCGCCACCGTCAGCGCCGCGCCCAGCCGGGCGATGGCCACGGCGCCGGGCATCGCCCCCAGCGCGAGCATGAGCACCGGCACGGTGGTGAGGGCGCCGATCTGGGACTGGTTCAGCGCCAGCTCGGCGCCGATGACTGGGGCGAGCGGCGGCGCCACCAGCATGGGCAGACGCAGGTACAGCCCCGCGAGCCACAGCAGCGCCAGCAGCCCCGCCTGCTCCGCCAGGCTGCGCGTCGCCTCCATTTCCACCCTCTCCCTTGCGGTCAACCCGACCTCCACCTAAAGTCCGGGCCATCCTAGCAGGACCGCCGGTGCCGGATGGGCAAACGCAGCAAGCAAGGGGGCCTGGTCTACTCCACGGACCAGGGGCGCATCTGCCCCGGGTGCCGGCGCCCGCTCGCGGACTGCGTCTGCCGCGACCACTCCCGGCCGCGCCAGGGCGGCGACGGCATCGTCCGGCTGATGCGTGAAACCAAGGGACGTAAGGGCGCCGGGGTAACCCTGGTGACCGGAATGCCGGTATCAGACGCCGAGCTCGAGAAGCTGGCCCGGACCCTGAAGGCCCGCTGCGGCGTGGGCGGCTCGGTGAAGAACGGCGTCATCGAGCTCCAGGGCGATCAGCGCACTCAGCTCAAGCCGCTGCTCGAAGCCCGGGGATTCCGGGTGAAGATCGCCGGCGGCTGAGGCTCGCGCGGGTTAGAATGGCCGGAAGGGATTCGGGCCAGGGAGCCCGCGCGGGAGGTAGATCCATGGCCATGAGCCTCAGCGAACGCATCGCCGCCAGGCCCTGGTACAAGTGGTACGCGCTGGGGGTGCTGACCCTGGTTTACACCTCCAGCCACGTCGACCGTCAGATCATGGCCATCGTGCTGGAGCCCATCAAGCACGACCTGGGAGCCAGCGACACCCAGATGGGGTTCCTCATCGGCCTGACCTTCGCCATCTTCTACGCCACCCTGGGCATGCCCATCGCCATGCTCGCGGACCGCAGGAACCGCCGCAACATCGTCACCGCGGCGGTGACCATCTGGAGCGGCATGACCGTGCTGTGCGGCTACGCGGCGAACTTCACCCAGCTGGCGCTGGCCCGCATCGGTGTCGGGGTGGGAGAAGCGGGATCGTCGCCACCCTCGCACTCCCTGATCTCGGACCTGTTCCCGGTGGCCACCCGCGGCACCGCCATGGGCATCTTCGCCCTGGGGGTCAACCTGGGGCTCCTGATCGCCTACCTGGGCGGCGGCTGGCTCACGGAGAATTGGGGCTGGCGCACCGCGTTCGTCGCCGTGGGCTTGCCGGGGGTGGCCATCGCCGTGCTGCTCTATTTCACCACCGTCGAGCCGGAACGCGGCGCCACCGATCCCGTGCGCAAGGGGCCGGCGGAGGCGGCGCCCTCGTTCCTCGCGGTGTGGGGGTACATGTGGCGCGTGCGTTCCATTCGCCACCTGGCCATCGGCGCCGCCCTGGCCGGCTTCGTCGGCTACGGTTTCGTGCTGTGGCTGCCCACCTTCCTCATCCGCTCCCACGGCCTCAGCCCGACCGAGGTGGGTCTGACCCTGGCGCTGATGACCGGGGTTGTGGGAGGCCTCGGCACGTTCACTGCGGGGCGCCTGGCGGACGTGCTGGCGCAGCGGGACGAGCGCTGGCGCGCGTGGCTGGTGGCGGCCGGTAAGGCCGGCTACGTACCCCTGCTGGCGGCCGTGTTCCTGGTGGACGACCTGTGGCTGGCCCTGGCGCTCTACATCGTTCCCGCCTTCGTCGGCGGCTTCTACCTCGCCCCCACCTTCGCCCTGATGCAGAACCTGGTGAGCCTGCGAATGCGGGCGCTGGCGTCGAGCATCATGCTGTTCATCCTGAACATCATCGGCATGGGCTTCGGGCCGCAGCTGGTGGGGGTGCTCTCGGACCTGTTCGCGCCCGCCTACGGCCAGGAATCCCTGCGCATGGCCCTGCTGGTACTCACCTTTCTGAACCTGTGGTGCGCTTTGCATTACTACTGGGCCGGCCGGACCCTGCAGCAGGACCAGGCCGCCCTGCACGCTCGCCTGGGCGAGGCGGGCTACCCGCGCCCGGCTTGAGCGCCGGAAGGCGCTCTCACTCCAGGGTGGCGTAGCTGGTGGAGCGATCGTCGGCGCGCCTGCCGCGCACCTCGGCCACGCAGGCCGCGAGATCCGCCAGGTAATCGTCGATGACCCCGGTATTGCTGTTGCTGACCGTGGAATGCAGGCTGTCGGGTGGCCCCTGGCGGTCGTGGAACCAGCCGCGGGCGAGGAGCGCGTCCCCCACGGCGAAAACGTCCACCGCCGGCTCGCTCGCCGGGTCCGCGGCCATGGCCACCAGATGAAAACCGCCGTTGCCCAGCACGCGGACGCCGTCGATGGCCGCTATGCCGGCCCGCATGCGATCGGCGTTCTCCAGCACCACCCGGGTGAGCTCCAGGTAGCCTTCCATCCCCAGATGCTGAATCACCGCCCAGGCCGCGGCCATGGGCAGCCCGGAGCGGGTCCCCTGCAGGTTCGGCGAGGCGTAGAAACCGCCGAGCCAGCCGTCGAACACGAACGTCTGATAGCGGCGCAGGTCCTTGTTGCGATGCAGGATCACCGACACGCCCTTCGGCGCGTAGCCGAGCTTGTGGATGTCGGCGGATATGGAATGAACGCCCTCCACCCGGAAATCCCAGGGCGGCACCGCACGTCCCAGGCGCTCGGCGAAAGGCAGCACGAAGCCCCCCATGCAGGCGTCCACGTGGCAGTTGGCGCCCACGGTGGCGGCGAGCTCGGCGATGGCCGGTATCGGGTCCACCACGCCCTGGGGATACTGTGGCGCCGAGCCCACCACGAGCACCGTGTCGGGGCCCACCGCCTCGGCCATGGCGTCCACGTCGGCGGTCCAGTCGTCCTTCACCGGGACCTTGCGCACCGTCAAGCCGAACAGATGCGCGGCCTTGTGGAAGGCGGCGTGAGCGCTTTCCGCCAGCACGATCTCGCCGTGCTCGATGCCCCGCTCCTTCCGGCCCCGCTCGCGGGCGGCCAGCACGCCGCAGAGGATGGACTCGGTGCCGCCGCTGGTGAGAAAACCCGCCACGTCCCCGTCGCCATGCAGGAGATCCGCCGTCCAACGCACGGTCTCCGACTGGATCTCGCCCAGCGAGGGAAAGGCCTTGGTGTTCAGCGCGTTTTCGTGCAGGTACAGCGCCGCCGCGCGCTCCGCCACCTCGTGCACCGAAGGACCGCCGTCGTAGACCATGCCGAACGCGCGCCCGTCCTGCCACTTCACGTCGTTGCTGCGCTTGGCCTGGAGATCTGCGATGACATCGGCCACGGGACGGCCGGATTCAGGAAAGCTCATGGGCGGTGCTCGGCAGCTTGTGGTGGAGGAAGGATAAATGGTCGGGCGGGAGGTTTCAGCTTGGTCGCTGGTCGCGAATCGCTGTCCGCTGTCCGCTGTCCGCTGTCCGCTGGAGGCGATCAGCGATCAGCGGTCGGCTATCGGCAAGAGAGCCTTCGCCAGAATCTGGCGACGTGTCTCTTGCTGAACGCCGACAGCCGAAGGCCGAGAGGCTCCAGCGGACAGCGGATAGCGAAAACCGATCCATGTAGAATCCTCCTCATGACTTCACCGACCAATTCCCGCACCCTCCACGGCCGTGTCGAGGGGCGCGTGCAGGGGGTGTCGTTCCGCGCCGCCATGCAGCGCCAGGCGGAACTCTGCGGCGTCGCCGGCTGGGTGAAGAACTGCCCGGACGGGGCGGTGGAGTTCCTGATTCAGGGCGAGCGCCGCGCGGTGCAGCAGCTGCTGGATTGGGTCCGGCGCGGGCCTCCCGGCGCCAGCGTCGACGCCTTGAACGTCGCCGAGACGGACCCCGCTCCCGAGCTTCGCGGCTTCGAGATTCGCTACTGATGCGGATCGTGAGCTGGAACGTCAACGGCCTGCGCGCCTGCGCCAGGAAGGGGTTTCTCGAGTTTCTGGAAACCTCCGGGGCCGACGTCGTGGCGGTTCAGGAAGTTCGCGCGCACCCGCACCAGATCGAGGAGCCGGTGCGGGAGCCGCCGGGCTGGTACACCTGCTTCGTCCCCGCCGAGCGCCCGGGCTACAGCGGCGTGGGCCTGTACACCCGCCACGAGCCCGACGACGTGGAGACCCGGCTCGGGGAAGCCCGCTTCGACGTGGAAGGCCGCTTTCTGCTGGCCCGCTTCGGCCGCCTGCGTATCGCCAACATCTACTTTCCCAAGGGCAGCGGCAAGAACCGGGACAACAGCCGGGTGCCCTACAAGCTCGAGTTCTACGCGGCGGTGTTCGAGCGCCTGCAGCGGCTGAAGCGCGCCGGCCCGGTGCTGGTGATCGGGGATTTCAACACCGCCCACCACCCCATCGACCTGGCGCGCCCCAAATCCAACGAGAAGAACAGCGGCTTTCTTCCGGAGGAGCGCGCCGAGCTCGACCGCTGGCTCGCGGCGGGCTGGGTGGACACGTTTCGCTCACGGCACCCGGACGAGCCCGATCGCTACACCTGGTGGGCCCAGTGGGGCAACGCCCGCGGCAAGAACGTCGGCTGGCGCATCGACTACGTGCTCGCGTCCCCTGCCGCCGACCGGCGGGTGCGCGATGCCTTCATCTGGGAGCATGTCACCGGCTCGGACCACTGTCCGGTGGGCGTCGACCTGGATTAGCGCGCCGCTCTTGCCGCCTGCTCCCGCGCCTTGCGGACCTTCTCGTTGGTCTGGTTGAACAGGAGCTCCCGGCGCGCCGTCTCCTCCTCCTCGGTGAGCTGACGCTGACCGAGCTCGCGCCCCACCTGGAACCCCTTCTCCACCGCGGGCCGCGCACCCACCTCGTCGACCCAGCGCTTCAGGTTGGGGAACGTGCTCCACGCTTCCTCGCCGAGGAGCCGGCCGGCGAGCCGGGCCCACGGCCAGCTGATGATGTCGGCGATGCTGTAGTCGCCGCCGGCCAGGTAGTGGTTGGCCGCGAGCTGCGCGTCCATGACCCCGCACAGGCGATCGACCTCGCCGACGAACCGTTTCACCCCGTACTCGAGCTGCCCGGGATCGTCGGCGATGTTCACGGCGTAGTTCTTGAAATGGTTGGCGTTGCCCATCATGGGGCCGAGGTTCGCCATCTGCCAGTGCACCCACTGCAGCACCCGGTACCGGTCCCGGGGCTCGCGGGACAGGAAGCGCCCGCTCTTGTCGGCCAGGTACTCGAGAATGGCCCCGGACTCGAAGATGGTCAGGGGCTCCCCGCCGTCCGGCGGATCGTGATCGACGATGGCCGGCATGCGGTTGTTCGGGCTGATCCTCAGGAACTCGGGCTTGAACTGGTCGCCACCGCCGATGTCCACCGGCACGATACGGTAGTCGAGCCCGCACTCCTCCAGCATGATGGTGACCTTCCAGCCGTTGGGCGTGGGCCAGTAATGCACGTCGATCATCTCGCGCCTTCCTCGGTTGACTTCCCTGGGAGGGTACAGGAGAGCTCAGGTATGGAGGAAGTCCGGCAGGCGGGTGGGCGCGGCGATTCGGATGGTCTTGGCGCGGCTGGCGCTGCCCCTGGCCACGGTCACTCGGGATTTGGGCACCCCGAACAGCTTGCCCAGCAGCTTCGCCAGGTGCTCGTTGGCCTTCCCCTCCACCGGCGGTGCGGTGATCCGGATCTTCAGGCAATCCGCCTCGGCGGCCACGGAGTCGCCGGCCGCCCGGGGAATCACCCGCACGCTCAGCACCAGATCGTCGCCGTCCCAGCGGGCGCCGTGGCCTGGCTCGCGCCTCCCCGTCACGGGTTCAGCGCCACGACGCCGGCGTTCAGGGTGAGCGCGTAAGCCACCCACAGGCCATAGGGCACGAGCAAGGCGAAGCCGAGGCGCTGGCGCGGCGCCAGATGCACGAGCAGGGCGATGATGCACACCAGTAGCACGGTGATGTCCGCCAGCGCCAGCACGGGCCGGTGCAGTCCGAAGAACAGCCAGGACCACAGCCCGTTCAGGAGCAGTTGCGCCACCCAGAGCCCTTTGCCGAGGGCGGTGCCGAGGCGGGTGAAGATGAGCCAGCCGGCCACGGCGATGGCCAGGTAGAGCACGCTCCATACCGGGGCGAACACCCAGTCGGGAGGCGTCCACCCCGGCTTCTGCAGTCCCCGGTACCAGTCACCGGGCGCGAACTGGGCGGCGATGAAGGCCACCGCCGCCACCAAAGCCGCCAGCGCCACCAGCACCAGCAGCGAGCGCGCATGGCCGGTGCCATTCATGTTTCGTAAGCTCCGGCCGTGGCGGACACGGAGGTCGTGATGCATTTCATCTTCGAGGTACACATCAAGCCGGGCTATACCGCTGAACAGTACGCGCAAGCGTGGGTCCATGCCAGTCGGCTCATCCAGCAGGCGCCCGGCGCCCGCGGCACCCGGCTGCACCGCAAGATCGGCGAGCCGGACAAGCTCCTCGCCATCGCCAGCTGGGAATCCAAGGCGGCCCGAGACGCCATGGAGCAGCGCCCCGACGAGCAGGTGCGGGCGATCATCGCCGAACAGGCGCGCTTCGTGGACGTTCGGGTGATCGGCGAATTCGAAGATCCGGAGTGGGTGGTGCATCCCGGCGACTGAAATGCGTTCCCGAAAGCGTGATCCGGGTCTCACATTGGCGCCGTCGGCGTCATGATACTTAATCACTGACTGTGCCCGGGCACCTCTCATGCACGACGTGGACTTCCTGCCCCGACACGAGCTGTGCGTGTCTTTCACGCGCCTGCTCATCGTCGTGCTGACTCTGGCCACCGTCGGGCGGCCGCTGGTGGTGAGCATGGACCCCCTGTTCACCTACGTCGGGCTCTTCAACGTGGCGCTCTGCGGCGGCGTCTACGGCCTGCTGCGCTGGGGCCGGCTCAAGCAGCGGGAAGGCCTGCTGGTGCTTGTCCTGGGGATGATCCTCATCGTGCCTCTGCTCACGGTGTCCGGCGGGATCAACAGCCAGTTCGCGTACCTGATCCCCATCTATCCCCTGGCCGCCATCATGTTGAGCGGCAACCGCCTGGCGCTGACGAGCTGCGCCCTGTGGATCGCGCTCATCCTCGTCTTCCTCTATACGGGACCGGCCATGATGGACTTGACGGGGGAGGCCTACCACCACGCCAAAACCGTGTCCCGGGCCTTGTGGCTCATGCTCGGCCTGCTGATGGCCACCGGCTTCGGCGCCTATTTTCAGAAAGCCTGCGACCGCCTGGCGCGACAGCTTCACGAGCAGGCCACCTTCGACCACCTCACCGGGGTGGTCAATCGGCGAGCCCTCGAGGCGGTCATCGACCGGGAGATCAAGCGGGTGCGCCGTACCGGCACCTGGCTTTCGCTGATGATGGTGGACGTGGACCATTTCAAGCAGTTCAACGATCGCCATGGCCACGCCACCGGCGACCGCTGCCTGGTGGGCATCGCCGGCTGCCTGCGGCGCTGCACCCGGGACGGCCAGGACGTGGTGGGCCGCTACGGCGGCGAGGAATTCATCGTGGTGCTCACCGACACCGACCCGGCGGCCGCAGCCCGAGTGGCGGAGAAGCTGCGGCGTGCGGTGACCGAGCTGCGGCCCGGCACCGAGGACGAGCACCTCAGCGTCACCATCGGCATCTCCAGCACCCGCGACTCCATGAACCTCGACCGGCAGGAGCTGATCCGCCGCGCCGACGTGGCCCTTTACGCCGGCAAGACCGCCGGTCGCGACCGGGTGACACATTTTCCGGTGGGACGCTCGGCGATGTCGGCGGCGTGATTGGGGTCGCTGTCCGCTGTCCGCTAGAGGGGTGTCGCCAGATTCTGGCCGACGGCCGGAATTCACCCGCGACCACCTACAACTCCAAATCCACCTTCAACCACGCCATCCGCCCCGGCTCGTAGATCCGTTCCGCCTGGGGAAATCCCGCCACCGCCGAGCCCGCCCGGCTGAGGTGCTCCACGTAGCGCTCGTCGAGCAGGTTGTCGAGCCCGCCGGAGAGGTTGACCATCCGCGAGAGGCGGTAGCTGCCGTTCATCGACAACACGGCGAAGCCGTCCGATTCCGCCAGGTCCTGGCCGACGATGTTGCCGCGGCCGGGATCGACCCGGTCCTGATCCGCCACCAGGCGCAACAGGGCGCCCAGGCTGTAACGCGGGCTCGCGTAGGTGAGGGACAGACGCCCTTCCAGGGGCGGGAGCTGGGCCAGCGGCCGGCCGTCGCTGCGGTTGCGGCCCCGGGTGTACGCCAGGGACGACTGCAGCGTCCAGCGCTCGGCGAAGCGGCGGGTGTGCTCGAGCTCGCCACCGTAGGTGCGGGCGTTCACGTTGCGGGTGACCACCGTGCCCATGGGCCTGCCCGGCACCGTGGTGTCGATGAGGATGTAGTCGTCGATGCGGCTCGCGAACAGTGAGGCCGAGAGGTCACCGCTCGGGCCGCGGCGAAGCAGCCCCAGATCGAGCTGGGTGGTGCGCTCGGGGTCGGTGAAGAAGGCGCTGGACCCGGTGCTGCTCTGATTGCCGTTGCCGAACCGCTCCCAGTAGTCGGCGATGCGCTCGGCGTAGCCCAGCCCGGCGAACAGCACCACCGGGCGGCCCGCTGCGTTCAGCCCGTGCTCGTAGCGCAGAAAGCCGCTGGTGAGCCATTCCTCGTCCACCTCGCCGGCGGTGGGGTTGGGGATGATCATCATGCCCTGACGGATGCCCTCGCGTTCGTCCTCCACCCGCCAGCGATCCAGGCGCACACCGCCCTTCCAGGTCCGGTTGGGGGCGGCTTGGTAGTCGAGCTCGGTGAACAGGCCGCGCTGCAGGTAGCGGGCATCGCGGTTGCGGTCCAGCGCCTCGAGCGGCATCAGCGCCGCGTTCATGGTGCTGCGAACGCGGTGCTCGTCGTCGTGCGCATCCAGGCCCACCACGGCACCCAGGGACGGAAGCAGCTCCAGGGTGACGGCCAGGCGGCCCGCGCGGGTGCGCCGGTCCGGATTGGACGCCGCCGGGTTGGGCATCATCAGGGAGGCGACGAAGGGACGCAGGGAGTAATTGTCCATCACGTGGTCCACGTAGCCGTAGGCCAACTGCGCATCCAGCTCCCGGACCCGGGGGGAAATGTCCTTCTGCAGGATGCGCAGGGTGACCGACTGGCGGTCGAAGACCACGCCGTCCATGGCGCGGTCGGCGTAGCTGGCCTCGCCGTCGCTGCGCGCGCCGGACAGCTCCACCAGGGTGTTGCGGCTCGGGGTCCAGCCGATCGCTGCATGGGTGTTCCAGCGGCGATACGCACTGTGCACCGGGTCACCGCCACCGTCGCGGTAATCGTCGGCGCGGGCGTCGCTGCCCTGCAGGCGCAGGTACCCCAGCTCGCTGCCCGCTATTGCGTCCAGTGCCAGGTCACGGCGGTCCCAGGCCCCGGCCAGCATGCTGGCGTCGATGCCCGCCTCGTCGGTTTCCGGATTGTAGGGATCCCGTTCGAAGACCACCGTCGCCGCGGAGCCGCCCGCGCCCCACAGCACCGACTGCGGGCCCTTGAGCACCTTCAGCCGGTCGTAGTTCTGGGGAAAGACGTACGCCGTCGGCGGATCCATGCGCGCGCCGCAGCCGCCGAGCAGCATGCCTTCGCTGCTCAGGATATTGATGCGGGAGCCGGCCATTCCCCGAAACAGCGGATCCGCATCGATGCCGCCCTTGCGGGTGACGGAGAAACCGGGGATGGATTTCAGGTACTCGGCGCCGTCGTTGGCGGGGGCCGGCTGGCGCGCCAGGCCCGGATCGGTGACCACCTGCAACGGCTCCTCGGTGCGAGGAGCCGTGACCACGATCTCCGCCTCGATGCCGGCGGCCTCCTCCGACCAGGCCGCGGCGGGCAGGGCCGCGGCCCAGACAACGCCAATCGTGCCCATCAGGCGCCACGAGCCGAACCGATCCATGCGAAGCCTCCGCTGCCGGACGAGAAACCGAGTCCGAGTCTACGTTCCACATGCCGCCGCGGAAGTGACAAATTGTCGCAGGCTCCCGGTCGCGGATCCCGGCAGGCCGCCGTGGCACGGGTTATACTCGTCGCTCCGCCGAACTCGTGCAGAGCGCGCCGTGCCCGCCTATTTCCCCTCCAGCGCCAGCGTCAACCTCGGTCGCCTGCTGGGGGTGCGCCTGGTGCTGCTGGCGGTGCTCACCCTGCTTCTGCTGTTCGCCCGGGCGACCCTGGACCTGCCCTTGCCGGTGGTTCCCGTGGCGGTGGTGCTGGGCGCCTGGGCCGTCATCACTCTGGCGAGCTGGCTGCGCTTCAAGGGCCAGGGTGGCCGCACCGGCGAGGAGGCCATCGCGACCCAGCTCGCCGTGGACCTGGCGGGGCTGACGGCGGTGCTGTACCTCAGCGGGGGCTGGACCAACCCGCTGGTGTCGCTGTACCTGGTGCCCATCGCGGTGGCGGCGGCCACCGTCTCCGCCCGCCTGACCTGGCTGCTGGCTGCCGCAGCGACCCTGGCCTACTCCGCCATGGCCCTGGTCTACAAGCCGGTGATGCCCCTGCACGGCAACGACTCCGGCTTCGCCGTCCACGTGGCCGGAATGTGGCTCACCTTCGTGGTCTCCGCCGGCCTGGTGGCCTACTTCGGTACCACCATGGCAGCCGCCCTGCGCAACCGCGAGCGGGCGCTGGCGCAGGCCCGGGAAGGCAACCTGCGCAACGAGCAGATCATGGGCGTGGCGACCCTGGCCGCCGGCACGGCTCACGAGCTCTCCACGCCGCTGGCCAGCATCGCCGTCATCGCGAGCGAGCTGGAGGCGGTGAGCGAGGGTGAAACCCGCCGGGAGCTGCAGCGGCTGTTGCAGCAGGTGAACGTGTGCAGGGCCGCCCTCGATCGGCTGCGCGGCGCGGCGGAGCCGAGCCACGAGATCGTCACTACCGCCGAGCTGTTGCACCAGGTGTGTCAGCGTTTCTCGCTGTTGCGCCCGGCCGTGCCGCTGGCCTGCACCATCCCCAATGAGCCGACGCCGCGGCTCGAGGTGGACGAGACCCTCAAGCAGGCCCTGCTGAATCTGCTGGACAACGCGGCCAACGCGTCGCCGGATTCGGTGACGCTGACGTGCCGCTGGAACGATGGCCACGTGGAGATCGACGTGCTCGATCGCGGGCCGGGATTCCCGGAGGGCGCCACCCCGCCGAGCCGCGGGCTCGGCGTGGGGCTGGTGCTCGCCAACGCCACCATCGAGCGGCTCGGTGGCACGGTGTACGCCAGCAGCCGCGGCGGGGACGTCGCCGGCAGTCGAGTGCGGGTGCGGCTGCCAGTGGTCGACGGCGACCGGGGGACGCCGTGAGCGCTCCGACCCTGCTGCTGGTGGACGATGACGACGTCTTTCGCGATGTCCTCTCCCGTGCGTTCGTGCGGCGCGGTTTCGCGGTCACCCAGGCGGCCGACGCGGAGACAGCCCTCGCCATCGGCGCCGGGCGCCGCTTCGATTTCGCGGTGGTGGACCTGAAGCTGCCGGATCGGTCCGGCCTGGTGGTGGTGGAGCGGCTGCACGTCAGCGCTCCGGACACCCGCATCGTGGTGCTGACCGGTTACGCCAGCATCGCCACCGCCGTGGAAGCCGTGAAGCTCGGAGCGACCCACTACCTGCCGAAGCCGGCGACGCCGGAAGAGATCCTCCGGGCCCTGCAGCAGACCGACGGCAACGCCAAAGTGTCCGTCCCGGCGCGCCCCCCCAGCGTGGCCCGGCTGGAGTGGGAACACATTCAGAAGGTGCTCGCCGAGCACGGCGGCAACGTCTCCGCCACGGCGCGGGCGCTGGGCATGCACCGCCGCACCCTGCAGCGCAAGCTGGCGAAACGCCCCGTGCGGGAGTAGCGCCGTTGGCGAGCCG
>JAWLGU010000085.1:0-17734 GCA_041690675.1 Pseudomonadales bacterium | reverse complement strand
TTCGGCATCGCCGAGGAGTTCGGCGGCGTCACCTACCTGCGCTTCGACGACACCAACCCGCTGCGGGAGAGCGAGGAGTACGTCGAGGCCATCAAACGCGACGTCGCCTGGCTCGGCTACTCGTGGGGCGACCGCCTGACGCATGCGTCCGACTACTTCGAACAGCTCTACCAGTTCGCCGAGGAGCTCATCGAGAAAGGCAAGGCGTATGTCGACAGCCAGTCCAACGAGACCATCCGCGCCCAGCGGGGCACCCTCACGGAGCCGGGCGTGGAAAGTCCCTACCGCGACCGCTCGAAGGAGGAGAACCTGGACCTGTTCCGGCGCATGCGGGCCGGCGAGTTCGGCGACGGCGAGCACGTGCTGCGGGCCAGGATCGACATGGCGTCCCCCAACATCAACATGCGCGACCCGGTGCTGTACAGGATCCGCCACGCCACCCACCAGCGCACCGGGGACGCATGGTGCATCTACCCCATGTACGACTACACCCACTGCATCTGCGATGCGCTGGAGGGGGTGACCCATTCCCTGTGCACCCTGGAGTTCGAGGATCACCGGCCTCTGTACGACTGGGTGCTCGACAACATCAACGTGAACTTCCACCCGCCGCAGATCGAATTCTCCCGGCTCGGCCTCGAGTACACGGTGATGTCGAAGCGGCTGTTGCACCGGCTGGTGGAGGAGCGTCTGGTGGATGGCTGGGACGATCCGCGTCTGCCCACCCTGGCCGGGCTGCGGCGACGCGGCGTCACCCCCGGCGCCATCCGCGACTTCTGCCGCCGGATCGGCGTGACGAAGCAGGACAACGTGGTGGAGATGAGCCTGCTCGAGTTCTGCATCCGCCAGGATCTGGAAGGCACCTCGCCCCGGGGCATGGCGGTGCTCGACCCGTTGCCGGTGACCATCACCAACTATCCGGGCTCGGGAGAGGAGCTCGAGGCGGCCTGGCACCCGCAGAACGAGGCCCTGGGCGCGCGGAAGCTGCCTTTCGGGCCGCGCTTGTACATCGAGCGCGACGACTTCGCCGAGGTCCCGCCGCCGAAGTACAAGCGGCTCACCCCGGATCAGCCCGTGCGGCTGCGCTACGCCTACATCATCGAGTGCGAGGAGGTGGTGAAGAATGCCGCCGGCGAGGTGGTGGAGCTCCGGTGCCGCTACGTGCCGGAGTCCAGGAGCGGCCAGGACACCAGCGGCATGAAGACCAAAGGGGTGATCCACTGGGTCGACGCCGACCGCGGGGTTCCCGCGCGGATCCGCCTGTACGACCGGTTGTTCCGGGTGCCGGCGCCACGCACCGCCACCTTGCTCGAAGACATCAATCCGGACTCCCTGGTGGAGCGAGACGGGGTGGTGGAGCCCGCGGTGGTGGCGAGCGACGCCGAGCGCTTCCAGTTCGAGCGCCTCGGCTACTTCTGCAAGGACTCGGAGCTGCCCGGCGTCTTCAACCGCACCGTGACCCTGCGCGACAGCTATCGTCCGGCCAGCGACGCCGGCGGCCGGGGATGAGCGAGGTCCCCGCGTATCGCGACCCGGAACGGGACGCCGATTCGCGGCTCAAGGACCTCCTCGGCCGCATGACCCTGGAGGAGAAGCTCGCTCAGCTCGGCGGCGTTCGAGCCGGCGAGCTGGCCGGCGCCGAAGGATTCGACGAGGCGGCGGCGGAGCGGTGGCTGGCGCACGGCATCGGCCACGTGGGCCGCATCGCCGGGACCTCGGGCCTCACCCCGGCGAGCAGCGCCCGGTTCGCCAATGCGGTGCAGCGTCACCTGCTGGAGAAGACGCGGCTCGGCGTTCCCGCCATCGTTCACGAGGAGGCGCTGGCGGGCTTCTGCGCCCGCGGCGCGACCCAGTATCCCCAGGCCATTGGCCTGGCGGCCACGTGGGCGCCGGAGGACGTACGGGCCATGGCGGCGGCCATCGCCGCGGAGATGCGGGCGGTGGGGGCGCGCCAGGCGCTGGCCCCGGTGCTGGACATCGCCCGGGACCCGCGCTGGGGGCGGCTCGAGGAGACCTTCGGGGAGGATCCGTATCTGGCGGGCCGCATGGGGGTGGCCTACGTGCGCGGCCTTCAGGGCGCGGGGCTTCAGAGCGGGGTCGTCGCCACGGCGAGACATTTCGTCGGCCACGGCCTGCCGGAGGGCGGTATGAACCGGGCGCCGGTGCAGCTCGGTCCCCGGGAGCTCCGGGAGGTGTTCGCCGAGCCCTTCGCGGCGGCCGTGCGCGACGCCAACCTGCGGTCGGTGATGTGCGCCCACAGCGCCGTGGACGGGCTGCCGCCGGCCGCCTCGCCGGAGCTCCTGGAGGAGCTGTTGCGCGGCGAGCTGGGATTCGAGGGCCTGGTGGTGAGCGACTACGGCGCCGTCGAGCTGCTGGTGCGGCATCACCGGGTCGCCCGCGATGCCGGGGACGCCGCCCTGCAGGCCCTGACCGCTGGGGTGGACGTGGAGCTGCCGGCGCTGGAGTGCTATGGCGAGCCGCTGAAAGCGCTGATAGAAGCAGGCAAGGTGGAGATGACCGCCGTGGATCGGGCCGTGCGGCGGGTTCTGCGGGTCAAGCTCGAGCTCGGTCTGTTCGAGGCGCCGTACGTGGACGAGGCGGCCGCGGCGGCGCTGTTCGATGCCCCGGCGTCACGGGCTTTGGCCGGCCGGCTGGCGGAGCGCTCCATGGTGCTGCTGAAGAACGACGGGCTGCTGCCGCTCAGACCCGGCTGCCGGCTGGCGCTGCTCGGCCCTACGGCGGACGACCCGCGTCTGCTTCTGGGCGACTACCACTACCCGGTGCTGGCGGAGGGGGAGTTCCGTGCCGACGAGGCGGCGGGACCGCGCGCGGCAGCGGGCGCCGACGGATTCGCTCCCGGGCCGTATTACGTTCCCGTGCCCACCCCCCGGCAAGCCCTGGGGGAGCGCGCCGAGGTGCTGTTCCACCCGGGCTGCGGCATCACGGGCGGCGACGGCGGTGAATTGGCGGACGCCGTGGCCGTGGCGCGGCGCGCGGACGTGGCGGTGATCTGCGTGGGGGGCAAGAGCGGTAACCTCCCGGACTGCACCAGCGGCGAGTTCCGCGATGCCGCCGACCTCCGACTCACCGGCCTGCAGAGCCGCCTGGTGGCGGAGGTGGCGGCCACCGGCGTTCCGGTGGTTCTGGTGGTCATCGGCGGGCGCGCCTTTTCCCTGGCACAGGAGGTGGAGGCCGCCAACGCCGCCGTCATGGCCTGGCTGCCGGGCGAGGAGGGGGGCACCGCCCTGGCGCGGGTGCTGTTCGGCGAGGCCAACCCGGCGGGCCGGCTGCCGGTGTCGCTGCCGCGCGCGGCGGGGCAGGTGCCCGTCCACTACGCGCACCGCGCCGGCGGCGGGCGCAGCAGCATTCTCGGGGACTACGTCGATCAGCCCACCCGGCCCCTGTTCCCGTTCGGCCACGGGCTGTCCTACGCGAGCTTCGAGTATCACGACCTGGTGTGTCCCCACACGGTGGACGTGCACGCCACCGTCAACGTCTGGGTGACGGTGCGCAACGTGTCCGCGGTGGATGGCGACGAGGTGGTGCAGGTCTACGTGCACGACCGCGTGGCCGACGTTGCGCGGCCGGTTCGCAAGCTGGTTGGATTCAAGCGCGTCACCATGGCCGCCGGCGCCGAGTGTCGCCTCAAGTTCGTGGTGGACGCATCCCAGCTCGGTTACTACGACCGGCGGATGCGCTTCGTGGTGGAGCCGGGCGAGGTGGAGGTCATGGTAGGCGCCTCGTCGCGGGACATCCGCCTGCGCAGCACGGTGACCCTCAAGGGCGAGCGGCGCCCGCTGCAACAGCAGCAGGTGCTCGCGACCCAGGTGGAGGTGGTGGAGAGTCGGGAGGCGCGGCCGTGACCGACCCGGACGCGGCGGCGGTGTTGCGGGCGGCTCGCCGAATCGCTCCGTACGTGCACCGCACCCCGGTGTTCACCAGCCGCAGCCTCGACGCGCGGGTGGGAGCGCCCGTGCACTTCAAGTGCGAGAACTTCCAGCGCTCGGGCTCGTTCAAGCTGCGGGGCGCGGCGAACGGCCTGCTTGAGTCCCTGGAGGAGGCCCGGCGTCGCGGGGTGGTGACCCACAGCTCCGGAAACCACGCCGCCGCGCTGGCCCTGGCGGCGCGCCTGCTGGATGTGGAGGCGACGGTGATCATGCCGGAGACCGCGTCCGAGGCGAAGCGCCAGGCGGCGCGCCGCTACGGGGCCCGGGTGATCGGCTGCGGCCCCACCCTGGCGGATCGGGAGGCGGCGTTGCAATCCTTCGTATCGGCCCATGGCGCGCTGTTCGTTCCTCCCTACGACCATCCCGACGTGGTGGCGGGGCAGGGCACCGCCGCGCTGGAGCTGATGGCTCAGGTCCCGGAGCTGGCGGCGATCTGGGTGCCGGTGGGTGGCGGCGGCCTGGCCAGTGGTACCGTGCTGGTGGCGGGAGCGGCCGGTGTGACGGTTCGGGCGGGGGAGCCGGAGCTGGCGGACGACGCCTACCGGGGGCTGGCCTGCGGCCAGCGTCAGCCGGCGCCGCCGCCGCTGACGGTGGCGGACGGTCTGCGGACGGCCCTGGGAGCACTGAACTTCCGCATCCTGCATCGCTACGGTCTGGCCGTGACGCGGGTGTCGGAGGATGCCATCGTCGAGGCGCAGCGTTTGATCTGGAACGTGCTCAAGGTAGTGGTGGAGCCTTCGTCGGCGGTGCCCCTTGCCGCGCTTCTCGAGGTGGGCGCCGACGAGCCGACGGGGGTGATCCTGAGCGGCGGCAACGTCGCCCTGCCGGAGGTATGATCGGGCCGGAGCACGGGCCGCGAGAGGAGGAGGCATGAAAGGATTCGAGGTCGTCGCGCGGGTGCTGAAGGCCGAGGGTGTGGAGTTCATCGCCTGCTACCCGCGAAACCCCGTGATCGAGGCGTGCGCCCAGGTGGGCATCCGTCCGGTGGTGTGCCGCCAGGAGCGAGTGGGTTTCGCCATCGCCGACGGCTTCAGCCGGGTGACCAACGGCCGCCGTCTCGGGGTCTTCGTCTGTCAGCACGGCCCGGGGGCGGAGAACGCCTTCCCCGGCGTCGCCCAGGCGTTCTCCGACAACGTGCCGGTCCTGTTCCTCCCCGGCGGGGAGCCCAGCGCCCGCCAGGGCATCCGACCCACGTTCAGCGCCCGGGACAACTATCAGCATGTGACCAAGTGGGCCAGCTACGTCACCGACCCGCGGCGCCTGGCGCCCGCCCTGCGCTACGCGTTCTACCGTCTGAGGACGGGGAAAGGGGGGCCGGTGATGGTGGAGACGGCCATGGACGCCTTGTTCGGCGAGCTCGAGGGCGAGCTGGACTACCGGCCGGTCACCGGCTCGCGCTTCGCGCCCGATCCGGACGCGGTGGCGGCGGCGGTGGACGCGCTGGCGGCGGCCGAGCGGCCGCTGCTGCACGTGGGCCAGGGGGCGCTGTTCGCCGGGGCCGGCGCGGAGCTGGTGGCATTGGCGGAGGCCCTGGACGCGCCGGTGGTCACGACCATGCCCGGCAAGAGCGCGTTCCCCGAGAACCACCCGTTGTCGGTGGGTGCGTCCGCCCTCACGAAGCCGCCGCACCTCTTGGCCTTCTACAAGGAGGCAGACTGCGTCTTCGCCATCGGCAGCAGCCTCACCCGCACCGTCTACGGCACCAGCGTGCCGGGCGGCAAGGTGATGATCCAGGCCTCCGTGGCCGAGGACGACATCAACAAGGAGTACCGCATCGACCACCCGCTGGTGGGGGACGCCCGCCTCACCCTGCAGGCGGTGCTGGCCGGGCTCGCGCAGCGCGGCATCCGTCGTGGTCCCGGTCCCCGGGCGGAGGCGGTGCGGGCCGCCAAGGCGGCGTTCATCCAGGAATGGATGCCTGAGCTCACGTCCGACGAGGTGCCCGTCAACCAGTACCGGGTGATCTGGGACATGATGCAGCACCTGGATCCCGCGCAGACCATCGTCACCCACGACGCCGGCACCCCGCGGGAGCAGATCATCTCCCTCTGGGAGGCGCCGTCGCCCCGGGGTTACCTCGGCTGGGGCAAGTCGACCCAGCTCGGCTTCGGCCTCGGCGCCATCATGGGGGCCAAGCTGGCGGAGCCGGAGAAGATCTGCATCAACGTCATGGGAGACGCGGCCATCGGCATGGTGGGAATGGATCTGGAGACCGCCGCGCGCAACCGCATCGGCATCGTCACCGTCATTTTCAACAACGGCATCATGGCCATCGAATCCGACTCGCTCGTGGACGCCCACACCGACTACGGCGCCAACTTCGTCGGCGGCAACTACGCCGCTCTGGCCCAGAGTCTCGGCGCGTCAGGCGAGCGGGTGGTCCAGCCCGCCGACTTCATCCCCGCTCTGGATCGCGCGGTGGCCGCCAGCCGCGAAGGGCGCCCCGCGGTCATCGAGGTGATGGCGAAGGCCGGCTATCGCTGGCCCGGCCGGTGAGGATCGCCGCTACGGCAGCAGCGCCCCGCCGTCCACGTCGATGGTGGTGCCGGTGACGAAATCGTTGCGAATGGCGAAGAGGATGGCCATGGCCACCTCGTCCGCGGTGCCGGCCCGGGGGATCAGGTTGCCGGCGGTGGCCCGGGCCAGGAACGCGGCCCGCTCCGCTCCCTCGGGCCGGAACATGGGGGTGTCGATGACTCCCGGCGACACCACGTTGATGCGGCGGGGAGTCAGCTCCGTGGCGACCGCGCGGACGAATCCCTCCACCGCGCTGCCCACGGTGGAGATGGCGGACCAGCCGGGTGGACACTTGCGGGCGGGGAAGCCGCTCACCAGCACGATGCAGCCGTCGGCGCTGAGGTGGGGCGCGCCCAGGCGCACGCTGTTGACGTAGCCCCAGAGCTTGTCGAAGGACCCGCGGAAGCCGTCCAGATCCATCTCCAGAAAGGGTCCTGATGCCCGCTCGCCGCCGGTGGCGGCATTGACCAGGATGTCGAAGGGCCCGAGCTCGGCAAAGGCAGCGGCCATGGCGTCGCGATCGAGCACGTCCAGCGGCCGCACGCTGCCCCGTTCGCCGAGCACCGCCCGCGCCTGCTCGAGGTGCTCCGGGCTGCGGCTCATGGCCACGACCCGGGCGCCGGCATCGGCGAGCTGTCGGGCGGCAGCCAGCCCGATGCCCGAGGTTCCGCCGAGCACCAGTGCCTTCCTTCCCTCGATGTTCATGGTTCCTCCATCGCTGCCTCAAGGCAGCCGTTCGTTGGACCGAATGCGCTCGCCGCGGATCCCGCGTCGCTCCAGCAGGGCCACGATGCCGTTGTCGCCCACCAGGTGGGCGGCGCCCACCAGCACGAAGTAGCTGGCCGGTGTCTCCGCCTCCTGGGCCAGGAGCTCGGCGATGCGCGCCGCCATGTGCTGGTTGCGGTCGTCGAGCAGCGCCTTGTTGAACGCCTGAGAGTGCGGCGAGTCTCCGGCCTGGGCGCGAAACAGCTCGAGAAACGCCGCGTCGTCCCCGGCGAGCCAGGCGACCACCATGCCGGCGAGCAGCGGCTCGACCTGGTCGGCCAGGTCGAGCGCCTCGTCGAGCAGCGCGATCTGGACCGGCATGGGCTGGTCGAACAGCAGCGCGAGCTGGCTCTCCAGCGACTCCAGCTCGAGAACGCGCTGGCGGGTGCGGCGCTCCAGGAAGTAGCTCTCCAGCCCCGCATCCGCCAGGTAGCCCAGCGCCATGAGGCGGGCTACCACCAGCTGGTTCATCACCATGGCCGGCTTCGCGGCGCTCACCATGCGGGTACTCATCCCGTAGGCGCCCAGTTGCCGCTCCAGGCGCCGATGCAGCGGCGCCGGAAGCACCGCCTCCAGGGTCTCGCCCTCCGGCAGCAAGCCGTGCTCCAGGGTTCGCCGCTGCAGGGTCTCCGGTGGAACCGCCTCTACGTTCACCTCCAGCACCAGGTAGTCGGAACGCTCGAAGGCCTGGTTGAGCTGGGGTGGCAACGGGTGCAGGGTGGGCTTCAGAAGGTGGATGGAGCCGGCGAGGTAGAGCTGGATGGAGCCCCGTTGGTAGTGCCATAGAAACAGCGGGTGCGGGGTCTGCGGCACCCGATCCAGGATCTCGCGCCCGGTGGTGATCCGCTCGTCGTTGAGACGGACCACCTCGCACACGTCCCCGGGGCCGGCCAAGGCCCGGCACCGTTCCAGGGCCGCCAGCGAGGCCGCCAGGTCGTGGGGCTGGGAGTGGACGACGGCGCGCACCGTGTCCGGGCGCTCTGGGGCCACGGCCAGCGCTTTGGCGGCCGGGAGGGCGTCGAAACCGTCGCGGGCCTCGGCCGCGGTGGCGGTGGCGAACCCTGCCAGGGCCGCCAGCACGACCGCCACCACGGCGGCGATGCCGCGCCGGCCGGCCCTGCGGCTGGCGTGATTGGCAGGCTGGGCAGCGCTGGAGCCGGAGACGCTCACTCCTGTCGCACGTCCTGGGGGGTCTCGCCGGCGTCGACGATGGCGCGTTTCACCTCCTCGAGCATGTCATCCAGGCGGGCTTCGTCGGTGCCGCGCAGCACCAGCGTGGTGCCGTAGCGGTCCTGCCGGAAGAACGGATAGCTGCCGAGGTCGAGATCCGGATACCGCTGCTGAATCTCGCGAAGGGCGCCGGCGATCTGGCTTTCGCCCACGTAGGCGGTGACGGAGCGGGAGCGTACCAGGGGCCCACCCTGCAATTTGCCCTCCAGGCTGCCGAGCATGGCCTGCATCACGGCGGGAATGCCCGCCATCACGAAGACGTTCTCGATGCGGAATCCCTGGGGGCCGCCGGTGAGATTGTCGATGAGCGTGGCCCCTTCCGGTACCCGGGCCATGCGCATCCGCGCGGCCATGATGTCCGGGGGCGCCGGCCGTCGCTGGATGCGCTCGGCGATCTCCGGGTGAATCACCAGGTCCACCTGGAACGCAGCGGCGATGCAGTCCGCGGTGATGTCGTCGTGGGTGGGGCCGATGCCGCCGGTGGTGAACACGTAGTCGAAGCGCGCCCGGGCCTCGTTCACGGCGGCGACGATGGCATCCGGGACGTCCGGAACCACCCGCGCCTCGCGGACCTGGATGCCCCAGCCGCCCACCGTCCGGGCGATGTGGGCGAGGTTCACGTCCTGGGTCCGTCCCGACAGGATTTCGTTGCCGATGATCAGCACGCAGGCGGTGACGGCGCGGTTCTCCATGGGCTCGCGTTCGGTACTGGCGGTGAGGTGATGCTACCACGACGGCCGTGGCGTGAAATGCGCCGACGAATGTACGGCCCAACTGTTTCAGAAGCTTTGCGGCTTAACCCTCTGAATCGGCACATCTATGTGCCGTCAGGATGCAGGTTGTTTCAGGTGCGGTAACAAAAAACCCGCTTACATTCGATTTACATGGCGGGGGCGGGGCCCTAGATTTCGCGCCAGTCGGCGGAGCTCGTTCGGACACGGACGTTCGAGTTTCCTGGGCCTGTACAGGGACTTGCGTCAGGCCCGGCCGCATTCATCCACCGATAAGAACGCGAGGCAAGGCCCCTATGCAGCACTGTGCCCTTTCTCCGATTCGCCGGCACCGACCGGTTCGCCACACCCTCTTCACCATCGCGCTTCTCGCGTCGCTCTCCGCCTGCAGCGGCAGCAGCGGCGGCGTCGGCGGCGGCCAGCAGGACTCGGGAGGTGGTGGCGGTACCGGAGACGGCGGCACGGGTGGGGGCGGCTCAGGAAGCGGGGGCGGCGACACCGGAAGCGGCGGCGGCGACACCGGAAGTGGCGGCGGCGACACCGGAAGTGGCGGTGGCGACACCGGAAGTGGCGGTGGCGACACCGGAAGTGGTGGCGGCAGCGGGGATTCCGGTGGCTCCGGCGGAGACGGTGGCAGCATTCCGGCACCGACCTTGAATTTCGGCGCGTCACCGACCAGCGTGGCACCGGGCGAAACGGTCACCTTGAGCTGGAGTGCCGGCGACGCGAAGACCTGCGAAGCCTCCGGCGGGTGGAGCGGCACCAAGGCGATCTCCGGATCCGAGACCGTGGGACCGCTGCAGCAGGACACCGAGTTCCGCTTGAGCTGCTCGGGGGCCGGCGGCGGCGTGTCGCGCCAGACCACGGTCACCGTCACTGACGGATCCAGCGGCGAGCCGGTGGTGACGTTGCGCGTGGACCGCGAGCAGGTGGCCGTCAACGACTCCGCCACGTTGACCTGGTCCGCGGAGAACGCCAGCCGCTGCACCGCAACCGGCGCCTGGTCGGGCGATCAGCCGCTGTCCGGGACCTTCGGCACGGGCCCCCTCACCGAAACCGCCAGCTACGGGCTGTCCTGCAGCGGAGCCAACGGCAACGCGCTGGCGTCGGTGACGGTGGAGGTGCTGGACAAGACCCTGCGCTGGCAGGCGCCGACCCAGAACGTGGACGGCTCACCCCTCGACGATCTGGCCGGGTTCATCGTCTACTGGGGCACCGAGAGCCGCCAGTACTCCTCGAGCCACAGGATCTCGAGCGCCGACGCCACGGAGTGGGTCGCGGAGGTCCCCGCCGGCAGCTACTACTTCGCCCTGACGGCCTTCGACACCGAGGGCAACGAGAGCGCGTACTCGAACGAAGTTGAGAAGACGATCCTGTGAACGTGCGGGCGGTCACGATTCCCGATTCTTCGGGACCGTGACCGCCCGTCGCCGCTGCCGCGATTGAGAGCCCGGTCACGGGAAAGCCGCCGTCCGTTCGTAGACTGAGTTGCCGGGAACATCTTCAGCCGACGGGAGTGACGCGATGGAACGAGCCTGCCCGATGCGAGCCCTGACATGGGCCGTGCTGCTGGCGATCATGTTGATGACCGGTTGCTCGGGCAGCAGCGGCGGCGCCACGGACGGCGGCGGCCAGGGCACCGTAGACCGCGATCCCACGCCCACCCCCCAGCCGCCGCCGGATGGCGGCGCCGAACCGACCCCCGCCGATCCGCCGAGCGTCGACCTGGCTTCCGCCTCGGATATCGTGAACCAGGGCGAGACGGTTCAACTCACCTGGTCCAGCCAGCAGGCCGACAGCTGCGCGGCCAGCGGCGGCTGGAGCGGCACCCGTCCCACCTCCGGCAGTGCCACCGTGGGTCCCCTGAACGGCAGCACCACCTTCACCCTGACCTGCAGCGGTGCCGGGGGCAATGCGGTGGCCATGTTGTCGGTGGCGGTCCTCGACGTGGTGACCCTCAACTGGGTTCCGCCGACGGAGAACGTCGACGGCTCACCACTGACGGATCTGGCGGGGTACCGTATCTACTACGGCGAGCAGAGCCGGGCGTACACCGAGGAGCTGGCGGTCTCCGACGCTGCCGCCACGGGGCAGAACGTGGAGCTGCGGTCCGGCTCCTACTACTTCGCCATGACCGCCCTCGATGCCGACGGCAACGAGAGCGCGTACTCCAACGAAGTGGTCATGGTCGTCAACTGACGCGTCGCGTTTACGAACCGTTACAGGTTTTGCCCCCGGCGGCGGCCGCCCCGGGGTAGACTTCGGCCGGACGATGCGAAGCCTGGGGGCGATCATGAAGTCAAAGGTTCGGGTCTGCGGCTATCTGCTGCTGGGGTTGCTGCTGGCCGCTTGCGACGACACCACCGCCGACGAGCACGTGGCGAGGGCCGAAGCAGCGCTCATCGAGCATGAGACCCGCACCGCTGTCATCGAGCTCAAGAACGCGCTGCAGAAGGCCCCGGATCATGCGCAGGCGCGCCTGCTGCTGGGCGAGGCGCAACTGGACCTGGGCGATTACCCGAGCGCGCTGAAGGAGCTGGAACGGGCCCTGGATCTGGGGCTCGACGACGACCGGGTCCGGGCCGGGCTGCTGCGGGCGAAGCTGCGACTCGGGCGGCACCAGGAAGTGATCGGTGCCCTGGAGGGCGCAGGTGCCCTGGCGCCGAACTTCGCCGTGCTCCTCGCCGACGCCTACCTGATGTCCGGTGATCTGGGCAAGGCGCAGGCCCTGTACGAGCAGGGTAGCTCCCTGTCGGACGGCAACCTGGGGCTCGGGGTCGTCGCCTGGCAACAGGGGGATGTGGAGCGGGCGGAGCGTTACCTGGCGCGGGCGGTGGAGCTCGACTCGCGCAACGCGGAGGCCTGGCTGCGCAAGGGCGAGCTCGAGCTCGCCAACCAGCGCCTGGCGGCGGCGGAAGCCTCGTTCACCGAGGCTGCGGCGCTGCCGGCGAGCCGAGTGCTGGGCCACGTGGGGCTGGTGCGGTCGGCGCTTCTGCAGAAGGACCTGCCGGTGGCCGCGCAGCGGGCGAAGCGGTTGCTGCAGATGGCGCCGGACTTCCCCATGGCCCACTACCTGGACGGCCTGGTGCGCTTCGAGCAGCAGGACCTGGAGGGCGCCGAGGCCGCCATCCGCGAAGTGCAGCGGGTGGCGCCGGATCATCCGCCCAGCCTCTACCTGATGGGTGTCATCAAATACGGTCAACGCCACCTCGCCCAGGCCGAGAACAATCTCCAGCGCTACCTGGCCCAGGACCCGGGCAACGAGTCGGCGGCCAAGCTGCTGGCTTCGACGCGCTTCGATCAGGGCAACTACGAGCGCGCCGTCGAGGTGCTGGCACCGTTCCTCGAGGGCACCCGGGATCCGCAGATACTCGCCATGTACGGCGCGGCCCAGCTCCGCCTGCAGCGCCCCGCCGAGGCGACTGCGGCCCTGGAACGGGCTGTTGATCTGGCGCCGGATGCGGCACCGTTTCGCAATCAGCTCGCGCTCAGTTTGCTGGCCGCGGGCGACCGGTCCCGGGCCGAAGCGGAGCTGGAGAGCGCCATCGAGGTGGATGGGGAGCAGTTCCAGAGCGGCTATCTGCTCGCCATGCTGCGGCTGCGGGACCGGGATTGGGAGGCTGCCGGGGAGGCGGTGGAATCCCTGATCGAGAACAGCCCGGACAACCCCATGGGCTACAACCTGCGCGGTGCGTTGGCGCTGAGGGAGGAGGACGTAGCTGCGGCACGCCGGGCCTTCACCACGGCACTGGAAAAAGATCCCCAGTTTCTGCCGGCGGTGCAGAATCTGGCCCGGCTGGCGGAGCAGCAAGGGGATCGCGCCGTGGCGATGGGGCATTACCAGGCGTTCCTGAAGTCCAGCCCGGACAACGAGGGCGCGCTGGTCGCGCTGGCCGACCTGGCACTGCGGGCGGGGGATCGGGCCGCCGCGGCGGACCATCTTCAGCGTGCCGCGGCCGCTCACGCCGACGCGGTGCGCCCGCGGTTGGGCCTGGCGAGGCTGCATCTGGCGGAAGGCCGGGTGCAGGCGGCGAGTGAAGCCGTGGACGAGGCGCTGGCGCTGGCGCCGGATCTGCCGGATCTGCTGCTGCTTCGCGCAGAGATCGACCTGCGCCGGGGCGACGTGGCTGCGGCGAAGGCTGCGACCGTGCGCCTGCAGGCCCGGGCGGCCGAGGCGGCGGGCCAGGGAGCGGGAGGAAATTCCGCCCTCTACCTGGCGCTGGGCTCCCTGCAGGCCCGCGTGGGCGACCGTGCCCTGGCGCGCAGCAATCTGGAGCGGGCGCTGTCGCTCTCGGAAGGCGACAACCCCGCAGCGCTGCGTGCCCTGGCTCGCCTCGACCTCGGCAGCGGCGATACGGACGCGGCGGCGGCCAAGGTGGAACGGCTGTTGGCGGCCGGAGACGATGCCCCGGGTACCCGCTTGCTCCAGGCGGACGTGCTGCTGACCCAGGGCAAGCGCGACGAGGCGGAGGGCATGTTCGCCGACCTGGCCGAGGAAGGGGTGCGCGAGGGTCTCATGCGCCTCGCCACTTTGAGCCTCGCGGACGGCGATGCCGCGGCCGCCGCCCGGCGGCTGGAGGGATGGCTTGGTCGATTCCCGGGGGATTTGGGAGCGGAGCTGCTGCTGGCGGACGCCCTGATGCGTCAGGACCAGGACCGCGCGCTCGCCCGCTACGAGAACCTGGTGGAGACCGGCAATGCGGTGGTGCTGAACAACCTGGCGTGGCTGTACATGGAGCGGAACGACCCGCGGGCGGTGGACATGGCCCGGCGCGCCCTGGAGGCGGCGCCGGACAATCCGGACATCCTCGACACCGTGGGATGGATTCTGCTGCAAGGCGATGGGGACGTTCAGGAGGCGGTGACCCTGCTGCGCCGCAGCGTTCAGCTCAATCCGGGCAACGCTTCGGTGCAGTACCACCTGGGGGTGGCGCTGCGCGAGTCGGGGGATCTGGAAGGAGCGCGGGAAGCGCTCCGCCGGGCCCTGGACGTGGAGGGTTTCCCGGAGGCCAGCGAGGCCCGGGCGGCGCTGGCCTCGCTGGAGCGCGCCGACTGACCGCTCACCGGCCGCGGAACACGGGCGGGCGCTTCTCCGCGAAGGCGCGACGGCCTTCCCGGTAGTCGTCGCTGTCGAAGCAGGCGTCCACCAGGGCGCTCACCTGCTCGAGCTCGTTGGCGCGGCCCCCGCTCTCCCAGGCGTTCAGGGCGGCTTTCGCGGCCTGCACCGTCAGGGGCGCGTTGGCGGCGATCCGGCCAGCGTAGCCTACCACCTGTGACTCGATCTCCGGACCGGCAGCGAGGAAGTTCACCAGGCCCATGCCGTGGGCTTCGCCGGCGTCCATGAAGCGGGCCGAGAACAGGATGTCCCGGGCGCGGGCTGGGCCCACCAGGCGCGCCAGCTTCGCCAGCCCCTCGTACTCGTAGCCGAGACCCAGGCGGGCGGCGGGAATGCCGAACCGCGACTCCGGTGTGGCGAAGCGGATGTCGGCGGCCAGTGCGGTGGCGAGGCCGCCACCGATGCAGTACCCCTCGATCAGGGCGATGAGGGGCTTCTGGAAGCGGGCGAGGGCGCGGTTGGCCTCGCCGGCGATGCGGCCGTACTCGGCCTTCTGCTCGGCATTGGAACGCTGGCTGTCGAACTCGGAGATGTCGGCACCTGAGACGAACGCCTTGCCGCCGGCTCCGCGCATCACCGCCACCCGCACCTCTGGATCCTCGGCCAGGGCGCGCAGGCTGTCGGCAAGCCCCTGCCACATCTCCAGCGACAAGGCGTTGTGCCGCTCCGGGTGATTGAAGATCACCCAGCCGATGCCGCGGTCGTCCACGTGGGCGAGGATCTTCTCCGTGTTCAAGGGTAATGTTCGGGTCATCGTCTCTCCCGGATCTGGCGTGCCCGGTCGAGGATCCGCTGGGCACGGGTCTTGTGGGGAACGTCCACCATCCGCCCTTCGAACGCGATGGCCATGAGTCCCTGGCGCTCGGCCTCGGCCAGGGCCTCCACCAACCGCTCGGCCTCCGCCACCTCGTCGGCGGACGGCGTGAAGGCGGCGTTGACGATGTCGATCTGGTCCGGGTGGATCGTCATCTTGCCGGTGTAGCCCATCCACGCGGCTTCCCGGCACTCCGCTTCGAGTCCCTCAGGATCGCGGAAATCCACGTACACGCCGTCCAGAGGCTGAATCGCGGAGGCGGCGGCGGAGAGCAGGGTCTGCACCCGGCAGTGGCGGTAGACGTCGAGGTAGCTGCCGTCCGGGCGCCGGTTGCGCGCCGCGCCGAGGGCCGCGGACAGATCCTCGGCACCCCAGGTGAGCGCCACCACCCGCGGACACTCGGGGAAGGTGGGCAGGTTCAGCACGCCCCGGGGCGTTTCGGTGGCCACCAGGATCAGGCCCACACCCCCCTCGGGGTGACCGTGCTGCGCCTCGAGGCGGCGGATCACCTCGTCCAGGCCCTCGAGCTCCGCCAGGGTGGACACCTTCGGCACTACGTACGCGTCCGGCGGGTGCGCCATGGTGGCCGCCAGATCGTCGCGGCCCCAGGGCGAGTCCAGGGGATTGATCCGCACGGTGCGTTCCTTGCCGCCGAAGTCCACCTGCGAAAGCCACCGGGCCACCTCCGTCCGGGCCGAGCTCTTGCGGTCCGGGGTCACCGCATCCTCGAGATCCAGAACCAGACCGTCGGCGGCGGTGGCCAGGCTCTTCTCCAGCATCTTCTCGCTGGCGCCGGGGACGAAGTGGAGGCTCCTGCGCAGCCGGTCGGCGCCGGCGGTACGGGCCCCGCGCGGGCGGCGGGCGCCGCTCATGCGGGCCGCCGCAGCATCATGGCGCCGCGGGTGCAGGCGCAGACCACCTCGCCCCGCTGATTCAGGCCCTGATGCTCGAAGGTGACGATACCGCGGTCGGGTTTCGAGCGGCTCTCTCGCTTGCTCACCACCCGGGTGCTGACGCGGATGGTGTCGCCCACGAACACCGGGTTGGGGAAACGGGTCTCGTCGAAGCCCAGGTTGCCCAGGGTGGTGCCCAGGGTGGTGTCCGCCACCGAGAGCCCTACCACCAGGCCCAGGGTGAAGATGCTGTTCACCAGTATCCGCCCGTGTTGAGTGGTGGCGGCGAACTCCGCGTCGAGGTGCAGCGGCTGCAGATTCAGAGTGAGGGTGGTGAACAGCAGGTTGTCCGTTTCGGTGACCGTGCGGCCGGGCTGATGCTCGAAGGTCATGCCCACCTCGAGCTCTTCGAAATACTTTCCTGGCATGGCGTCCCCTGCAACCATCTCGCTGGATCGGACTTTATCACCGGCCGCCGCCCGAGCGACAATCGGCAGGCGCCGGGGCGACGTCAGGGGGATTCGTGGATTTTCAGCAGAGCGAGGAACATCAACTCATTCGCGAGGCGGTCGCTCGGGTCTGCGCAGGCTTCAGCGACGACTACTGGGCCGCCTGCGATGCGGAGGAGCGCTTTCCCTGGGAGTTCTACCGGGCCATGGCCGCCGGCGGCTGGATCGGCATAGCCATCCCCGAAGCCTACGGCGGCAGCGGCCGCGGCATCACCGAGGCGAGCCTGGTGCTGGAGACTGTGGCCGCGTCCGGCGCCGCCATGAACGGCGCGACCCCGCTGCATCTGTCGATGTTCGGCATGCACCCGGTGGTCCGGCACGGCTCGGAGGAGATGAAGCAGAAGTACCTGCCTGCCGTCGCCCGCGGAGACCTGCACGTGGCGTTCGGCGTCACCGAGCCCGACGCCGGCACGGACACCACCGCCATCACCACTTTCGCCCGCCGGGAAGGGGATCACTACCTGGTCCGGGGGCGCAAGGTGTGGACGACGAAGGCTCTGGAATCGGAGCGGGTGCTGCTGCTGGTGCGGACCACCCCGCGGGATCAGGTCGCGCGCCGCACCGACGGCATGACCCTGCTGCTGGCGGAGTTGCAGCGGCCGGAGGTGACCATCTCCCCCATCGCCAAGCTCGGCCGCAACGCCGTGGCCACCTGCGAGGTGGTGTACGACGACCTGCCCGTGCACGTCTCCGACCGGGTCGGCGAGGAGGGGCGCGGTTTCCGCTATCTGCTGGACGGGCTCAACGCCGAGCGCATCCTCATCGCCGCGGAAGCTCTCGGCATCGGCCGCGCGGCGCTGGCCCGCGCCGTCGACTACGCAAACGCGCGGGTGGTGTTCGACCGCCCCATCGGCCGCAACCAGGGGGTGGCGTTCCCCTTGGGGGAAGCGAGGATGCGGCTGGATGCCGCCGAGCTGATGGTGCGCAAGGCGGCCTGGCTGCTGGATTCGGGGCAGCCCTGTGGCGCCGAGGCCAACATGGCCAAGTGGCTGGCTGCGGACGCGGCCTTCCAGACCGCCGATCAGGCCATGCAGACCCACGGCGGGTTCGGCTATGCGCGGGAGTATCACGTGGAGCGGTACTGGCGGGAGGCGCGGCTGATGCGGATCGCGCCCATCTCGCAGGAGATGATCCTGAACTACGTCACCGAGCACGTGCTGGGACTGCCCAGGTCCTACTAGGCGCCTATCCGCTATCCGCTGGAAGGCTGTC
>JAWLGU010000084.1:16958-18381 GCA_041690675.1 Pseudomonadales bacterium | reverse complement strand
CCCGCCCTGCAGTTGCAACTGCAGGAGGTCATCGCACGCAGTTACCTCGGCCTCCACGAACACCGGCGGGCGCGCGACCTGCTGGCCGTCGCCCTCACCCGGGCGGAGGGCACGGCGGAACCGGAAACCGTGCGATCCTTGCACCTGCTGATGGCCCAGGCCCTGCTCGATATCGCCGAGCTCGATGAGGCCGAGCGTCATCTGGACGTCTTCCTGGAAAGCGAGCAACGTTCGGCGAACGCGAGTTCCGTGGTGGCCCGCATCATCCAGAGCGGTATCGCCTACCAGCGGGGACAGTACGATCTGGCCGCGGTGGCCGCGGAGCAGGCCGTGGCCCTGGCCGAGCGCCTCCCCGGCCTCACTCCGGACCTGCCGGTGGCCGCCTACGCAGCCGTGGGCAAGGTGGCCGGCATGCAGCGGCAGACCGAGCGATCCCTGGAGTACACCCGGCGCGCCTTCGAGCGCGCCCTCGCCGCGTTCGGCGGCGACCATCAGCATCCGGCCGTGCTCGAGCACGAGCAAAACTACGCGGCCTCGCTCATCGACGTCGCCCGGATCGACGAGGCGCTGCCCCATCTCGAACGCTCGCTCGCCGCGGCGCGCGCGACCTACGGGGAGAACAGCCTCGTCGCCGGCCAATACGCGGTACGACTGGGGCTGGTCCTGCTGGAACGCGGTCGACTCGACACGGCCATCGATCTGGTGAGCTCGGGCATCCGCATCGAAGGCGCCTTCGAGACGGGTGCGTCACCGGCCAAGGCCGGGCGGCGGCGCACCCTGGCGCGCGCCTACCTGGCCGCCCGTCGCATGGAGCAGGCAGCACGGGAGATCGATCGCGCCGTGGAGGCGATGGGCGCCATCGATGCCCCGGCGTTGATGCGCGTTCTGGAGGCCGACCAGGCGTTCATGCATGCGGCGGCGTCCGGGGCGCTGACCCCATCGATTGCACGGCTCCGGCAGATCATCGATGCGCAGGACCAGGGCGAGCCTCGCTACAAGACGCACTTGCCGGACATCTATCTCGGCGTGCTGCATCTGTGGCAGGAAGAACCGGACGACGCGGTGGCCCATCTGGAGCGCGGAGTGGCGCTGGCGCGGGCACAGACGAGAACCTCCGACCTGGGCGAGGCCCTCACCTTCCTGGGCGCAGCACGGCTCGCCGGCGCAGACGTCGCCGGAGCGGAGGCAGCCTTCTGCGAAGGCCTGGAACTGCTCAACGGCACTTCTGAGGCCGCCACCCCGGTCCAGGCGGAAGCCTGGGCCGGGCTGGGCCGCGTGGTGCTCACGGGTGGCGACGCGGCCACCGCCCTCGACCTGCTGAAACGAGCCGACGCATTCTGGACGCGCTTCGCCGCCGAAAGCCGTGGCGCCGGAGAAGCTGCGTTCTGGCTGGGACGCGCTCAGACGGTGGCGTATCAGCCCG
>JAWLGU010000084.1:0-16858 GCA_041690675.1 Pseudomonadales bacterium | reverse complement strand
GCCCGACGCCAGCCCCATGAGCGCCAGCGAACCGGGTTCCGGGACCGCCACCGGACCGCCCGACCCTCCGCCCGGCCCGCCGGCCGCGGCCGGCGGGGTCTGCCCGAAACGCACGTTGTCGATGCCGATGTTGTCCTGCTGCGTGCCGGCCAGATTGCTGTAGTCGATGGTCAACAGCAGTTCCGAACCGATCAGGCCCCCCGCAAAATCGAAGGCGGTGTGACGCGAACCGGTGAAGTCACCTTCCACCACCACGTCATCGAGGGCGAACAGCACGCTGCCGAGACTCGTGACCGTCACCGCCTCGATCAGGTAGTCGGTGTTGAACCAGCCGCCCAGATCGAACCCGAAGAGCAGCACCTCGTAGCCCGCGTCCGCTGTGAACAGCAACTCCAGCGACAGCGAGCGCTGACCGCCGAACAGGACGTTGTTCAGGTCCCCGTAGCCGTCACTCCAAAGAGAGGTGTCGTTCTGCGCCGTGCGCGCCTCGAACACCACGTTCGGCGTGAATCCCTCTCCGCCCTCTCCGTAGGTGTACGCGCCGCCGGGGACGCTCTGCACCCCCGCAGCAACCCGGTCGCCGTAATCGAGCGGAAGGTCGGCGCCCCCGTAGGTGGGAATGACCGGATTGCCGGCAGCGGCGCTGATGGTCTGATCGAACGTGAGAATGGTGGCGCCGGCGGCCGACGCGTAGAGCGTCACCACCAACGCGCCGACAGTCAGGCCGGCGCGACGTCCCGCTGCATCGCGGTACTTCGTGGTCATGAGGTCCCCCTGGACGTTGTGTCTCATGACACCAAACGGAATCGCCGGGGTTAAGCGGACATGCCTTACAATCGAATTGCCGTCGGCGCTTTCCTGGGCGGTCGCTGACGCCGAGAAGCCTAAGTCACCCGGTCGTCTTCGTACTCCAGTGCCACGTTGCCGTTGGCGGCGCCGATCCGGGCGCGGAACGCGGGCGTGCCGTTGGCGGAGACCTCATGCACCTCCGGCATGTCGAGGGGAATGAAATCGCCGGGCTTCAGGTCCAGAATCTCCGACATGGAGACCACCTTATGGCCGATGTGGCACTTCAGCTCGACATCTACGTCCAGCAGGTGCCGCTCCACCTTCTGCCGCCAGCGCGGGTCCTCTTCCTCTTTTTTCTTGACGGCGCTGTCGATGAGCTCCTGGTGGGGCTCCAGCATGCTGTAGGGCATGGCGATCTGCATGGTGCCGCGACCGGAATCGAACACCACCTCGAAGGAGCTCACCACCACCACGTCGTTCGATCGCACCAGGTTCACCAGCGAGGGGTTCACCTCGTAACCGGACTGGGTGACCTTCACCGGCAGCACCTGCTCCCAGCCTTCCTCGAGCGCTTCGCGAACGAAGTCGAACAGGCGGCTGATGATCCGAGTCTCGCTGACCGAGAACTCCCGGCCTTCGATCTTCGCCTTGTTGCGGCCGCCGCCGAAGAACTGGTCCACGATCTCGTAGATGAACCGGGCATCGAAAACCACCATCGACTCCCCGGACAACGGCTGCATGTGCACCAGGTGCACGCTGGTCGGCACGTACAGCGTGTAGATGTAGTCGGAATAACGGGTGATCTCCACGCCCGTGGAGGTGACGTTCACCTCGGAGAACAGGTATCGGGAGAGGTGGGTGCGGAAAGCCCGTGACAGTTTCTGGTTGATGACCCCGAGGATGGGAAACTGGCCGCGAACGATGCGATCGCCCGCCACCAGGTCGTAGTCGCGGACCTCCACCTCTTTGCCGTCAATACGGATCAGCCCGGAGTCGTCACCGCCGGCATCGCCGTCCGGCACCGTGTTCAGCAGCGCATCGATCTCTTCCTGGGTGAGGATGGAGTTGTCGGCCATGTCGGCTCAACCAACCCTGTCCAGCTTGTCCTTGAGCTGCGCGGGCTGAAACGGCTTGACCACATACCCGTTCACCCCCGCTTCGGCGGCTTCGAGGATCTGTTCCTTCTTGGCTTCCGCCGTGACCATCAACACCGGCAGGTTTTTCAGCTTCTCGTTTGCCCGCACCGCTTTCAGCAGATCGATACCCTCCATGTCGGGCATGTTCCAGTCCGTGATGAGCAGCGAGAAGTCGCCGGACTCCAGCAGCGACAGCGCCGCGCTGCCACCGTCAGCGTCCGTGACGTTGGAGTAGCCGAGATCGTTCAACGCGCTTTTCAGCAGGCGCCGCATGGTCTGCATGTCGTCGACGATCAGGATCTTCGCATTCTGGTCCATGGGAACTTACCGCTCGTTCTTAATCAGTTTAGTTCAACCGCCGTTGGCCGCCATTCGAGGCTTGGCTCGATCCGGGCCGGTCTGCACGCAGCGCACGATCTCGTCCGCAATCCGCTCGAGCGGCAGCACCCGGTCCACGGCCCCGAGCTCTACCGCCGACCCCGGCATGCCCCAGACGACGCTGGTGGCCTGATCCTGCGCCAGGGTGTGGGCGCCACTCTCCTTCATGGTCTTGAGACCACGGGCTCCGTCGCACCCCATTCCGGTGAGGATCACGCCCACCGCCTTGCCCCGCGTGGCCTCTGCCACGGATTCGAACAGCACATCCACCGAGGGCCGATGACGATTCACCGGCTCCGCCTGGGTGAGCGCGCAGACGAGCCTGACGCCGTCGCGCCGCAGGGTCAGATGCCGGTTGCCCGGCGCTACGTACGCGTGCCCCGGCAGGGCCACGTCGCCGTCGCGGGCCTCGCGCACCGCAAGCGCCGAAACCCTGTCCACCCGATCGCTGAATGAACGGCTGAACATCTCCGGTATGTGCTGAGCCACCAACACCGGGGGCACGTCGACCGGCAGCGCCGCGAGCACCTGGGCGATGGCCTCGGTCCCGCCGGTGGAGGCGCCGATGGCAATGACCTTGCACAGGGCCGCCCGGGCGGCGATGCCGAGCGAGGCGCCCGCCACCGGGACGCAAGGCCGCGGCGGCGACGGCCGGTGCCGGCGAGGCACCAGCGCCGATACGTTCGCCCCCGCCGCCATCTTCACCTTTTCCACGATCTCCGCACCTGCGTTCTCCAGGTTCGCGGAGACGTCGAACCGGGGCTTTGCGACATAATCCACTGCGCCCATGTGCATCGCCTCCAGGCTCGCGTCCGCACCCTTCTGGGTGAGCGTGGAGATCATCACCACCGGAGTCGGCCGCAGCCGCATGAGATTGGCCAGGAACGTGAGCCCGTCCATCCGCGGCATCTCGATGTCGAGGGTGACCACGTCCGGGTTCAACGCCTTGATTTTCTCCCGGGCGATGTACGGGTCCGGAGCCACCCCCACCACTTCGATCTCGGGGTCACGCTCCAGCACCTCGGTGAGGAGCTTGCGGATCAGCGCCGAGTCGTCGACGATCAGTACCTTGATGCTCATCAGAAAAGCTCCACGTCACCCGACACCGGCCGCGTCTCGATGGTGCGCTGGTAGGTGCGCTCCTCCAGCGCCACGGACTCGCCGGCACGCCTCGACAGCTTCTTCACCCTCATGCGCCCGGTGATCACGTCGTAGTAAACCTTGCGGGGGTGGACGTCACCCAGGTCCTCTCCTTGCACGGCGAGTCCCTCCTTCTGCAGATACGCGCGCGCGAACTCGATGTTGCGGGCGCCGACGTCGGTCATTCTCTCCAGCACGCAGCCACCGCCCACGAGCTTGACCTCCAGCCGCTCCCGGCTGCCGCCGTGCTTGAGGATATCGTTGATCATGTGCTCCATGGCGTAGGTGCCGTAACGATGGGCGCGATCCACGTGGGTGAGCTCCCAGCGGCCCTCCGGCCCCCAATCCGGAAGCATGAAGTGATTCATCCCGCCCACCCCGGTCAGCGGATCGCGAATGCACGCGGAAACGCATGAGCCCAGAACCGTGAACAGCAATTCGCCGCCGCAGGTCACGTAGTACTCCCCGGGCAGCACCTTGGCGACGAACGCCTGATGGCGGGGATGCCAGTACCTTCGGACGTGCTCGAATCCGGGAATCACCGGGGGCGGCAGGTGCGTCGCCTCTGACATCTACTTCACTCTCCGATAGATGGTCTGCCCGATGCTCCGGAAGCGATCGGAGACGCGCAGCAGATTCTCCGAATGCCCGATGAAAAGCAGGCCGTCCGGCTTGAGCGCCTCGGCAAAGCGATGAAACAACGCTTTCTGGGCGGCGTCGTCGAAGTAGATCACAACATTCCTGCAGAGGATGATGTCGAACGGCGCATCCACCTCCCAGTCACTCAGCAGATTCATATGGTGAAAGCTCACGAACTCGCGCACGTCGGGACGCACCCGGATTTTGCCGACGTTGGCTCCCCGGCCTTTCAGGAAGTGGCGGGCCAGCCGCCGGTCATCCAGCCCTTTGGCGGCGGCAAGCTCGTAGATCCCCTTCTCCGCCCGCCCGATGCACTCGGTGTCGATGTCCGTGGCCACCACGTGCATGGAGACTCCGCGCGCCGGGGCGGCACTTTCGCGGAACACCATGCCGACGCTGTACGGTTCCTCGCCGGTGGCGCATCCAGCCGACCAGATACGCAGACGCGCCCCGGCCGGAAGGCCATCGAAGTGCCGGCGCAGATAGACGAAGTGATGATCCTCGCGGAAGAAGGCGGTGAGGTTGGTGGTAAGCGAGTTGATGAACTCCGGCAGCTCCTGCTCCATGTGGCTCATCAGATAGCGGTGATAGTCTGCGTAGGAAACGATGTGGAGTCGCCGCATGCGCTTCTGCAGCCGGCTGGCCAGCAGTTGCCGTTTGTTCTCGCCGAGCTTGATCCCGGCGTGCCGGCGCACGACCTCGGAGAAGGCTTCGTGCTCCTCGTCGGAGATTGGACGCGTATCCCCGGCGTCCTCGGGTACAGCTTCCGGGATCACGGTCAGAACAGTTCCACCGATCCGGGCCGCGCCGTCTGTTCCTGCAGGAGCACCAGCGCCTCGTCCACCCGAACACCGGACTCGATCAGATCGAGCAGCGCCCGCTCCTCGCTCTCGGTGAGCACCGAGGCGATGTCGAAGTTCTCGCCGTCGTCCAGAGCGCCGAGCATGGCGACCACGTGAGACAGCCGCTGATCCGTGATGTCGTGGAGTTGAACGGCCCCCAGCGCCTCGCGCAGCGCCAGTGAGCCCGCCGCGCAGCGCTGCTCCAAGGCCGCCAGATCCTCCTCCGGAGCCGCTCCTCTCAAGCGCCGGCAGTCCTGCTCCAGCTCGGCCAGAAGCCGGGCCACCTCGGAATAGGCACGTGAGATGGTGGCCATGGCCACACCGTTCTCGTGAACGGTGAGCTCAAGCAACGCGCGACTGTAACTCAGGGTCTTTTCGGTTGATGCATCAGGCAAGGCGGGACTCCACGTGGATGCTCGAGGACAGGCATCAAGCCAGCCCCAGCAACTGCTCCACTCCCAGCAGGCGAGCGTCCTCTGCGAGACCGCTGGGGACCTCCTCCAGATCAAGGCGCTTGCCGGCCGTATCCGCCGCCCGGCGCGCCACCACCAGAAGTTGCAGCCCGGCCGAGTCCACCACGCTCACCCTGGAACAATCGACCCGGATGGCGCTGGCGCCCCGCATGCCCTGCTCGATCTGCGCCAGAACCGCCCCTGCGCTCTCCACGTTGAATCGCTCGGGCAGGCGCAATGTCGCCGCCTCCGTGCTCTGGTTGCTCATCTGCCGAGTACCCCGCTCACTGCTCGCTGACGATGTGATCCAGATCCAGGAGGATGATCATCTTGTCGTCCACCGTCGCCAGGCCTTTGACGAACTTGGTGTCGACCGTGGACTCCACGTCCGGCGCAGGACGCATCTGCTCGGGCTCGATGTTGTAGACGTCGGATACCGCGTCGACGACGAAGCCCATGGTTCGCGTTCGCTCCTCGTACTCCGTTCGGACCACGATCACCACGGTGAGCTTGCTGAACTCCCGCGGCTTGATGCCCAGCAAGCGGCGAAGGTCGATCACCGGGATGACGGCGCCGCGAAGATTGATGACGCCGAGCACGTATTCGGGGGTGTTCGGGATCTCGGTGCTCTTCTCCCAGCCCTTGATCTCCTGTACACCGAGGATCTCGACGCCGTACTCCTCGCCGTCCAGCATGAACGTCAGATACTGCGACGCGGCCGGATCAGCGGACGCGGCCTTGGCCTGCTCGGGAGCTTGGGCTTCCAGGGATGCTTGTGGATTCATGTCGTACTACCTCATGCGGCCCGGGGGCTCGGTTGTGGGGACACGGAACGGCCGTCCTCGGCGCCTTGTCGGGCGAGCCTCAACAGGCCCGGAATGTCGAGAATCAGCGCGACCCGGCCGTCGCCGAGAATGGTGGCGCCGGAAATGCCCGTCACCGGGCGGAAATTGGACTCCAGGCTCTTGATCACCACCTGCTGCTGGGCGAGCAGATCGTCCACCAGCAGGCCGATCTTGCCCTGCCCGCTTTCCACCAGCACCAGCAGCGACTCACGCCCCCGGTCTTCGGAAACCTCCATGTCGAACAGCCGGGTCAGTGCCACCACCGGCACGTACTCATCCCGGACTCGGTAGAGTTGACCGCGGTCTGCGATGGTGCTGAGGTGGCGTTCCTCGAGCTGGATCGACTCGAGGATGGAGACCAGCGGCACGATGTAGACCTGGTCCTTCACCCGCAGCAGCTGGCCGTCGACGATGGCCAGAGTCAGCGGCAGACGAATGGTGAACGTGGACCCGCGCCCGGTCTCCGACGCGATCTCCACCGCGCCCCCGAGCTCGCGAATGTTCTGCTTGACCACGTCCATGCCCACGCCGCGGCCGGAGACGTCGCTGACCTGATCGGCTGTGGAGAAGCCCGGCTCGAAGATGAGCTCGTGGATCTCCTGCTCCGTCAGGGCCTCGCTTTCACCCACCAGCCTGTTGGCCCGGGCCTTGGCCAGGATCTTCCCGGTGTTGAGCCCCGCGCCGTCGTCGCGGATCTCGATGACGATGTTGCCATTGGCGTGATAGGCGCATAGCTCCAGGGTCCCCCGCTCCGGCTTGCCCGCGGCGCGACGCACCTCCGGCATCTCGATGCCGTGATCGACAGCGTTGCGCACCAGGTGCACCAGCGGATCGCCGATGCGCTCCATGACCGTCTTGTCCATCTCGGTCTGCTCGCCGCGCAGCACCAGGTCCACCTTCTTGCCGAGCCGGCTGCCCAGGTCGTGAATGGTACGGGGCAGACGGTTGAACACGTTCGAGATGGGAACCATGCGGATCTTCATCACGTTTTCCTGCAGCTCGCGCGTGTGCCGCTCCAGCTGGGCGAACCCCTCGCGCAGCTTCTCGAGGTCGCAGGTCTCGATGTGCTCGCCCATCTCGCCGAGCATGGACTGGGTAATGACCAGCTCCCCCACCAGATTGATGAGGGTGTCGATCTTGTCGATCCCGACCCGGATGGATGTGTTCTCGCTGGCCGTCCCCCGGCGCTCGGTGCGCGACCGCGAGTCCTGACGCCCTTCGGCCTCCGCCGATGACTCGGCCTCCTCGCCCGGTTCCGCAGCCGCGGGCTCCGCTGGCGTCGGATCCATCACCTCGATGCGTACCTCACTCACGTCCTCCACCCATTCGAATGCCTCGATGACACTCGCCTCCTCCGCGGTGGTGTCCAGGGTGAGGGTCCAGGCGAAGTAGAGCCGGTCGGCCTCGAACGTCGACAGATCGGGAATGGAGGTGCCGTCCACCTCCACCTGCAGGTCGCCCAGCTCCTTGAGCGCCCGGAAGATGTGCAGGGGGTCATTGCCCATCTTGAAGAGATCGTGGGAGGGCTTGAAGGATATCCGGTAACGGCGCTGCGGACGCCCTGCTTCAGCCACCGGTACGGCGGACGGCTCGCCGGACGGCTCGCCGGACGGTTCAGCGGCGCTTGCGGTCTGCTCGCCCTCGGCGGCGCTCTCCACCACGGGCGGCGCCCCCTGCTGATCGCCCGCCGTCTGCGCGTCGAGGAACGCCTGCAGCGCGGCTTTGGTCTCCGCAGCCCGAGCCGGATCGAAGTCGGCACCGCTCTTGGCCGAGCCGAGCATGTCGCGTACGCAGTCCACGGCGCTGAGCAGCAGATCGATCAGCGCCCGGTTGACCTGAACGCTGCCGTCACGCACGCAGTTCATCAGCGTCTCCATGACGTGCGTGGTATCGGTGATCTCCGTGAAGCCGAACGTCGCCGCGCCGCCCTTGATGGAGTGCGCCGCGCGGAAGACGTTGTTGATCCGGTCAGGATTGTCCGAGTCGAACACCATTTCCAGGAGCTCGGCCTCCATGGCTTCGATGAGCTCGTCAGCCTCCTCGAAGAAGATCTGGTGAAATTCCTCCATGCCGCTCATGCAGTGCCTCGTGGTCTGGTTCCTGGATCGGCGCGTTTACTGCGGGAGCACCCGCCCCACCACGCCGAGAAGCTGGTCAGGATCGAAGGGCTTGACGATCCAGCCCGTGGCCCCGGCGCTCTTGCCCGCGCTCTTGGTCTCCTGAGACGATTCGGTGGACAGGACCAGAATCGGCCGGTAGTGGTAGGACTTGAGACTGCGCAGCTCCCGTATCAGGGTCAGGCCGTCCATCACCGGCATGTTGATGTCGGTGATCACGAGGTCGAAGGGATCCGATTCGTCGCCGGCGATTCGTAATGCCTCGGCGCCGTCCGGTGCCGCCGTGACGCTGTGACCGGCGGTCTTCAGGGTGTAGCTGACCATCTCCCGCATGGAGCTGGAATCATCGACGACGAGAATGTGCGACATGGATTGCACCGTAGATTTGTAGACGCCCTGAGAGTATAGACAGCCGTTCGCAGTACGCCCGCGAACCGGGCCTCGAAGCGTCAATCCCAGTGAATCTCGCCGTCTCGGCAGCTGAAACGCCCGCCGGATGCTTCATGGCGCACCGCCAGGGTCGCCTCCCCGATCTCGATCGTCACCCCGGGGTAGATGGGGCCGCTGCACACGATGGTGGCGTGGGCCGCGTCTTCCAGTTCCTGCTCCAGCGCCGCTACGGTCCGCTCCACGATGACGTCCCGTTCCTCGAACTCCTGCACGGTTCGCCGCAGCTTCGCCAGCAGCTCGCCCTGCTGGCCTTTGCCACCCGTTCTCGCGCGTTCCACCATCCCCGCGAGCGCCGCGCGAAGCTGGGCGAGCCGACTCGCGAGCGCGGCACGCTCCGCAACCGCCTCCTCGTGGGCATCCCGCAACGCCTGATGGGGTCCGGCGCTGATCACGGTAGGCACGTTGGCCAGGCTGCCGGTCATCTTGCAGGCCACGCCCCGGTTGCCGTGCGTGTGACCGCCCACCACGACACCGCGGCCACCGCTCTGACCCACCAGCACGCTGCTCCCCGCCACCGCTTCGCAGTGGTTGAGATACTCCTTCACAATCACGTTACCGGCCGTGCGAATTCTGACGCCGCTGGCGAACGCCGCGTGAACGTCCCCCGCCGCCTCGATGCTGACGGTGCGCGCCCCGCCGCGATTGGCGCTCTCCGACCCGGTGATGCCCCGGGCTACCAGCAGATCGTTACCAGCCGCAACGGACGCGTTCTCCACCGAGCCCTTGATGGTGACGTCGCCGGTGGCCTTCACCGTGACGCCCGCGGTGACGTCGCCCTTGACGAGCACCGAGCCGTCGAAATCGACGTTGCCGGTGCGCAGGTCCACGTCGTCCATGACCAGGGTCTTGTCCACCCGGATGCCACCCGGGATGGGCACCGGGTGACCCTTGTACTCGGCCACCAGCACGGTCTCGTCCTCGTCATCCACCCGCACCCCGGGCATCTCCCTCGGCAACGGAAGCTCCCGCCCGTCCTTGGCCGTGATGGGCCGGCCCAGCACGTCCTGACCGGCGACGCCCTTGGTGGCCGGGTGGCGTTTCAACAGCGGCGTGCCCGGCTCGACGATGATGAACTCGCGCACGGAGTAATGGTCCACCCGGCCGTCCGGGGTTTCCTTCGGCCGCGCCACCTCGCTCTCCAGGTCGATCAGGGTGTCCACCCGGCTGTCCGCCCCGGATTGGGCCGGCACTCCCTTCGCGATCACCCAGTTGGTCACCGCAGGCTCCTTCACGGCCGCCGCTATGGCATCCGGCAGGCAACGCGCCGGAGCCAACCCCGCGTTCGCCACGGCCTGCTCCAGGCGCTCCACGTTCACCGGCTGACCGCCGTACGCGCGGGTGGTGGTGAGCAGCGCCTGCATGCGGTCGGCGGTCACGCCGACGGAGACTTCCGCGTCCACCCGAGCTGCCAGCGGGTACTCTCCGAACTCCAGATCGCGCAACCGGCGTTGCAGGTTGTTCAGCGCGTCCGGACGGAAGCTGAGCTCCGCGTAGCCTTCCTGCTCGATGAGCCGCTGCAGTGCAGCTAGATCCATCTCCACGGGCTCGTCACTGGGTAGGACCCGGGCCACCAGCAGGGATTCTGCATCGTCGAACAGAAGCTCCACCATGGCGTGGCGGACGACCCTGTCGGGCCCGTTCGCGTTGCCGTCCGTGTCGATGATGTCGTTGTGCTCCATATCCGGTGCTGGGCGCGGACTCCTCCGTCTGCGTCTCAGTGTAGATCAACGTCAACGGTTCACATGTAGGCAAACATGCTGCGCATTGCTGCCTATACTTGCCCTGCGGTTCGTCGCAGGACTCAAGTCCGACGCAGCGATGCCGACAACAGTGCGAGCTCGACGTGGAGTTCGAGCCGAACCGCCACCCGTACACATGGTGGCAGGAGACAAGGAGATACCATGTTGCACAAGAGCCTGACGATCAGGGCCAGGTTGATCGTCTTGTTGGGTTTCATGTCCCTGACGCTGATCGTCATCGGCGCCCTGGGCATCTATGGCATGAGTCAGAACAACCAGGGCCTGCTCAACGTCTACGAGCATCGAACGGTGCCTATCGGGCAGATCGCCAACATCCGCAACCTGCTCATGCGCAACAGGATGCTGGCGCTCAACGCCGCAAACGAGCCGACCCCGGACGTCATCGCCGACAACGCACGACGCATCGATCAGAACGTGCAGCAGGTCACACGGCTGTGGAACGAGTACACGGCCAGCGATCTATCCACGGAAGAGCGAGCCCTGGCGGACGAGTTCGAGTCGGCGCGCCGGGTCTTCCTCGATCGCGGCCTGATGAGCGCCATGACCGCGCTCCAGGCGGGACGGCTGGAGGAAGGTATCAACACCGCCTTCGACGTCATGGAACCGGCCTTCGAGCCGCTGGTCGCCAGCGCCGACCGGCTCATGCAGATTCAGCTCGACGGCGCGGCCCGGGAGTACGAGAACGCCACTGCGGTTTATTCCCTGGTGCGGGGCGTCACCATCGGCGCGGTGGTGCTGTGTTTGTTGCTCGCCATGGTGGTGGGATCGCTGATCATTCGCGCCATAGTCCGGCCCCTCGACATGGCGGTTCGGGTTGCCAACGCCATCGCCGAAGGCGACCTGACCCAGCGCATCGAGGCACGCTCCAACGACGAGACGGGAATGCTGCTTTCCGCCATGCAGCGCATGAGCGAGAACCTGCACAGGCTGGTGCTCGAGGTGACCGAATCCAGCCAGATCATGGTGGCCGATGCCAACCAGATCGCCGCCGGCAACGTCAGCCTGTCGCAGCGCACCGAGGAGCAGGCGTCCTCGCTGCAGGAAACCGCATCCTCCATGGAGGAGATGACCTCCACGGTGCGTCAGAGCGCCGAGAACGCCGGCCACGCCAACCGTCTGGCGGCCGAGGCGCGGGATTCGGCGGAGAAAGGCGGCTCGGTGGTCGCCAATGCCGTGGAAGCCATGAGCGAGATCAACCGCTCCTCGAAGCAGGTGGCGGACATCATCGGTGTCATCGACGAGATCGCCTTCCAGACCAACCTTCTCGCCCTGAACGCGGCGGTGGAAGCGGCGCGCGCCGGGGAGCAGGGCCGCGGCTTCGCCGTAGTGGCCTCGGAAGTGCGCAACCTGGCTCAGCGCTCCGCCAGCTCCGCGCGGGAGATCAAGGACCTCATCGAGGACTCGGTGCAGAAGGTGAACCTGGGCACCAACCTGGTGGAGCAGTCCGGCGCCACCCTGAGTGAGATCATCGAGCGGGTGACCAAGGTCACCGAGATCGTCGCCGAGATCGCCGCGGCCAGCGAGGAGCAGTCCGCTGGCATCGAGCAGGTCAACAAGGCGGTGATGCAGCTCGACGAGCTGACCCAGCAGAACGCGTCCATGGTGGAAGAGGCCACCGCGTCGAGTCAGTCCCAGGCGGACCTGGCCACCGGGCTGCATCAACTGGTGAGCCGGTATCGGGTGAGCAAGAGCGATTTTGGCGGTGCTCCTGCCCAGGCATCGGCTCGCACCGAGCCGGCCCCGCGGCCACCGGTATCGTCGGCGCCGCCGCACATAGCCGTGGAGCGCCGCGGACCCAAACGTCCCTGGAGCAATGCGCCGGCCGCCATGAAGGCGTCGACGCCTCGGGCGGCCACCGGAACCGACGACAGCGAGTGGGAAGAGTTCTGATCGCAACGGGCCGGAACCGAGACGCCGTTCTCATTTCCGCCACCCATACAGGCCCTGCGGCTAAAGCCGGCCCGAGCGGTGCCGATGTCACCCAGGGACGGCTTTCACCGGCTGGTGCCGCCGTATTGCCACAGAAAAAGAAGTAACGGAGGAATCCTCATGAGACCGATCACCACGTTCGCCACGACCCTGTTCGCCGGGGTGCTGCTGCTGAGCCAAGCCGTCGTGGCCCCGAATGCCTACGCCGAGGACAAGATCTACACCCTGAGCGAGCTCGACGTCGTGCGCAAGGTGATCCCCTCGTACCCGCACCGCGCCCGGGCCGGCGGCTTCGACGGCTGGGTGGAGCTGCAGTTCACCGTGACCCCCACCGGCGAGGTGAGCGAAGCAGAGGTGGTGGACTCCTCCTCCAAGATCTTCCATCGGGACGCCCTGGTGGCGCTTCAGAGCTGGCGCTTCAAGCCGGTGGAGCTCGGCGGCCAGCCGGCGCCGGTGCGGGCCCAGCTTCGCTTCACCTTCGAAGGCAACTGAGCCGGCAAGCCGCCGGGTGGAGCCAGCCACGGAAGGCGCCGCTCCACCCGGCGGATTTGTTGATCCGATTCACAAATACGACGGACCGCCATTTGTGCGCCCGCCGGTATGAGTCAGACTTCAGGCGGGCGCGAGACCGATTCGCGGCGTAAGACTCAACGGAGTGAGGTTCAGATTGAAGGACGCAACCGCCACCGCACCCCAACCCATTTCGCCGGCGCGGCGCACGGTGTATCTCACGCGAGCCGCGGAGATGGCGCCGGTGCTGAAGATCCTGCGGGACCACTCGGCGGAGCTGGAGCTACGCCTGCCGAGCATCGAGGCGGAATGTACCGGACGCGTGCTCGACGTCCTTCCCGAGGGGTTCCTGCTAGAGAACATTCGACCGCGGGACGTTCTGACCCTTATCCGCCGCGGCACCCGCTTTTCCTTCGCCGCCCGCCTGGACGGCCTGTATCTCTGCGGTGAAGAGTGCTCCATCACCGGCGTCGAGTCCGAGCGCGGCCTGCCCTACTATCGCGCTACCCTGCCCCAGCGCCTGCTGCGTCAGCAGCGCCGCCGTCACACCCGCATCACCCTGCCACCGCGGGTGAGCCCGGACGAAGGGCTCATCCACATCGACCGCGCCAACGGCGACGAGGCGGTGCTGAAGGGCCAGCTCATCGATGTATCCGTTGGCGGTTGCCGGGCCGTGTTCAGCGGCGCCGTGGTGCCGACCCTGGCGACGGACGAGGTGCTGCCGCAATGCCGCCTGCAGGTGACCAGCACCCTCAGCTTCACGGCCAGCGGCGTGGTCCGCCACAGTGCCTGGGACGCCAAGCAGCGCAACACCTCCTGCGGGATCGAGTTCACCGAGATGAGCGTCACCGACCGCCGCCGGCTGGAGCACTACATCCAGCAGGTATCGAGCCGCGGCGCGTTCCACAAGGGCTGACGCTCGCGCGCCCGCGGGCCGATCGTGACTCGTCGCCTATACTTGACGTTCAGGAGAGGAGCCTAGGCAGGGAACCCATGTCCTGGCAGCTATTCGCCGTCGTCCAGATCACCGCTTTCGCATTGGCCGCCATCGCCGCGCTGTGGCTTCGCAATGCCTCCCTGCGCCGGAACAACGACGAGCTCATGGAGCTCTGCACCACCGCCGAACAGGCGCTCGCCAGCCTCAGCGGCAAGCTGGCCGAGATCGAATCCATGGCGCCGCCGGAGAAACTCCTCAAGGAGCGTGTGAAGGCACTGTCGGGCGACGATCCCGTCAGCGTGGTGCGGCGCCTGGTGTTGGAAAACGAGGTGGCGCCCAAGGGCAACTTCGCCGAGCGTCTGACGGAGCACCTGGCGAGCCAGGCACCGGAGCATGACGAGGAAGAGTTCGTCCGCCGCTGGCGCGCCGTCCGCGAGGAATGCCATCAGCTCGCCATGTTCCTGGTCGCCGACAATCCCGACTGCCACCAGGCCCTGGTGCAGATCTTCGAGGTGCTCGAGCCCCTGGATCGGAGCTACGGCATAGACCTCGAGCCTCTGGAGCCTCCTCGGGACACGCCGCTTCCAGGCGTGGCGCCCGCCGCCGACGGGGACGCCGGGGCGGGCGACGCCGAGCTGAATCAGGCGGAGCTGGATGCGCTGCTCGCCGGCGCGCGAACCGGCGCCGACAAAGCGGCCGATGGAGCCGGCCCGACCCCGGCATAGTCGGGACTACCGAGCGGTACCCCCGCGCGCGGCCAGATAGCGGTGCCAGTCCTGCAAGGTATCCACGTCCCACACCGCGGGCAGCAGCAACACGTCGAGATCCGCCGCGGCGGCCCGCTCCAGGGTCGCCTCCAGAACGCCCGAGGTGCCCCACGCCACCCCCTCGAACAGCACCGGGAGCCCTGCGCGCACCGCCGCGCGGGCTCCGACGAGGCCGTAGCCCCCATCCTCGGCCGGGCCCAGCACCACGTCGTGGTCACCGAGACCGTTCACCGCCGCCGTCACATAGCCGGCGTCGATGGCGGGACAGTCCGTGCCCACCACCAGGGCGAACGGACTCTGCCCGAGGCTCGCCTCGAGGGCGTGAGCCATGCGCCCGCCCAGATCGTGCCCCTGCTGCACGCGGAGTTGCACGGACCATTCCCGGGACCAGCGCCGCGCCACCGACTCCGGGGGCGCGTCGATCCACAGCTCGCTGACCACCCCGGGCACCGCCGCCAGGCGGGCCAGAGCGTCCTCCACCAGCATCGTGTGCGCCCGCAGGCCGCCTTCCGCACCCAGGTCTGCGGCCAGCCGCTGTTTGACCCGTCCCAGCACCGGCACCCGGGTGAAGATGCACAGCCGCGCAGGCGGCGCTGGCTTCACCGGTAGTACTCGCGGGCCAGAACCTCCGGATCCGCGCCGAACCAGTAGCGCAGGCGGAAGCGCCACATGGAGAGCACCGTCACCAGCACGCCGTCGCGCCGCCAGCGTCGGGCGGAGGTGGTGATGGTCTCCGGCCGGGCCTGAGGTCGCGCCAGGCGTTTGAGGCGGCGGCTCAGCTCGATGTCCTCCATGAGACGCTGAGCGGGAATCCCGCCGGCCGACAACAGGACCTGCCGCTCCACGAACATGCCTTGATCGCCGGTGCAGATCCCGGTCCAGCGGGAGCGCCGGTTCATCAGCAAGGCCACGGCGCGGAGCAGCGGCGACGGCCGGTCGAGCCGGACATCGAATCGTCCCCATCCCGGCGGCGCCTCGGCCGACCACCGCAGCAGCCAGTGCAGGGCCCCGCCGATCGCGGAGGAGTCGGCGTGCAGCAGCCACAGCCATCGACCCCGGGACCGCGCCACCCCCGCGCCGAGCTGGTGGCCGCGCCCCGGCGGGGCCGCCAGCCATTGGGCACCGCCCTGCTCCGCCACCCGGCGGCTGTCGTCCACGCTGCCGCCGTCCACCACCAGAACCTCCATCTGCCCGGCGTGGGCGGCGGGATCCAGCTCGCGCAACAGCGCCGCCAGCGAAGCGGCGTCGTTCAGCACCGGAACGATCACCGACAGGCGCGGCACCTCAGTCACAGGAGGCCCGCTCGACGCGAAGGGAAACGGCCGCCACGGGATCCCGTGTCAGAGATCGTCTCCCGCGGGCACGACGTCGCAGGCTCTGAACCCGAGATGCGCGCGGGTGGCCGGGTCGAAGAGCTGGACGTCGCGGCAGTTGACGGCGCCTTCCGCCGGCGCCGGGTAGCTTTCCGCCGCCGGCGCCTGCAGATTCATCGGGCAGCGGCCTGGCGGCTGCGCGCCGCACCGGTCGACGTTACCCCGGGCCTCGTCGAGGCTGCTGCACAAGGTTTTCGCTTCGCCGTCCATGCACAGGCACTGGCACTCGGCCACGGCCCCCTGGGAGATAGGCCACAGCACCGCCAGTGCCGCAAGAGAAAGTGGGAATCGCATCAGGTGTCCCTCCTGCTTGGTCCCTCCGCGGATCATATTCTGCCAGGGGCGATGGGGAAGCAAGCGGAGGCGGATGGGGGTGTAGGTCATTGCGGCGAACGGGTGCCGATGTGGTAGCCCCGGCAGGAATCGAACCTGCATTTGCCGCTTAGGAGGCGGCCGTTCTATCCGTTGAACTACGAGGCCGGAGAGGACGATGGGCGGGTAGTTTAGCGGAAGTGGTGGGGTTGGGGCACTTGTGGCGCCGAGCAGAACGCAGCACAGAAAGAGATACGGAATCGAAGCGGCGGCCAGTGCCAGCGCGCGCCCGGAGAGATTGACTCGCGCCGCCCGCGGCGCTCGCCCCGTTGGGGCGATTTCGCTTCGCGAAATCGTCCAAATCGGCCGGACGGCCGATTTGTCGAACTGGGGAGTCGAATCGGAACGCCGGGCGTGCCAATAAAAAGGGGGTCCTGTTGGACCCCCCTTTTATTTGCGCGCCCCGCGAGATTCGAAATCCC
>JAWLGU010000083.1:0-18761 GCA_041690675.1 Pseudomonadales bacterium | reverse complement strand
CGCCCTGCTGGCCGCCTGGCGACGCCGCCTCGGGCTGGACTGAGCTGTCACGGGTCCGCGGGGAACCCGTGACATCCTTCGAGCGGCCGGAGCGGCCGGAGCGGCCGGAGCGGCCGGGCTCAGATGCGCTCGATCACGATGGCGGGGGCCATGCCGCCGGCGGCGCACATGGTCACCAGCCCGGTGGCCAGATCGCGGCGCTCCAGCTCGTCGAGCACTGTGCCGATCAGGATCGCCCCGGTGGCCGCGATGGGGTGGCCGAGGGCGATGGCGCCGCCGTTGACGTTGACTTTGGCGGGGTCGAGTTCCAGGTCGCGCATGAACTTGTAGGCCACCACGGCGAACGCTTCGTTCACCTCGAACAGGTCGATGTCGCTCAGAGTCATGCGGGCCTTCTGCAGGACCTTCCGTGCGGCCGGCACGGGCTCGTTCAGCATGAGCTCGGGGCTGCCCGCCATGTTGGCCATGGCGACCACCCGGGCACGGGGCTTCCAGCCCTGGGCCTTGGCGTACTCGGGGGAGGCCAGCAGCACGCCGCCGGAGCCGTCCACGACCCCGGAGGAGTTGCCGGCATGGTGCACGTGGTTGATCTGGATGTCGGGGTAGCTGCGCCGGACGATGGAATCGAACGTCTCACCGGTTTCGTCCACCGGCATGGCCATGAAGTTCTCGAACACGGCGGGTAGCTCCGAAAGGCCTTCCAGGGTGGTCTGGGGGCGGGGAAACTCGTCGTGGTCCAGGGCCAGCGTGCCGTCTTCATTGTAGACGGGCACCACGCTCTTCGCGAAGTAGCCGTTCTCCAGCGCCACCTTGGCGCGCTGCTGGCTCTCGTAGGCGAGCTGGTCCACGTTCTCCCGGGTGATGCCTTCGAGGGTGGCGATCACGTCGGCGCAGACGCCCTGGTGGGGTTGGGGATGCAGGTCGCGCAGCCGCAGGTTGCCGGCGTCGAGCAGACCGCCGCCGCCCTGGGCTGCGAGCTGTGCCGTGTACGACATCATCTCCACGCCGCCGGCCACCACCAGGTCTTCCATGCCGGACATGATGCTCGCCGCCGCCATGTTCACGGACGTGATGCCGGAGCCGCAGAAGCGGTCCAGGGTGACGCCGCTGGCGTGGGTGTCCCAACCCGCCGCCAGCAGGGACATCCGGGCGATGCAGGAGCCCTGCTTGCCGCGCTGGGTGCTGCACCCCCAGATCACGTCGTCCACCTCCTCCGTCTTGATGCCGTTGCGCTCCTTGAGCGCGTTCAGCACCGTGGCGGCCAGGTGCTGCGGGTGCAGGTGGGCGAGGGATCCCTTGCCTACCTTGCCGATGCCCCGCGGCGTGCGGGCGGTGTCGATGATCCAGGCTTCTGCGGTCATTGAGGTCTCCAGGAGGAATGAAAAGATGAACGCGCCATTGTATAACACGTTTCACTTCAGCGCCCCTCCGGTAGGCTTCATCTCCCGGCGCGCGGCGGCTTCGGCGTCCAGCCGAAGCGGCGGGCCGTCACCGGTCCGCCGGATCGGCCTTGTCGCGGTCGATGGCGAGATCGCGCTGCTGCTCGACGAGAGTGGCGGTATCGATCCGCCCTGACCGGTGCAGGCCCACCAGGGCGGCGTGGACCATGTAGTCCGCGCTGATCTCGAAGTAGTCCCGCAGGGCCGGGCGCGACTCGCTCAGCCCGTAGCCGTCGGTGCCGAGCACCGTGTAGTCGCCGGGAATCCATCGGGCGATCATGGCGGGCAGGGCCTTCATGTAGTCGGTCGCCGCCACGAACACGCCGTCTTCCCCCTGGAAGAGCGCTTCGATGTAGCTCGTCGAGGCCGGCTGGTCCGGGTGTGCGAGCCGCTCCCGTCGCTGGCAGCGCTCCGCATCCCGGGCCAACTCGACGAAGCTGGTGATGCTCCAGACATGGGCGGCGTAGCCCATGGCCTCCAGGCGATCAGCGGCCTCGAGCGCCTGCTGCATGATGGAGCCGCTGCTCAGCAGGTGGACGGGCTCGCCGCGCTGTTCGGAGCGGCGCAGGCAGTAGCCGCCCCGGACGACGCGCTGCTCGATGTCGTCGATGTCCGGCAGGGCGGGCATGGGATAATTTTCGTTGTAGACAGTGAGATAGTAGAAGACGTTCTCGCCATCCGTGTACATGCGGCGGATGCCGTCGCGGACGATGAGCGCCAGCTCGTAGCCGAACGCCGGGTCGTAGCTCTTCAGGTTGGGGACTGTGCTGGCAAATATATGAGAATGCCCGTCCTGGTGCTGGAGGCCTTCGCCGTTGAGCGTCGTCCGGCCCGCCGTGCCGCCTAGCAGGAAGCCGCGGCACATCATGTCGCCGCAGGCCCAGATCATGTCGGCCACCCGCTGAAAGCCGAACATGGAATAGAAGATGTAGAAGGGGATCATGGGCAGGCCGTGGACCGCGTAGGCGCTGCCCGCCGCCATGAACGAGGCCAGGGCGCCGGTCTCGCAGATGCCTTCCTGGAGGATCTGGCCGCTTTCCGATTCGCGGTAGTAGGTGAGGCTCTGATGATCCACGGGCGTGTACTTCTGGCCCTCGGGCGAGTAGATGCCCGCCTGGCTGAACAGGCCGTCCATGCCGAAGGTCCGGGCCTCGTCGGGAACGATGGGGACCACGTAACGCCCCAACGCCGGGTGCTTGAGCAGCCGTGAGAGGATGCGCACCATCACCATGGTGCTGGAGACCTCGCGGCCGTTGCTGCCTTTGAGGAACTCCTGGAAGTCCGCGAAAGAGGGCGGCTCGAGCCCGGGGCAGTCCACGGTGCGCGCGGGCAGGTAGCCGTTCAACGCCTCGCGGCGCTGTTGCAGGTAACGGATCTCGGCGCTGTCCTCGGGCGGCCGGTAGAACTTCGCTGCCTTCACTTCCTCGTCGGAGAGGGGAATGCCGTAGTTGCGCGCGCATTCCAGGCGCTCGGCTTCGCTCAGATTCTTCTTCTGGTGCGCGGTGTTGCGTCCCTGGGCGGCGCTGCCCATGCCGTCGCCTTTCACCGTCTTGATCAGAATGACCGTGGGCTTGCCCTGGGTTCTGCTGGCCCTGTGGAAGGCGGCGTAGACTTTCTTCGGATCCTGGCCGCCGCGCTTGATGGTCTGGATCTCCTCGTCGGAGAGCGAGTTCATCATCGCCTTCAGCTCGGGGTTGTCTTCCACCCAGTGCTCGCGCTGCACGTTGCCGGGCAGGATGGAGAGGTACTGGTAGTCCCCGTCCAGGCACTCCTCCATGCGCTTGCGCAGCACGCCGTGGACGTCCTGGGCGAGCAGCACGTCCCAGCCGCTCCCCCAGATGACCTTGATGACGTTCCAGTCGGCGCCGCGGAAGCTGCGCTCCAGCTCCTGGATGATCTTGCCGTTGCCGCGCACCGGGCCGTCCAGCCGTTGCAGGTTGCAGTTGACCACCAGCACCAGGTTGTCGAGGCGCTCCCGGGCGGCGATGTTGATGGTGCCGAGCACCTCCGGCTCGTCGGCTTCGCCGTCACCGATGAAGCACCAGACCTTGCCGCCGTTGGCCGGCTTCAGGCCCCGGTGCTCCAGGTATTTGGCGAAGCGCGCTTGGTAGATGGCGGCGGGGGTCGACAGGCCCATGGAGGCGTTGGGCACCTGCCAGAAATCGGGCATGGACCGGGGATGGGGATACGAGCAGAGACCGCCCCCGGGGGCGAGTTCGCGACGGAAGTTGCGCAGTTGCGTCTCGCTGAGACGCCCTTCCAGGAACGCCCGGGCATAGACGCCGGGCGACGCGTGCGGCTGAACCAGCACCAGATCGCCGCCGTAGTCCTGGGCGCGGGCCTTGAAGAAGTGATTGAACCCCACTTCCATCATGGTGGCGGCGGACGTGTAGGTGGCGATGTGGCCGCCGACCCCGCTGCCGTCGTCCTGTGCCTGAAGCACCATGGCCATGGCGTTCCAGCGCACGATGTTCTCGATGCGTTTCTCGAGCTCGACGTCCCCGGGGTAGGGCGGTTGCTGCACCAACGGAATGCTGTTGACGTAGGGCGTGTTGAGGGTGGCCTCGTTCAGCGCGATGCCCCGCGAGAGCACGTAGTCCTGCACGTTGCGCAGGATCTCCCGGACCCCGTCCTCGCCGTAGGCGCCGTAGATGTATTCGATGGACTCGATCCAGTCCTGCTTGTCTTCGGCCAACGCTTCCGCGGGCCTGGATACGACGCTCATGCACCACCTCGAATGGGACTTCACACGGGACAGTATATGGGGCCTGGATGGCAGTTTCTGCCCGGTGCGGTTCCGGTTGCGCTGACACTCCGCGGCGCTCGCTTGGTCGGCCGCAAGCCGTGGGTTTCCTGAATTCCTACACGAGATCTGCCGACCTCGGGAATGGCGCGTGTAGGACGAAGTCACTAGGCTGGCCCGTTTTGGTTGGGTGCCGATTGCTTTGACCACCAGGCACGATGACAGAGAACCCGCCGGGCAGGCCGACGCCGCGCGCCGCCTTCGGGCGGCATTCGACGGCGTGACGCACTCCGTGGGGCTTCTCGACCCTCGGGGCATTGTTCTGGAGACGAATCGGGCGTCACTGGCGCTGATCGGCGCCAGGCGCGAGGACGTGATTGGCCGTCCGTTCTGGGAGACCCCGTGGTGGTCCCACGATGCCGGGATGAGCCGGCGGTTGCGGAAAGCCATCGAGGCCGCCCGCGCCGGCGAAGCCACCCGCTTCGAGGCGCAGCACGCCGCGGCGGACGGGCGGCTCATCATCGTGGCGTTCTCCCTCACCCCCGTGCTGGACGAGCACGGCCGGGTGGCGTATCTCGTGCCGGAGGGGCGCGACGTCACGGCGCTGCGTCTGGCGGAGCGGTCGTGGCATGAAACCGAGGCCCACCTCGACCGCTTTCTCGACGTGGCTGCCGATGCGGTGGTGGTCATCGACGAGAGTCAGCACATCGTGCGCTTCAACAAGGGGGCCGCGGCCATCTTCGGCTACCCGGAGAGCGAGGTGCTCGGACAGCCGCTGCTGCTGCTTCTGCCCGAGGCGGCCCGGGCGTGCCATGGCGCTCACGTCGCCGCCTTCGGCCGCTCGGGTGACGCGGCCCGATACATGAATCGGCGAGGCCGCATCTTCGGCCGGCGCAAGGATGGCGAGATCTTTCCCGCGGAAGCCACAATCGCCAAGCTGGACATGGCGGGCAGGACCCTGTTCACCGCCGTGGTGCGGGACGTCAGCGAGCGCGTTCGGGCGGAGCAGGAGCTGGCCCGGGCCCGGGAGCACACCGAGGCGATTCTCGCGTCGGCGGCGGAGGGGATCATCGGCCTCGACCGAGATGGCCGCGTCACGTTCGCCAACCCGGCGGCGCTGCGCCTGCTGGGGTTCGAGGCGGAGACGCTGGACGGTCGGGAGCTGCACTCGCTCATCCACCATACCCGCGCGGATGGCACTCCCTACCCGGTGGAAAAGTGCCCCACCTGGGCCTCGGTTCACGACGGCGTAGCGGCGCGCTGTGAAGACGACGTCTACTGGCGGGCCGACGGCACGGCCATGCCAGTGGAGTACACGAGCACACCGTTTCACCTCGGGGGGCGGGTGGAAGGGGCGGTGCTGGTGTTCCGCGACATCTCCGAGCGCAAGCGAACGGAGGACGCGCTCAGGAGCATGTCCTTCACCGACGACCTCACGGGCGTGTACAACCGCCGTGGCTTCGTATCGCTGGGCGAGCAGGCGCTGCGCCAGGCCCGCCGCTCCGCCACCGCGTGCCTGCTGCTGTTTCTCGACATGAACGATTTCAAATCCATCAACGACACCCACGGGCATCTCGCCGGCGACCGCGCCCTGGTGGAGCTGGCGGCGCTGCTACGGGAAGGCTTTCGCGAATCCGACCTGGTGGCCCGGCTCGGCGGGGACGAGTTCGTGGTGCTGGCCGTGGGCGCCGGGCCGACCACTCTGGCGCTGCACCGGGCGCGGCTGGAGTCCAGCATCGCCGAGCGCAACGCCGCGCCCGAGTCGCAGTTCTCCATCTCGGTGGCCATGGGCGCCGCGCTCTTCGATCCCGCGGCGCCGGTGTCGCTGGAGCAGCTGATGAAGCAGGCGGACGCGGCGCTGTACGCTCACAAGCGCGAACGGCGCGGGCGACCCTAGACAACCCGGGACTCCGGTTGCGGCATCGCAGCCCGCAGCTTGAAAGCGCGGGATTGGCAGTCGTACCCTGCCTAGACGACACCATGGTTCCGAACGCCGCTCGGCAAGGAGGTTGGCATGAATCCGGCTTCGACCATGAAGGCGCTGGTGTACCACGGCCCAGGGAGCAAGTCCGTGGAGTCGGTGCCCAGGCCCACCATTTCAGAGCCCACGGATGCCATCCTGCGCATCATTAAGACCACCATCTGCGGCACCGATCTTCACATTCTCAAGGGCGACGTGCCGGCGGTCACCGAAGGCCGGATTCTCGGCCACGAGGGGGTCGGCGTGGTGGAGGAGGTGGGCGACGCGGTGACCGCGTTCAAGAAGGGCGATCACGCGCTGCTGTCGTGCATCACCTCGTGCGGCCGGTGCGAATACTGCAAGAAGCAGATGTATTCGCACTGCGAGCGGGGCGGGTGGATCCTCGGGCACCTGATCGATGGGACCCAGGCGGAGTACGTTCGCATCCCCTACGCCGACAACAGCCTGTACCCGATTCCGCCGGGCGCGGACGAAGAGGCCCTGGTGATGCTGAGCGACATCCTGCCCACCGGTTTCGAGATCGGCGTGCTCTACGGAGCGGTGAAGCCCGGTGACGTGGTGGCCATCGTCGGGGCCGGACCCATCGGCATGGCGGCGCTGCTCACCGCCGGATTCTACTCACCCGCCCGGGTGATCATGGTGGACCTGGATGCGGCCCGGCTGGAGATGGCCCGGAAGTTCGGCGCCACAGACGTCATCGACAGCTCGAAGACGGATCCGGTAAAGGCGATTCTCGATTCGACGAAGGACGGGGTGGACGTGGCCATCGAGGCGGTGGGCGTGCCGCAGACCTTCGACGTCTGCCAGTCCATCGTCAGGCCCGGGGGTCACATTGCCAACATCGGCGTGCACGGCACCAGCGTGGATCTGCAGCTCCAGAAGCTGTGGATTCAGAACATCACCCTGACCACGGGGCTCGTCAACACCAACACCACGCCGCTGTTGCTGAAAACGGTGGAGGCGAAGCGTCTCGAGCCCCAGCATCTGATCACCCATCGGTTCGGGTTCGATCAGCTAATGGAGGCTTACGAGGTGTTCAGCAACGCAGGTAAAGAGCAGGCCCTGAAGGTGATTATCAGCAACGACTGAAGCGTCGGCGGCGCCGCGCTCGTCGCTCATGGGTTGCTCTGCTCGATCCGTGTCAGTTGGTCCTCCAGGTAGCTGCGGCTTCGCACGTCGATGGGTACCGCCAGATACCTTCGCATCTCCCGGGCGCTGAGCCTGCGATGCCAGTTCCATCCGATCTCGATTCTGCGGCCATCACTGACCGCTGTGGGGGCTGGCAGGCTCGGTTGTTGCGGCGCGTCCGCCCCGGAGCTGAAAGCGGTGGAAGGCGGCGCCGGCCACCATGGCTGCCACGAACGCCACCGCCTTCGCGTCGAGATAACCCAGTAGCGCCAGTGCCGGTCCGGGGCACAGCCCCACCAGGCCCCAGCCCATGCCGAAGAGCGCCGACCCCACCAGCAGGTGACGGTCGATGTCGCGCCGCGAGGTCAGGCGAAACGAGGTGTCGAAGATGGGCGCGGAGCGCCGGGTGACCAGACGCTGGGTCAGTCCCGCCACCGTCAGGGCGCTGGCCATCACCAAGGCAAGGCTCGGATCCCAGGCGCCGGTGACGTCGAGAAACGCGATGACCTTGTCCGGGTTCACCATCTGAGAAACCGTGAGGCCGGCGCCGAACACCACCCCGCAGACGAGGGCGGCCAGCGCTTTCCTGGCGTCAGCGCCAGACATAGACGGTCACCATGGCGGCCAGCATGAACGTCATCACCGCTACCAGGGAGCGCAGCGACAGCCGCGCCAGCCCGCAGACACCGTGGCCGCTGGTGCAGCCGCCGCCGAGGCTCGTGCCGTAGCCGACGAGCAGTCCGCCCACCACGGTGGTGGCCATGGAGGTGTCGATCTCCGGTACGGCCGTGACCCCACGTCCCAGGTCCAGGGCGAGCATGCCCAGGGGCAGGCCCAGCAGAAACGCCAGCCGCCAGGCGGTCTCCCCGGCGGCGGGCGGAATCAGTCCGCCGAGAATCCCGGAGATTCCGGCGATGCGTCCATTCAGCAGCAGCAGCAGGCTCGCCGCGGCGCCGATGAGAGCGCCGCCGAGCAGGGCGGAGTACGGGGTGAAGTCGGACACGCGGGCTCCCGAAACTACAGGCGCACAGTGTAGCCGACCTGGGCGGAAAGCTGATGCATCTTCAGCTCGATGGTCTGCTCGGTGTTGAGCGGATTGGCGCCCGTCACCGTTTCCGAAGGCGAGTACATCACGCCCAAGTCGACCTCGCCGTGGCGGCCGATCCTGCGGGTGATGCCCGTGGTGAAGTGCCACTCCTGAACCCCTGGCGCCAGGATGTTGAACAGCACCTCGCTCTCGGGAATGGGCTGCTCGCCGTAGCTCAGGCCCGCACGCAGGCTCAAGTCCCCGTTCACCTGCCAGGCACCCCCGAGCTTGAACACCGTCATGTCGTCCCAGCCGAAGCCGGCGCCGCCGGCATCGCCCAGCCGCGCGGTGCCCAGATTCGGCAGCATGTGGGAGCCCACGGAATCCACCTCGCTGTAATTGATGTGCTCGACGTCGAACTGCAGCAGGCTCGTTGCGCTCGCCTGCCAGGAGACGCCGACGTTGAAGCTCGAGGGCACGTCGAAGCCGCCGTGCCCCGCGAACAGTCCGGCGTAGTCGTCGAGCTTTTCCATGTGAATGCGGCTCTTCCACGAGGCGCCCACCCGGAGCTCCGGCGTGACGGCTCCCTGCACGCCGAGGCGAACGCCGCCGCCGAAGGAGGTTTCGTGACCGTTGTCGGAGAGATCGCCGGCGGACGCCGACAGGGGCGCGAAGCTCGCGACGCCTTTGGCCTCGAAGCGCTGCACGGCGAGGATGGGGCTGACACCTACGGAGAAGCGTGGGCTCAGCTTCCGCGCGTAGGTCGGGGCGATGAACATCTGCGACAGATCCACCCCCGCGGGACCGGCGCCGAACACCGGCTCGTCGTAGCTGGTGTTCATTCCGCCCTGACCGTAGATGGTGATGCCTACGGAGCTGTTCTCGCCGATCATCCGATTCCAGCCCAGGGTCGGAATGGCGAACAGCTCCTTGCCGCTTTCGTATTTGCCGGGGTTCAGCGGGAACACCAGGGGCGGTGCCACGGAGGCATGCGGATCGAAGCTGGGCACGCCCGTCACCGCGAATTGCCGCCGCGGACTGAACAGCTCCACGGCGAGCTCGATATCGTTGCCGACATGCACCATGCCTGCGGGATTGATCGCCGCGGCGGAGGACCCCAGAGCGTGTGCGGTGCCGGTGCCGGCCATGGCGCGGCTCTTGATGCCGAAGCCGTGGGCGAAGTAGCCGTTGGTGGCGTGGGTGGCTGAGGGTAGGAGCGCGGCGACGGCGACGGTGTAGAGTACGGCACGGATGGAGCGCATGATTCGATCTCGCGTGGGGCCTGCAGGTTCTGCACTCAGGCTCGGGGTTGAACTCGAGTCGCAGAGTCTAGGCAGGCCCGTTCACGAGCAGAAAGAATCGTTCTCCATATGCTTAGAACGACTCGCCGCAGAGGTGCTTCTGCGGCGCCTCTGCGGCACCGGGGCGGCCCGGCGCCGCGGGCTTCAGCGGGATGGGCGCCGCGACGGAACGAACTCCTCCATCACCGCCCGCTCCAGCAGATCGAACGGCAGCAGGCCCTGGGCAATGATGAAGTCGTGGTAGGCCTGTTCCTCGAAGCTGTCGGGCAGCGCGATCTCCACCCGGGTGCGCAGGGCGTTGAGCTTGGAGTAGCCGTAGAAATAGCTGGTCGCCTGCCCCGGTGCGACGAAGCTGTAGCGGTCCACCTCCTGCTTGGCCATGGGCTCGGACAGCCCCACGTCCTCTATGAGGAAACGTTGGGCCTCATCCGGCTGGATCATGCCGAGGTTGATCATGGGGTCGAGGAAGGCCCGCGCCTCGCGCATCATGCGCAGTTGCAGCACGCCGATCTGCCCCTCGAGAGGAAAGTGCTCCTTCATCTGCGCCTCGGCGTAGAGTGCCCAACCTTCCACGTTGGCGCTGTTGAACGCGAACACCACCCGCGCCGTGGAAACGCCGCGCTCCAGCATGGCCGAGAACTGCAGCTCGTGCCCCGGACGGGCCTCGTGGGCGGTGAGGGTCCAGGCGATGGCTTCGTGGGTGAAATCGTCCATCTCGGCGCCCGGCGCAGCATTGGGATTGTGCGTGGGCAGGACGAACTCCGCCGGCTCTCCCGTGTTTCCCACGAGTCTCGGCGGGTCCAGGTGGGGCGCCGGGGTGGCGGCTGCCTCGGCCTCGGTGGCCAGGCGGATGACCGCGGCACGCCGGGGCAGGGTGACGATGCCCTCCCGGCGGACGATGTCCTCGATGGCGGACAGCCGTGTCCGGTACAGCTCCAGCAGCCGATCCTCCGGAATGCGCTTCGCCTTGAGTCGCCGCAGCACCTGCCGATAGTCGCGCTCGGGCCACTGGCGCTCGGCGGCCACGGCTGCCGCCAGAGTCTGCATCTCGCTGCGGGTCTGCACGAAGTTCGCGGCCGCCCGGTCCAGCAGCTCCCGCGGGTCCATGTCCACGCCGAAGCTCTTGAGATTGTCGGCGTAGATGGGCGCCGGCAACTGCGAGGTCTGCCGTGCCCGAGGCAGCACCACGTCCCGCGCCCAGGCCGCGTACTCATCGAACTCCCGGCGCAGGGCGGTCAGGGGTTCCTGCCAGCCCTCCAGTGCGCTCTGCTCCAGCAGTTGCTCGATGCCGTCCAGGTAGCGCGACTGGTTCTCCAGGTACTGGTGCGCCTCGACCACCCAGGGTCCCAGCAGCTCCGGGTTCTCAGCCGCCTCCTCGTAGCGGGCGCGGGCGAGGCGGGTGATGGGTTCGTAGCCCGGCACCGTGCCCGCGTAGCGCTGGAGGCGAACGATGGCCGCCCGCTGGCGCTCCTCGGGTACCCGCTCGTCGATGAGGTTCTGAAAGCCCACGTAGACCGTCTGGCCGAGGTCGAAGTACGGCAACAGGTAACGGCGCCTCAGCTCCGAGGTGGCCCGCTGATCGCGCGCGGCTTTGATCAGAATCTCCAGATCCTGGCGGACCCGGGGGTCGGTCACGTCATCTCGAGCGGCTTCCAGCCGGGCGGCCGCGGCTTCGAGATCCGCCTCCTGGCGCTCGGCGTACCGGGACCGCAGGTCGAGAACGCCGGTGTCGAACCCCTCCACCCCCACGAAGGTGCCGAACTCGGGAGTGTAGCGGCCGACGACGTCGAGCAGCACCTGCGCGTGGCGGTTGCTCTCCTCGATCCAATCGGCGCGGGCCGGAGCAGCCGCGAGCAGCAGACAGGCCACGGCGATCATCAGCGAGCGGGTCATGTAACGGCTCCTTTGTTCAACGCCATTTCAGGCTGTGGCGCGGGGCGTCAGCGGAGCAGCGCGCGCCCCACGAAGAAGAAAACGGCCGCCAGCCCGGCCCCGGCGGGCACCGTGACGAACCAGGAGATGAAGATGGTGCTCACCACCCGCATGTTGATGGCCGCAATGCCGCGAGCGATGCCCACCCCCAGCACGGCGCCCACCAGCGTGTGGGTGGTGGAGATGGGAAGCCCGGTGCCGGACGCCAGCACGATGGTTGCGGCCGCGGCGATGCCGGCGGCGAAGCCGCGGCTCGGGGTGAGCTGGGTGATGCCCTGGCCCACGGTGGCGATGACCTTATGCCCGTACGTGGCCAGGCCGATGACGATACCCACGCCGCCCAGCAGCAGCAGCCAGGGCGAGACCACGGACACGGCGTCCACGGTCCCGCTGCGGGCCACGGCCACCACGGCGGCCACCGGCCCCACCGCGTTGGCCACGTCGTTGGAGCCGTGGGCGAAGGCCATGGCGCACGCGGTGACCACCATGGGCACGGCGAAGACCTTCTCCACGGTGGCGAAGTGGAAATCCCGGTTGGCCTGGGGGTCATAGGGGATACGCCGGATAGCCACGTGGCCGATCTGCGCCACCACCAGCCCCAGCACCGCCGCCAGGGCGTAGGCGGTCCCGGTGCCGAGGTCGAGGCCCAAGTGCACGATGCCCTTCAGCAACGTCACCAGGGTCATGAAGAAACCCGCCAGAAAGATGTACCAGGGACACCAGCGCCGGGCAGCCCCCAGCGGATCGTCGCGCCCCAGCACGAGCCGTTGAATGCTGAGGAACAGCATCAGGGAGAGGGCGCCGGCCAGCAGGGGGCTGGCCACCCAGCTCATGACGATCTGCCCGACCTTCCCCCAGTGCACCGCCTCAACGCCCATGCCCATGGCCGCGAACCCCACCACCGCGCCGACGATGGAGTGGGTGGTGGAGACCGGCCAGCCGAAGCGGGAGGCCACCAGCAGCCAGATGGCCGCGGACAGCAGGGAGGCCAGCATGCCGACGATGAGCAGGTCCGGCATGCCGGCGAACAGGCCGGCGTCGACGATCCCCTTGCGGATGGTCGAAGTGACTTCTCCACCCGCCAGCACGGCTCCGGCGAACTCGAACACCGCGGCGATGGCCACGGCCTGGGGAATGGTGATGGCCCGGGAGCCCACCGACGGCGCCATGGCATTGGCCACGTCGTTGGCGCCGATTCCCCAAGCCATGAACAGACCGAACCCGGCGGCCAGGAGGATGAACAGAAGCGCGAGTTCCACGAGACTATTTCGAGATCAAGAGGTGCAGACGGCTACCGACTCGGTGGGCGATGTCGCCCAGCTCTCCCGTCCATTCGATGATCTGGTAGAGGAACATCACGTCCACCGGCGGCAGCTCCCGCTCGATCTGGAACAGCCGGCTGCGCAGCTCCACCTGTTGCTCGTCGCTCTCGTACTCGATCCGGTCGAGCTCCTCGGTCATGGCGATGACCACGTCGACCTCTTTGCCCCGGAAACCCGCTTCGAACAGCTCGTCGAGCTCGCCGACGGACTTCTCGGCCTGGCTCACCGCCCGGAGGCTGCAGCGAAGGAACTCGAGGTACGGCTCGGCAAGCGACGGCGGGATCTGCATCCGCCGGCCCGTCACCAGCCCGGAGATGTCCTTGGCCTGATTGGCGATGGCGTCCTGCATGGACAACAGCTCCAGCACGTCGGAACGGTTGACCGGCATCATCAGGCTGCTCGGCAGGGCGAGGCGCAGGTGGCGCTTCAGCTCGTCCGCCGCGTGCTCGAGCTCGATGATCCGCTCCCGTACCGTGGCCGCCCGGTCCCAATCCCCGGCGATGACGGCCTCGAAGAACGGCACCAGTTCCATGGCGCAGGCGGTGGCCTGGGCGAAGTGCTCCTGGATGGGCCGCACCGGTGAGGTGCCGAACAATCTGGAGATGTAGTCGCTGGCCATCGTGTCCCCTCGGGCGAGGCCGGAAGTGTACCCGCGGTGCGAACCGGAACCAATCCCGGATCGCGCCTCGAGTCGTTGTCGCACCCCGCCTGCTCGGGCTCAGTGGATGGCGCTTTCCGCTCCAGCGGTGGGTGCCAGAATGGATGCCGGCGCGCGGCTGATCCGATCGCCGGCGAAGGTGCCGAGATAGACCCAGTCGCCGAAGGGCAAGGCCACCGTGGCGCCGCCCATGGGCGGTCCTTCATGGTCCAGCAGCACCCGCGTGGCCATGGTCTCGGGATCGATGGCCACGATCTGGAAGCGCAGTCCGCAACTTCCCTTCTCGAGATCCTGACAAGCCAGCATGTCCGGGATTGAGGCGTGATGGGATGCCGCCAGCAGCTCCCCGGTGGGGGACCAGGCCAGATTATCGGGGCTGGATACCGCCGCGCTGGCCACCGGCTCTCCGGTTCCGACGTTCACCTTGATGACGGCGTCGCCGAAGTAGCTGTTGATGAACAGGAAGCGCTCGTCGGCGCTCTTCTCCACGCCGTTGGCGAATTTGCTGTCGGTGCCCGGCAGCTTCCGGAAGCCCGCCTCGGGAGTCCAGTGGTACACGTAGCCCGGCGAATGGCCCGTGAGTCGCATGCGCAGGGTCGTCCACAGCACGCTGGCGTGGCGCGGGAACATCTGCGAGACCCAGAACTCGCCGTTCTCGAGCACGACGAGATCGTTGAAGTAGCCGTCATCCGGGGCCAGCACGCAGCCCCGCCAGACGAGGCCGATGCGCTCGCCGTCGTCCTGCACCTCGAACATCTCCACGGATTCGCGGCCCCCGTGATTCACCGCGTACAGCGCATGGTCACCGCTGGCGAGGCGTTGGATGTCGATGCCGTGGGGCGAGAAGGCGTCCACCGGCGGCGGCGGGCAGTCGGAGTCGCCCCAGCCGGCCTCGGACCGCGGCGGTGCCGCGTCGCCGGGGAAGAGCTCGGTGAGGGCCCCTGTCGCCGGCTCCAGGGCCGCCAGGCTTCCGGGTTGCGGCGCTGTCATGTCGCCGAACTGGCTGACCACGATGAAGCGTCCGCTGGGGCTGGGGACCAGGTCTTCCGGGTTCTGGAAACGGCAATCCGGCGTGATGCCGTGGGCGGGTTCGCAGCCGGTGACGGGCTCGGCTCCACCCGAGCAGCCGGCCAGCGTGGCCACGGCTGTCAGCAGGACCGCGGCGGCCGGGACGCCCGTGGAGCGTAGCCGGGGCTGGCGCAGAGTTCTCATGGTTCTCCCCCTCTCGATACACGGCGGCGCGACCGGTCGTCGCGGCGGCAGTATCGCCCACACCGGTTCGATCTTCTACCTGGCGAGGTCAGCGCACGGCGATGGGCCGGAAGGCACCATCCGCGAGCGCTTCGCCCATGCGTTCCCACGCGACCACCGTCGCCCCGATGCGCTCGGGTGCCAGGCCGTGGCGCGCGATGAGATCGAGCACGCCAGGCTGTGCCGCGGCGGAGTTCACCCGCCCCGTCTCGAGGCGTATGCCCTTCATGTACATGTCGAGCATGGGTAAACGGGGTGGCTCGCCGAAGTAGATAGCGGCGCTGGTACACGCGCCGAAGGCCTCGGTGGAGCGGATCACCGCGGCCAGGCCGTCGGGCTCGCCGGTGCAGTCCACGGTGATACCGTGGGTGCGAAAGCGTCGCGGCCACCGCTCCACGGCTTCGACCTCCGCGCCCAGGCGCGCCGCCCGATGCAGCAGCTCACCGTCGCGGCTGGCCACGGTGACCCGCTCGGCGCCGAGCTCCAGGGCCCAGTACGCGGCGTAGAGGGCGATGCAGCCGCGGCCGGCGACGAGGACGCTGGCCCCGGGACGCTCCGCCAGCGGGCCGGCCACGGTTCGGTAGCCGTCGGCAATGTTGTCCCCCGCACCGGCCGCCATGGCAGGCGACAGGCCGGGCGGCAGCGGCGAAAGCATGGCCTCGGCGTAAGGGACTCGAACGACATCGCACAGGGCGCCGCCCCAGTCACCGCCGGCGGCGCCGATGCCATACATGGCGGTGCCCGGTGCGTGGGTGCAGGCCGCGGTGTGGCCGCGCCGGCAGAACGCGCAGGCGCCGCAGCTGGGTTGAAAGGCCACCGCCACCCGATCGTTCGGCTGAAATCGCTGAACCGCGTCTCCCACCTCGACCACCTCGCCGGCGAACTCGTGACCGAGCACGAACGGGGGTGCGAATGGGCTGCGGCCCGCGACGATGTCGGCATCGAGGTCGCAGGCGGCCACAGCCAATGGCCTCACCAGTGCTTCGGCGGGGCCGTGCAGCCGAGGGGCGGGTATCTCCCGCCACTCGAGCCGGCGCCGGCCCAGGAAGTCGAGTCCGAGCATGTTCGGCCCCATCGCGAATGATGGGGTGATGCTGAAACTGCTGCGGGGCCCGGGCAAGCGGGGGTTCTGCACGGGGGGTGAACTGGATTCACCGTCACGTGAAGCGGGCCAGGAGCCACTCCTCCAGCACCATCAGCTCGCGGCTCTCCCCCGCATGATGAGCCGACACCAGGTAGGAGGCCTGTCCTGCAGGCACCGGCCGCTCCAGCACCGGGACCACGCGCCTCTCGTCCAGCCAGCTACGGATGAAGGGGAGAATCCCCAGGCCGATGCCCAGCCCCTGCTCGGTGGCGCGCATGGCGGCCAGGTAGCTGTCGAAGACGAGCAAGTCGGCATCCGGAAGCGTAATGCCGGTATGCGTCGACCAGACAGCCCAGCCATCGTAGGGGCCTGCCACGGTGATGCGCGGCGCCGCCGCCAGGGCCGCCTCACCGGGCTCCAGGGTGGTGAGCAGCGTCGGCGCAGCGACGGGCAGCAGCGCCACGTCAGTCAGCTTCCTGGCGCGGCAGCCGGGAAATCGGCCGTCGCCGTAGCGGACGATGGCATCCAGCCGGTCCGCCGGGTTGGCTCGCGTCAGGGCGGCCAGGCTGGTGTCCGACACCACCGATAACGTCACCCCCGGCAGCCGGGCGCGAAGCTCCTCCAGGTTGGGGATCAGTACTTCGCTGGCAAGGAAGGGAAAGGCCCCGATCCGCAGGGTTCGCGCGACCTGGCCGGGAACCAGCGCCTCCGCAGCCTTCGCCAGCGCCTCGAATCCGGCGGATACCCGGGCCAGATACGCCTCGCCTTCGGCTGTGAGTCTGACACCGCCGCCGGAACGGTCGAACAACGGCACCCCGAGACGGGCTTCCAGGTCCCGCACGTGATGGCTGATCGTGGACGGCGTGACGTGCAGCTCGTCGGCGGCCGCACGAAAGCTCGAAGAGCGCCCGGCTGCCTCGAAAGCACGCAGCCAGGTGAGCGGCGGCAGCGTGTTGGTTCTGCGTCGCGTCGTCATACGGCTTCACCCTTCGAGCGCTGTTCCGTTTACCGCCGACTCCGAAGAGCCACAATGACCGATCCGATTGTCGTCTGCCGTGCTGACCCTCGGGGGGCCCCAGTCGTCGCAGCCATGGCGGGACGGGTCGGGTGGAATCAGTCCTTCCTCAGAAGCTGATATTTCTTCAGGTAACCGCGCAGCTGGTGGTAAGTGAGGCCGAGCAGCTCGGCGGCCTTTCGCTGATTGTGCCGGGCCTCGTCCATGGCCTGCTCGATGAGATCGATCTCGAAGGTCTGCACCGCCTCCTTCATGTCCAAAGGCAGGCGTGCCGACAGGCTCGCCGAAGGGCTCGCCGCTGACGGGTTCGCCGCGCGACCGTTACGATTCGCCGTGGCGGCGCCGTTCGCCAGCGCCGTGCGGGGCCGGTACGGAGACTCGAAGGGGTCGAAGGCGATCTCGTCCACCTCCTCGTCCGGGGGCGTGCGGTAAACGCAGCGTTCCACCACGTTCTTGAGCTCCCGAACGTTGCCAGGCCAGGGATGGCGCTGCAGCGCTTCGCGGGCGCGCTGGCTGAACCCCGCGAAGAGGTCCCGGCCGAGCTCGCCGGCCATGTTGATGGCGAAGTGCTCCGCCAGGATCAGGATGTCTTCCTCCCGCTCGCGCAGCGGCGGCAGGGTGATGACGTCGAACGCCAGCCGATCGAGTAGGTCGAAGCGGAAGTGTCCGGCCTCGGCGAGGGCAGGCAGGTCTTCGTTGGTCGCGGCCACCAGTCGCACATCGCAGCGAAGCGTTTTGGCGCCGCCCACGCGCTCGAACTCGCCGTATTCGATGACCCGCAGCAGTTTCTCCTGCACCAGGGAGGACGTGTTCGCCAGCTCGTCCAGGAACAGGGTGCCGCCGTCGGCCCGCTCGAACCGGCCATGGTGGGTGCGTGTGGCGCCGGTGAAGGCGCCGGCCTCGTGGCCGAAAAGCTCCGTTTCCAGCAGTGAGTCGCTGATGGCGGCGCAATTCATCTTGAGGAATTGCCCTTCCCAGCGGTCGGACAGGAAGTGAAGGCGCGCGGCAATGAGTTCCTTGCCGGTGCCGCGCTCTCCCACCACGAGCACGGGCTTGCCCAGAGGGGCCGCGCGGGACACCTCCTCGAGCACCTTGAGGATGGCGGGGGATTCCCCCAGCAGGCGTTCCTGCTCCTTGGTCATTCGCGGATTCTGCCAATAGTTGGCGAGCGATGCCACGCCCGAATTGGCGTCTGCCGGGGTGGATCAGAAATAATACTTTGAAAACAAAGGGTTATGGTCCTATAAGGAGCTGGCACGGTTTCTGTAATGACCGGGGCACGAACGCAGAAGCGGCCTCATCCCAGGCGGCGACGGTTCAGACGAGGATGACCTCGACTCAATGGAGGCAGATCAACGATGGGCATTTTTTCCCGCATCACGGACATCATCAATTCCAACATCAACGCCATACTCGACAAGGCGGAAGATCCGGAGAAGATGGTCCGTCTCATCATTCAGGAGATGGAGGAAGCTCTGGTGGAGGTGCGCAGCACGTCCGCCCGCGCCATCGCCGATCGAAAGGAGCTGTTGCGCCGTCAGGAATGGTTGCAGAACGAGGCCCGGGATTGGGAGCGCAAGGCCGAGATTGCGGTGCAGAAGGGCCGCGACGATCTGGCCAAGGGCGCCCTGGTGGAGCGGAACAAGGCGGCCGAGGCAGGCGAGCTGGTGAACCGCGACCTCGAGATCCTGGACGACACCCTCGCCAAGCTGAACGGCGACATCGCCGCGCTGCAGGCCAAGATCAAGGACGCCAAGGCGCGGCAGAGTGCCATCATCCTCCGCGGCAAGGCGGCCAAGTCCCGGCTCGGCGCCCGGCAGCGGCTCGCCGACCACAGCATCGACGACGCCATGCAGCGTTTCGAGAATTACGAGCGTAAG
>JAWLGU010000082.1:0-18785 GCA_041690675.1 Pseudomonadales bacterium | reverse complement strand
CTCCACCCGGAACGCCCTCACCAAAGGCGGGCGGCCCCCCGTACACCGCTGTCGTCACCCCAGCGCGCGCGGCGCACCGCCACCCGCACGTCGTCGGCCTCGGAGGAGAACGCGTAGGCCGGCACGAGCCTCTCCTGCATGGAGTAAAGACCCGACACATTCGATACGCCACCACCCAGCACGATGACCTCCGGGTCCAGCACATTCACTACTTGTGCCAGACTCCTGGCCAGCATGTGCTGATACAGGGCGAGCGTCTGCACCGCACGGGCGTCGTGGCCTCCGGCGATGGCCTCGGCGGACAGCGATTCCCCCCACAACTCCAGGTGGGTGCCTGCCAGCCCGGGGCCGGACAAAAACGTCTCGATGCAGTTGACGCGGCCGCAGTAACACAAGCGGTCCTGCAAAGCGGATTCTAACCGATCCAGATCGCTCGCGGCGCCAGCGGCGAGCCGTTCACCGACGAACGCCCGGCACCGGAAATACGGCAGCGGGGTGTGCCCCCACTCCCCGGCCAGGCCGTTGCGACCACCGAGCAGCGCGCCGTTCACCACCACGCCGCCGCCCACCCCGGTGCCGAGGACGACCCCGAACACCGTGGCCGCCCCGGTGCCGGCGCCATCGGCCGCCTCGCTCACGGCGAAGCAGTCGGCGTCGTTGGCAACCCGCACCCGCGCCCCCAGCGCGGCCACCAGATCATGGAGCAGCGGCCGCCCGTTCAGCCACGTGGAGTTGCAGTTCTTCATCCGCTCGAGCCGCGGCTGCCAGGTGCCCGGCGTGCCGATCCCCACGCCGGCAGCGCCCGGCTCGAGCCCGGCGGCGGTTTCCAGCTCCGTCACCAGGTCCGCCACCGCCGCTAAGGTGGCCCGGTAGTCGTCCCGGGGGCTCGGCCGGCGCTGCCGCGCCCGGATGGCGCCATCGGCGCCGAGCACGATGCCGGAGATCTTCGTGCCACCCAGGTCGATGCCGATTCGCGCGCTCATGCCTCGTCGCGCAGCAGCAGCCGGCGCCACTCGAAGCTCGGCCCGGGATCGGTCTTACGGCCCGGCGCGATCTCGAAGTGCCCGACCACCGCATCCGGAGCGAGCCGCGGATAACGGTCCATGAGCGCCTGCAGCACCTGGCGCAGCCGGCGGTACTGAGACGCCGTGTAGGGCTTATCGTCGCAGCCTTCGAGCTCGATGCCCACGGCGTAGTCGTTGCAACCCGGGCGCCCGCGCCAGGCCGACACGCCGGCGTGCCAGGCCCGCCGGTGGAAGGGCACGAACTGGGTCACCTTGCCGCGGCGGCTTATTAGCACATGCGCCGAGACGCGCAGCCCGGCCAGGCTCGCAAAGCTCGGGTGCGTGCCGGGGTCGAGCCGGCCGAGGAACAGATCCTCCACGTGGCGTCGGCCGAAACACCCCGGGGGCAGCGAGATGCCGTGGATCACCACCAGCTCGATGGCCGCCGAGTCCGGGCGGTCGTCGCAGTTAGGCGACGCGAGCCGGGTGGCGGGGGTGAGCCAATGGTCGTGGGCAACCCGCACCGGCTCGCCTTAAAGGGCCGTACCCGTGTGAGCTCGAACTGCGCCGCCAGCCGTCATCGCGCCGGTGAGTAGCCACAAGCTGCCGAGATCCTCTGGCAGGTTTCCTTGAGCCGGCGAGCCGGCACACCGTCGAAGCTGTCGTCGAAATTGTTTATTCGCCCCATCACCGTCAGCGCACCGTACACGGCGCCCGAGAAATCGAAGATGGGCACGGAGAGCGCCGTGTAGTCGGACAGCAGGCCGCCTCTCGACCGGCTGATGCCCTGCTGACGAATCTGCTCGAGCAGCTTCTCGGCCGTCACGAGTGACCGAGGATTCTCGGTGCTGTCATCGGCGGCGGCCCCTGGCGCGAGTTGCTCGAGCTCCGCGAGCAGCAGCGGGCGGACGATGCTGCTCGGCAGGTGGGCAGCGAGGTTGCGCCCCACCGCCGAACGCAGCACCGGCAGAACGCTGCCCACCCGAAGATCCAGCACGGTCTGGGACAGCGGCCCGTCCACCCGGTAAATGATGGTCGGCCCTCGATTGCCCCACACGCCCAGAAACACTGTGGCTCCGATCTCCTCGGCCAACGTCATCATGGCGGGACGAGTCGCCGAGAACAGGTCGAACTGGTCGAGGAAGCCCAGCCCAAGCTTCAGCGCGAACGGCCCGAGGGAGTAGTAGCCGGTGTCGCGGTCCTGGGTCACCACCTCCAAGGCGCAGAAGCTCACCAGATACGAGTGCACTTTGCTGGAGGACAGCCCACTGCGGACCGCTATGGTCTTCAGCGGGAGCGCTTTTGCGGATTCGAGCAGCACCGACAGAATGGAGAATCCGATCTCGATGGATTGGATACCCTTGCGGAGCGACTTGTGGTTCGCAGCATCGTTCATCTGACGTGGGCTCAATAACAACCGGACAGCAAGGCTCCCGCACAGGGTACCTTAGTTTCGAGTCCGAGTGTCCTGAGTATCTGGTAGGTGGTGCACACTGCCGCGGAGACGACGGGAATGCCGATCTCGTTCTCCACCTTCTGAATCGAGGGCAGCGACGGCATCTGCACGCATGCCGACAGCACCAGGGCGTCCACGCCCCGGAGGTCGAGCTTCCGGTAGTGCATCAGCAGCGCCTCCGGGTCCTGGGCCGCGACTTCCAGGTTGTCGGGAATCTCCAGCGCCAGCCAGTCCGCCACCTCAATGCCCTCGTGCCGGATGTAGTCCACGACGAGCCGGGTCAGGGGCTTCAGGTAGGGCGCCACCACCGCAATCCGACGGGCGCGAAGAGTCCGCAGGCCGTCCACCAGGGCGCCGGCGCTGGTGACCACGGGCGCCGGGCGCCCGTTCTCCACCGTGCGTTGATGAAGGCGCATCTGGGCGCGGCTGTGATAACCGTGCCCCATGCTCATGATCGCGACCAGACAGGCGTATCCCAGCACGTCCACGGCCGCGTCCGACAACTCGAGAGCACAGCGATCGGAGTCACCGTCCATGGCGGCAAGCTCCTCCCGGTTGACCGTCTTCATCCGCATACGGCTCGAATGAAAGGTGAAGCGCTCGGGGAGGATCTGCTCCCGGGCCCGAAGCATGGCGGGGATCTCCGTCTCCATGGTCACGTTGGAGCTGGGGACGATCTGCCCGATGCGATACGTCGACTTGCTCTGGGCGGTCATCGAGTCAAGCCTCGACGATCGGGTTGCGCAGCATGCCGATCCCTTCCACGCACGACTCCAGCACGTCGCCGGGCCACATGAACTCCTGCGGCTCACGACCCGCGCCCACTCCCTCCGGAGTGCCGGTTGCGATGATGTCGCCGGGTTCGAGCGTCATCACCGCGCTGATGTCGGCGATCAGATCGTCGATCTTGAACAGCATGTAGCGCGTGTTGGAGCGCTGCTTCTCCACCCCGTTCACCCGCGTCCACAGATCCAGATCGTGCGGGTCCGGGATCGCCTCGGCGGTGACGATGCACGGCCCCATGGGCGCGAAGGTGTCCTGCCCCTTCGACACGATCCACTGACCGGCACGCCGACAGTCCCGGGCGCTGATGTCGTTGATGACCGTATAGCCGAAGACGTAGCTCAAGGCGTTCGCCTTGCTCACGCGCCGTGCCGTACGGCCGATGATCACCGCAAGCTCGGTCTCCCAGTCGAGCTGCTCGGTGACGCTTCGATCGTGTCGGATGGCGTCGCTGGCCGAGATCACGGCGGTAGGCGGCTTCGAGAAGATCACCGGCTTGTCCGGCAGGTCGGCAGAGGTGTCGAGGCTGCGCGCGGACTCGGCCACGTGCCGGGTGTAGTTCAAACCGATACCGAGCAGGTTCTTGCGCGGCCGTGGAATGGGCGCCATCAGCTCGACGTTGGATTCCGGGATGGCCGTGCCCACCAGCCAGCGCGGCTGGGGATCTGAAAGCAGATCGTCCAACAACTGCACCGCCAGCGGCCCCAGGTCGATGAACTCGAGCATGCTCGCGGGGAGCTCGGCTCCGGCCCGTGCCGCGAGCCGCTGCACGTCCACGCAGAAGCCGTCGTGCAGGACGCCGAGCCGGGGGGCTGTCTCGGACATTCGGTAAGTTATCAATCGCATCAAAAACTCCAGGCTCGAGTTGTTCTAGTCGGCTGTCAGGTCGTAGACCACCACCCGGTCCACGACCTCGCGTGTGTATCGCTCGAGAAACGCGACATGGGTGGGATGGTCGAGATAGGTCCGCATCGCGTCGACGCTGCAGAAGGTAAAGCTCGCTGCGACATCGAAGGAATCGTCGACAACGAGGCGGTCGCTGGAAACGGGCCGCCCCACCGTGAGCGCCTTCAGTCCCGGAATCTCACGCAGCATCTCGTGACCGGCGATCAGGGTCTCGACGGCCTCAGCGGTCCGATGAGCATCCTTCATCCACACCACCACCATGTGCACCACGGCGCCGCTCTCCCGGCACTCGGCGCGAGCCTCGCCTCCACAGGCGCTCAACAGCACCACCGCCACCGCGGCCCAGCATCGGATCGTGCTCATCTCATGCTCCAGGAATCTCGAAATACTCAGTGGCCGGCAAGGTATCGATGCGCGGCTCGGGTTCGGGCGGGCGCCAGGCGTAGAACGCGAAGGAGACCTTCGCTGGTGCCACGTCCACCAGGGTGAATCCGTTCTTCTCCAGCGGCGGCACGATCTCGTCCACCTGCATGGCCGCCGGCGGCTGCGCGAGCACTCCCCGGTGGGCCGAGGGAAATGCCGGTGCGCCGGTGCCGAGGGGACCGACCACGGCCGTGAAGATCTCGCGCTCCGAAAGGTCCAGCTCGCCGCTGCCGCGAATGCGCCCGGCGCTGAACTGATGCAGGTCGCCGGACATGATCAACCGGGCACCGCCGGGCTCTGCGACTGCCAGCGCCTCGAGGATGCGTTGGTGCTGATTCCACCAGCCCTTCGGCCAATACGGCTTCGACGCCGCCACGGTCAGGCCGTCCTGGCCGAGCACGTCCGGGTACCACTCCCCCCACTTGCCCGCCGACCAGCCGATGGGCGTGGAGGGCACATGGGCCAGGTGGAGGGCGTCGGCAGTGCGGGCGCGGTCGGCAAGCCAGCGCTCCACCTGCGGTGGGATCAGAAACGCATCGGCACCCGCCACTGAGCAGTAGCGCTTGGTATCGTAGAGCAGCGCCTCGAACAGGCGCCCGTAACGGATCGTCCCGAACGACTCCGAGGTTCCCGTGGCGCGCCCCGAACCGCCCGAGCCCGGTAGCTTCCCGCTCCTGTGCGGGTCGGGAAGGAACTCCGGCCAGTACATGTGCTGCAGCGCCCGCGCCGCCTCGAGCAGAAATCGTCTGGGCGGCAAGGTCGCCAGCCCCTCGTGCGCCTCGTCGTTCTCGAAAAGGTCGTGATCGTCGGTGAGCATGAACGTGGGCGTAGAGCGCAGACTGACACCGTAGAGCTGCGCGATCTGACGGTCTCCCACCCGCTTGAGCACGGTCTCGTTCGACGAGCCCATGATGGGGGCATGCGGATCGAGATATCCGATCTCGTCGAGCAGGCGCGTCCACGCCTCGATGACCTGCGGGGGCTTGTTCTCGAGCATGCTGCGCTGGTCGTAGTAGACCTGGTCGCCGTTGGCGATAACGATGTCCGGGGCGAACGACAAACCCCGGCGCAGCAGTCGCCGGCGGGTGGCCAGCGGCAAGACGATGGGGACGCCATCCGGCTGAACCAGGGCCTCGTCGCCACCGGCGCAGGTGTACGTGAGGATGCGCAAGCGGGCCACCGGATCCAGGGGGTGAGGCAGGGTGCACAGAGGCCAGGGATCGGTAATGACCCGGCCATCCGCCTCCACCAGCCTCAAGGCATAGCGCACACTCGATTCGAGCCCCGGGACATCGAACTGCCAGAAGCGGCCTTCACTGTCGGTGCGCGACCCCACCACCTTCCGACCTTCGACGGCGAGGACCGGTGCCCGGGGTCGGGGCCTGGCGAACGAAGCCTTGATGAGGAACCGATCATGGCTGGCGGTCGGGATGAGGTGCGAGACGTCGCCCCGATTCCAGCCGTCGTCCAGGCCCGGGAGCGACTCATCCGCAAGCGCGGGGCCCGACCCGGCGCCGAGACCGAGCGCAGCGGGCGCCGCGCCCAGCCAGCGGATCACTTCCCTCCGGGTACGCCCCATCAGAACCGGTACGTGCCCTGCAGCGAAACGCTGCGGCCGCGCTGCAGCGACTGCATGTAGCTTCCAGCCGATCCGGGAAGGTCGTTGGCGAACCACAGCACCTTCTCGTCCGTCAGATTCCGCCCCACCAGGGCCACTTCCCACGACTCTGCCAGATCGCTCAAGGTCATTCGCATGTTCAGCATCTCGTACGAGCCCTGCCGGGTGAATGGATCGAAATCCGCCTGCAGGTAGTAGCCGTCGGTGAAGTAGAGCTCCGGCCGGAGCCCGAGAGCCAGATTGCCCACGGGCACGCGGTACTCGGCTCGCAAGGTGCCGGAATAGCTGGGCGCAAAGGTCGTTTCGTGGTCCGAGAGATCCTGGAAGCCTTCGGAGCAAAGGCCGTTGCGCTCCTGATACCGGCTGCAGGCCCCCAGAAAGTCGTCGAACTGCGCGTCCATGAAAGTTGCGTCGGCGGCCAGGGTGAGATGCTCACCGGCATCGAACACCGCGTTCACCTCGATCCCCCGGGTCGACGACGCCGCTGCGTTGGAGACCGAGAAGACGAACAGATCCGGATCCAGCACGCTCTGCTGCACCCCCTCGTAGTCCGAGTAGAACGCCGATGCGTTGAGGATCAGTCGCCCGTTCAGCAGCCGTGACTTGACGCCGATCTCGTAGGCGTCCACGGTCTCCTCGTCGAACTCCGGAATATCGCTGCCGTCACGTGAGGAGAAGTCGAAGCCGCCGGCCTTGAAGCCCTGGGAGAAGCTCGCGTAGAACATCGCGTCGGGGCTGAAATCCCACTCGTACGTCACGCTGGGCAGCAGATCGCTCCAGTCCGAGGAGCGGCTGCCAGAGCCGACCGTGAGGAATCCCGCGAAGGGCGCATCGGTGGGAGCACGGGTTCGCCGGCTCAACCGGGTATCGGTGTACAACGCCCAGTGATTAGTCTGATCGAGGGTCTTCTCCACCCTGATCCAGCGCAGCCCCAGACCGAGACGCTGAACCGGCGTCAGATTCAAAGTCACGGCTGCGAACGCCGATTCCGTCGTCTCGTCCTGCTTGCGAAGATTGACCCCGCCGAGCTCGTGCCCCGAGGCCTGGGCGGCCGTGATGGCAGCCTGCAGGGGCGGCGCCCCGATGAAATAGGGCATCTGATTGCCGTCCAGCTCCACCTCCCCGTCCTGGTAGTACACGCCCACCATCCACTCCGCAAAGCCGCCCGCCTCGGACGTCAGCCGCAGCTCCTGGCTCCACTGGTCGAGCTCGTCGTATTGATTGGTGACGAAGTTCGAGTAGGGCCCCGAATCAAGATCCATCAGATCGCGATTGCGGTTCTCGACCCGCCCGGTGATCGAGGTCAGGGTGACGCCGTCGAAGCTCCAGTTCATCTCCAGGGTCGCCAGGCTGAACCGCGAATCCGAGAAGTCCTCGAGTCCGTGAACGTAGTCCCAATCGAGCTCGTTGTCGAAGAACGGCGCGTTGACGACGCAGGACGGTCCCGGCCGGCCCGCCGGCACCCCTGCTGCGCCGGCCTCGGCGGCGTCGCATCCGACCACCTCCTTGGCGAACGGCGATTCCCTGTCCGAGGTGCCGCGGGCGTACTTCAAGGTGGCGTCGAAGACATCGGTGGGCTCCCAGCGCGCGCCGACGCGGAAGACGAGATCGTCCTGGCCGGCCCCGTCCTGGTCCAGGTGGGTGTTGCGATAGTAGCCGTCCATGTCGTATTTGCGCGCGGCCAGGCGCAGCGCCAGCCGATCTCCGACGGGGACGTTGAGAGCGCCTTCGAAATTGGTTTCACCGTCATGGAAGCTCGCCAGCGCGCTGGTGTGCCCATAGAATCCGGCGCCGATCTCGGGGGAGGCCGAAGTCAGATTCAGCGCTCCGGCGATGGAGCTGTTGCCGAAGAAGGCGCTTTGGGGGCCTTTGAGCACCTCCACCCGGTCGAGGTCGACCATCATGCTGCGCGCGCCCCGGGAACGGCCGAGGTAGACCCCGTCAATGTAGGTCCCCACCGCCTGCTCGAAGCCGGAATTGAACCCGGAGCCGATACCGCGAACGTACAACTGATCCGATGCGCCTCCCTTGACGATGTTGACCGCCGGCAGGCTCTGCGACAGATCTCCCAGATCGGTGACGGCGTAGTTGACCAGATCCTCGCCGCGCACGACCTGCACGGACACGGAGACGTCCTGCAGGCTCTCCGCGCGCTTGCGCGCGGTCACCGTGATTTCCTCGATAGCATCGGCCGCGAAGGCCATGCCGGCGGCGCCGACTCCGAATGCCACTGCCGCGACACCTATGCTCTGCCGCGCCCTCTGCTTGACCATCATCATGTCCCCACCCCGGTAGCTTTCTGGCAAATATTCATCATTAACGAATGCATTTTATACTGAATGACATGAACATCGCTTGTCAACGGTTGACACCTTTTGTGGTGCCCATAACAATGCGGTTTAATGAATGCATTCTACAAAATGGCCGCACGGGAGGGTACACACAGGCGATGACTATCGAGATCAAGAGCTACATCGAAAACGGCGTGGAGACGTTCGAGGCCGAGATAAACGGCGAGACGATCCACTGGGACAGGGGACTGTCGTACGGCAAGCATCTGCAGACCGAGCAGTTGCTCAGCGCTCAGGTGCCGGTCTCGGACAAGCCCGACGAGATGCTGTTCATCGTCATGCACCAGACCATGGAGCTGTGGCTCAAGCTCTGCGTGCACGAGGGCCGTATCGCCCTCGCCCTCGTCGACGACGACGATCTGCCCAGGGCGTTCAAGACCCTGGACCGCACCGCCACGATTCTACGGCACATGGTTCACGCCTGGGAGGTGCTGGCGACCTTGACGCCTCACGACTTCCTCACCTTCCGCGGGTATCTGCGCAAGGCTTCGGGCTTCCAGTCCCACCAGTATCGTGAGCTCGAGTTCATGCTCGGCAACAAGAACCGCGATCTCATCGTCGTCCACAAGGACGACGCTTCAATCCATCGACACCTCCTCGAGGTACTGGCAGCGCCATCCCTCTACGACGTCACCCTTAAGCTGCTGGCGCAGCGCGGTTTCGCCGTGCCCAAGGCAGCCCTCGACCGGGATCTGGAGGCGCCTTACGAGCCTCATCCAGAGATCGAGCAAATCTGGCGTGAAATCTACACGGATGCGGAGCGCCACTGGGATCTCTACATGCTGGGTGAGCGCCTGACGGCATTGGAGTACTACTTTCAGGAATGGCGCTTCAAGCACATGAAGACGGTCTCCCGGGTGATCGGCAACAAGCGCGGCACCGGCGGGTCATCGGGGGTCAGTTATCTGATCAAGGCGTTGGATCTGAGCTTCTTCCCCGAACTGTGGAGCATGCGCACCGACATGCAAGCCCCCCTCGCAGGGCCGCCGTCCGGGTGCCCGGTATGAGGCGCATCCGGGACATCTCCCAGCGGTTGAATCCGGAGCTTCCGGTCTGGCCGGGCGAGCCGCCGCTCTCCCTCTACCGCACGGCGGAGATCCGCGGCGACTGCCCCGTCAATGTCTCGGTGCTAACTCTCTCGTCTCATGCGGGCAGCCACGCCGATGCGCCGCTGCACTACGACCCCTCCGGCCGGGCGGTCGCCGACTGTGTTCTCGAGCCCTACGTGGGCCCCTGCCGGGTGTTCGACGTTCGCCGAGCCCGCGGGCTGGTCACCCTCGCCGATTTCGATCTCCATCAGGTCGCGCAGGGCGATCGGGTTCTGTTCCGCACCTACGAGCGTTTTCCCAGCGACGCCTGGGACTCCCGTTTCACCGCGATGGCTCCCGAGGTGGTCGAGGCCCTCGGCGAACGGGGCGTGGTGCTGATCGGCACCGATGCCGCTTCACTGGACCCTGAGCATTCCAAGTCCATGGACGCCCATCGGGCGGTGATGCGTCATGACATGCGCATATTGGAAGGGCTGGTTCTGGACGACGTTCCAGCCGGGGAATACGAATTGATCGCCCTGCCACTCAAGCTCGAGGGGGCCGACGCGAGCCCGGTACGCGCGATCCTGAGGGAGCTGAAATGACCACCCTGACACGCGAAACGCTGGCTCGGCTCGACGCTACCGACCCCCTGCGGGGGTTTCGCGACGAGTTCGAGCTGCGCGACGGACTGCTCTATCTGGACGGCAACTCGCTCGGCGCCCTGCCCCGCGCCACCGCCGCGCGACTCGAGGAGACCGTGCGCGATGAGTGGGGCAGCGGCCTGATCGATTCGTGGTTGAACGCCGGCTGGAAGGATGCCCCGATGCGCATCGGCGACAAGATCGCGCCGCTGATCGGAGCGGCGGAAGGCGAGGTGGTGGCAGCCGATTCCACGTCCGTCAACATCTTCAAAGCGCTCGGCGCAGCGCTGCAGATCAACGGCGGGCGTCGGGTGGTACTTTCCGAACGAGGCAACTTCCCCACCGATTTGTACATGATCCAGGGTCTTCGGGTTCTGCGCCCGGACGTGGAAGCGCGCCTGGTGGCGCCGGAGGATCTGCTGGATCACATCGACACTTCCGTGGCGGTGCTGCTGTTGACCCAGGTGCACTACAAGACCGGTCGTATCCGCGACCTGGCGGAGGTTACCCGGCACGCCCACGAGCAGGGCGTGCTGGTCGTCTGGGACCTCAGTCACAGCACCGGCTCCATCGAGGTGGACCTGAATGGCGCCGGGGCCGATTTCGCGGCGGGCTGCGGCTACAAGTTCCTCAACGGAGGACCCGGCGCGCCGGCTTACCTGTTCGTCGCTCACCGTCACCAGCCCCGAGCGCAGCCGGTGCTGGCGGGCTGGTTCGGCCACCGGGATCCCTTTGGCTTCGACGACGTGTACGCCCCCGCGGCGGACGTACGCCGGTATCTCTGTGGCACGCCGCCCGTGCTGGGCCTGGTGGGTCTGGAGTGCGGTGTAGACATGTTCGCGCGCGTGAACATGGCAGAAGTGCGGAAGAAGTCCATGCAACTGGGAAGAGCCTTCGTTCGCCTGATGCGTGAACACTGCCACGACCTCGGCTTCGAGTTGGCCAGCCCAGAGGACGACGCGCAGCGCGGCGGCCACGTTTCGTATCGGCACGAGCACGGCTACGCGATCATGCAAGCGCTCAAGGCACGTTCGCTGATCGGCGATTTTCGCGACCCCGACATCATGCGATTCGGCATGACCCCCCTGTACCTGCGCTATCAGGACATCTACGACGCGGTCGCGATCATCCGCGAGGTGATGGTGAGTCGAGCCTGGGACCGCCCGGAGTATCGGGTTCGTGCAGCCGTGACTTGACCAGACGCCGCGACCGAAGCCGGAACCCGACCACACCGAATACGAGAGAAGAACAGGAACAGCTCATGCCGACACTGCCCAGGTCGAAGGTCGCTGCCGTCCAGGCCGCACCGGTCTATCTCGATGCCGAAGCCACCGTGGACAAGGCCTGCGCCTTGATCGCCGAGGCGGCCCGCAACGGTGCCGAGCTGGTGGCATTCCCGGAAGTGTTCATCGCCGGGTACCCCTACTGGAACTGGATTCTCACCCCGATCGAGGGGCGGGAATGGTTCGAACGCCTTTACCACTCCAGCATCGAACTGCACGGCCCGCTCACCGATCGGCTCTGCGCCTGCGCGCGGGAACATGCCTGCACGGTGGTGATCGGTGCCAACGAACGGAGCCCGCGCGGTGTGGGCACTATATACAACACGAACCTGGTGATCTCGTCCGATGGACGCCTGATCGGCCACCATCGCAAGCTGGTGCCGACCTGGGCGGAGAAGCTCACCTGGTGTGGGGGCGACGGCTCCACCTTGAAGATCTACGACACCAGCGTGGGACCCTTGGGCACGTTGGCCTGCGGCGAGAACACCAATACTTTGGCCCGGTTCGCCCTGCTCGCGCAGGGCGAGCTGGTGCATGTGGCCAACTACATCGCCCTTCCCGTTGCCCCGGACGACTACGACATGGCCGAGGCGATCCGCATTCGCGCCGCAGCTCACTCATTCGAAGGCAAACTCTTCACCGTAGTCGCCTGCTCGACCGTCTCGGACGAGATCATGGAGGCCCTGGGCCACGCCACCCCCAAGGCGCGCGACTTGCTGGCGCGGCCCCACAGCGCCTTTTCCGGCGTCATCGGGCCCGACGGCGCCGTCATCGGTGAGCCGCTCATCGACGAAGAGGGCATCGTCTACGCCGAGATCGATCTGAACGACTGCATCCAGCCGAAGCAGATGCACGACATCATCGGTGGCTACAACCGCTTCGACATCTTCAACTTCACCGTCAACGATGCGCCACTGAACCCCGTGAGCTTCACCACCACTCGCACCGCTCCCCGATCCCATAGTCCGACCATGGGCCCGGGCGTCGAACCCCCCGGTGCGCCGGCAGCGGTCGTGGATGGAGCGGAGAGGGAACTCTGAACGCCAACCAAGAGATGCCCAACAGGAGGACCGATTCATGACCCGAGACATCGACCCCCGCGACGACGTACTGGGACGTTCACGGGTCCGGGACACCCCGGAGCTCAAGGCCTATTACCGAGAGCTCGCGCAGTACTCGGCCGCTGCATTCTGGACACGCGCAAACGACATCGAGCCCTGGGAGCCCGAGACGCGCTATCGCCCCACCATCTGGCGCTACAGCGAGATGCGCGATCTGGTGCTGCGATCGGCCGAGTTGGTCAAGCCAGAGGAAGCCGGGCGCCGGGTGGTCGTGCTGATGAATGACTCCGACGCCGGGCGTGAGCACACGGCAGCCGTGGGCTGGCTGTTCAGCGGACTGCAGGTGATGCGCCCGGGGGAGATCACCCCCGCCCATAAGCACACCGCATCGGCTCATCGCTTCATCATGGAAGGCGGCGGGGCTTACACGGTGGTCGATGGTCACCAGATCACTCTGGATCAGCACGACTACGTGCTGACGCCCAACGGCTGCTGGCACGATCACGGGGTACTGGAGTCAGGCCGGACCTCCATCTGGCAGGACGGCCTCGACATTCCGCTGATGAACATCATGGAGACCAACTTCTACGCGGTATACCCGGAAATGGCCCAGAAGGCGGCCTTCCCCCGCAACGACTCGCCCCTCGCCTACGGTGCGCCGGGACTGCTCCCGGCCGGTCAGGAGCCCTGGCAACGCCCCTACTCGCCCTTGATGGTGTATCGCTGGGTCGAGACCCGGCCGGCCCTCGAGCACCTGGCGGAAGCGCGTGATCCCGATCCCCACGACGGTTACATGATGCGCTACGTCAATCCGGCCACCGGTGGCTGGGCCATGCAGACCATGGGAGCGCAGATGCAGATGCTGCCGGCCAGCTACCAGGGCCAGGCGCACCGGCACACCGGCAACGTGATGTACAACGTCGCCGAAGGCCACGGCTATTCCGTCATCGGGGGCATCCGGTTCGACTGGCAGCAGCACGACGTCTTCTGCGTGCCTGCCTGGACCTGGCACGCGCACGTGAACCTCTCGGACACGGATCCGGCCTTCCTGTTCTCGTTCAACGACTTCCCGGTCATGGAGAGCCTCGGAGTCTACGTGGAGGAGTCGTCTACGGCGGCGACCGCTTCCGCCACATAATCCACGTTGGCGTCGTTGAGGCCGGAGACGTTGATCCGCCCGGACTCGAGCAGGTAAATCCCGAACCGGCGGCGGAGCACCTCGATCTGCTCCGCCGCCAGCGGCAGGAACGAGAACATGCCGCGCTGTTCCCCCAGGTAGCCGTAGCCCGCAACGCGGCTGGCGAGGCGGTGGCTCAGCGCCCGGCGTACCTGCTCCATGCGACTCCGCATAGCCTCCAGCTCGTCACGCCAGTCCTTCGTCAAGGCCGGCTCCTCCAGAATGCTGCGCACCAGTGCGGCCCCGTGGGCAGGCGGCATCGAATAGCTGCATCGGGCGATGCTCGAAAGCTGGCTTTGAGCCGCTTCGGCCTGCGCGCGACCACCGGCAACCACAGTGAGCATGCCCACGCGATCCCGGTAGAGGCCGAAGTTCTTCGAGCACGATACCGCCACCAGGGCTTCCGGCAACCGTTCCACGAGCAGACGCACGGCTTCGGCATCGGCTTCCAAACCCTGGCCGAACCCCTGGTAGGCGAGGTCGAGCAACGGCAGCAAGCGCCGCCGCTCCAGCACCCCGACCAACTCGAGCCACTGCGGTGGCGTGAGATCTGCTCCGCTCGGGTTGTGACAGCAGCCATGCAGGACCACTACGTCACCGGGAGCCGCACGTTCGAGAATGTTCAACATCGCCTCGAAGCGGATCGAACGGCGAACTCGGTCGTAATAAGGGTACTCCGCCACCCGCAGACCGGCATGCCGGAACACGGGCACGTGGTTCGCCCAGGTCGGATCGCTCACCCATGCCGTCGCTGCGCCGTTGGCTCGGGCGATCAGCGCCGCCGCGGCATGCAGCGCAGCGCAGGACCCCGGGGTCTGCAGCGACCGAACCCGCCCGTCGCGCAGCACCGCGGCCCCGTCGCCGAGCACGAGCGACTCCAGAGCGGCGGTAAAGCCGGGGTCGCCGGTGATGCCGAGGTATGCCTTGCTTCGCTCCGTCTCCAGGCGAAGGCGCTCAGCCTGCTTCACGGCCCTCATGATCGGAGCCTCACCTGCCGCGTCCTTGTAAACCCCGACCCCCAGGTCCACCTTGTCGGGTCTGGGATCCGCGGCGAACATGGCGCTCACCCCGAGCACCGGATCGTCCGGAAGCTTCTTCAAATGCTCAAGCATCTCCGCCCGGCCTTACGTTGATGATCGTCCGAAATCCGATGTGACTGCTGCCCATGCCGCTGTCGCCGGGCTGGCGCGCCGCCGGCCGATAGCGCACGCATCCATCCGGTGCGCACAGGAAGGACCCACCCTTGATGACCCTCAGGGGTACCTCCGGCTGCCTCTGGTCGCGCGTTGGCTCGGAAGCAAGATGGCTGCCCGCATAGCGGGTCGAGGTCCACTCCCAGACATTGCCGATCATGTCGAACAGGCCGTAGCCGTTCGGGGGAAACCGGCCCACCGGCGCGAGCCCCGCATATCCGTCCTCGGCTGAATCGTGGCCGGGGAACCTGCCCTGCCAGGTGTTGGCCATGAATCGGCCGTCGGGCAGGAGGACGTCACCCCAGGCGTAGGTTTTCCCTGAAAGACCACCCCGAGCAGCGTATTCCCATTGGGACTCCGTAGGCAGCTCCGCCCCTACCCAGTCGGCATAAGCCGCGGCGTCTTCGTACGCTACGTGCACCACCGGATGCTGTGACTTACCCACGAGGGAGCTTCCCGGACCCGAAGGGTGCCGCCACTGGGCACCCGGCACGAATCGCCACCACGCCGCACCCGTCGTACGCGCCGCCTGATCCCGCGGGGGCACGAACACCGCAGAGCCCGGGACCAGCTTCTCCCGCGGCACCTCCGGATACAGATCCGGGTCGGGGGCGCGCTCGGCGACGGTGACGTAGCCGGTGGCGTCTACGAAGGCCGCGAACTGGGCATTGGTGACCTCGTGGACGTCGATCCAGAATCCCGCCACGGCGACGTTCCGCGAAGGCCGCTCCTCCGGATAGCCCCGGGGATCACCCATAACGAAGCTCCCACCCGCAACCCAGACGCGCTCGTGGCCGTTCTCATCCCGCACGGGCTGTCGAGGGGCTCCGCCGCCTTCCACAGCCCCGAGGGGAAGCGCCCACCAGACCAGCACCGCCCCGGTCAGAGCGACCGCAGCCGCAAAGCCCGCCCGCCACCACCTCGGCGCCCTGGAGATCACCTAGGCGCCGTACCTGAAGAAGAGATAAAGGGCCGCGGCCGCCAGCATCACGGCCACGCCCCCCATGCTCCACACCCGCAGCAGCGACCCCGGTCGGTGCCGAGCCGGCACGTCGGCACCGAACATGGCGCTGTGATTCAGGTAGGCCAGCAGCGGCGCGGTGAGGAACACGATGAGAGCGGTCATGTCGATGAACGCGGTAAATGAGGTCCTGAACACCGTCAGCACGCTCATCACCCCAAACGCCAGGGCCACCACCGCCACGTCGTAGGCCTTGGAACGACCCGGGGGCGACATCCCATCCGCCTCGGCCGTCTCCTGACCACGAGCGAAACTGTGCACGATGGCGGCCGCGATCCGGGGGTAACCGTCCAACAGGGTCAACAGCGACGACAGCATGACCGCGATGGCAGCCACGCTGATCACCGGATACGCCCATGAACCGATGGTGCTGGTGAACAGCTCGATGACCTGCGTCGCGAAGCCGGCGGAATCCGTCGGCGGTTGAATCCCCGAGCGGTGCATGACACCCGCGCCGAGCAGCATGAATGCCAGCGCCAGCACCACCGAGGTGACGTAGCCGACGTTGAAATCCAACCGAGATTCCGTGGGCGTGAGCAGGCGGCCCCGGTGGCGCTTGGCACAAGTCCACAGAGACTGCATCACGCCTGCATCTATGGGCGATGGCATGAAGCCGATGAGCGCGATCACGAACAACATCAGCGGGTAGTCGAGGTGCGGCAGCGCGAGACCCGACAACGACCACTCGATCCGACCGACCACGAGCAGGGTGGCTAACACGATCAGCACAGTGAACGCCGCAACGATGAGCTTGGTCAGCCGCTCGAGCAGATGGTACCGACCGGAGAACAGAAGCGTTGCGCCGCCGGTCAGCAGCAGGCCGGCCAGAAGCACGTCATCCACCGCCAGTCCCAGCGTCGCCTTGAGCAGGCCTACGTTGACCAAGGTCACGGACGCCACCGCGAACGACATGCTGAACAGCTGCGCCGCTCCATAGATGCCGATGGCCCACCAGCCCCGTTCGCGATAGCTCTGAACGAGGTTCTTGCCGGTGGCTGCCGCGTACTCGCCCCCGAAGCGCAGCGCCGGGTACTTGATCAGACACGCCAGAACGATCACCAGCCACAGCGCGAGACCGTATCCCGCCCCGGCCCGCGTCGACTGGACCAGGTGGGAAATTCCCACCGCAGCCCCGGCATAGAGAATGCCCGGGCCCAGAACGGCCAGCCTGGAGGAACGGGAAGGCAGCACATCGTCCGCCGTGGCTGGTGGAGAATCGCTCATGGGTCGGCCTACCTTTCGTAGTGGAGATTCCGTTGGCTGTACACGAGCTCGCTGTAGTCCCGAATGACCACATTGCTCTCCTCCACGTACCGCTCCCAGTGCCCGATCATCTCACTGAGCTTGTCCGGCCGTTCCCGAGCGAGATCGGTCTCTTCGAGCGGGTCTCGTGCGATGTCGTAGAGCGTCCAGCGCCCGGCGCCGAAAGGTTCCTCTATTCTCACCAGCTTCCAATTGCCCTGGCGGACGGCCCGGCGGTCGAACAGCTCCCAACCCATCACGTAACTCGGGGCGTGCACGGTCGGCCGTTCCCCGGTCAGATAAGGCAACAGGGAGGTCCCCTGCAGCGGCGGAACCCGACGTCCGCCATCACCGTGCTCAGGGTAATCGACGCCCGCCAGCTCCAGCACCGTCGGCATGATGTCCAGCACCGTGGCGAACTGCCGGTCGGCGATTCCGCTGCGCGCCTGTCCGGGAACGCGGACGATGGCGGGCGCCCGGATTCCGCCCTCGGCCGGGAAACCTTTGTACAGGGAAAACGGAGTAGCGCTCACTTCTGCCCACGCCGGACCGTAGGCCGAGTAGGTGCCCGGGCGTCCCAGATTCTCGGTGCGCAGGTCGAAGTTCGCCGGAATCCAGGCGGCGTTCCCCTGGATGGTGAAGGGATCGTTACCCTCGGCTCCGTTATCGGACATGAACACCACCACGGTGTCCTCCAGAATTCCGGCCGCCTCCAGATGGTCGAGCAGACGACCGACGTGCCAGTCCAGCGCTTCCACCATCGCGGCATATACCTGCATGCGCCGGCTCTCCCGCGCCCGCAGTGCATCATCCAGATCCTCCCACCGGCGAGCCAGCGGATTGGCCGGCGCCGCCCCGCCGCGCCGCAGCACGGACTCCGGCACCCACCGCAGCACCCCCCGCTCTATCATTCGTTCGACCCGCCCACGGCGGATGCTCTCGTAACCGTCGTCGTATACGCCCCGATAGTTGTCGATGAACGTGTCCGGCGCCTGCAGGGGCCAGTGCGGAGCGGTATAGGCGGCATAGGCAAAGAACGGGCGTCCGTCGGCGCGGCCGGCGTCGATGAACTCGATGAGTTTGTCCGTGAAGAACTCGGTGGAGTAGAAGTCGTCGGGCAACCGGACCGGTCGGCCGTCCTCGCGGTACGGGACCACGGCGTTGCGGCTGGTCGCTCCCTGCTGGCTGAAGTGGGTCGCCGCACCGCCGGGGAGAATGAAGGTGCGCTCGAACCCCCGGCGTTCGGGGCCCGTGGCGGGCTCGCTCCCCAGATGCCACTTGCCCACCATGTAGGTGTGATAGCCCGCGTCCTGCAGCAACTCGCTCACCGTGGCGACGTCGAAGCTCAAATGCCCTTCGTAGCCGGGCCGCTCCTCGCGCAATGGCCCCCCCGACGGCGACAGGGCGCCGATGCCCGCGAGATGGTGATCGACCCCCGACAGCAGCATGGAACGGGTCGTGGAGCAGATGACGGAGGTGTAGAACTGGGTAAACTGCAGCCCTTGATCCGCAAGCGCATCGAGGCGTGGGGTGTGGATCTCGCCACCGAACGCGCCGAGATCGGAAAAGCCCAGGTCGTCGGCCACCAGCAGCAG
>JAWLGU010000081.1:0-19201 GCA_041690675.1 Pseudomonadales bacterium | reverse complement strand
AGCCGCCGGGGTCACCGCCGGCAAGCGGTCGTCGTAGTCGTGCACGCCGGCCGAGGAAGCCGCCAGCGGATCGGCGCGCCAGACGTAGGCGCGCTCGTCGTTCAGTAGCTCGCCCAGCGTTTCCGATGGCGCATCTGCGAGAACGGGCGAGACGTGCAGGGCAATGAGCAGCGCTGCGGCGAGGGTCGAAGGGTTGGTGAGCATGAGCGGCCTTTGCGGCGAAGTCACGGGGCAGGCTAGCACACCGACGGCGCCGCCAGCTCACGCGGTCCACGAGCCGGTGAAATACCACGAATGATCAAACGCTGAATTCCACGTCGAACACCTACTGTGCTCGCGTCGACTGCCGCCGCGCGTTTTCGACAACCCAGCGCACCACAAACGACAGGAAGAAAGACGCCTTGTGGTGTCGCGGTGATGAGGCCGATCGCCGCCAACGGCTCCTGTGGGCCGAGCTGGATGACGTAATCGGCTGCAACCTACATTCTGGAGAGAACAACATGACAACAGGTCTCCTTCACCGCGCCCGGCTCCTGGCGGGGCTGCTCGGTGCAACGGCGCTCGCCCTGCCGGCCGCCGAGGCCACCGCCCAGATCCGCTTCGTCCCCAGCGTGGTCGACCAATTCAACGCCCTCACGGTACGTCCGGACGCCATGGGCTTCTATCGCGGCGATTCTCCTGACCCGACCAGTTGCAAACATTATCAAGGCATCGTGAGACTCGACGCCGCCGACGGTACGCCGTACTTCTACGTCACCCGCAGCGGCAATATCCCGCCGATTCCGTCGGCGCCCGACGCGCTGGCGTGCGGCGAGGTGATCGGCTCGGACGATCCGGGCAACCTGCTGGTCGTGCGCATGGACTCGCGCGACAAGTTCGGCGAGCGCCTTCGATCCAACCGCATCAAACGCGGTCTCTCTCAGACGCGCACACCGCCGGACACCCAGGACCGCGTGGTGACCCACTTTACCTTCGACGGGACCGGTGAGTGGCCGAGCTACGGTCATCCGGGCAGCATGCAGGCCGTCGGAGACATCGTGGCTATGGCGCTGGAGGCGCCTTACGACTCGAGCTTGCCCGAGACTGCCGTGCTGTTCTTCGACGCAAGCAATCGCGAAGCGCCCAGGGTTACGAGCATCTTCCCGCTCGACGTGGGCGTGCTGGCGGGGCTCGTTGGGCTGACGCCCCTGCCGGACGGGCGTTATCTGATGGTCGTAACGGGTGGAAAAAACGATGTGCTGTGGTTCTACGAATCCGATCCTACCCGCCTGGACGGCTCCACGGATCTCGCCGACCCGGAGCTCGGCTGGACCTTGGTCGATACATGGTCCGAGGCCGAGGACGGCGCGGACCTCGGCGCGGACTGGCCGAACGACGGCGGCGCCGCACACCAGACACTCAACTTCCTGCGCGAGGGCGACGTGAACGGACCGCTGTACCTCGCCGGAGCCCGCGGCAAGATCGGCTTCGGTGAGGACTGGCTCGACCTGTATCGCGTAGACAGGGTCGATGGCCAGATCGAACTGAGACACGTCTCCTCCGGCCACAAGAATTCTCATCCCGCACTCGATCCGAGCGTGATCTCGCCGGAGTTCAACACCGCGAGCTTCGCGGCGGGGTCGACCTTCTACGTGAGCCCCAGCGGCGAGCTGATCTTTTACGCAACCGAGCATGACAACGATGGTCCTTATCCAGGCTACAGTCCCGGCGACCCCTACTGCGGACCGTGTGGATCGGTGAAGATGGGGGAGTGGCGGCACATCGCCATGGTGCGCCCCGGCAGCTCGACTTACCTGCCCAGTGCGCGGGTGGAAGGGCCGCGAATGGTCGATGAGGGCCAGGACCTCGAGCTCGCCGCGGAAGGCGTCCCCGCCATCACCAAGGCGTGGCTGCAGCTGTGGGCGGGAGACAATTTCTCCGGCCGCTACCTGGTGATGGATTACGACGATCGGCTGAAGGACAACTTCGAAGACTTCAAGGACCTCGACGGCAGCGACTTCGATCTGCACCTGGGCTTCGACAACGAGCCGAGCTCCATGCTGGCGTATGCGCCCGTGGGCTGCACCATTCGGGTCAACGACGACGATATCGGCTACGACGAGGTCCCGGGCGGCGATCCGGGCGAGTACACCCGAACGCTGCCTGGAACGGGCTCGCTGTTCAGCGCGCCCCACCTGAGCCAGGTTCGCAACAACGCGGATACCGGAAGTATCGACGAGGAACTGACGTCCGCACAGTTCTTCCCCGACTGCGGCGAGCTGTACGCCCAGCCGGTCGCGATCAGCTGGGATCTGGAGGACGATGGGGCGTATGACGTGCTGGGCGACGCCGCCACGTTGAGCGGGGCGGACACCGACGGCCCGGAGGTGCGCAACGTGCGCGTGCGGGCGAGCCACGGCAATCGTGCCACCGCTGCGATCACCCCGATCGCCATTCGCAACGTGCCTCCGCGGATCCGAACGCTGCAGCTACTGGACGGACTCGGCCAGGAGATCGGCTGGCATGTTCCCTTTGCGCTCGCGGGACTGCCCGTGACGTTCAAAGCGACCTTCACCGATCCCGGCCGGCTGGACCGGCAGAGCGCAGCGGTACTGTGGGGCGACGGCACCATCTCGTACGACGGCGAGTTCGACCAGTTCCAGGACGGCTACGATTCCGGAAGCGGCTCGCTCGCCGATACCCACACCTACGCCGCAGGCGAGTATCTCATCACGTTGCAGGTGGAGGATGACGACGGTGGGTCGGACGAGGCATCGACGGTCCTGACGGTGGTCACGGCCGAGGCGGCCATCGCCCGGGTGATCGGGATCGTCAGCGCCATCATCAGTGCCGAACCCTCGCCCGAGGTCGCCGAGGCGCTGAACGATGTGCTCCGGGCGCTCGAGGGCAGCAACGATGGCTCGGCCAGCAACGGCGCCATCGACAAGCTGGAAGCCGACAATGTGCAGGCGGCGCTGGTCAAGCTGGCAAGCGCCCTCGGTGGCCTGGACGCTTCGGAACAGGCGGGCGCGGGCGACCTCACCCTGCTCAAGAACCTGCTGATGCTGGTGATCCAGCAGCTGGAGACTTAGAGCAACCACAGCGTCCAGTCCGGACCACGACCGACCCCGGGGGAGCGCGCTTCCCCGGGGTTTCTCGTTGAGCGGAACTCAGCCCTTCGGCCGTGTAGCCGCCTTGCGCGCCCGGGCCAGCAGCCGTTCATCGCCGAGCTCCGCCGCGCACGCCGCGAACCCGTCCGGCGCGCCGCGCCACTCGAGCTCATCGACGTCCGTGAAAAGCGGCGCATCCGTCCTGAGCGTGGCCAGGGTCTTAAACAGCAGGGCCTGCTCGCGTCGCTCGCCGTCGAGCACCGTCTCCGGGAAGGCTTCGATGGCGCCGTGCTTGTTGATGAGGCGCGCCGCGGTCACCGGACCGATCCCGGACAGTCCCGGAAAGCCGTCGGCCGCATCACCCACCAGCGCCAGGTAGTCGGGAATGTGCCGCGGCTCGACCCCGAACTTCTCCTTGATCGCGCTCGCCCCGCGGATGGCCTTCGCCCGCCGGTCGACCTGGACGACCCGCTCCTCCCGCACGCATTGCGCCAGGTCCTTGTCCACGGTCCAGATGCAGACCTTCTCCACCCGAGGATCCTGCGCCGCCCGGTGCGCCGCCGAAGCCAGGGCGTCGTCCGCCTCGAGCTCGGTCATCGGCCACACGGCGATTCCCATGGCGGCCAGCGCCTCCTCCAGCGGATGGAACTGAGCCAGCAGCGCCGGCTCGATCCCCTGGCCGGTCTTGTAGTCGGGCCACAGCTCGTTGCGGAAGGATTCGATGACGTGATCGGTGGCGACACCGAGGTGGATCGCCCCTTCCTCGATCATCTGCAGCACGCCGTTCAGCACACCGGTCACGGCGCCGAACGGCGCGTCCTTGCCTTTGTTGAAGCGTCGCTGCCCGTAGAAGTGGCGAAACAGCTCGTAGGTACCGTCGACGAGATGGACGATCACGCTTTGGGTTCCATCCGGGCGAGCTCCCGGGCGAGGGACTCGATGAGCTCGGCCTTGGCCAGACGCTCACGCCAGCGGGCGGGTATCCCCTCCACCCGAACAGCGCGCCTGCCAGCATGCCGCAGATCGCGCCGGTGGTGTCCGCGTCGTGACTGGCCGGGCCTGGAAAACTCGATGGTGGTCCCCACCGCGTCGCCCGCCGCCAGCCCGAGCAGCGCGCCGAGATAACGGGAGTGGTCGTTCTGGGTCATGGGGCTGCTCCGGAAATTGTCCCATGATAGACAACGACGTCACCGTCCAGCGAGATGTAGCCGTCGCGCACCACGACGGGAACCGATCCCGCCCTTCAAATCCCCGTCCCCCTTGCCCGATAATCGACGCTACCCCAGAGCAGTATCGAGACCCACATGGCCGGCAGTTTGAAAGATCAGCTGATCAAGGCGGGGCTGGTGACCCCCGACCGGGCCAGAAAGGTGGAGCGCGAGGCGCGCGCCGAGAAGCAGGCCCGACGCAAGGGCAAGTCGTCGTCCCCGAAACCGTCGGCGGCCTCGGAGGTCCGGGCTCGTGTCCAGCAGCAGAACACCGAGAAGGCCGAGCGCGACCGGGCGCAGATGCGCGCCATCGCCGACAAGGCCAAGGCCAAGGCGCTGCGCGCCGAGATCAAGCAGATCATCGAGAAGCACGATCAGCGGGTGAAGACCGTGAGCGACGATGACGTCGCCTACAACTTCGTTCACGGCAAGCGCATCAAGCGCATCTACGTGCCCAAGGCGCAGCGGGATCAGATCAGCAACGGCAGCCTGGTGATCGTCAACAACGATGGCATCTACCATCTGCTGCCGAAGAAGGCGGCGGAGAAGGTCCGGGCACGGGATCCGAAGCGCATCATCGTCGCCAACGACGGCAGCAAGCCGGAGCCCGACGCGGACGACGAGTACTACGCCCGCTTCAAGGTGCCGGACGATCTGGACTGGTGACCCCGGCGCCGCCGCGGCAGGCGGCCCGGCGTTCGCCATCCTCCGCCGGCACCCGTATGCTTCTGCGCTGCTGACCCAGAAGGACCCGCCCCATGCCGTCGATCTCCGGTGCGGCCGCGAACCCGCTCCAGGCCGCGCGTTACCGGACGTACGTGTTGACGATGCTGGTCGTCATCTACGTGTTCAACTTCCTCGACCGCCAGATCGTGACCATCCTGGCGGAACCCATCAAGGTGGACCTCGGCCTCAGCGACACCCAGATCGGGCTGATGACGGGGCTGGCCTTCGCCATCTTCTACACCGTGCTCGGCATTCCCATCGCCCGGCTGGCCGATCGGGCGAACCGGGTCTCCATCATCGCCGTCGCCCTGGTGATCTGGAGCGGCATGACCGCCCTCTGCGGCGTGGCGCAGAACTTCGCGCAGATGCTGGCCGCGCGCATCGGCGTGGGCGTGGGGGAAGCCGGCTGCTCGCCGCCGGCCCACTCGCTGATCGCCGACTACTTTCCGCCGGACAAGCGCGCCTCGGCGCTGTCCATCTATGCCCTCGGCATCCCCCTCGGCAGCATTCTCGGGCTGCTCGCCGGCGGCTGGATTGCCGAGTTCTACGGCTGGCGCATGGCATTCTTCCTGGTGGGCCTGCCCGGCATCCTGCTGGCCGTGGCGCTGAAGCTGACGGTGCGGGAGCCGATTCGCGGCATGTCCGATACCCGGGCCACGGCGGAGGGCCAGCCGCCCCTGGTCGCCACCCTGCGCACCCTGCTGCGCAATCGCACCCTGGTGCACATGGCCATGGGCGGCGCGCTCACCTCCTTCGTCGGCTACGGACTGGGGCAGTGGCTGCCCGCCTTCTTCATCCGCACCCACGGGCTCGGCGTCGGCGAGACGGCGACCTACTTCGGCCTGGTGCTCGGGGTGGCCAGCGCGGCCGGCACGTTCCTCGGCGGCGCGATCGCCGACCGGCTGGCCGGGCGCGACCGGCGGGTGTACGCCTGGCTCCCGGCGGCCGGCGTGCTCGTCGCCTTCCCGTTCTTCTTCATCGCGCTGCTGCTGAATCAGCCGTACCTGACCATCGGCATTCTCATCACCCCCTACCTGCTGAACTCGCTCTGGCTCGGGCCCGCCTTCGGCACCATCCAGAACCTCGCTCCCATGCGCATGCGCGCGCTGGCCTCGGCGCTGCTGCTGTTCATCCTCAACATCATCGGCCTCGGTTTCGGGCCATTTCTGGTGGGGGTGACGAGCGACCTGCTCCGCGGCGTCGCCGGCGGGGAGTCGCTGCGCTACGCGGTGCTCCTCAGCACGGGCGTCTACTTCTGGGCCGGCGCGCACTTTCTGCTGGCCGCCCGCTCGATCCGCCAGGATCTGGATGCCGCGGGCGACCTGCGGACCTGACCCCCGCCGTTGCGGTATAGTCCACGCCCCAGCAATTGCAGCGAGGTCACCATGCCCCAGGCCGTCATCGTCGACGCAGTCCGCTCCGCCATTGGCAAACGCAACGGCACCCTGGGGCTCGTTCACCCCACCGACGTGCTGGGCCAGGTGCTGATGGGGCTGCTGGCGCGTCAGGGGCTCGAGCCCGGGGTGGTGGATCAGGTAGTGGGCGGCTGCATCAACAAGCTCGGCGCCCAGGGGATGAACGTGACCCGCACGGCGTGGCTGGCCCACGGCGGCGCCCAGGAGACCCCCGCCATCACCATCGACTCCCAGTGCGGCTCGTCCCAGGAGGCGGTGACCCTCGCCACCAGCCTCGTGCGCTCCGGCATGGCGGACGTCGTGATCGCCTGCGGGGTGGAGAACATGACGCGGCTGCCCATCGGCTCGGATTCCGTCGGCTTGAAGCCCGAGCTCGGCAAACCGGTGTCGCGCAGCTACTTCGAGCACTACGAGTTCACGAGCCAGTTCGAAGGCGCCGAGCGGCTGGCGGAGAAATACCAGATCACCCGCAGCGACACCGACGGCCTCGGCCTCGAGTCCCAGCTGCGGGCCGCCCGCGCCATCCAGGACGGACGCTTCGCCTCGCAGATCCTCCCCCTCGAGGTGCCCGTGTTCGACGAAGCGGGAAAGCGCACGGACGCCACGGTGCTGTTCGATACCGACGAGGTACCGCGGGAGACGAGCCTGGACGCCCTCGCCAACCTGAAGCCGGTGGCGCGGGAGAACGGCATTCACACCGCCGGCTCGTCGTCGCAGATCGCCGACGGCGCCTCCGCGGTGCTGATCATGAGCGACGCCAAGGCCGCGAGCCTGGGGCTCGAGCCCCTCGCCGAGGTGAAGGCGGCGACCCTCGTCGGGTGCGATCCGGTGATCATGCTGGAAGGTCCCATACCCGCCACCGAGCGCCTGCTGCAGGAGACGGGGCTCTCCATCGGCGACATCGACGTCTTCGAGATCAACGAAGCCTTCGCGGCGGTGGTGCTGGCGTGGGCCAAGACCGTGGGCGCCGATCTCGCCAAGGTTAACCCGAACGGCGGCGCCATCGCGCTGGGACACCCGCTGGGCGCGACCGGCTGCTTCCTCACCACCAAGGTGGTGCACGAGCTGGAGCGCACGCGGGGGCGCTACGGCCTCATCAGCATGTGCTGCGGCGGCGGCCTCGGCACCGGCACGTTGATCGAGCGTTACTGACGGAGCACGGCTGCCCCGCCACGCGATCCTGTCAGTTACCGAACCGCCAGCGCAGCTTCACCACGAAGCTGTCGATGATGGGGTCGCGGTAGACGTCCCGCAGCAGGTCGCCGAAGCCGGCATCCACCTGATTCGGCAGGGTGTTGCTGCGGTTGTACACCACGTACAGGTCGGTCAGCGGCGCGATCTCCCAGCGGTAGCGCGCCTGCACCGTGAACAGGCTCACCGTGAAGTCGTGATCCGGCCGGGTGGGCGCCGCCGGCACCAGGCGGCCATCGCCTGAGGGCACTGCGAAGAATCCTCGCTCCCGGGCCCGCGCGCCCACCCACTGCATGGTCAGGCCGAGCTGGTGGGCGGCCGTGACGAACCAGTTGAACTTCAGCTTCGACGAGAGCTCATCGGCCTCGAAGCGGCCGAAGTTGCGTCCGCCCTGATAGACCATCCAGCCGCCGCGGTCCCGGTAGCCGAGGTCGAAGTCCAGCGACAGGCCCTCACCGGCCCGCCAGGTGAACCCGCCGCCGAAGAGGTACGTCCAGTCCCCGAGGTTCTCCTGCTCCGCGCCCAGGTTCAACGACCACGCCATGGGGCGGCTGGCGCTGGTGGCCAGCAGCAGCTCGCTCCAGATCCGATCATCCGTGCGATAGGCGCCGTTGCCGCGGCTGTCGCGGTCTTCGTAAGCCGCCGGTCGAAAGCCGATGCCGGTTCGCAGGGTATTGCGTCCCGGCAGAACCATCGAGTTGCGCCAGAACACGCCACTGTCCACCAGATGGTGCTCGCTGACACTCTGCTTGGCCTTGACGATGACGGTGCCCCGGATGTCGGTGACGGCCCCACCGGTGTTCGGCCGGGCGTAGAGCAGCGTGTACTGGGCGCCGCGGTAGTCGTTGCGCTGCAGGAAGCCCAGGTCGTTGAAGTCCACGTCCTCGTCGAACCAGTCGAGCGACACACGATGCTGATAGCGGCTGTCGGCGGCATACTGCACGTCGATCTGGGCGGCATTGCCCCGCACGTCGTCGCGGTCCGTCGCGATCAAGAGACTCTCGGCGATCCACTTGCCGCCGGCGCTGGTGAACTTGCCGTCGATGCCGTGCGCATAGGCATCGAAGATGGGGCCACGGACGAGGGTGCCCAGGTAGCCGAGCGAGGCGCGCGAATCGCCGACGTGCTCGTAGACCATGCGCGCGGCGCCGAATTCGCGGCCGTCGGCTCTGATCTTCACGTCGTTGCCGGCGCTGTCGACGCCGCGCAGCTCGACGTCTTCCTCCAGCGCAGCGAGCACGCCATAGCGCAGCGGCGCGGCGCTCCCCGTCATCTTCAGCGCGCCCAGCAGATCGGTCGGCAGCGCAAGCTCGCCGCGCAGCGGCGTCACGCCATCCGGCACGTCCATCTGTGTCGGGGTGCCTCCGATACGCCGGGTGTTGAAGAGCGAAACCGGCGCCGGCTGATAGGTGTTCATGAACACCCGACGCGAGGTGGTGGCGTAGTTCTCGTTGGTGGTGAGCCGGAGCTGATTGCCCGGGGAGGCTCGCGTGCTGGTCTCGAATACCTCGCTGCCTTCCAGGAAGAACAGGCGCTTCTCCGGAAAGAACGTCTCCTGAGCGCTCAGGTTCAGCACCACGTCGTCGGCTTCCACGGAACCGAAGTCGGGACGCACCGTCGCCGCGAACTCGGCCGCCGGCGAGGGCTTCCAGGTCAGATCCGCGCCCACCCGCATCTCGTCGTCGTCATGGGCCCGATCCGCCGTGTACGCGGTGAACGGGATCAGCGACAGCTCCTTGCGCGGCGCCACGCCCTCCACCACCATGAGGTTCAGCGCGGTCACGAACTGTGGCGACGAGTAGGCGTGGCCGGGCCACTGATAGCGGGCATTCTCATGGGAGACCTGGCGGCCGATGGCGAAGCCGACGGTGCGCGGACCCTCCACCGGCGGCAGGTTCATCATCGACCAGGGAAAGTACGCCTCGGCGCTCCAGCCGTCGTCGCGCCGCGCCGTGCGGCCGATCCACCGCCCGTCCCAATCGGTGGAATAGTTGCGCTCCGGCAGCACCTTGCCGTCCTGCACCGAGTCGCCGAGGGCGAGGGTGAACCAGTAGGCGAACTTACCTTCCCCGGTGGTATCGAGGGTGATGCCGAAGGTGTCGCGATCCATCTGCAGATCGCGCACCGCGCGACGCGTGACCAGGGTCGCCGGGTCCTGATAGAGGATCGCGCCCACGTACAGGCCACGCTCGGTGGCGAGCAGACGAACGTCGGTGGGGTAACGGCCCGGCCGCGCTGTGGCGGGCACGGCAACCAGCATGCGGTCATGCGGCGCGATGGTCTGCCACACTGACTCGTCCACCACGCCGTCGAGGCGAACGCCCGCCGCGTCGTGCTCGATCACGGGCACCACGATGCGGTGCATGGGAATGCCGTCCAGGGCCCCGATCAGCTCGGCGTCGGCGAGCCCTTCGCGCTCCGCCGCGGCCGCGACGGTGAGCGCCAGGTCCGTCAGCTCTGCCCCCTGTACCGTCCGCTCCGCCACCCGGTCATCCGCTGCGGCACCGGCCGGGCCGCACGGCAGCAGAATCACTGCAAGCACACCAGCCCCGCACCTGGTGCGCCAGGTACTTCGATACCGTCTCATCCCCTCCCCTTCGCGCCTGGACCCTCCGCTTTCGGATCATAAGTCATTTTGAACCTGGGAGCCGACGCGGCAGCGAGGCGAGCCGCCGGTTGCGCCGTTACCCGAGATGGTCTATTGATTGGGTGCGCGTTCAGTGGCGGCGCCGCAGGCGGAGGTACACGTGGGCGACTCGGCGAGGTTCTGGGACAGGCATGCTGAGGGGTATTCCAAGCGGCCGGTCGCCAACGAGGCCGTCTATCAGAAGAAGCTGCAGATCACCCGCGAGTATCTGACGCCAACGATGGAGGTGCTCGAGTTCGGCTGCGGCACTGGCTCCACGGCCATCGCTCACGCACGCTGGGTGAAGCACATTCTGGCCATCGACTTCTCCTCGAAGATGATCGAGATCGCCCGCGCCAAAGCCCAGGCACGGGACATCCGCAACATCACCTTCGAAACCGCGGCCATCGACGACTTTACGCCAGGCCGGACGTTCGATGCCGTGCTGGGGCTGAACGTCCTGCACCTGCTGGCGGACCGGCAGGCGGTCATCCGCAAGGTCTACGCCCTGCTCGAACCGGGCGGCGTGTTCGTGACGAGCACCGTGTGCCTCGGCGATTCCCTGCGAGTGCTCAAGTACGTAGCGCCCGTCGGCCAGCTTCTGGGTTTGATGCCCCTGCTGAAGACGTTCAGCATGAGGGAGCTGACGCAGGAAATGAACGAGGCCGGATTCACCATCGACTACCAGTGGTCGCCGGGCCCATCCAAGGTCACGACCATTTTTCTCATCGCACGCAGAGCCGACGGACGAGGGCGCCCGATCACCCCACGTCGAACCTGAACGCCTCGCCGTCGCGGCGGACATGCCCGGCGGTGGGCGCGGCGAAGTGGGTGCCGATGACCAGCACCGGCGCATCGGCCACCCCTTCCATCACCGCCCGGCGCATGTGGGCCCCGGCCACCGGGTCCGAGTCGAACGCCGGCGACCAGTGCGGGTGGGCGAACTGGCAGGGGTGGTGCAGCATGTCGCCGGTGATCATCGCCCGCTCGCCCTTGGATTCGATCAGCACGCTCACGTGCCCCGGCGTGTGTCCCGGGGTCGGGGTGAGGCGGATCTCGTCGCTGATGCGGTGGTTCATCTCCACCAGGGTGGCGAGCCCGTGATCGAAAACGGGCTGCACGGAGTCGCCCAGGATCGCCTGCTGGTCGTCGTCACCCTCGCGGCACCAGTGCTCGTACTCCCGGCGGCCGATCAGGTAGCGTGCGTTGGGGAAGGTGGGAACCCACTCGCCGTTCTGCAGCATGGTGTTCCAGCCCACGTGGTCCACGTGCAGGTGGGTGCACACCACCGTGTCTACGGATTCCCGCGGGCAGCCCACGGCCTCGAGGCTCTGAAGGAACTCCGTCTGCAGCGTCTGCCCGCCGATCAGCGCCCGCGGCTTGTCGTTGCCGACGCAGGTATCCACCAGCAGATTCACGCCGGGCGCACGCACCAGCAGTGCGTGGATCGACAGCTTGAGGGCACCGTCTTCGGTCACGAAGTGCGGGTGCAGCCACGGTATGCCGCGCAATGCCTCCGGGGTCGCCTCCTTCAGGAAGCCCGAGCGGGGATCGTAGGGAACGGGGATCTCCAACTCGAGGATGCGGGTGACGGCGACGTCGCCAATCTGCCAGGTGAGCATCGGGCATTCTCCGGTGGTTGCGCCGCCCGCGAGTATGCGTGATTCGCCGCGGCGCAGCGAGCGCGGGCGGGTTCCCTGCGGCGACGGGTGTATGCTGTCGACTCGTGACCGAGGGAGACCAGTGCCATGCCTGACCCTCATCCCGTTCGCTGCACCTGCGGCGCCCTGGCGGGAACCCTGGACGGGGCCGCCTGGGCGAACCGCGTGATCTGCTACTGCGACGACTGCCAGGCGTTTGCCGAGTATCTCGGTCGCGCCGACGAGGTTCTGGACGCGCGGGGCGGGTCGGACATCGTCCAGACGGGGCCGCGGTTCGTCACCTTCAGCCAGGGCCGGGAGCACCTCGCCTGTGTTCGGGTGACCCCCAGGGGGCCGTTGCGCTGGTACGCCGCCTGCTGCAACGCGCCCATCGGCAACACGCCGGCCAACCCGAAGCTTGCCTTCGTGGGGCTGCTGCACAGTTGTCTCGGCGGCGCGGAGGCGCTGGAGGCGTCGTTCGGACCGCCGCGGATGCGCGTGTTCACCGGGTTCGCCAAAGGCGAGCCCAAGCCGACGCGGCAGTTTCCGATTCCGACGGCTGCCGCGTTGCTCTGGCACGTGGCCGCGGCGCGGCTCGGCGGCGGCTACAGAGTCACCCCCTTCTTCGATGACCGGGGGAATCCGCTGGCGGCGCCGGTTCTGGCGCCCCGCGGACCCTGACCGCGGCAGTCAGGACACCTCCAGCACCTTCAGGGTGTTGGTGCCGCCAGGCAGGTGCCGGCGGTCGCCCTTGGCGACGATCACCCGGTCCCCGGTGGTGACCACGCCCGCGTGCTTCAGCCAGTCCACCGCCGCCTGGTCCACCCGGGCGTAGTCGGCGTCGTAGGTTTCGAAGAACGCGGGATGCACGCCGCGGAACAGCGCCACCCGGGCGAGGGTGCGGTGGTCGTTGGCCAGCGCGTAGATGGGCATCCGCGACCGGCGGCGCGACATGAGCTTGGGCGTGTTGCCGCTGGCGGTGAGGCAGGCCACCGCGCGCACCCCGGTCAGGGTGTTGGCCACGGTCATGGCGGCCATGGCCACCGACTCGTCGATGGCGGAGCCGCGAAAGCCGTCGATGGGCGCGTTGGTGTACTGGGCCGTCGCTTCGGCGCCTTCGATGATGCGCGCCATGGCCGCCACCGTCGCCACCGGGTAGCGGCCCACGGCGGTCTCCGCCGAGAGCATCACCGCATCGGTGCCGTCCACCACCGCGTTGGCCACGTCCATGACCTCGGCCCGGGTGGGCCGGGCGTTGGTGATCATGGACTCCATCATCTGGGTCGCGGTGATGACGGCGCGATTCAGGGCCCGTGCCCGGTTGATGATGAGCTTCTGCAGGCCCATGAGCGGCGCGTCGCCCACCTCCACGCCCAGGTCGCCGCGCGCCACCATCACCGCGTCCGAGGCCATGATGATGGCATCGAGCACCTTCGGGTTGGTGACCGCCTCGGCCCGCTCCAGCTTGGCCACCAGCCCGCAGTTGGCGCCGTGGCTGGCGATGAGCTGCCGGGCCTGGTTCATGTCGTCGGCGGAGGCGGGGAAGGAGACGGCGATGTAATCCACGTCCTGCTCGCAGGCGAACGCCAGGTCTTCGCGATCCTTCTCGGTCAGCGCCTTGGCGGAGAGGCCGCCGCCACGCTTGTTGATGCCTTTCCCCGATCCGAGCGTGCCGCCCGTGAGCACGCGGCAGTGAACCTGGCGCCCCTCCACCGCCGTCACCTCCAGCTCGAGGAGCCCGTCTCCCAGCACCAGCACATCGCCCGGCTCCACCTCGTCCGCCAGGGTCTGATAGCTTGTGCCCACCCGCTCGGACGTCCCCTCCCGTTCACCGAGGGTGCAATCGATGGTGAACGGCGCGCCCTGGGTGAGCTCGACGGCGTCCGTGCCCTGGAATCCGCGAATGCGGATCTTCGGGCCCTGCAGGTCGGCCATGACCGCCACGAACGTGCCGAGGTGGGACGCCGCGGCGCGGATCCGCTGCACCCGCTCGCCGTGCTCCTGGTGGCTTCCGTGGGAGAAGTTGAGGCGGAAGACCGCCACCCCTTCCGACACCAGGCGCTCGATCTGCCCGTCGCTGGCGGGGCCCAGGGTGGCGACGATCTTGGTGTTTCGAACCACGGCTACTTCCTTGCGCTGGGTGTGATTCGGATGCGCGTACGCCGTCGGCGCGCGGCCGCTCGGGCTGACGCATCCCGCGGGCTCCAGTATGCTCTCAACGACCCGCTCCCGACGATACCGAGGCACCCCATGCACATCGGCGCCCTGATCTTCGCCACCGACTACGCCGTGCGTCCCGACGAGCTGGCGGCGGAGCTGGAACGGCGCGGCTACGAGTCGCTGTTCGTGCCGGAGCACACCCACATTCCCACCTCCCGGGAGACGCCGTGGCCCGGCGGCGGGGAGCTTCCGCAGGAGTACTCGCACACCTACGACCCGTTCGTGGCGCTCTCCTTCGCCGCCCGGGCCACCACCACCCTGAAGGTCGGCACGGGCATCTGCCTGCTGCCGCAGCGGGACACCCTGGTCACCGCCAAGCTGGTGGCGAGCCTCGATCGCCTCTCCGGCGGTCGCTTCGTCTTCGGCATCGGCGGCGGCTGGAACAAGGAGGAGATGGCGCATCACGGCACCGACTACCGCACCCGGTTTCAGCGCATGGAGGAACAGGTGCGGGCGATGCAGCGGCTGTGGACCGAGGACGCGGCGGGCTTCGACGGCAAGTTCGTGCGGTTCTCCGAGAGCCTCGCCTACCCGAAGCCGGCACAGCAGCCGTACCCGCCGATCCTGCTCGGCGGCGAGTCGGACCACACGCTGCGGCGGGTGGTGCGCTTCTGCGATGGCTGGCTGCCGCGAGCGCGCGGCGGCTTCGACGCGGCGGCGAGCATGCAGCGGCTCGCGCGCGTGGCGGAGCAGCACGGCCGCGCCATGGACACCCTGAGCGTCAGCGTGTTCGGCGCCCGCCCGGATGCCGGCACCCTCGAGCGTTATCGGCAGGCGAGGATCAGCCGGGCCATTCTGCCCTTGCCGCCGGCCGGGCGTGACGAGGTGTGGAAGGTGCTGGACCGCTATCAGCCGCTGCTGGAACGCTGATCGTGTCGTACACCCCCCGCGCCACCACCATGGCGGAGATGCGCGCCCTGCAGGCCCGCATGCTGCATTCCGAGGAGATCGGCCGCGGCCTCGCGTTCCGGCCGCGGCCGAGCGACGTGATCATCGCGCCCTTCGGCAAGTGCGGGACCACCTGGCTGCAGCAGATCTTCCACACCCTGCGCACCCGGGGTGATACCGACTTCGACGACATCTCGGCCGTGGTGCCCTGGATCGAGACCGCTGCGGCGCTGGGCCACGACCTGGACGCCGAGCAGAAGGCGAACCCGCGGGGGTTCAAGAGCCATCTCGGCTGGGACGCGGTGCCGAAGGGCGGCCGCTACATCGTCTCCATCCGGGATCCGAAGGACGCGCTGGTGTCGGCGTTCCGCTTCATGGAGGGTTGGTTCATCGAGCCCGGCACCGTCACTCTCGCCGAGTTCGCGCGGGAAGGATACATGCAGCCGTCCGCGAGAACCTCCTTCTGGGCGCACCTGGCCTCCTGGTGGGGGGTGCGCCACGACCCGGCGGTGCTCCTGCTCTCCTACGAGCACATGCAGCGCGATCCCGAGGACACGGTCCGCCGGGTCGCCGCCCACAGCGGCATTGCCCTCGACGACGCGCTGCTCGATCTCACCCTGCGCCATTCGTCGCTCGAGTTCATGCTGGCGCACAAGGACAAGTTCGACGACCTCGGCATGCGCACCCTGAGCGAGCGCCGCTGCGGCCTGCCGCCGGGCAGCGACTCGGCCAAGGTGCGTGTGGGCAAGGTGGGCTCCCACCGCACCGAGCTCACCGAAGACCTGGCCGCCGAGATGGACGCGCTCTGGGCGGAGCACATCACCGCGCGCTTCGGCTACCCGGACTACGCGGCGCTGGAGGCGGCGCTGATGCGCGGCGACTGACCGCTAAGGCCGCAGCACCCAGTAGTCGTTCTGCACGTCGTGGGGCAGCTGATGCACCTCGATGCTGCCGAAACCGGCGCGATCGAAGTACTCCCGCGCCTTCTCCCGGCCCCACATGGTGCCGAGCCCCTCGCCGCCCTGAGCCAGCGACACGGTCATGCAGTGCATGGTGGAGACGGCGTACAGGAACGCGCCCATGGGATGCTCGCGATCCAGGTGGTGGTGGCTGCTGCCGTGGATGTCCTGAGCCAGGTAGACACCGCCGGGCGCGAGCGACCGGCGGATGCCGCGCAGCAGCGCGAGCGGCTTCGCCTGATCGTGGATGGCGTCGAACGTGGTGACGAAGTCGAACGCCTCGGGCTCGGCGGTCTCGTCGTAATCGCTCAGATCCCGCGCCTCGAAGCGCACGTTGGTGAGTCCTCGCTCCGCCGCCAGTGCCTGCCCGAAGGCCACTGCTTCTTCCGAGAGGTCATAGCCGACGAAGTCGCTCCGGGGGAATCGCGCGGCCATGGTGAGCAGTGCCTTGCCGCGGCCGCAGCCGGCATCGAGCACCCGGATGCCCGAGGTCAGCCTCGTCACGAGCTCCGGCACCAGGGGCAGGATGGCATCGAAGAGGGCCGGCACCACGGTCTGGCCGCTGTCCTCGGCCATGACCTCGTGAAACCGGTGATAGCGCTCGTAGGGCACCCCGCCGCCCTCGCGAAAGCAGCGCACGATGTCCTCCTCGACCTGGGCGAGCTGCGCGATGTACTGCGCGTACACCGCCATGTTGACGTCACCCCGGCTCGACAGCAGAGCCGCATGCTCGGCCGGCAGCCGGTAGGTGCCGGCACCGGGATCCAGGTCGACGATGCCGGCGGCGGTCATGGCGCCGAGCCACTCGCGCAGGTAACGCTCGGCGAGGCCCGTACGCTCGGCGAGGGCGACGCTGGAGACCGGCGCGCCGTCGGCCAGGCTGTCGAAGAGTCCGGTGCGATGGCCGATGGAGGTCATCAGCAGCATGCCGGCCTCGTTGAGGGCACGGGTGATACGCGCCTCGAACGCCTCCATGGCGGCGGCGTCGGGCTGCGCGATCGCGCTCGCGATGGTGCTCATTGGTGATCTCCGTGTGGTTCCGAGAGGCGCGTAAGCTACCCCTCGCCGGGCGATCGCGTTAAGGTCGATCCCGACACGATCCGTTCATTTCTGCCATGCTCCGACGCAAAGTGACGGTGGACCTGCTGGCCGTGCCCGAGGTGTCGGCCTCGGTGCTCTACGGCATGCTCGACGTCTTCGCCTGTGCCGGCCGGGACTGGCGCATGCTGGTGGAAGGCCGGGAGGCCGAGCCGGTGTTCGAGCCCCGGGTGGTGTCGGCCCGCGCCGAACCCATGCGCGTGAACAACGGCATCTGGCTCAACCCCGACGCGGCGCTCGGCGACCCGCCCGACATCGTCTGCATCCCCGAGGTGGCGTTCGCTCCGGACGAGCCCCTGGAAGGGCGCTTCGATACCGAGGTGGCCTGGCTGCACCGCTGCTACGCCGCGGACACCACCCTCGTGACCGTATGCTCCGGCGCCGTGTTGCTCGCCGAGGCCGGCCTGCTCCAGGGCCGGGACGCCACCACCCACTGGCTCTACTGCGACCGACTGGCATGCTATCCGGGCGTGCGCGTGCACAGAGACCGCGCCCTGGTACAGACCGACGGCGGCCGCATCGTCATGGCCGGCGGCGGCACGAGTTGGCACGACCTGGCCCTTTACCTGGTCGCGCGCTTCGCCTCGGTGGACGAGGCCATGCAGGTGGCGCGGCTGTTGCTCATCGACTGGCACGAGTTCGGCCAGCGCCCGTTCGCCCGGCTCACCGGCGGCCGCCAGCGCGGCGACGGCGTCATCGGCGACTGCCAGGGCTGGATTGCGCGCAACTACGAGACCGCAGCGCCGGTGCAGGCGATGATCCAGCGTTCGGGCCTTTCGGAGCGCAGCTTCAACCGGCGCTTCAAGCAGGCCACCGGCATGGCGCCCATGGAGTACGTCCACACCCTGCGGCTCGAGGAAGCCAAGCACATGCTGGAAACCGGCCGCGAGCCGGTGGAGGCCATCGCCGAGGCCGTGGGCTACGAGGACGCGAGCTTCTTCGGACGCCTGTTCCGCCGCCGGGTCGGGCTGACCCCGGCCCAGTACCGCAAGCGCTTCGGTGGCCTGCGGCGGGCGCTGCAGGCGCAGACGACCTGATCGCCGAGAACGGTCACGTTTGTCGCGGGTTCGCCGAGAATCCCCCCCGCCGGGGTCACGACACCGGGCCGCCCCGCTCCAACCATCCGGCGCAGTCGGGCGACAGGACCCGCGCCTTGGCGGCTTCGTAGAGCTCGAGCTCCTCGCCGCTCAGCACATCGCGCCAGCGCTGGTTCGTGCCCTGGTAGAAGAAGCCGCGGGCGCCGTCACGGAAGAATCCGGCGAGTGGGTCGCCGGCATCGATGGCCTGCTGGCGCATGGCCTCGATGGAGCTGGCTGTGACGATCCGATCCACTTCGTCGTCCGTGAGCCCGACGCCGACGAAGTCGGCCAGGCGTCGCACCTGGCCGGGCAGGTCTGCCTTCAGGTCGTTGAAGTGCAGGAACATCACGTTGGGCTCGTGGCGCAGCGGCCACCAGCTCCCGACGTGGTGCAGGTTGCCCCACCACGGGTAGCCCTCGGACTCCCAGTCGAACCAGCCGCGGGTCATCCAGCCCCGCCACAGCTCGTGGATATCGCCGTTGATCAGGGACATGAATACGTCGCGGGCATCGCGCCGACCACCACGTAGCGCACCTCCGGCCAGACGGGCAATCCGTCCGCAGCGAGGTGGGACTTGAGCACCCGGCGGTGCGGCACGGCGGCCAGCTCGGCGAGCTGCGTTTCGAGATCGACGGGAAACATGCGGGCGTCGATCCAGTAGTCCATGGGTGGCGGTGTCAGTCCCTCTTTCAGGGCGAGCATCTGGTAGAGCACACCCAGCGTCCACGTGGTGCCGGACTTGTACGAGGTGGTGACGATGACGTCTCCGGTCCGCGGCTCGAAGCCGCGCCAGCGCGTGGAGTCGATGGTGTGGTTCTGGTAGACCCGCGTGACGGTCGCCGGTCGTCCCCCGCAATGATACCTCGAGTTAATCGGCGGCTACGGCGACGGCTTCAGCGGTCCGGCGCCGCAAGGTCGCGTCGACGGAGGCCCCACAACACCAGACCCGCCACCAAGACCATCGCTACCGACAGCGACAGCAGCGCGAAGGCGATCAGCGCCTCTTCGACGGCCGTTCCGCTGTGCTCCGCGGCCGCCAGAGGCATCATCCCGCTGCCCGCG
>JAWLGU010000080.1:2447-19600 GCA_041690675.1 Pseudomonadales bacterium | reverse complement strand
AGTCCTAGTCCAGCCACGGCCGCCACCGCACCGAAAATGAAGTACCAAGTGGTCGAGTCGGTAAAGCGGCCGGTAAACGTTTCGTGTACCTGTTCGCCAAGGCTTTGGGAAGCCTGGTATCCGAAATACACGAGGATGGCGCCTGTCAGCAGTAGAACGATGCCGAAGATCTGATTATTGCTCACGATGCTGATTCCTTATCAAGTAAGCATGGAGATGCAGGCGGTCTGTGTGGCAAGGCAGTATGCGGCCACCGATGGTTCTCCCGAGAGGCGCGGCCATCGGTGCTCGTGCCATGCTACAGGGATGAATGACGACGACGAAGCAAATCTTCCGCCCGAGATGGCGGACCGCTTCACGGGACCGTTCGCGCGATTTCTGAAAATCAAGGCCGCGACTGGTGGCATGTTGCTTCTGGCGGCCTGTGCCGCCCTGATCGTTTCGAACTCGGCATGGTCCGCGCCGTTTCTGGCATTCTGGGATACGCCCGTCGGTCTGCACTTCGGCTCGTTGGATTTCAGCCGTTCCCTGCGGTACTGGATCAATGAGGGCCTGATGACGCTGTTTTTCCTGGCGGTTGCTCTCGAGCTCAAGCGTTCATTCTCGCTGGGTGAATTGCGTAACCTGCACGTGGCGGCGCTATCCCTTGCCGGCGCACTCGGCGGCATGATCGTGCCGGCGGGTCTTTATCTGCTGCTGCTGAATGGCCAACCTGGGATGAGCGGTTGGGGAACCGTGGTGGCCACTGATACGGCGTTCGTCGTCGGCAGTCTCACGCTGCTCGGCTCCCGTGTCCCGCCGGGCCTGCACCTGTTTCTCCTGTCCTTGGCGATTTTCGACGACGTGGGGGCGATTCTGATCGTTGCCGCGGTCGGCTACGGCGATCCGCTGAACTGGACCGCGCTGGCCTTCGCGCTGCTGGGCGTCGCGGCGGTCGCCGGCGCCGCGCGTATCGGGGTCAGGAGCGCTGCGGTGTACCTTCTGCTTGGCGCTGCAATCTGGTTCTGCCTGGACGCCTCGGGCATTCATCCGACCCTCACGGGCATCGTCTTCGGTTTGATGGCTTCGACCCGCGGGTGGGTCAGCGACCGGCGTCTGCACTCCATTCTCGCCCGCGTGCTGTCGTATCCGAGAGGTGACCATTGGAGCGGGGACACAACGGATCGCGACGACCTCCGGCGCGCCGCGATTGCGGCGACGGAGACGCTGTCGCCGGAGGAACGGCTGGAAACGGCGCTGCACCCGTGGGTGGGGTTCGCGGTGGTGCCGATCTTTGCCCTCGCGAATGCTGGCGTCGTAGTCTCCGGGGCTGACTTCCGACAGCCGGTTGTGCTAGCGGTCATCGGAGGGCTGGTGCTCGGAAAGCCGATAGGGGTCCTGACGTTCAGCTGGCTCGCCGTCCGCATCGGTGTTGCGAGCCGCCCGCCCGGACTGAGTTGGCGACTACTGGCGGCAGGCGCACTCCTGACCGGAATCGGCTTCACCATGTCGCTGTTCATTGCCGGGATCGCCTACGCCCCGGCGACGTTCAACGCCGCCAAGCTGGGGATTCTCTCCGGCTCACTGTGTTCCGCCACGGCCGGAATTCTGATACTCGCGTGGTTGACCTCGCAACGCCGGACCGGTTGACGGGAGTCTGAGAGGACGACGGGGTTCCTCGGACACCCTGAGCCCGTGTCCCCCTCGAGCTATCCGCTCTCCGTGCTGATCTCGGCGCAGGGCGTCGCCGAGCCGTTGGACCTGGTGTACCCCAGCTCTTCCAGCAGCGGCCCGGCAATCGTCTGAATCTTCCGCGCCTCGTACTCGCTGAGCTGATGGCCAGTGGTGGACCCCACCCGATGCTCCAGCGCTTGCCGATCCAGGGGCAGGCCGAGGTAGGCTTCGAGGCGCTCGCGGCAGTGGGCATCGCCGAGCAGGGACTCGTAGCTCACCAGGAAGGCGTTCAGCGCCTTGTGGTGCTCCAGGAAACCCTGAGCGAGCTCGACCCAGTTGCGGGTGAACTCGCTCACCGTCTCCACGGGCCAATCGGGCCACTCGCGAAACGACTGGAAGCGCGCGTTGCGGTAGGAGAGCCAGGCGTCGCGGGGATGCCGGAACAGCAGCACGATGCGGGCGGAGGGAAACAGCAGCCGCAGGTAGGCGGCTTCGTCGGCGTTGACTCGAACGCCCTTGATACCCCAGCGCCGATAGCCGGCCGCCTCGGCCGGGGTGGCGTAGAGCCGGCGGAACAGAGCCCGGTGGGCCTCCAGGAGGTCGGTATGGGACGGGAACAGGTTGGCGACCCAGCTCGCGCGCACGTCCATCGTGGCCAAGTCTTCCGCGTACAGGGTCGAGGGGTACGGCCAGCGGTCGCCGATGGGCCGCAGCGATTCGGAAAGTCGGCTGATGAGCTCGCAGCGGCTCCAGGGCTCGCCCCAGAGCAGCACGTCGCCTGGTCCCATGATCATCCGTTGCAGCAGCGTCGACCCGGATCGCCACCCGGCGGAGAGCAGGAACACCGGCACATCGTCGGCGTTCGACGACAGCCTGCGCAGGTACTTGAGGGCCTCGCTCAGCGGCGGATTCAGCTCCTCCAGCAGCCGCCGCTCCAGCCGCCCCGTGCGCAGCTCGATGTGAGAGAGCACCTTCGCCGCGCCCCGATGCCGGGAAAACCGCCGCAGCACGTTTGCGGCGAATCTACGAATGGCCGTCGGCCTGGTACCTTCTGACACGCGCGCCCTCCATACTTCCGTCGGCGCCCAATCCAGCCCGACCGAGGGTCCTCCAGCAATTTGAGGGCCAGCCTTCACATCAGCGACGCACCCAGCAGCGATGCGCGGTCCCGGGCGCGCTCGAGGCGGGGACGGCGCCGGAAGTGGTCGAGCCGGACCTCCCGGCTGTACTCGAGATCGCGCAGGAACAGCTCCTGAAGGCTGCGCCCGAGGGCCTCGTCCCGTGCCACCAGGGTGACCTCGTCGTTCAGCTTGAGGGACCGGTTGTCGAAGTTCACCGAGCCCACGGAGCACCAGAGCCCGTCGGCCACCAGGGTCTTCGCGTGCATCATGGCGGGCTCGTACTCGTAGATCCGCACCCCGGCATCGAGCAGCTCCTCGTAGTAGGCGCGGGCCGCGTACCAGGTGGAGGTATGATCCGTGTTGCGGCCCGGGTGCAGGACACGGACGTCGACTCCGCGGGCGACTGCCTCCCGGAGCAGGCGCCGGAGCCCTCGGGGCGGCACGAAGTAGGCGCTGCTGATGAACAGGCTCTGCTGGGCCGCGAACAGCATGAGCGCCACGAAGCGCTCGGCGCTGGTGCTTCCGAGCGACGGGGAGCAATAGAGAATGGCGGCTTCCTGATCCCCCGTGGCGGCGGCGCCCCCCTGCAGCACCGCGTCGCCGTACAGCAGCTCGCCGGTGCTCTCCGCCCAGTTGGCCAGGAAGGGCGCCTGCAGCTGGTCCACCACCGGGCCCTCGATGCGCGCGTGGGTGTCGCGCCAGTGTCCGGGGCTGCGACCGTCGCCAAGCCAGCGGTCGTCGATGCCGAATCCCCCGGTGTAGCCCACGCGGCCGTCCACCACCAGGGACCGCACGTGGGAGCGGTGTGGCGCCTTGTAGAGTGTGCGCCAGTGGACGGGCCGATACACGCGTACCTGTACGCCGCCGTCGCGAAGCCGGCGGATGTAGGCCTTGTCCAGGCCGCTGGAGCCGAAGTAATCCAGCAGCACCAGCGCCTCGACCCCCGCCCGGGCCCGGTCCAGGAGAATCTCCGCCAGCTCGTCGGCCAGACTGCCGGGCTTGAACCAGAACACCTGCAGAGTGATCAGCGATCTGGCCGCCCGCAGATCCCCCAGCAGCCGGGGGAACAGCTCGTCGCCGCAGGTGAGGATCTCGATACGGTTGGCGGATTGCAGGGGGGCGCCGGTGAGCACCTCGAAATTGCGCCGCAGCCGTCCGCTTCGCGCCTCCGGCTGCTCCTCGCCCAGAGCGCGCACGCGCTGCACCGGCGTGTCGCGCCACAGGTAGGCGGCGACGGCGTAGACCAGCACCGCGATCACGGCCAGCATCGCCAGTTCCATCGTGCGCGTCCTCCGCGGCGGCTCGGCTTACCTGATAGCGGCCCGGGCGGGGGGCGCGCATGAAGCTTCCGCAATCCGGTTGATTCGGCGCCACCGCGCTGTCATGTTGGGGCTCGGCTGCCCTGGAGGCGAAGCGCTTGGCGGAACGATCCTGGCCCGGTCTGACCCGCCGCCTGATGGCGTGGCCGGGCCGTTTCGAACTGCCCACCCTGTTGCTGATCGGCGTCATCACCGGGGGAATCTGGGGGTTCGTGGAGCTGGCCGACGAGGTGCTGGAAGGGGAGACCCGGGACTTCGACGAGACGGTGCTGCTGATGATGCGCGCGCCGGGGGATGCCGCGGACCCGCTGGGCCCCGGCTGGCTCGAGGAAGCTGGCCGTGACTTCACGGCCCTGGGTGGGGTGGGGGTGCTGGCGTTCCTGACCGCGGTGGTGGTGGTCTTTCTGTTCATGCAGGGCAAGCGCCATGCGGCGCTGTTCGTGCTGGGCGCGGTGGTCAGCGGCGTGCTGCTCAGCTCCCTGCTCAAGGCGGGCTTCGACCGCCCGCGCCCGGATCTGGTGCCCCACGAATCCATCGTCTACTCGGCCAGCTTTCCCAGCGGCCACTCCATGATGTCCGCGGTCACCTACCTCACCCTGGGGGCCTTGCTGGCGCGGGTGCAACCCAATCACCGCCTGAAGGCCTTTCTCCTCGGGGTGGCGGTGCTGCTGACCGTGCTGGTGGGGGTGAGCCGGGTGTACCTGGGGGTGCACTGGCCCACCGACGTGCTGGCAGGGTGGACGGCGGGCGCGGCCTGGGCCTCGCTGTGCTGGCTCGGCGCCATCTGGCTGCAGCGGCGCGGCCGGGTGGAGAAGGACGAGTAGCCGCTGCTCGCCGCGCCCGCTAATCCGGCGGCGGGCGCCGGCTGGGCGGCTTTCGCGCCTGCCAGCTGGCGACGATGATGGCCGGAAGCAGCCCGAAGATCAGCAGCGCCAGCGCCAGGCCCAGCTCCCCCAGGGCCGCCGCGAGATCGGTGCTGTGGGCCAGCCAGCCGATGAGCAGGAACAGCACCACGGCGGTGACGGAGAACACCGTCATGAAGATGAGGTAGGCGGCGAACGGGCGCTGCTGGGGATGCCGGATGCTCGCCACGTAAGGCGCGGCGATCAGGAGAATGAAGGCGGCGATGGCGACGGTGGTCCAGGTCATCGGTTCGAGGATATCAGGGCCCGCCGCGGGGGGCTTTGCGTATTTCGTGGCGCGGCGCCGGTAGGGGCTGGCATGGCGCTTGCTCGACCGAGTTTCAGGCAGCAAGCCGACCACCGGTCGAGGAGCAATCGATGAATATCCGAGTCCGCAGGCACACCTGGCTGTCGGCGCTGCTGGGCGCCGTGGCCGCGCTGGCTGTGCAGGGCCTGCAGGCCGCCGAGGCCGACCCGGCGGCGTTACCTCCGGAAGCGGAGTCCCCGCCGGTGGAGGTGAGCGATGAGAAGCTGCGGCAGTTCGTGACCGCCGCCACCGACGTTCAGGACATTCAGCAGGAGTACATCACCCGCGCCCAGACGCTGCAGGAAGAAACCCAGCAGAAGATGGTGGAGAAGGTGGAAGACGCCGGCATGACCGTGGCGGAGTTCCAGTCCATCTCCGTGCTGGTGCAGAACGATCCGGAGCTGCTGCGGCGGCTGGATGAGATCAACAGCGACGAGTAGGGCCGTTATCTGATCCGCACCGCCAGCACGTCGCAGGTGGTGCCGTGGATGACGGCATTGGCCACCGAGCCGAGCAGCAGCTCGACCCCGTGCTTGCCGTGGCTGCCCACCACCACCAGGTCGCATTGGCGCTCCGCCACCACCGTCTGAATTTCCACTCCGGGGGTGCCGTGGCGCACGAGCATGTTGTCGCGGGGCAATCCGCGGCTCAAGGCCACCGTCTTCAAGTGCGCCCGGGCCTGCTGGTCGGCTTCGCGCTCGAAGTCGAAGCCGACGTCCGAGAACGCCGCGGGGTTGACCCCGGCGTACGCGTGATTGAACGGCTTGATCACGTGAATCACGTTCAGCTCTGCGCGCTCGCGTTCGCCGAGCACCTGGGCCACGTCCAGCACCTGATGCGATTCGTCGGTGAGGTCCACGGCGGCCAGAATGCGGCGGTACTTGTCCCGCGGTGGCCGTACCTCCACCTCCGGGCCGGGCACCCGTACCGCGAGCACATGACAGCGGGTGCCGTGGAGCACCCCGTTGGCGGTGGAGCCCAGCACACGCCGAATGCCATGCCGGCCGTGTGTGCCCACCACGATCAGGTCGTGGTCGTTGTCGTGGGCGTATTGCTGGATGAGAGTAGCCGGGTGGCCCTCCAGAAGATGGTGCTCCGCCACGTCGTAGTCCCGGCAGAGCTTCTCCAGGTAGCCCTCGACCTCCGCCACGATGCGGGTGTGCAGCTCGTCCACCAGCGCGAAGCTGGGATCACCCATGGTGTAGAAGTGACTGCGTTCCAGCACGTGCAGCACCGTGAGCGGTACGCCCGGGACGAGCTCGCGGGCGCTCTCCAGAACGTAGCGTGCCGACGGCTCATCGAGATCGATGGCGACAAGGACTTTCCTGAACGTGCTCATGGTTCCACCCGCACCTGACCAGCGGCCCATGCTAAACGCAGCCGACCCGCCCCACAACGCCGCCGTCAGGCGGGGTTCGACGTTTCAACCCGGCGCAGGAGCCGTGGCGGACGGGTGGGCGGCGGCGCGGCTCAGCACGTCGTCCAGCCACGCCAGCAGGTCGTGGAGCACCTCGTCGCGATTGATCTCGTTCAGCATCTCGTGACGGCCTCCCGGATAGAGGCGATAGTCCACCCGCTCCAGGTGGCGGCGATAGAGCCGCAGCAGCCGCTGGAGATTGCGCTCCCGGTCGTGCACCGGATCGTCGCTGCCGGAGTACACGTAGACGGGCAGGGGCTTCGGAATCTGCAGCACGTTCTCCATGTCCGCGGACTCGCGCGCGCCGGCGAACATCTCGCAGAGGCTGCCGGCGCGCAGCACGAACCCGCACAGCGGATCCTCCACGTACGCGCGCACGGCGGCGGCATCCCGCGACAGCCACTCGTAGCCCGTGCTGCCCGGACCGGCGAAGGCGCGGTTGGCGCTGCCGAAGATGAGCGCGCGCAGCAACGGACTTTCGGCCTGCGCGCCCAGGCGCCAGCGCTCGAGGCAGGCCAGCGCCTGGGCCAGACCGGCGCGGGCGGGCCCGGCCATCCCGGGCGAGCCGGAGAGCACCACCGCGTCCAAACGGGCGCCGTGCCGGTAGATGAACTGCTGCGCGATCATGGCGCCCATGCTGTGGCCGAGCAGCACGTGCGGCAGCCCCGGATGCTGCGTCTGGATCCACGCCGTGACGTCGGCGGCATCGGCGATGACCCGATTCCAGCCATCCGGGCCCAGGTAGCCGAGCAGCGCCGGGTCGGCATCGGGGCCGTGACCGCGGTGGTCGTTGGCGAACACCGCGTAGCCGGCGCCGGTGAGCACGCGCGCGGTGGCGTCGTAGCGCGCCGCGTGCTCGCCCATGCCGTGGGCGATCTGCACGGCGCCCACGGGCGCGGCGGCAGGCAGCCAGCGGTAGAGCCGCAGCCGGCTGCCGTCCCCGGCGTTGATGTGGAGCGTCTCCATGGTTTCTCCGGTGCGCGGTGGCCTGTGGTATCTTGCACCCGCCGCCCGGGTGGTGAAACCGGTAGACACAAGGGACTTAAAATCCCTCGGCCGCAAGGCCATGCGGGTTCGAGTCCCGCCCCGGGCACCAGCGTTGCCCGTCATTGAAACGCCACTGGCCGCGCGATTAGCGTCGGCGGCCCCCTCGACCCGGCCTGGAACTTGCACTGGCGGCGGCTCGTTTCTCGCGCAGTCCGCCCGTTGATGCCCAAGCGCCACTCGGCGACCGAGTACGCGACGCTCCAAGCGAGCCACCGCCGCCTGGCGGCGCTCGTGCGCTCCACCGGCGCCTCAGTGGTGGCGACCACCCTGGAGGGCATCGTCACCGACTGGAATCCGGGTGCGGAGCAACTCTTCGGCTACACGGCGCGCGAGATGATCGGCCAGCCGATCTCCCGGCTGGTGCCGGCCGAGCGCCTGTCCGAGCTGGCCGGAATCCTGGAGACGGTGCGGGGCTGCAACGCCGTGAATCAGTTCGAAACGGTGCGCGTGCGCAAGGACGGCACGGCGCGCGACGTCTCCATCAGCCTCGGGCCGATCCTGGACGAAGCGGGGCGGGTGGTGGGCATCTCCGCCATCACCCACGACATCACCGAGCAGAAGCGGATCGCCGCCGCGCTCCGCGAAGCCCACGCCGCGCTGGCGGAATCCAACAAGCGCAAGGATCAGTTCATCGCGATGCTCGGCCACGAGCTGCGCAACCCCCTGGCCGCCATCCGCAGCGCCGCGGAGCTGCTCAAGCTCCGCCACTCGGACGACGATCCAACCATGGCGAAAGTTCAGGAGGTTCTCGAGCGTCAGTCGGCTCACATGGCCCGGCTGATCGACGGCCTGCTGGATGTCGCCCGGGTGACCCGGGGCGGGATCCGCCTCGAGCTCAGCGAGCTCGATCTGAGAATCCTCCTGGAGTCGGTGATCGAAGAGCACGCCGCGGAGTTGCAGCGGAAAGAGGTCGAGCTGCGCCAGGATCTGCCCGCCGAGCCGCTCTGGGTATTGGGCGACCCGGTCCGCCTGGCCCAGGTGTTCGGCAGCCTCATCGGCAACGCCATCAAGTACACGCGGCCCGCCGGCACCATCACCGTCAGCGCCTGGCTCGGCGATGGTGAGAGCGTGGTGGCCATCCGTGACAGCGGAGTCGGCATCCGTTCGGACCTCCTCGAGACGATCTTCGAGCCGTTTCAGCAGGAGGAGCAGGAGCTGTCGCGGCCCGCGGGCGGTCTCGGCCTCGGTCTGGCCCTGGTGAAGGGGCTGGTGGAGCTCCACGGCGGGCGCATCAGGGCCCAGAGCGGCGGCCGGGGCGCGGGCGCCGAGTTCCGGGTGACGTTGCCGGCGCGCGCGGCGCGGGCGCGCCCCTGAATCACCGCCGGTCCAGCAGGGCCTTGCCCACCACCCGTATGGCCAGGGTCTCCTCGGCGCCCTCGAAGATGGAGAGCACCCGGGCGTCGGCGAAGTAGCGGCTCACGGCGCTTTCCTCGGCGTAGCCCATGCCGCCGTGAATCTGCATGGCTTCCCGCGTCACCCATTCCGCGGCCTTGCACGCCATCAGCTTCACCAGGCTCGCTTCCATCTGTCCCTGGTCGCGATCCATCAGCCGCGCCACCGCGTAGGTGAAATGGCGGCAGGCGTTCAGATGAGCGGCCATTCTCGCGTACTTCGCCAGGGTCAGCGGGAACGCCGCCACCGGGCGGTCGAACACCCGGCGGTCGGCTCCGTAGCCGAGCGCGGCCTCCAGCGCCGCCTGCATCACCCCGCAGGCCCGGGCTGCGGTCTGCAGCCGGCCGCCCATGAAGCCGCGCATGGTGTAGTAGAAGCCCCGGCCTTCCCCGGCCGCCTCGCCCACCAGCGCGTCTGCGGGGACGAAGAAGTCGTCGTAGAACATCTCGTAGGAGTGCATGCCGCGATAGCCCAGGGTGGCGATGGCGCGCCCGCTGACGGTGCCGCCGCCGGGCTGACGGAACTCGAAGTCGTGGCCATCGCTGCTCGGCTTCTCGACGATGAACAGCGACAGGCCCCGGTGCAGCGGCCGGGCCTCCAGGTCCGTGCGCGCCAGCACCAGCAGCGCGTGGGCCTTGCCCGCGAAGGTGCACCAGGTCTTGCCGCCGTTGAGTCGCCAGCCGCCCTCGGTGCGGGTGGCCTTCAGCGACACGGCCGCCACGTCCGACCCGGTGCCGGGCTCGGTGACGGAGATGGCGCACAGCGCCTCGCCGGAGGCGAGCGCCGGAAGCCAGCGGCGCTTCTGGGCTTCGCTGCCGCCTTCGAGCAGAGCCCGGGCCATGATCTCCGGCCGGGTGATGAGACTCCCCGCCGCGCCCAGGGAGCCGCGGGAGAGCTCTTCCGTCACCACGACCATGCCCAGGCTGTCCTCGTGGTCGTCGGGCTTCAGGCCGCCGAAGCGCTCGGGCACCGAGAGCCCGAAGCAGCCCATCGCCTTCAACGGCTCGAGGATGGCGTCCGGCACCAGGGTGTCGTGGCGATGGATGTGCTCGGCCCGGGGCATCACCACCTCGGTGGCGAACTGCCGGAAGGTCTGGCGCATGAGCTGTTTCTCGTCGTCCAGACCCACCGTGGGAAGCGCGCCTTGCCGTGCCAGGACCTCCCGGCCCAGCGCTTCCAGGGCATCGGGGGCGAGGTACGGCGCCACCAGCGCGCTCCAGGCGTCCGGCAGATCCGCCGGCTGCAGCCCGTAGGCGGGCAGACGAATGGCCAGCCGCTGCACCACGTTGGCGAGCGCCTCGGCAGCGAAGGTCTGCCCCAGCATTTCGAGCAGCGCGCCATCGTCGGCATGGTGCCGCGCGACGTCGAGCGCCTCAAGGGCGGCGGCGAGCTCGGCGGCGCTGAAGGCCAGGTCGTAGAGTTGAATCTGCTCGGCGTCGAGATCGCCCTGCAGATGGGCGAGGGCGCGGCGCAGCAGCGTGTCGGCGTCGGTGAGAGCCTGGGCGAGTCGAGTCATGAGCGTACATCCGAGGTCAGCCGCGCATTCTAAGGCGACCGCGCCGGGTGAGGCGAGGGTGCGCGAATCTCAGGCCTCCGCCAGCATGCGCCGGACGGTGGCGCGCAGACGCTTGATCTCGAAGCCCAGCCGCGACGGCGTGACGTGGGCGCTCCAGACGTGGGGGACCTCCGTGGCGAAGCGATGCTTGAAGGCTTCGCCGCCGATGGTGAAGTCGAATCGCTCGCTGCCCTCGGTGACGGCCTGCTCGATGAGGCGTTTCAACAGCACCTCCCCGGGGGAGAGCCGCGCGAGCTCCGGCTCGAAGCAGGGCTTGTACCAGGTGAAAGTGCCGAGCCAGGAAAAGCCGAAGTGGGCGGCGACCAGGCGCCCGTCCAGGCGCAGCTCGGTGAAGCGCAACGCGTCGATGGCATCCAGGGCCCGGGCCGCTTCGCGGTAGAAGCGCCGATTCTCGTCGGCCAGGAACAGGCTGGGGGTTGGCGTGGCCTGCCAGCGGCGCACGTGCAGATCGAAGAACGCCTCGAGTCGCGGCAGCACCGCGTCGCTGTCCCGGAAGGTTCGGCTCGACAGCTCGCCGCGGCGCAGCAGGCCGCGCTCGTGGCGGACGAGGCTCTTCTTGCCCAGCTTTTCCGGCGCCGCCCACATGCCCATGCACGGCGCTTCCGCGTCGCGGCGGGCGGAGGCGAAATACCGCGACCGGGCCAGCAGTTGCCGCATCCGGCTGTGCTGGGGGAGCCGGGTGAGCTGGAAGTATCGGGCGCCGGGTGACGCGTCGCGGGCGGCCTCGAGCAGCACGTCTACGGCCGACAGCGCCTGATCGTCAGTCAGTGCGCCATCCAGCAGCACGTCGGCGTAGTCGGAGCGGCTCCCGCCGGCGAAGCGCAGCCGCGGGCCCTGCCGCTCGAAGGCGGCAGCCGCCACCAGACGATCTCCGGCCCGAACCCGGACCGCAATCAGCGGGCCGTGGGGCAGGGTGCTGGCCCAGGCGTGGAGCCATCCGGATGTCAGGAACACGGAAGGCGGCGTGGCGGCGCCGACCAGGGCGTCCCACTCCGGGTCGGGGGCGAGGCCGCGCTCGACGTGAACCGTCTGGCGCATCAATAGTGCGCCACCGGGTTCTCGTTGGAGCGGCCGACACGGCAGCGCACCCAGCGAAACAGAAGATGAGCGGTGAGCACCAGGCCGGCGCCGCCGTGGTAGTCCGCCCAGGCGATGGTCTGGATGATCTTGCGGTCGAGCCACAGGGAGTTCAGCAGCTCGTTGTGCGGCGCGGTGCAGGAATCCATCCACTGGACGTCGGGCATCTCGTGCAGCCGGCGAATGGTCTCCAGCTCGAGCAGCACCCCCGGCGAGTGCCGGGCCAACGTCTCGTCGTAGGCGGGCTTGAAGAAGAAGGCCCCCGGTTTCGAGAACAGGTTGCAGCGCATGGCGATGGCCTTGCCGTCCAGCCGCAGTGCGCCGAGCCACAGGGTGCCCCGGGCGGCGGCGGCGTGCGCCATCTCGCGAAAGAACTGCGCGTGGGCGGGCCGGGTGGCCAGAGCCGTCCCCTGGCGGCCCTTCCAGCCGCTGGCCTCCAGGGCGAGAAACTCCTCGATCCAGCGCTCGGCGTGCTCGGTGCCTTCGAGCTCGTCGTAGCGAAGCGTGCCCATCTCCCGCAGCCGGCGCTCCTTGCGCGCCAGATCACGCCGTTTGTTGCCGGACAGGGCGGCTTGCAGGTACTCCTCGTGGGAGCTTCTCGGCACCAGCAGTGCCCGGGTGAACAGCCGGTTCTGCAGGTTCAGGGCCACGTGCACCCGGCAGAAGTCGGTGAGCGCCTGTGCCACCGGTCCCTCGCCGGGCACCCAGCGGAACTCGAAGGCGCGGTCGCCGGTGCGTCCCGACTCGAGCCAACGCCAGAGGATATTGAGCACGCGCTCGCCTTCGCCGCGGCGGATCAGCGGCGTGCCGGCATAACACGAGCCGTAGTCCCACAGCGTCAGGTGGGTGAGGGGGAGCTGGCGGTAGCGCTTGCGCCGCTCGAACGGAAACAGCCCGATGAGCTTCGGCTCAGCGCTGCCGTTGGCGGTGTGGGCGGATCGCGGGCGGGGCGCTGAGTAGATCAGCAGCAGCACCAGATCCTGGAAATCGGGGCGGAACGCGCGGATCGCAGGGAGCAGCATCCACGACTCGTAGTAGGGGTTCGGCTCCAGGGCCTCCGCCGCCAGCGCGTCCCATTGGGGCACGCGCCGCTTCGCCTCCTCGACGTCGGTGACCAGCTCCACCCAGCATTCCTGCGCTCTCTCGGGGCTCTGGCTCTCGCTCGTCAATGGTGAAGCTCCCTTCGCTGTCGTCCGTGGTGCCCACGTACCCCCAGGTACGCCGGAATTCTGGCATCGCCTTGTGTGAGCTGACCACGGCTACGCCCGCTTGTGCTTGCGGTCCGTCAACCGCCGCAGCATCTGGCGGGCTTCCAGCAGCGCGGGCCGCGGATCGTCGAGGGTGAAGCTGTCGCTGCGCTCCCGCAGGGTGAGCAGATTGATCCCCAGATGCGCCAGCGCCCGCGGCCAGCGCCCCGAGCGCCCGCGCCGCAGCTCGTTGCCGAACCAGGCGGCATCCATGCTCCAGTTGCGGCAGAAGATGTCCCGGCGATAGTCGGCCGAAACGTCCACCGGCTGGTCGAGCATGAGCTGGTAGAGACCGCGCGGGAAGTCGGCCCCGGCGGCCACCGCCAGGGGCAGGGAACCCCAGAATCGCGGATTCACCTCGAGGAACGTCCACTGTCCTGTCGCCGGGTCCACCAGAAACTCCACCATGGCCACGCCGGTGTAGCGCAACGGGCCGAGCAGGCGCAGCGCCGCCTCGTGCAGGTGGCCGGTGACGTCCATGCTGGCGCGGTAGGAGCTGGGGCCGCCGTCGCGCGGCTGGTGAACCCGCCGATGCTGGAACGCCAGCAGCGACCGCCCCTGCCGCATCAGGAGCTCCACCCCCACGCCTTCGCCCGGATGGGCTTCCTGGATCAGCACGTCGCCCCGGCTGCCGAGCACGGCCATTCCTTCGCGGAACTGCTCGGGGCCTGCGGCCTTGATCACCCGCTGCCAGAGCCCGGGATGGGCCAGGTCGAACGAGCGCCGGGGCTTGAGGTACAGGGGGAACGCGAAGCCATCGGGCGGCGGTGCCCACGGTGCCTCCGCGGAGGCGACCAGCAGCTCCCGCGGGGTCGACACGCCGTGGGCACGGGCCAGGCAACCGGCCGCCGCCTTGTCCGTGAGCGTGTCGAGGGCCGCGGCGCTCGGAATCGCCAGCTTCGTCAGCGGCGAGAGGGCGCGCCGGTGGACGTGGCACAGCAGGTTCTCCCAGTCCCCGCAGGGGATGATCAGCGCGTAACGCTGCCGCTGCGCCAGTGATTGCAGGCTCTGCAGCCAGGCTTCCGGCGCCTCCCGGTAACGGGGCAGGTCGAACACCCGGGCCACATAGCGCGACTGCGCCAGCGCCGGGCTGGGCCACTCCAGTCCCACGTGCACCTCGATCCCGCTCCGTCCCAGGGATCGGGCCACGGCCAGGAGGATGTGGGGAATGCTGCCCAGCAACAGCACCGGGCGGTCGGGTTGATCCACGTAGCTACCCTCGCGGGTGCACAGCGCGCGGTCAGCGACATCGGGGCAAGTCAGGAGCAAATTTCGCTCCACCGCGGACCGTCCTCGGCTGATCGCGCGGAATAGCGCAAGAATGTGCCCGAGTTCGGGCAAAAACATCGGCATGATTGGGCGGATATGGCAGGCTTCGCACATGGACCCTCGGGACCCTCCCAATCTGGCCGAGCTGGTGGCGCACGTGGCCGACACCGCCGGGCTGCCGCAGGGCGTGGCGCGGCGGGTGGTGGAGGACGTGCTGGCTTACCACCTGGAGTCCCTGGAGGACTTCGTGGCCCGGCGTCATCGGGAGCTTGCCGCGGCGGGATGGAAGAACCCGGACATCTATCCCCGGTTGCTCGAGGAGATGCAGCGGCGGCCGTTCCGCGCCCCTGCCTGCACCCTCCGGCAGATCCGGCGCATGATCTACGGCTGAGGAGCATCGCCATGTGCGGAGTGGTGGGGTACGTGGGGCGGCATCAGGCGGTGCCGATTCTGCTGGAAGGACTGCGCCGGCTGGAGTACCGGGGCTACGATTCCGCCGGCATTGCCGTGCACCGAGCCGGCAAGCTGGCGGTGTACAAGGCGCGCGGCCGGGTGCGCGACATGGAAGCCCGGCTGCCGGCACGCATCCGCGCCACCGTGGGCATCGGCCACACCCGCTGGGCCACCCATGGCGCCCCCAGCGATCTGAACGCCCACCCGCATACGGACGCGGCGGCACGCATCGCCGTCATCCACAATGGCATCGTCGAGAACGCCCGGGCGCTGCGCGCGCGCCTCGTGAAGGACGGCGTGGAGCCCATCTCCGAAACCGACACCGAGTTGCTCGCCCACCTGATCGCGGCCCAGTCGGCGCCCACCCTGATGGAACGGGTGCGCCTGGCGTTGCTGGAGGTCCAAGGCGCCTACGGGCTCGCCGTGCTGGACCGGGAGCACCCGCAGGAGCTGGTGGTGGCACGGCGCGGCAGCCCCATGGTGCTCGGCATCGGCGACAAGGAGATGTTTGCCGCCTCGGACGTGGCGGCGCTGGTGCGTCACACCCAGCAGGTGGTGTATCTGGATGACGGCGAGATCGCCTGCCTGACGGAGTCCGGGTACGAAGTCACCACCCTGGATGCGCGGCGGCCGGAGAAGACGGCGGCCCGGGTGGAGATGAACCTGGCGGAGCTCGATCAGGAGCACTACGCCCACTTCACCCTCAAGGAGATCACGGAGCAGCCGGAGGTGATCGAGCGCGTTCTGCGCGGGCGTCTGGACGACCGCTTCGCCACCGCCCGGCTCGGCGGGCTGAACCTTTCGCCGCGGGACCTGCTGGGCATCCGCCGCATCAAGATCATCGGTTGCGGCTCGGCCTACATCGCGGGTCGCATCGGCGCCGCGATGATCGAGCGGCTGGCGCGTCTGCCGTGCGACGCCGAGCCCGCCGCGGAGTTTCGCTACCGCAACCCCATCATCGAGCCCGACACCCTGTACCTGGCGGTGAGCCAGTCGGGCGAGACCTACGACACCCTCGCGGCGGTGCAGGAGATTCAGCGCAAAGGCGGCACCGTGCTCGGCATCGTCAACAGCGTGGGCAGCAGCATCGCTCGGGCGTGCGGCGCCGGCGTGTATCTGCACGCCGGTGCCGAGGTGGCCGTGGTTTCCACCAAGACGTTCGTCGCTACCGTGGTGGTGTTCGCCCTCCTGGGCCTCGCCCTCGGCCGCACCCGGGACCTCTCGCCCGGGGAAGGGGAGCGGCTGATCCGCGGTCTCCGGGGGCTGGCCGATCAGGTGACCGACCTGCTGGCCCGGGAAGCGGAGTTCCGTCGCCTCGGCGAAGCCCTCGCCCGGCACGACAACGCGTATTTCATCGGCCGGGGCCTCGGCTACGGCGTGGCCATGGAGGGTGCACTCAAGCTCAAGGAGATCAGCTACGTACACGCTGAAGCTTATCCTGCTTCTGAGCTCAAGCATGGGCCCCTGGCGCTGGTTTCCCCCGCCACACCCACGGTAGTGGTGGTGCCGGAGGACGATCAGCTCGCGAAGAATCTCGGCTCCATCGAGGAGATTCGGGCGCGGGGCGGGCCGGTGTACGCGGTCACCCAGGTGGCGGAGTTGCCGGTGGCGCCGGAGCGCTGCGTCCTGGTGCCCCAGACTCACGAGCTGCTGACGCCGGTGCTCATGCTCCTGCCCCTGCAGATACTGGCCTACCACGCGGCGGTGGCGCGCGGCTGCGAGGTTGACCGCCCCCGCAATCTGGCCAAGAGCGTCACCGTGGAATAGCCGCCGGGTGAATCCGGAGTATCATGCGTGGGTCGGGGAACCATGGGGGAGGGTGCATGCGACTGCTGGCTTTTCTGACGCTGCTGGCCGCTGCGGGCACGGTGGCGGCGGAGGCGGACCTCGGCCGTTTCGTCGACGTGCGCTGGGAGCAGCACCGCGACGGTGCCTTGGGGCTGGCCCTGCGCTATCCCTACGAATGGACGCAGCGCGAGGGCATCCTCGGCGACGAGGTCTTCTTCGCCGCCGGCGGCACGGCGCTGCCGTTTCTCAGCATCCGCGTGCTCGACCGCCCCGCCGAGCTGACCCTGGACGATGCCGTGGCCATGGCGGCAGCGGCGTTCCCCGGACCCGGCCACGTGGTGGATTCCCGGGCGCGCGAGATCGGCGGGGTGCCGGTGCGCGACATCCTCATCGAGTGGAGCATGCCGCTCGGCCTCGGGCTGGCGCTGCGTTCCCGGGTCATCTCCCTGTTTCGTGACGACCGCTGGGTGCTGGTGACCGCCACGGACGGGCAGGTGGCGAGCGGCTTCATGCCGGCGCTGAACGAGGCGCTGGATTCGCTCACCATTGAGACCGTGGAAGGAGACGCGCGATGAAACGCTGCCT
>JAWLGU010000080.1:0-2347 GCA_041690675.1 Pseudomonadales bacterium | reverse complement strand
CGTACGTGGAGAACGTGCGCTGGCTCCACGAGGGGGTGCTTTTCCTCACCGTCAACGTGCCGGGCTCCGCCAACAACTACCGCTACGGCGAGCGCGACGCCCTGCTCGAGGCGCACGAGCGCAACGAAGCCAACGCGGCCTGGATCCGCGATGGCTTCCGCATTGCGCGCGAGAACGACCTGCCGGCGGTGGTGGTGGTGCTGCACGCCGAGATGTTCCTGAATGGTCAGCTGGGGCTCGAGGAGTGGGGTGGGCCGCTTTCCGGCCCTCATGGCCAGGTGCTGCAAGAGCTTCGGCTCGGCGGCGAGCGCTTCGGCAAGCCGGTGCTGCTGGTGCACGGCGATTCCCACCAGTTCGTGGTGGATCGCCCGTTCCTGGAGGCCCGGGGCGAGAGCGAGCCGCCGCGCTACGCCAACATCGTCCGCCTGGAGGTGTTCGGCGCGCCGGAGCTGAAGGCGGTGCGGGTGAACGTGGACACCGAGACCCCGTGGCTGTTCGGTTTCACCCCGCTCTACAACGCGGGCGCCCCGCCGGCTGCGGAGTAGCGGCCTGTCATTGGTTCTTGCGCCCTATGTAAGACGCTGTAATCGGCGGACCTACGTCACAGAGTGCAGCCCCCGGGACTGGAATAGTCTCCGACATGGACACCATCGTTACCATCGCCGATTACGTACGTTCCGTGGAAAGCCGAGTAGTGGGCCGGGTCTTCACCTACGACGGCCGGCTGCACTTCGTGCTGGAGGTCGAGCCGGAAACGGGGCTCGCCCGGTTGAGCTGCCGCTACGACCAGCGCACGGAGTTCATCTACATGCCCGTGGACGAGGTGCTGATGCGTCTGGGTGACGAGTGCCGGCGCCATGCTGCGGGCGAAGGGCAGGTGCACTAGTCCAGGCTGCCGAGCCACGGCTCCAGCGCCTCCCGCGGCGCACCCACGTGAATCAGCCGCAACTCCACCGGCACCTCCGGAATCTCGAGCACCTGCGCGATGGCCCAGCGATGATTTCCACCCTGGAGCCGGTGGAGCGCTCCCGCGGCGTCCAGGGCCACGCCGAGCCCACGGTCCTGGTTGAAGGCGAGCCCCTGGTCCGCCAGGCGGTGGTTAGGCACCACGCCGTGCGCCTCGATGGCGCGGAACAGCCGCACGAAGCGCTCGAAGTAGGCATCCACGTCCTCGCGCCGATGGAGCTCGCGCCCCTGGCGCCGCGGCGGCGGGTCGCCCTCCGATAGCACCGCCTCCACGAGGCTCTGGTAGCCCGCGGTGCGCCGATACTCCAGCCTCGCCTCCATGAGCTGGCGCGCCTCCTCGCGCACCGGGTCACCGTCGGTGGAGCGCACCAGCGCCGACCAGTCCCCGGCGCCGAGGAAGTAGTCGAGGGTGTTGCGCATCAGGCCGCCGCAGTCGACCCAGTCGGCGATGATCGACGTCATCCCAACGACACGGCAACGCCGCGCAGGCATGCGGGTGAGTGCTACCTCGGCCCAGTCGATCGGGACGTGGAACCCGGCCCGTACCGAATGACTGTCCGCCAGCGCTCGGCGAATCCAGCGATGGACGAGCCCCCGGCCCGCGAGCGCAACCAACCGGCTGCTGCGGCGCGCGAGCCCCAGTCGTCGGCGACGCCGACGCCGTTCCAGAGGGGAAGGCATGCGCGGGCAGAGCGTCAACGGAGCCTCGAATCCAACGTCCCTTGGGATTCTGGCACAGATGGTTCGCCCAATCCGCTTGGTTCTGGTTAGAATATCGCGCGGCGACGACGCGTTGGGGAGCGCGAAGTTGGTTGTGTCGCAACGGACGACGACTAGGAGGTAAGTTGGGGGTCACGCCGGTGTTGCGGAGGCGGCGCAGGCGTGGTGGGAAGTATGGGTTTCTCATCTGGGCGCTGGTCTTGGCCGCACCCGTTCCTGCCGCTCATGCCGATTACAACCGTTTGGATCTCGAGCGCGTCGAACGCAGCGTGAGCCTGTATCACGGCCATGGTGTGGACGAGGATCTGCTCGAGCTTCCGCGCGCGCTTCTGAACGGATCCGTGGAGTGGGACGAGAGCTACTTCACCGGTATCGGCTACCTGCACGGAACCCGGACGCCCCGCGTGCTGGAAGGGCTGCTCAGCCGGATGTTCCTCAGCGGTGCGAGCACCGGCGTGGAGGTAGTGGCGGTGAAGCATCGAGGCCTGCAGGACAACTTCGAGGCCGACCTCGCCTACGCCATCCACACGCCCTACGCGGCGCTCGGTCCCCTGCGACTGCGGTTCGGCTTCAGCGTCGGCCTCTCGTACGCGTTCGGGACCCCCAGCTACGAGGACGGCCCGAAGGACGACCCGGAGAAGCGGTACCGGTTTCAGAACTA
>JAWLGU010000079.1:0-20187 GCA_041690675.1 Pseudomonadales bacterium | reverse complement strand
CGCCACCGCCATGTACCACAGCGGCGTGAACCCGCTGGTGAAGGTGACCCGGAAGGCTGAGCCGGTGATCGTGCCCAAGGGTCTGAAGAAGCGGCGCCTCCACAAGGCGTTTCTGCGCTACCACGACCCGGACAACTGGCCCATGCTGCGCGAGGCCCTGAAGCGCATGGGCCGCGCCGACCTCATCGGCAACGGCAAGCGCCACCTGGTGCCGAGCTTCCAGCCCCGGGGCACCGGGCGCGGCGGCGAGGGGCGGCGAAAGAAGGCCACGTTCAGGACGCAGCATACGAGGGTGGAAAGGGGCGATAGGAAGTGATGGGGGCGGTGTTCGCTTCCGCTTTCCGCTGTCCGCTGGAGGGCTGTCGGCTTTCGGCTGTCGGCAAGAGGGGAATCGCCAGATACTGGCGTGATGCTTCTTGCTGATAGCCGAAAGCTGATCGCTGAACGCGGACCGCAAAAATCAGCGGCCCCAGACCCTGGCGAGACCCCTCCAGCGGACAGCGGACAGCGGACAGCGACTATCTCCTCCTCATCAACCCTTCCTGCATCGTCGACGCCACCAGCTTGCCGTCTTCGGTGAAGATCAGGCCGCGGTTGTAGCCGCGGGCGGCGGAGGACGACGGGCTGTCCAGCGCGTAGAGCAGCCAGCGGTCGGCGCGCCAGGTGGCGAGCGGAGGGTGGTGAAACCACATGGCGTGGTCGAGGCTGGCCGCCTGCATGCGCTCGCGCCGGAACGAGCCGCGGTGGGGCAACCGGGCGGTGGAGAGCAGCGCGTTGTCGGATTCGTACACCAGCAGGCAGGTGTGCAGCACGGGATCGTCCGCCAGGGTGCCGCTGGCCCGGAACCAGACGTGCTGGCGGGGCGGGTGCGGCGCGTCGTTCTTCAGGAGCTTGTGCTCGTGGCGCCAGGCGATGAAGGGCTGCTCCCGGAGCGCCGCCGGGATCTTGCGCTCGGGCGGGGGCTCGAGCTCAGGCATCTCCACCTGATGCTCGAAGCCCGGCTCCGCCACCTGGAACGACGCATCCATGTTGAAGATGGCCTGGCCGTGCTGGATGACCACCACCCGCCGGGTGGTGAACGAGCGGCCGTCGCGAATCCGCTCCACATCGATGAGCGCCGGCACCCCCGGATCGCCGGGGCGCAGGAAGTAGCCGTGCAGGGAATGCGGCGCCCGGTCGGGCTCCACGGTGCAGGCCGCCGCCTTCAGCGCCTGGGCCATGATCTGGCCGCCGTAGAGCCGTCCGGTGCGCCCCTCGGGGTGATGGGCGCGAAACAGATTCTTCTCGATTCGTTCCAGCTCCAGCAGGCGCACCAGCTCCTCGAGCCGGCGGGAAATCGGTTCGGCCATGAAATGCTCGACGTGCGTCCGATCGAAAGAAGCCGGGCATGCTACCCGATCGCCGGCGCGGCGGAAAACGGCTCGCAAGGCGTGTATGGTTGCGTTTGCAGAGTCGTTCAGCACGAGGGCGGCCATGACGACGAACTCCGTCGAACCCATGCCCCGCACGCGGGGAAAGGTGATCCTTCCCGGCGGCAGCGGCTTCATCGGCAGCCACCTGGCGCCGGTGCTGGCGGCCGCCGGCCACGAGGTGGTGGTGCTGACCCGGCAGCCGCGGCGGGACGCGCCGCACGCCCGCATGGTGCAGTGGAACCCCGCGGTGCCGGGTGAGTGGCAGCAGGAGCTTTCCGGCGCCGACGCGGTGATCAACCTCAACGGCGCGAGCGTGGGGGCGAAGCGGTGGACCGCATCCCGCAAACGCGTTCTGGTGGAAAGCCGCACCGAGCCCAGCAAGGCGCTGGTGGCCGCCTGCAACCGTCTCGACGACCCACCGGCGGCGTTGCTCCAGGCTTCGGGGGTGAATTACTACGGCGTCGGCGAGGAACCGAGAGACGAGACCTGTCCGCCTGGCTCCGACTTCCTCGCCCACCTGGCCACCGCCTGGGAAGCGCCGCTGGAGGGCACGCCCATCCGCACCGTGGCCATGCGCTTCGGTGCCGTGCTCGACGCCGAGGAAGGCGCCCTGCCGCAGATGCTGCGTCCGTTCCACTGGTACGTCGGCGGGCCGCTGGGCCGTGGGGATCAATGGCTGTCCTGGATTCACGTGCGCGATCTGGTGAGCGCCATCGTGTTCATCATGGACTCCCCACTGGCGGGCGCGGTGAACGTCACCTCCCCCAATCCGGTGCGCAACCGCGACTTCGCCAGAGCTGCCGCCCGGGTGCTGCACCGGCCCGATTGGCTGCGCACCCCGAGCTTCGTTCTGCAGGCCATGCTCGGGGAGCAGGCCACCCTGGTATGCGACGGCGTGCAGGCGCTGCCGGTGCAGCTCCTCGGCGCTGGGTTCGAGTTCCACCACCCCGACATCGGGCCCGCGCTGGCCGACCTGATGAGCGGGCCATCCCGGGGCCGGCGCACGGGAGGACGACCATGACCCGACACGACGAGCTCGACCCCGACGGCCTGCGGCTGCCCATCAAGATCGACAGCACCTCCAACGGCGAGTTCGTGCCGATCCCGCTGTCCCGGGCCAACCGGCTGGGCAACCGGGCCGCCCTTCAGCAGGCTACCGACAACGCGCGCCGGGTGGGCAAGAGCCGGCGCGCCTTCCTCGTCTCGAGCTGTGGCGCGGCCACCACGCTCCTGGCCATGAACCAGGTGAACGCCGCCGCCGGCAAGGTGGGCGGCTTCTTCGACTTGCCGGCCGACGCCGCATACGACACGGAGCTGGCCGCGGCGAAGGTCGACGGCGACGAGCTGATCTTCGACGTGCAGGGCCACTACGTGGATCCCGACGGCCCCTGGCTCGACCAGATCCCGGAGTTCGCGCGGCCTTTCTCCGGCATGCCCAAGGCGGATTGCGACCGCGGCTACGGCGGCGACCCGCTGTCCTACCTGAACTGCCTGGGGCCCGACGAGTTCGTCAAGGACGTGTTCCTCGACTCCGACACGGACATGATGGTGCTGTCTTTCGTGCCCTCTGCGCCGGACGCCGAGCCGGTCACCATCGAGGCGGCCGACGCCGTGCGCCGCATCGTCGACGAGATGGAGGGGACCCATCGGCTACTGCTGCACGGACGGGTCAATCCCAACCAGGCGGGGGACGTGGAGCGGATGGAGAGCCTGGCCCGGGACTGGAACGTCAGCGCCTGGAAGACGTACACCCAGTTCGGTCCCGGCGGCGGCTACTGGCTCAGCGACGACGCCGGGCTCGCCTTCATCGAGCGCGCCCGGGACCTGGGTGTGAAGGTGATCTGCGTGCACAAGGGCCTGCCGTTGTCGGACACCGGCTACGAGTACAGCACCTGCCGGGACATCGGCGTGGTTGCCCGGCAGTATCCGGACGTCACCTTCATCGTCTATCACTCGGGCTACGTGGCGGGGAAGCGGGAACGCGCCTTCGAGCCGGGCGCGGGCCGGGACGGGGTGGACACCCTGATCCAGTCGCTCGAGGACAACGGCATCGGCCCGGGCAGCAACGTCTACGCCGAGCTCGGCAGCACCTGGCGCTTTCTCATGCGCGAGCCCGACGACGCCGCCCACGTGCTGGGCAAGCTCTTGAAGCACGTGGGGGAGAACAACGTCCTTTGGGGCACCGATAGCATCTGGTACGGGTCGCCCCAGGATCAGATCCAGGCGTTCCGCACGTTCCAGATCGCCGAGCCCCTGCGGGAGGCCCACGGTTACCCGGAGATCACCCCGGAGATCCGCGCCAGGGTGTTCGGGCTCAACGCCACCGTGCCGTACCGCATCAGCGCCAAGGAGGTGAAGCTGCGGGCGGGCGCCGACAAGGTGGCCGCTGCCCGGGCCGACTACCGCCAGGCGGCGAACCCGCGCTACGCCACCTACGGCCCCAGAACCCGGCGGGAGTTCTTCAGGCTGCTGCGGTCGGGTCACGGCTGACACCGCGCTAGCGGCGGGGCGGCTCCACCCGCTTGCCGAGGCGGGAGATGCGGAAGTCGTCCTCCTCGTGGCATCGTTCATACCGTGGCCGATGACCCAGACGCCTGACGGTGCGGCCAAGACTTCATCGACGTCCACCGCGTCGGGAATGGAGAGCGATACAGGCGTTCCCGGCGCTCCATCGACCGGGACTGGCTTTCCCAGGATCCGCAATTGGCGCGTTCGAGCAGAACCTCCGTCCGGGTATTGGTTCCCAGACTGCCGTCGTCACTATGCGTGTTTCGTCCTTCAAGGAAAGCGCCGAACGCGTCGCAAGACGGCCGTATGAGCGGCATCACATTCCATGCCGGTCGCCAGCGGCGCGGAGCCCCAGTTCGGGCTGGGAGCCATCTCCGGCGGGTGAGGCGGCAGGGCGGGCAACAGCGCGACTGAAGAAGTTGGCGGCCCGTCTGGACTATCATTGGCCGGCTTCCGGCCCCGCAACTCATTGATGGATCAGACGGTTCGCTACCAATTCGACAACGCCAGCTTTTCGCCGGCCGAAGGCAGGCTGCGCCTGGGCGACGAGGATGTGATTCTCGAACAGAAGGTGGCCGATCTGCTCCACGCCTTCTGCCGCCGTCCGGGGCAGGTGCTCACCAAGAGCTGGCTGATGGAAGAGATCTGGCCGGGGCGCGTCGTCAACGAAGACAGTCTCTCGGTGGCCGTCAGCAAGCTGCGCCGGGTGCTGGGGGATCGCGCTGCCGCCCCGAAATACATCCGGACCGTCACCGGCACGGGATACCTCTGGCTGCCGGACGTGAAGCGCAATGCCGCCGAGCTCCCTCAGGCCGCGGCGGCCACGCCGCGTGCCAGGAACTGGCCGCTGGCCGGCGTGGTGGCGGGACTGCTGGTGGCTGCCGCCTTGGCCGGTTGGTGGCTGAGCGAAAATCGTCTGAACAGGGAGCCGCCATCACTGGCCGAAGAACCCCGGGGAGAGGTGGGTGAACTGCTCGAGCAGGCGGGGCAACGCCTCGAAAGCGATCGCCCCGAAACGCTGCGGCAGGCCATTGCCGACTACCGCCAGGTTCTGGAGCGTCGCCCCGGATCCACCGACGCCTACCTCGGCATCGCCGCCGCCAAGCTGGAACTGAGCGCCCTGACGGGTCATCTGGATATCGAGCTCTACGCCGAGGAGGTGCACGCCCTGCTCGACCGCGTGCTCGAGCTCGATCCGGACAACGCCCGGGCATGGCTGCGCAAGGCAGAGCTGTACTTCCTGGCGGACTGGGATTTCCAGGCTGCGGAGCGAGCCTACCTGCGCGCCATCGAGCTGGAGCCGGAGGAGCCCCGCTACTATCTGCCTTACAGTGAGTTCCTGCTGACGCTGGGCGAGTTCGAGCGCTCCGAGGCGGTGCTGGAGCGGCTGCGTCAGGCGGATCCCGCCTGGTACCGGTTCCTCAATATGACCTTCGTCTACACCATGCGCGGCGAGCTCGAGCGGGCCCTGGCCGAGACTCGCCGCCTGATGAACAGCGAGCCGGAATCCATTTCCTACCGCAAGATGCTGCACCGTCTGGGCCTGCTGCTGGGTGACGATCAGCTGGCCTTCGAGCAGCTCGTGATGCTGATGCGCTCCGAGGGCATCGACGAGGACCGGATCGCCGGCTACACGGAGCTGTACCGGCAAGAGGGCATGGCTGCGCTGTTCGGTCGAATGCTCGACGACCGGCTGGAGCCGAACCTGGGCCACTACCGGCCGCCCATGGGCTGGGCCCGCTATGCAGTCACCGCCGGCCGCCACGACGAGGCGTTCCGGTGGCTCCATGCAGCGGTGGAGGAGCGCCAGCCCCAGGTGCTGCTGGTGAATGTGGATCCCCACTACCTGCCGCTGCGCAACGACCCCCGATTCCAGCAGCTGCTGAATCGCCTGCCCCAGCGGGCCGGCAACAATGCCGCGGGCGACTGATCCGGCGGCTCAGCTCGGCAGCGTGGTCACTGGGAATTCCTCCGCTGACAGCACCGTTACCAGGTCGCCACTACGGATGGATTCGGCCCCACGCACGATCACCTGCTGCCCGGCGGCGAGGGAGCCCCGAACGCTGACGTAGTCGCCGTGGTCGGCGCCCACCTCCACGGGAATGCCCACGGCCCGGCCTTCCTCGTCCAGCACGAACACCCGGATCTGCCGCTCGCCCAGCACCAAGGCGTCCCGCGGCACGACGAACTGCTCGGAAGGCAGCGCGGTGGGCACGGCCACGCTGATGAGCTGGCCGATCCGGAACTCCGGCGCCAGTGGCGATGGCACAGCCAGGTAGCCGACGAAGGACTGAGACTGCTCGTCGCTCACCGGCACCGTGGCGCGAACCGGCATATCGGCACTGCCCGAGCGCCAGTGAACGCGCAGCGCCCCAACGGCGGCGGGAAGCTCGCTGTGGGCCAGAGGCCCGTGGAAGCGCACCTCCAGCTCGTCGGTGCTGACCAGCTTCGCCACCGGCTGAGTGGCCGAGACGCTCTCCCCCTGCTGCTGAAAGCGTTGGGTAACCATGCCATCAAAGGGGGCGACGATGCGGGTCTTCGCCAGATCTTCCCGGGCGCGCTCGATCTCCACCTCGAAGAGCTCGGCGTCCGTTCGCGCCATGGCCAGATCCGCCTCCAGCGAGTCCAGGTCCCGTGACGAGATGGAGTGCTGTTGGTGCAGCTTGCGGTAGCGGGCCAGATCCCGCTCCAGACGCCGGATCTCGATGGCCTTCTTCTTCGCCCGGGCCTCGAGCTCACGCACGGCCAGCTCGAACGCCCGAGCGTCCAGGCGGGCCACGGGCTCGCCCCGAGCGAGCCGGGTGCCGGGTTCGGCCACCCAGGTGAGCGTTCCGGAGATACCGGCCGAGATGGCGGAGTCGAACCGGCTCTGAACCGTGCCGGTGACCAGAACGGTGGGGCTCACCTGGGCGGACTCCACCGGCACCACCGAGACCACCGGGGGCTCGGCCGCCAGAGCGGCGGTGTTGATCAGGAGCGCGCCGGTCACGGTGATGGCGCCTGCCAGGGCTTTCTTCAGATATTGCAGGTAGTTCATGTCGATGACTCCGTGTCAGGACGATTGAATGGCGGATTCCGCAGCCGTTCCGGTGCGGGCGAGGCCGGCCCTGAGGCGGTCGAGCAGCCGCAGCGCCGAGGCCATGAAGATCACCGTGAAGGCCGTGCTGGCGAGCATGCCGCCGACGATCACCACCGCGAGGCCGCGGTAGATCTCGCTGCCCACTCCGGGTACGAGAGCTAGCGGCAGCATGCCCACCACGGAGGTCAGGGTGCTCATCCAGATGGGCCGCACGCGTGTCTCCACGGCCATGCGAATGGATTCTTCGGGGGAGAGGCCCTCCGAGCGCCCCCGGCGGGCGCGGTCGATGAGCAGGATGGCGTTGTTCACCACCAGCCCCATGAGGATGACGAATCCGATCATGGTCAACAGGTCCAAGGACTGGAAGGCGAACAGGTTCAGCGCCCGCAGACCCAGCACGCCGCCCGCCAGCGCCATGGGCATGGAAGCCAGCACCACCAGGCTGTCCAGGGCCGAGCGGAACAGCGCGGTCATCAGCAGGAACAGCACCAGCACCGCAAAGCCGAAATTCCTGGTCATGGTGGCCACGGTGTCGGCCAGATCGTCGGAGCCCCCGGACAGGCTCAGGCGAACGCCGCCGCTGACCTGCCGCTGGGCATCGGCCATGATGGGGGCCAGGATCTCCAAGGTGCGTTCCAGCGACACCTCCGAGGGTGGCGTGATGGCCAGCGTGAAGGTGCGTTCGCCGTTGTAGCGCCGCAGTTGCGTGGGTCCGGCGCGGCGTTCCGCCCGGGTAAGCTGACCCAGGGTCTGTACGCCGGCCAGAGGCGTGGCGAGGGGCACGGCCTGGAGCTGCTCCGGCGTGGTCCAGCGCGGCGCCTTAAGGATGATGTCCTGGCGCTGGCTGCCGTCGAACTGCTCGCCCACGTACAGGCCGCTGGTGGCCGCCCGCACCATGTCCGCCACCTGATTCCGACTCAGGCCTGCCTGGGCCACGGCGTGATCCTCCGGGTGCAGCACGAGCTGGGGCTGAGCCGCGTTCAGGTTGGGCAGCGGCCGGATGCCGGCACCGGGGAGTTCACTCGCCAGGCGTTCCATGGTCAGGATCGCCACCTGACGCGAGGTGTCGTCCAGCTCGCCGTTGAAATTCAGATAGACGGTGCGATTGCCGCCCACGTTCAGGCTCAGCAGCGACGACTGAAACGGATAGGCGCGGGTGTCGGGCAGCCCGACGAGGATCTCGGTGCGCAGCAGCGTCAGGACAGCCTCCACCTGGCGCGGGTCTTCCGGGTAGACGAACAGCACCTTACCGCCTTCGCTCATGGCGAGGTTGTAGCCACGAATGGCGGGCGATTTCTCGCCGGTGCGGTACGGCTCCAGGCGCCGCATGAGGGTGCGTCCGATCTCCTTTTCCAGCGTCTCGTAGCTGGCGCCGGGAGGTACGGAGAACACCGTGACGATGCCCTCCCATTTCGCCTCCGGCAGGAAATCTGTATCGGGCGTCAATGCCCAGATCACCGCCGCAGCGCCCGGCGCCAGCACCAGCAGCCAGGCGAAGGCTCGTGCGTCCGTGGCCGTCAGCCGGAGATAACGTCGGGCCAGACGGTGCCAGAAGCGAGGCGTCTGGCCACCCTGGGCCTCACCTTGCAGGAATACTCCAGCCACCACCGGCACCAGAAAGAACGCGCCCAGCATGGAAGCGCACACCGCCACGGCCATGCTGATCGCCAGGTCGTAGAAGAGCTGGCCCTCCACCCCCTGCATGAACACGATGGGCGTGAAGATCGCCACCGTGGTGAGCGTGGAGGCGAACAGTGCCGGGGCTACCTCCCGGGTCCCTTGCACCACCGCCTGGCGCAGTGGCGCGCCGTGTTGCAGCAGGCGCACGATGTTCTCCTGCACGACGATGGCGGCGTCCAGCACCAGTCCCACCGAGAAGGCGAGACCCGCCAGCGAGATGATGTTGAGGCTGCGCCCCAGAAGATCCAACACCAGCAGGGCCGCCAGCAGCGAGACGGGAATGGTGATGGCGATGAGCAGCGTAGCCCGCCAGCCCCGCAGCATCAGGTAGAGCAGCCCCATGGCGAGCACGATCCCGAGGCCCAGATTGCCCTGCACCAGGGCCACGGCACGCTTGATGTGCTCGGAAGAGTCGAAGCTCAGGATCAGCTCCAGCCCGGCCGGGGACAGATGCTCCTGGTTGATCGTGGCGACACGCTCTTTCAATGCCGCCATCACGTCTACGGTGTTGGCGTCGCTGGCGACGAACAGCTGCACGTAGAACGCGGGCGAGCCGTCCCGGTAGGCGAAGCTCCGGGCCGGCTCATGGCCCTGACGCACCTCGGCGATCTCCCCCAGCCGCACGGGCCGGCCCTCGTTGTAGGCGACGATCATCTCCGCCCACTGGTTGGCGGCGTACTGGCCGGCGAATCGAACGGTGTACTCGCGCCGGCCCACCGAGGCGAACCCGCCGGAGACGTTGCCGGCGCTGCGGATTCGCTGGAGCAGGGTATCCAGCTGCACCCCGAGCGCCGCCATGCGGTACGGGTCGAACACGATCTCGAGCTGGGGGTCGCGGAAGCTCGAGAGTTCCACCTGGGTAACGCCGGGAATCCGGCGCAGACTCGGCGACACGGTCTGGCGGATGAGCTCCTGCTCGCCGGTGAAGTCCCCGTCCGCATCCGCGCCGGTCTTGCGGATGAGCAAGGTGGCCAGCGGCTGCTCGAGTCCGCCCAGGCTGATGGCCGGCTCGCCGGCATCCCGCGGGCGGGGCGGAGCCTGGTTCATGGCGTTGATCACGTCCATGAGCTTCATCTGCATGTCGGTGCCCACCGGGAACGACAGCGTGGTGATGGCGAGTCCCGCTCTCACCGAGGACTGGATGGATTCGAGTCCGGTGATGGTCTGGAGGATTTCTTCCTGGGGCTCCACCAGCTCGGCCTCCATCTCCGCCGGCGCGGCCGCGCGCCAGAAGTTGAGGATGGTGATCTTGGGCTGCTCCAGGTTCGGGGTGAGCTGCACCGGCAGGCTGACCAGAGCGGCGCCGCCGAGAATGCCGGCGATGAGGAACACCACGACGGTGGCGACCGGATTGGTGTGGCTGAGGTTGAACATGGCGCGATCCCGCAACGGCCTGGTGAATGTGGGGCACATCCTCCACGCCGGGGCGCCTGAGGTCCTGAAATCACTCCGAAGCCTTCGGAACGTTTCCGACAGCCGCCTTTAGAATCGCTTCAAGACATTGTTTCAGTTGAGAAAATCCGCTTCTTTACGGTCGTTCGCGGAGGTGCCGGTGAAGGTGCCGAGGGCGGGTGTTGTTCTAGCTAGGTGCCGTGGCGCTCGGGCTCCCCACCCTCTCCGGATTCGTGGCGGTCGGGTCACGGCTGACGCCGTGCTAGTGCCGGGGCGGCTCCACCCGCTTGCCGAGGCGGGAGGTGCGGAAGTCGTCCCGAGCAGGCTCCAGCTCGAATCCCAGGTCGCGCACGAGTTGCAGCATTCGGCCGTTCTCCCGCAGCACGCTGGCCACCAGCCGATGAATGCCCGCCTCCGCGGCCAGGTCCCTGAGGTTGGTGAGCAGTCGTGTGGCGATGCCCTTGCCCTGCCAGGCGTCCGCCACCACCACGGCGATCTCCGCCGTATCCGTGCCCGGCTCGCGCACGTAGCGGGCGACGCCGATCTGCTCCTGCCCGCGGGAGGTGTCGGCCAATGCCACCAGCGCCAGGTCGTCCGGGTAGTGGACGTGGGTGAAGCGCTCGAGCATGGCGGGGGTCAGCTCGCGCAACGCGGAGTGGAAGCGGAAGTAGCGGGAAGCTGGGGATAGCCGACGCACGAACTCGGCCTCACGGTCCCGGTCCTCCGGTCCGATGGGCCGGATGAGCACCCGCTCGCCGTCCACCAGGAAGCTGTCCTCGAACTCGGGAGCGCTGTCGGTTGCGCCCATGGTGCTCCTCCGCTCGCTCGGCCGTCGCCAGGTTCGACTGCCCGCGCCGCCGCCGGTTCAGCACTACCGGGCCGGGCCGGCCTGATCCGTCTCCACGCCGCCGGGGCTCGCCCCGTCCGACTCCGCCCCGCCGGCACCCGCGCGGCCGGGCGCCTCCAACGCCAGCATGGCCTCGACCAGGGACACCAGCCGCTCACGCCGCTCGGAATCGGCCCCGTCCCGGGTCACCCGCTTGATGGCCGAGGCCAGGTCCCGGCGCAGCCGGTCGGGAAGCCGATCCATCAGGTGCTCCTCGCCGGTGACGGCCAGTGACATGGCTTCCCGGCGGGCGTGATTCCGCTCCGCCACGAGGTCGTGGTGCACCCAGGCCCGGCCCAGCATCACCCAGGGGAAATTGGCCGCGCGTACCGGCCCCACCTGCAGCACCCGCCCGCCCAGAGACTGTCCGAGCACCTTGACCCGGGCAAGTTCCCGGCCGCCGAACCAGGCCCCGGCACCGCCGAGCACCGCGCCGAGTCCCGCACCCAGGAGCAGCGAGGCGCCTCCCAGCAGGGCATCGATTCCGCCGCCCGCCACCGCCCCGGAGACGGCCCCGGACAGCACCAGCTGGGTGCGCGACAAGCCGAACAGCTCCCAGCCCTCCGCGGTGAAGATGTCGGCCTCGAGAAGCTCCGCGGAAGCCTCCTCACGCCGCAGGCTCTGATGCCGATACAGGCTCTGCACCCGGTCCCGGGCTTCCCGCTCGCGCTCACGTATGTGTTCCCGCAGCCGCTCCAGCAGGCGCGACTCCAGCGCCGCACGGCGCTCGGGGAATGCCGCATCCGCATCGGAGAGCGGCCCCCGCTCCACCAGCCCCAGGCACTCCACGAGAGAGTCCACGATTTCCGCCGCGGCCCGGCGGCGGCGCCGGTCACGCTCCGCCGTCAGCGCCGCCACCGCCCGGTCGATGGCCGGCCGCCAGGCCTCGTTCAGCTCAGCGAAGGCCCGGAGCAGCGCGCTGCGCTTGGAGAAGTCCGCGCGCACGGCGTCGAACACCCGCACGATGGAGAAGTACTGCCCCAGCCCCTGGCGCCACTCCTCCACGTAGTCGCCCTCGCCGATGAGGTTGATCAGCGCCATGCGCGGCTGCCCGGTCCACTGCAGCACCTGCATCTCCACTTCGTACTCCGGACCGTACGGCTTGGCGCCGTCCACCACGTAGAGGATACCGGCACCCTCTACCACCGGGCCCAACAGTTCCACCTCGTCGTGAAACCGCGGGTCATCCCGGTGCTGCTCCACGAACTGTGCCACCAGGGCCGGCCGCTCCTGGGCGCTGCCGGCGCGGGCCGCGAGCCAGTCCAGCACGGCGCGGGCGCGCTGAAAACCCGGGGTATCCACCAGCACGTACTGCGGCACGCCATCGATGCTCAACGTGTAGCGATGCGCGCTCTTGGTGGTGCGGGGGGTGGCGGCGATGGCAATCTGCTCCTCCTCCGCCAGGGTCGCAACGATGCTGCTCTTGCCCTTGTTCGGGTGGCCCACCACGGCGAAGGTGGGGATCACAGGACCGCCTCCATCACGTACAGCCGCGGGTCGCGCACCCGCGCCAGGGTCCGGGCCCAAATGTCGCGCTGGCCGGATTCCACCGACTCGCCGCCGACCCCCAACGGCGCGACCGTGATGGAGGCCTCCCCCAGCTCCTCCCGTACCAGCTCGAGAAAATCCACGAACTCGAGCAGCGGCGGCTCCCAGCCCTTGGTGACCACGATCAGCCGCCGCGGCGGCCCGGCGAGCTCCTCCCGCACGGCACGGAGAATCTGCCGCTGCTCCGCCGGGCTCTGCAGGACCCCCAGATCCAGGGTCGCCGCAGGCTGTACGCCCAACGCGGCCCCCACCCAGGCCCGGGCGCCGTCGGCGGAGACCGCCTGGTTCCAGATGATGAGCAATAGACCTTCCGCCGACACCGGCTCCCGGGGCGGCGGCAGCCCCTCGCGGTCGGGCTCGACGAGGTCCCCGTCGGCGGCACCGCCGAGCGCCACCAGTGGGGTCGCCATGCGATCGAGCAGGGCCGTCACTTCCGGGTCGTCCTGCAACAACGCTACCGTAGCCCGGCGCAGCCGCCAGGCGGCGACCAGAAGCAGCAGCGCTCGCGGCAGTGCCCCGTACACCAGCACGGTCATGAGCACGAACGGCCACCAGTGGCCAAGCCGCTCCACCCGCTCCAGGGGCATGCGGCCTTCCTCCAGGCGAAAGTAGCGGGAGGCTTCCACCAGGGCGAAGTCGGGGGTTGCTGCCGGCAACCAGGATGCCCAGGGTGCGGCCAGCGCCGACACCCAGCGGTGGACCAACGCCGGGCTCATGTCCAGGGTGGTGCTCCAGCCGAATGCCAGGTCACTGAAGGTCACCAGCAGCAGCGCCACGACCAGCGCTCCGGCGAAGAAGCCCAGCGCCAGCCACTGGGAGAACACCACGAGCTGCCAGCGGGAGAAGGCGCTGACGCTGCCGGAGCCCAGCAGCCCCGGAGCGAACAGCTCGGCGCCGAGGAACCGGTCGAGCCAGGCGCCCATCCAGCGCCCCGCATTCATGCCCGCCGCCAGCGACTGCAGGGCGCCTAGCCCCGGCAGGCGCCCCGGCAGCAGCAGCAGGGTGAACACCAGCATCAGGGCCGGCAGGCCCACCAGCACCCCCAGCAGGGTGAACAGATTCACCGGATAACGGCCATCGTAGGTGAACGCCACCCCCGCCACTGCCGACCCCAGGAGCACGCCCAGCAGAGCCAGAGCCGCGGTCGCCAGACGGCGTCCGGCTTCCACCCGCTGTCCCAGGCTGGGTTCGTCCGCGACGGCACCCTGTTCCCGCAGGCGCCGCCACCAGCCGAGGACCCGCTCCGGATCACTGCGCGCGTCCAGGCTGCGCCCTAGCGCTCGGTCACGCTCGAGGCGCTCCAGGTAGGGGGTGCGCCGGTCGTCGCGCAACCAGCGCCGGATGTCGACGGCTTCCGCCAGCACTGCGGTCCCGGATCAGCCTTTCATGGCCTGCATGAAGGTGTTCAGATCGAAGTAGTCGCGCCACTCCCTGATCTTGCCGTCCTGCATCTCGAACACGCCCACGCAGGGCAGGTCCACATCGCCCTGGGTGGTCTTCGTGCGGTCCACCCGCTCGGCGAACACCCGGTCACCGCTGGCGGCGATGCTCACCAGCTCCCAGTCCGTGGCCGTCCAGGTGGAGGTGAAGCCGCGAATGAATTGCTCCACGTTGTCCCGGCCGCGAACCGGCTCGGTGGGGATGTTGTAGTAACAGCCGTCCTCGGTGAAGTAGCCTGCCAGCTCCGCCGGGTCCAGCCGCGACCAGGCGGCGATGAAATCGCGAATGATGCGCTCGTTGTCCGTCATGTGATGCTCCAGCTCTCCCGACAGGATGAAGAGGACTATACCCGACAGCGGGTGAGCGAGGGGGCGGATCAGCCGGAGACCTGAGGTGCCCCCAGGCTGCAGTCGTAGTCGTCGTAGTGCACGATCTTGTCTTTGCGCAACGACTTCAGGGCCAGAGCACGGCCACGGCGGCGGGTCTCGATCTCCGTGAGCACCGGACCGCCGACGGCATCGCTCCAGCTGAACCGCAGCTCCTGAAAGAACTCGGCGATGCGCACCAGCGGCGCCACGTACGCGGGCTCCGTGTTCTCGATGGTGATGCGCACGGGCCGCAGGGGATCCCTGGCCACCACCATGGTGCCCCGGACCTTGTCCACCAGGTGCTCCGGAATCTCGTCGCTGGGCCGCAGGCGAAAGTGGTAGGTCACCTGGTCCTCGGTCTCAGACACCAGTTCCCAGCCGTCCGGGCTGACCATTGAGCGCAGATCGAAAGCCAGGGGATGGCGGCGGTCGCTGCGATCGTCGGCATCCCGGGCGTAGCGGCGGATCTCGGCCGCCGTGGGCGGCTGACCATCCACGGCCACGAGGTGCCACGGGGATTCCGGATTCGAGGGGTCGTAGCGCTCGGTCTTGGAATGCTCCGGGTTCAAGCGGGTGCGCGTGTAGGCGCAGTGCTCTTCCGCGCCCGGCTGGCCCAGCTCGAGCACGGCGTCCACCAGCTCGGGCATCTGAGCCGGGACCGCCCGCGACGCCAGCAGAAACGGCACCACCATCAGAAGAAGGACGGGACGGATACGCATTTTGGGTTAGACGCCCGCGATGGATCAGGTTCCCGGCACCATACCTGTCCGCGCCGCTCGATGCAGCCTGACGATTTGCATACCCCTGGCTCCGATGCGAAAGTCACGGCTCGACTCACGGGGGTACGGGTACATGGCGGGGATGCGACGGACGATCATGGGGCTCGAGGCGCTGGCACTGACGGCACTGCTGGCCCTCGGCGGCTGCGGCGAGGCCGGCCCGGAGGCCGCGGCGACGACCGCCTCGCCCCCGGTGGAGCCGGCGGACCTGGTGCTGCGGGGAGGCAAGGTGGCCACGGTGGATCCCGCGTTGGGTGAAGCCCAGGCCCTGGGCGAAGCCCAGGCCCTGGCCGTGACCGGCTACACCATCACCGCCGTGGGCAGCAACGAGGAGATCGCTGCCTACGTGGGGCCCGAGACCGAGGTGATCGAGCTTCACGGCCGGCTGGCCATCCCCGGCTTCATCGAGGGCCACGGGCACTACCTGAGCCTGGGCCGGGCCCAGCAGATTCTCGACCTCAGCGGGGTCCGCAACTGGGACGGGGTGGTGAGCAAGGTGGCCGCGGCCGCGGACCAAGCCGAGCCCGGCGAGTGGATATTCGGCCGCGGCTGGCATCAGGACAAATGGGACGCCGTGCCCGAGGACGCGGTGGACGGCGTGCCCCGCAACGACAGCCTGAGCGCCGTGTCGCCGGACAATCCGGTGCTGCTGGGCCACGCCAGCGGCCATGCCGCCTTCGCCAACGACGCGGCGCTGGCGGCCGCCGGCATCGACGACGACACTCCGGACACGCCCGGCGGCACCATCGTACGCACCCCGGAGGGTGAGGCCACGGGTCTCCTGCGGGAGACCGCTCAACGGCTGGTGGACGAGGCTGTGGCGCGCTACGACCAGCGCCTGACCGACGAGCAGCAGGAGGCGCTGCTGCGGGAGCGGGTGCGGCTGGCCGGCGAGGAGGCCCTGCGTCACGGCGTCACCTCTTTCCACGACGCCGGCGCGGACTTCGCCACCATCGATTTCTTCAAACGGCTCGAGGCGGAAGGCGAGTTGCCGGTGCGGCTGTACGTCATGGTGCGGCGGCAGTCGAACGAGGACATGGCCGCCCTGCTGCCCAGGTACCGCATGGTGGCGGAGGGCAACGACTTCCTCACCGTACGCTCCATCAAGCGGCAGATCGACGGAGCGCTGGGCGCTCACGGCGCCTGGCTGCTCGAGCCCTACGAGGATCTTCCCGAAAGCGCAGGCCTGGTGCTCGAGCCGGTGGAGGACATCGAGCGCACCGCCGAGATCGCCGTGCAACACGGGTTTCAGGTGAATACCCACGCCATCGGCACCCGGGCCAACCGGGAGACGCTGGATCTCTACGAGCGGGTGTGGGGTCGCACCGGCGTGGATGGCAAGTCCCTGCGCTGGCGGATCGAGCACGCCCAGCACATCCACCCCGACGACGTGGGACGCTTCGGCGCTCTGGGGGTGATCGCCGCCATGCAGGGCACCCACTGCACCTCCGACGGCCCCTGGATTCCCACCCGTCTGGGCGAGGCGCGCACCCGAGCGACCTCCTACCTCTGGCGCGACCTCATCGACAGCGGCGCCCTTGTAGGCAACGGCACGGACGTACCGGTGGAGGCCATCGATCCGATCGCCTCCTACTACGCGTCCGTATCCCGGGTAATGAACAACGGCGAGCAGTTCCACCCGGAGCAGGCCATGACCCGACAGGAGGCGCTCCGGAGCTACACCTTGAACAACGCCTATGCCGCCTTCGAGGAGGACCTCAAAGGCTCCCTCACCCCCGGCAAGGTGGCGGACATCGTGGTGCTGTCCCAGGACATTCTCAGCATCCCGGAAGCGGACATCCCGGCCACCGAGGTGGACCTGACCTTCGTCGGCGGCGAGCTGAAATACGCGCGTTGACATGGTCCGGCGCTGGCTGCTCGGGGCGCTGATCGCTTCCCTTGCCGCGGTGGCCGCCCTGGCCACCGTCTGGCCGGCGGCCCTGTGGTCGCTGGCGCTGATTCTGCCTCTCGCGGCCCTGGGGTTTAGGGACGCCCTGCAGCGCCGTCACACGGTGCTGCGCAACTTTCCGCTGCTGGGTCACGTGCGTTACTTCATGGAGATGATGCGCCCGGAGATTCAGCAGTATTTCATCGAGTCCAACGTGGACGCCTATCCGGTGGAGCGCGAATTGCGCTCGCTGGTGTATCGCCGCGCGAAGAACGAGTTGGAAACCCAGCCGTTCGGCACCCAGCGCAATGTCTACGAGGTCGGCTACGAGTGGGCGAGCCACTCCATGGCGGCGCACCACTCCGCCAAGCTGGATCAGCGGGTGAGCGTGGGCGGCCCGCACTGCACCCGGCCCTACCGGGCATCGCTCCTCAACGTATCCGCCATGAGCTTCGGGGCGCTGTCGTCACGGGCGGTGCTGGCCTTGAACCGCGGCGCGAAGCTCGGAGACTTCGCCCACAACACCGGCGAAGGGGGCATCTGTCCTCAGCACCTGGAAGGCGGCGGCGATCTGGTCTGGCAGATCGGCACGGGTTACTTCGGTTGCCGGACCCGGGACGGGCACTTCGATCCTGACGAGTTCCAGCGCCAGGCCGCCCGGGATACCGTGAAGATGATCGAGCTGAAGCTCTCCCAGGGCGCCAAGCCGGGGCACGGCGGGGTCCTGCCAGGGATCAAGGTCACCGAGGAGATCGCCCGCATCCGCCTGATCGAGCCCGGCGTGACGGTGATCTCGCCGGCGTCGCACCCGGCATTCCACACCCCCATCGGGCTGCTGGAGTTCGTCGCCCGCCTGCGCGAGCTGTCCGGCGGCAAGCCCGTGGGATTCAAGCTGTGCGTGGGCCGGCGTACCGACTTCTTCGCCGTCTGCAAGGGCATGCTGGAGACGGGCATCGCCCCGGATTTCATCACCGTGGACGGCGGCGAAGGAGGGACGGGGGCGGCGCCGCTGGAATTCAGCAACTCCGTGGGCATGCCCGCCCGGGACGCCTGGGTGTTCGTGCACAACGCCCTTGTGGGCGCGGGTCTGCGCGACGGCGTCCGAATCATCGCCAGCGGCAAGATCATCACGGCGTTCCACATGGTCCGGGCCCTGGCCGTGGGCGCCGACCTTTGCGCCAGCGCCCGCGGCATGATGCTGGCCCTGGGCTGCATCCAGTCACTGCGCTGCAACGCCAACACCTGCCCCACCGGCATCACTACCCAGAATCCGGCCCTGGTGTACGGGCTCGACGTCACCGACAAGACCGCACGGGTAGCCAGCTTCCACCGCAACACCATGCGCGGCTTCTTCGAGCTGCTCGGCGCCATGGGGCTGCACTCCACCACCGAGCTCCGACCGGAGCACATCTTCCGCCGGGTGGACGACATGCAGATCCGCAACATGAGCGAGCTCTACGACTACCTGGAGCCAGGCCAGCTCCTCGACGACGCCACGGTGCCCGGCCACATGCGGAAGGAGTGGCTCCAGGCCCGGCCGGACCGCTGGACTCTGGCTCCCGAGCCCGGCCGCGGCTGACGGGCCACGCCCTCTGCGGGCGCGATTCCGATCGTACCCCGATCGCTCCCGTGGTTCTCCTCGCAGCGATCGGCTCGCGCCCGCAAAGGGCGAGGTCCGGTCAGACGTTGAGCAGCAGGTGCTCCCGCTCCCAGGGGCTGATGACCTGGAAGTAGGTCTCGTGCTCCACCCGCTTGATGGCGCAGTACAGCTCCACGAACTCGTGGCCGAATATGTCGTGCAGCGGCGTGCAGGCTTCCATCAGGTCCAGGGCCGCGAACAGGTCGCGGGCCAGGCCCTGCTCGAGCTTGTAGGCGCTGCCGGTGAGCGGCTCCGTGGGCTCCAGCCCCTCCACCATGCCCATGTAGCCGCAGGCGAGCGATGCGGCGATGGCGAGGTAGGGGTTCACGTCGGCGCCGGGAATGCGGTTCTCGACCCGCCGGTTGGCAGGATCGGAGCGCGGCACCCGGAGGCCCACGGTCCGGTTGTCGTAGCCCCACTGGACGTTGATGGGCGCCGCCAGGTAGCGGGTGAAACGCCGGTAGGAGTTGATGTAGGGGCCGAAGATGATCAACGCCGAGGGCACGTACTTCTGCAGCCCGGCGATGTACGAACGGAACAGGGTGCTATCCGAGCCGTCCTCCCTGGAAAACAGGTTCCGTCCCGTCTTCACGTCCAGCAGGCTCTGGTGCAGGTGCAGGGCGCTGCCGGGTTGGCCTTCCATGGGCTTGGCCATGAAGGTGGCGTAGATGCCGTGCTTGAAGGCCGCCTCCCGGGCCACGCGCTTGAACAGGAACACCTGATCCGCAAGCTCCAGGGGATCGCCGTGGAGGATGTTCACCTCGAGCTGCCCGGCGCCGTCCTCGTGGGAGAGCGAGTCGGCGTCGATCTGCATGGCCTCGCAGTAGTCGTAGATGTCCTCGATGATGGGGTCGAACTCGTTCACCGCCTCGATGCTGTACATCCGCCCGGCGGCTTCCCGGCGCCCGGCGCGGCCCACCGGCGCCTGCAGGGGGTAGTCGGGGTCCGTGTTCTGGTTGACCAGATAGAACTCCACCTCGGGGGCGATCACCGGCTGCCAGCCCTTGTCGGCGTAGAGTTTTAGAATCCGCTTGAGCACCTGTCGAGGGGCGTGCGCCAGCGGCTGGCCATCCTGGCGATAGCAGTCGACGATGACGCTGGCGGTGGGCTCGTTGGTCCAGGGCACCAGGCGCAGGGTGTCGTAGTCCGGCTCCAGTATCAGATCGGGATCGATGTCGAACAGGTCGCCCGGGACATCCCCGTAGTCCCCGGTGATCCCCTGCAGGAACACCGACTCGGGGAGGCGCAGGTTGTGTCGAAGGAATTTGCGCGCGGGAAAGAACTTGCCTCGGGGCACCCCGGCCATGTCCGGGATGGTGGCTTCCACCTCGTCGATGCGATGTTCCATCAACCAGGCTTCGGTATCGCTTCTCATACAGCTCCGGGAGCGGCTTGACACGGGGTGATTGTACCAGGAAGCTCGAGTGGCAATCCGGTCGCTATCCGTCGCTATCCGCTGTCCGCTTTCCGCTGTCCGCTAGAGGGTGGTCGCAAGAGTCTGGCTACCAGCTTCTTGCGGATAGCGGATGGCGGATAGCGGATGGCGGCCAGCGGACAGCGGACAGCGG
>JAWLGU010000078.1:0-21110 GCA_041690675.1 Pseudomonadales bacterium | reverse complement strand
CGTGCTCATGGCGCCGCTGGGGGTGAAGGTGGCGCACTCGGTGGAGGCGCAGCCGCTCAGGCGGGCGTTCGGGGTGTTGCTGGTGGTGGTGGCGGGGAGAATGTTGTATTCGAGCGCGGGTTAGCGATCAGCTGTCAGCGATCGGCACTCGGCAAGAGGCGCATCGCGCTCCCCAGCGTCGGTATGCAGCGAGTGCTCATGCGCTTTCCAGCGTCTCCCCATGGTCTTGGTTCGCGAGGCTTGGGTATCGTCCGGGAATTACGAGCTGATGGTACTCGGGTGAAGGACTTCCGACAGCTCGAGGTGTGGCAGATTTCCCACCGCTTGGCGCTCGCGATCTATCGAGCGACGGCTTCCTTCCCGCCCTCCGAGCGGTACGGTCTTCAGGCGCAAATGCGGCGCGCCGCCGTCTCCATCGCAGCGAATCTGGCAGAAGGATGCGGGCGCCAGGGTGACGCCGAGCTCGCCCGCTTCTGCTACATAGCTCGCGGTTCGGCCAGCGAGCTCGAATATCACCTGATGCTGGCCCGAGAGCTGCAGCTCATTCCCGACCCGCAACACGAGGAGATCGCCAGCCGGGTGATCGAGATCAAGCGGATGCTCACCCGGCTCACCCAGAAACTTACAGTCTCATCGCACTGAACTGGGCGCGTGAACGGAGCGACGGGGTCGACTCTCGGTGAGGCGCCTCTTGCCGAAAGCTGAAAGCCGAGAGCCGTTCGCTATTCCAAGTATCTCAGCTGTATCGCATCCGAATTCCGCTCCGCCAGCACGTCCGAAATCACGACCACCTTGTCCGTCGGCGCGAACTCCTCCCGCTCACGCAGGATCTGCAGCGCCCGCTGCAGGGTCTTCTCCGGCTCGCGGCTGAACTCGATGCGGAAGCTGTACACGGCCCGGTTCAGCGCCAGGCGCCGGCGGGTCTGGCTGTGGTTGGTGAAGGCGAAGATGGGCACCCGCTGCGGGCGGGCGCTGGTGACCAGGTCGGCGGTGATGCCGCGGCGGGTGATCACCACGATGCCCACGGCGTGAATGTCCTCGGCGAGCTTCACGGCGTTGGTGGCGATGTGCTGCTTGTCGGTGTCCGCCACCAGCTCCTTCTCGTAGCCGAGGCCGGGCCAGAGCTCGGCGCGCACCGCGATGTCGTGGAGCTGCTGGACGCAGCGCACCGGGTATTTGCCCACGCTGGTCTCGCCCGAGAGCATGATGGCGTCCACCCCCTCGTAGATGGCGTTGGCCACGTCGGTGACCTCCGCCCGGGTGGGGATGGGGTTCTCGATCATGGACTCCAGCAGGTGGGTGGCGACGATGGAGCGCTTGCCCCAGTGGGCAGCGGCCTGAACGATGCCCCGCTGCACGTTGGGCAGGTCGGCGATGTTGGTCTCGATGCCGAGATCGCCTCGGGCCACCATGACGCCATCGGCGGCGTGAACGATGTCGTGGATGTTGGCCACCCCTTCCTGATCTTCGATCTTGGCGATGATCTTGATGTTCTGACCGCGCTGGCCCAGCAGCTCGCGCAGCTCGTGGACGTCGCCCGCGCTGCGCACGAAGCTCAAGGCGATGAAATCCACCTCGTGCTCCAGGCCGAACGCGATGTCCTTGCGGTCCTTGGCCGTTATGGCCGGGAGGTTGACCCGGATGCCCGGGAGGTTCACGTGGCGGCGGCTGCCGAGCTTGCCGCCGTCGATGACCTTGCACACGAGCTGGTGCCGGCCCTTCTTCTCCAGCACCTCGAAGTTCATCAGGCCGTTGTCCACGGTGATCCGGTTGCCGACCTCGAGGACGTCCACCAGCTCCTGATAGTTCACCAGGATGGAGCTGGTCTCCACGTCGCCGTCGCCGCGCACGCTCACCGTGACCACCTGCCCGGGCTTCAGGTCCATGGGCTCGTTGATCTCGCCGGTGCGGATCTCCGGACCCTGGGTGTCGAGCAGGATGGGCACCGGGAAGCGCACCTTGCGGTTCAGGGTCTTGATCCAGTTGATGATCTCCGCCGCGCCCCGGTGGTCCGCGTGGGACATGTTCAGCCGTACCAGATTCATGCCGCCGTGGTACAGGGCCTCCAGCTTCTCGAAGCTGTGGGTGGCCGGGCCGATGGTGCAGATGATCTTGGTGCGGCGGATGCTCATGAACCGATTTCCTGTTTCAAGCGGCGCAGTTTAGGGACCCGGCTGCCTTCCTTCCAGAAGTTCCCGAGCGCCGGACCCACCGCCGACGCCGTCACGCTCCGCGGGTGCCAGTGCTCCGGGAAGAATTGCGCGTACGCCGGATCGCGAAAGCGCGGATCCACCAGACACAAGACCCCACGGTCGTCGGGGCCGCGGAGCAGCCGCCCCGCCATCTGCAGCACCTTCACCATGGCCGGCTGCTGGTAGGCGACCACCCGGCCGTCGAGTCCGGAGCCCTGGAAACGGCGCTCCAGGGCCCGCCGGGCGAGCGATGGCGGCGGCAGCCCCACCCCGACGCAGACGACACCGGACAGGCGCGCCGCGGCGAAGTCCACGGACTCGCCGAACACGCCGCCGAGCACGACGAAGCCCACCTGAGGCGGCGCGTCCGGCGCGAAGCGGGCGAGGAACTCGGCGCGGGCGTCCTCGTCCATGCCGGGGGTCTGCCGCACCACCGCCGCGCCGGGGGACAACGCGGTGAATGCCTCCGCGGCCAGGGCCAGGTACTCGAAGGACGGCAACGCCACCAGGTAATGGCCGCGATGGGCCGCAACCACCTCACGAAGCAGAGCCGCCAGCCGTGGCAGGCTGCCTTCACGGCTGCGCAGGTAGGTGGGTACGTCGTCCACCACCAGCACGGCGAGCTGCTCGGGGGAGAACGGGTTGCCGGCCCGCTCGGCGGGCCCATCCGCCTCGCCGTGCAGGTGCGCGTAGAGATGCAGGGGCGACACCGTGCCGGAAAAGCGCACGTGGCCGCCGTACTCGTCGAGCCGGGCGCGGATGTAGGGGGCTGGATCGAGGCAGGCCAGGCGCACCACCGTCCCCTTGCCACCGGCCTCGCGGTCCGCGAGAAACAGGAACCGATCCGGATCGTACCAGGCGTCGGAGCGAATCCAGCGGCTGCAGACGAACAGCAGGTTGCGGGTGGCGGGCAGGGTCTCCAGCGACAGCTCCAGGGTGGTCAGGGTCTCGGTGAACCGCTGCATGCTGCGCAGCAGGGATTCCGGCCGCGGGATCGCCTGCTCGCCGTCGAGCCCCGGCGGGGGCGTGAGGGCGCGAAGGGCGCGGTCCAGGGACCGGGTGCGGCGGGCCACCGGGTCCGGCTGGGGCTCCGCCAGGGCCTCCTTCACCTCGCTCCGGCGGAGCTCCAGAGACAGCATCTCGGCCACGCGAGGGGCCAACTGATGGCTTTCATCCACCAGCAGCGCCGCGTGCGGATCGTCGGCGAACCGCTGCAGACGCACCACCGGGTCGAAGAGGTAGTTGTAGTCCCCCACCACCAGGTCGCACCAGAGCGCCGCGTCGAGCGACAGCTCGAAGGGACACACCTGGTGCTCCCGGGCCACCTCGGCAGTTCCCTCGGGACCGATGGCCCGCCGCTCGAGGAGCGACGTCACCGCGCCGCGCACGCGATCGAAGTAGCCGCGCGCATAGGGACACGCATCGGGCTCGCAGGGCGTGCCCGGCAGAAAGCACGCCCGCTCCTTCGCGGTGAGGGTGATGTGACGAAGAAACTCGCCGCTCGGATCCATGCGCCCGGCGGCATCCCGGGCCGCCAGCGCGCCGGTGGTGCGGCTGGTGAGGAACAGCACCCGACGGTAACCCGCGGCCTCGAGCGCCCGCACCGCCGGATACAGGGTGGCCGCGGTCTTGCCGCTGCCGGTGGGCGCCTCCAGGAGCAGGTGCTCCCGGTCGCGCAGCGCGCGGTACACCCGGCGCGCCATGGCGCGCTGAAACGGCCGGAAATCAGGGAACGGAAACGTCAGCGATTCGAGCCGGCGGTCACGGTGCGCTTCGTGGGCGCGCTGCCCGGCGAGCCAGGCGCCGTAACGGGACAGCGTCTCGGCGAGAAACTCCAGTATCTCGGTCGCCGTCGCCTGCGCTTCGAAGGTCACCGTCTCCAGTGTGTCCGGATGGGCGTAGACCAGGCGCAGCAGAAACCCGCGGCCGTCATCCAGCTCCCGGGCCAGGAGCGCCGCGTACAGTCGTGCCTGGGCCCAGTGCACCGAAGCGTGGTGCTCGTGGGCCAGGTGGGCATCCGCCCGGGTCGTCTTGAACTCCTCCACCAGCACCGCGTCGCCGTCGAGATTGCAGCCGTCGATGCGGCCGCCAATGGTGGCGGGCTCCCCCGCCAAGGCGGCTTCCAGACTCACCGCCCGCTCGCGCTGGTAGCCCGCCTCCCGGTCCCGCTGCAGGGTCCGCTGCACCAGGATCCCCTCCTCGGCCCGGGCTCGGCCGTCGAGCCGCGCGTGCAGGTCGCCCCGGCGGTGGACGAACTCGGCCAGCGCTCGCACCGACAGCTTCAGCACGCGGCCTTGAACCTCAGCACCCGGGCCCGCACCCCCAGCTCGCGCAGCCGTGTCAGCCAGACCCGCTGGGCCGGCTGCAGCTGGTCGTTGGGACCCTTCACCTCCACCACCTCCCAGACGTTCCTGCCGTAGATCACCAGCAGATCGGGAAACCCGGTGCGGGCCCGAGGCAGGTCGAACAGCGTTCGGGTCGCGAGCTCCGCGATGATCTCGTGAGGCACGTTGGCGAGCAGGGCATCGATCAAGGCATCAGAGATGGCGCTCCAGTGGACCAGCGCGTTGGCGACGCCCCGCTTCGCCCGGCAGGTGGCACGGAGCTCGGCGGCCACCGCGCCCGGGATGGCGAGCTGCCTCGCCCGGGCCGCCAGCCGGGCGCGCCGGGCGCGGACGAAGTCGGGCCAGAACAGATCCCGCGGCCCCGTCTGGAAGGGGTGGCTGAACGCCCCGGGCACCGGCGCGAAGACTACGTCCCAGAACAGCAGGCCCGCGAGCCCGAGGGGCAGCAGGTTCTCGAGGTGCCAGCCACAGCCGCCGTTGGCGGTGAGCAGGGCCAGCGCGTGGGCCTCGATGGCGGGCGGCGTGGCGTCGCGCAGCCGGCATTCGCTGATCTCGAGCGCCGCGCGCAACCGGCGCTCCGGGGAACGGGCGAAGCGGGCGGCGAAGTCCTCCTCCTCGGGCGCCCAGGGATCCGCGCGCATCTCCTCGAGCACCTCGGCCACCGCCGTCTCGTCGCCCAATCGCCTGAGCAGCCGCGCCCGGCGCTCCCGGGCCGGATGGCTGGTGCTCGGCGCGTAGCAGGCCAGCGCCTCGGCCAGCTCGCCCCGTCGCTCGTGCCACTGTCCCAACCGGTTGAGGATGCGGTCGCGGGCGCGCTGTTCCAGCCGGCTGCGGGGGGCGGGTTGCAGGATCCGGCGAATGGGCGCGGCCAGGGCCGGGAACTCGTCCAGCCGTTTCGACCAGCTCGACAGCCGCCGGCACAGCAGATACCGGGCGAGCTGGTCACGGCCCACGAAGGCCCGGGTATGGGGGCCGAGAGGGTAATTCTCATAACGAACCATCCCCAGATCCTGCATCACGAAGGTGGACAGATCCCGGTGATCGCCGCCGAAGAACAGCGCCAGGCAGGCGGCGAAGGCCGCCCGGTCCGCCAGCCCCACCCAGGGATGGCGCGTGGCCAGCCGGGCGCGGATGGCCGTGTCCGGGTAGCGGGCGACGCAGCTCGCGATCCAGTCGGCCTTGGTGCGGCCGTGCACCCTGGGGAAGGACGCCCGAAGCTCGGCCCGGGTGAGCAGGCCGAGCAGCGCCTCTGCCGGCGCCGCCGGCCGCAGGACGGCAAGCCCCGCCTCGCACAGCTCGTCCAGCGCCGCCGCCACGTCGCCAACCTCGCGGTAGCGCAGCGAATCGAGCCGCAGCCACGGCCGGCTGCGCGAGACCAGCCGGGCGAACAGCCGCCGGGCGGGCACGCCCACGCGCCAAAAGCCCTGGATCAGCGCCCATTCCCGGTCGTCGAGCAGATCGCCGTGGCGGCGCGCCACGTCGTCGAAGAGCTGACCCACATTGCGGGCGTAGTAGTCGGGGGGCGGCGGCTGCTGTGGTACGAGCTGGGGCACCTGGCGCTTGCGGTGACGGCGGCGATGGGATTATATGGTCTCCGTCCCACCGATGTGTACGTTTGTACAGTAGCAATGGCCGCCCACCCCTACTGCATCTGCACCACGGTCAGCGAGGCGGCCCTTCAGGCGCTGCTCGAATCCGGCGGGCGCGGCAGTTACCGGGACAATCATCCATGGCTGGTGGCCCGGGAGTTCCTGGAGCGGGCCGAGGCGGCCGGCGAGCGACTGCCGGTGCTGTTCGCGGTGGGCGCGCCGCCGCGGTTCTCACATTGGGGGTTCGTCGAATCGCTGGAGGTGGTGGAGCTGCATCGCGCCACGTGGGAGACGGTGTGCACATTTTCGGCGCTGAAGCCCGTCAATCCCATCTTCGAGGCCATCGACAGCCTGTTCCTGAAGCCGAGCGAGGAGCAACGGGCCCGGGAGCAGCGGGAGGCGATCCATCAGCATCGCTATCCGCTGACGGTGGCGGAGCTGCACCCGTACGCGATCTGCGAGACGCCGGCGTTCGTTCTGGTGTGACCTCCCCCGCTCAACCCTTGGCCGGCGCCACGGCCTTGGGCTCCCCATGGATGCGAACCCACACCTCTTTGCGGTGCACGGCCGAATCCCGGGGCGCGTCGATGCCCAGATGCACCTGGCTGCCGCGAATCTTCAGGACCTTGAGCTCGATCTCGTCGTCGATCATGATCGACTCGCCGGCGCGCCGGGTCAGAACCAGCATCGTTGTTCCTCGCAATCCATTTCTGGAGTGAAATCTACCCGGTCGGGAGTCGCCGTTCTGTGACCCGGGTGCCGATTCTGCTTCGTCGCGGCGAAATCTGATCAGGAGACGGCGCCGAGCGGGTCGTCGTCCTCGGCGTCCTCGTCCACCAGGTGCCTCGGCAGCGCCTTCTTCACCGGCGCCCCCAGCTCGCGGAACGCCTCGGCCCGGGAAAGCAGGTTGCCGCGGCCGCTCGAGAGCTTGGCGAAGGCCGCCTGGTAGGCGCTCTCGGCGCTCTGTAGCTGGCGCCCCAGAGCCTCCATGTCCTCCACGAATCCGCGCAGCTTGTCGTAGAGGGCGCCGGCCCGGCGGGCGATCTCCTGGGCGTTGCGGTTCTGCTTCTCGTAGCGCCAGACGTTGTGGATGATCCGCAGGGTCATCATCAGGGTGGTGGGACTGACGACCACGATCCGCTTCTCGAAGGCTTCCGTGAACAGCTTCTGATCGTGCTCCATGGCCAGGGTGAAGGCCGCCTCGATGGGCACGAACAGGAGCACGAAATCCAGGGAGCGGACGTCCTCCAGATGATCGTAGTCCTGGCCGGCGAGGCGCCGGACGTGCCCGCGCAGGCTCGCCACGTGGGCGCGCAGTGCCTCGCTGCGGCTGGCGTCGTCCTGTGCCGCCAACGCCTGCTCGTAGGCGGTGAGCGACAGCTTGGCATCCACCACCACGTCCTTGTCGTCCGGCAGGCGGATGAGCACGTCCGGGCGCTTCAGGCTGCCCTCGCCGTCGCGCCGGGATTCCTGGAGAAAGTACTCGTGCCCGGGCCGCAGCCCCGACGCCTCCAGCACCCGCTCCAGCACCATCTCGCCCCAGTTGCCCTGGGTCTTCACGTCGCCCTTGAGCGCGCGGGTCAGGTTCTCCGCCTCCCGATTGATGCGCTCGCTGGCGCGCTGGAGGTTTCGCACCTCGGTCAGGATGGACGCCCGGTCGCGGGTTTCGCTGGTGTACACCGCCTCCACCCGGGCGCGGAACTCCGCGAGCTGATCCTTGAACGGGGCGAGGACGCTGTCGAGCCGGGCCTGGTGCTGCTCGCCCTGGCGCTCGAAGATGCGCGCCGCCAGCAGCTCGAACTCCTGCTTGAGGGCGGCGCCATTCTCGCGGAACAACGCCTCTTTCTCGGCGAACGCCTTGTGAATCTCCTCGACCCGAGCCTGCAGCGCGGCCTCCGAGGCGTGTTTGGCGGCCAGCGCCTCGGAGGTCTCTGCCAGCGAGCCGCGCAAGCTCCGAAGCTCCGCTTCCAGTTGCTCGACGCGGCCTTCCGCGCGCACCGCTGACCGCTCGCCCTCCCCCAGACGCTGCTCGAGCAGGATCACCTGGCCGCGATGCCGCTCCTCGGCCCGGCGCAGCCGAACCACCCCCCGCCACAGCCACCACGCGCTCGCCAGCAGGAGGCCGAAGGCGAAGGCGGCTCCCAGCCGCGCCTCTTCGAGCCCGGCCAGATCGTGAAGGAAGGACTCCGGCATCGAGCCTCAGTCGCCCCGGCGCGCCTGCCGGGCGGCCCGGAAGTCGGGCTCGCGCTTTTCGAGAAATGCGGCCACCGCCTCCTTGTGCTCGGGACTCGCGTACGCCTGCTGCAGCAGCTCGAGCTCGCGGCGCTGAACTTCCTCGAGATCGGTTTCGCAACCGTTCTCGCTGATCAGACGCTTGATCCAGCGCAGTTGCGGGCTGGGGTTGGCGGCGATGAGGGTGGCCAGCTCCATGGCCTTCTCGAGGAGCTGCTCGTGGGGCACCAGGTGATCCACCAGCCCCATGTCGTGGGCATCGCGGGCGCTGTAGAGCCGACCGGTGAGGCACACCTCGCTGGCCCGGCCGAAGCCCATGCGCTGCACCAGGAAGTGCGAGCTGGCCAGTTCCGGCACCAGGCCCATCTTCACGAAGGCCATGCCGAACTTCGCCACCTCGGACGCCATGATGACGTCACAGGGCAGGATCATGGTGCAGCCTACGCCGACGCTGACGCCGTTCACCGCAGCGATGATGGGCTTGGAGCGGCGCAGCAGCGCCACCCAGTCACGGGTCCGCCTGCCGTCGTCGTCGGCCTCGCCCTCGTCGCCGTCCAGCCTCGACTTGAAGGTGTCGCTGATGTCGGCGCCGGCGCAGAAGCCGCGGCCTTCGCCGGTGATCACCATGGCCCCCACCGACTCGGCGTCATTGCAGTACTCGATGGCGTCGATGAGCTCGCCGCTCATTCGGTAGGTCCAGGCGTTGAGTCGGTCGGGCCGGTTGAGGGTCATGAGCCCCACTCCGTCGCGGACCTCGAAACGAATCTGCTCGTAGCTCATGTCGTCCTCCAGTAACCTGCCTATGGTAGTATGCTGCAATTCAATTCCGATGCCACGAATGTCTGAATGAGCGTCGTCGCCGAGCCCAAGATCCTCATTCTCGATGACGACGCCGCCCACGGCGACAGCGTCCGCGCCCTGCTCGCCAGCCAGCATTACAGTGCCGAAGCCACCACCGACGCGGCAGGCGCCATGCAGCGGCTGCAGCGCGGCGAGTTCCAGGTGCTCATTCTCGACATCAACATGCCGCGCATCTCGGGCATCGACGTCCTGGAGTACCTCGCCGATCACGAGGTGACCGTGAAGACCATCGTGCTGTCCGGCGAGAGCTCGGTGCACACGATCACCCCCATCCTCCGGCTCGGCGCCTACGACTATCTGCCCAAGCCTTACGAGCCCCAGCAGCTGCTCACCAGCGTGGCCAATGCCCTGGAACGTTGCCGGCTGGAGATGGAGAACCGATCCATGGCAGCGCGGGTGGAGGCGGAGCACGCGCTGCACGAGCTGCTGGTCAACTCGTCGCCCGACCTCATCTACGTGCTCGACGAGCACGGCCGCTTCACCTTCGCCAACCGGCCACTGAACGAGGTGATCGCCCACGCGCCGAAGGAAGTGACCGGCCGCCCCTGGCAGGAGGTGCTGGGCGAGGAGCTGGCCAGTGCCCTGCGCCACCATTTCGACGAGCGCCGCACCGGCGAACGCGCAACCCGCCATTTCGAGTTCGACTACCGCCCCGCCGCCGACGAGCTGCGGGTGCTGGAGTTCTCCGCCACCGGTCTGTACGAGGGCCGCGACGACACCCGGACCGGGCGATTCGTCGGCACCTACGGCGTGCTGCGGGACGTCACGGAAGTCCGCCGCACCGCCCGCGAGCTGGCCCAGAGCCGGCTGAAGTTCTACGGGTTGTTCATGGATTCGCCGGATGCCAGCTACATCGCCCGGCTCGACGACGGCAGGCTGCTCGAAGCGAATCGAAGCTTCCGCCGGATTCAAGCCCTGCTCGGCGCCGAGGGGCACGACAGCGACGCCTTCCTGTATCCGGACGCCGCCACCCGCGAGGCGTTCGTGCACCGGGTGGCCCTGGGCTCGGAGCCGAAGACCGTGGCCCTGGATCGGCAATCTGCCAGCGGCATGCGCCACCTCGAGCTCACGGGGAAGACCCTCATCCTCGACGATCAGCTCTGTCTGCTGGCCACCGTGCACGATCGCACCCACGTGCGCCAGGCGGAAATGGATCGGCTCAACCTGCAGAACCGGTTGCAGCAGGCCAACAAGATGGAAGCCATCGGCCAACTCGCCGGCGGCATCGCGCACGACTTCAACAACATTCTCGCCAGCATGATCGGCTACGCCGAGCTGGTGCAGGGCTCCCGCGCCCGATTCTCGCCGGAACAGACGGACAGCTACTTGAACGAGGTGATCTCCGCGGGTAATCGGGCCCGGGATCTCATCTCGCAGATGCTCACCTTCACCCGCGCGCACCGGGGCGATCCGCGGCCCGTGGACGTGGCGGCCGCCATCAACGACGTTTCGCGCATGCTGCGCGCGGCGATACCGGCTCACATCGACATCCACACCGAGATCGACGCCGATCTGGCGGCGGTGAACGCCGATCCGGTCCAGCTCCAGCAGATCATCATCAATCTGCTGGTGAACGCCCGGGACGCCATCAACGGCCCGGGCCTCATCCGGGTGGCACTGCGCCGCGGCCGCCAGCACGAACCCTGCGCCGCCTGCGGCGAGCGCCTCGGCGGCGCCCACGTGGTGCTCTCCGTCACCGACAGCGGCCACGGCATCTCCGAGGCGATCCGCGATCGCATGTTCGACATGTACTTCACCACCCGGGAGCCCGGCAAGGGCACGGGCATCGGGCTGTGGCTGATCAACAACCTGATCCACGAGTATCGGGGCCACGTGACGGTGAGCTCGGACGTCGGCCGGGGGACCACCTTCGAGGTGCACTTGCCGGTGGCGGACGCCGTGCCCGACGCCGCGGTGGATCCGGTGGAAACCGAGCCCGCGCGGGCTGCCGGCGGGCTGGTGCTGGTGGTGGACGACGAAGTGTCGGTGGGCAACTTCATGGGCGAAGTGCTGCGCGATGCCGGCTACGAGGTGCGGGTGTTCAACGAGAGCCCCAGCGCCCTGCGTTACCTGCAGGCCCACGCGGACCAGGTGGCCGTGCTCATCACCGACCAGAACATGCCGCTGATGAACGGGAAGGAGCTGGCCGAGCAGGCCAAGGCGCGCGTGCCCGACCTGCCGGTGGCACTGATCACCGGCTTCGCCACGGGGCAGCAGGCGCAGCAATGGAAGCGTCTGGGTCTCGATGCATTCCTCGCCAAGCCGTTCCGCATCAGGGAACTGCTCGACACCGTGGCCGCGCTGATGAGCGCCCGCGAAAGCGAATCACGGCAGCCCCTCGGCGCGGCTTCCGGCCCCCGCTGATCCGCGGCGCTCAGTAGCCGGTGCTTTCCCGCTCGTCCAGGCCCTGACGCACCGCCGCCAGGTCCGCCGCCGCCGCCCGCATCATGAAGCCGGCGTCGCTGCCCAGCGTCACCAGGTTGAAGCCCTGATCCAGATAGCGGCGGGTGTACTCCAGGCTCGAGGTGTGGATGCCGGCGCCGATGCCCGCCCGCCGGCACGCCTCGAGTATGCGCCGCACCGCCGCCGCGTGCTCCGGGTGATCGTTGTCCCCCACGGGCGGCAGCCCCAGGGCCAGAGCCAGGTCGGCCGGGCCGATGTACACCGCATCGACCCCCGGGGTGGTGACGATCTCCTCCAGGTTGTCCAGCCCCTCCCGGGTCTCGATCATGACGATGCACGCCGTCTGCTCGTTGGCGCCGGCGGCATACCCGCGCCCGCCGTAGAGCGCCGCGCGGATGGGGCCGAATGAGCGGCTGCCCTGGGGCGGATACCGGCATGCCGCCACGGCCCGCTCCGCTTCCGCCCGGTTGTTGATCATGGGCACGATCACGCCGTAGGCGCCGGCGTCCAGCGCCTTGCCGATGTCGTACGGCTCGTTCCAGGACACCCGCACCAGCGGCGTGGCCCGGCTGGTGGAGATGGCCGGCAGCAGATGGGTGAGGTCCTGATAGTCCAGCAACCCGTGCTGCAGATCGACGCACAACCAGTCGAAGCCCAGATTGGCGAGGGACTCCGCCGTGAAGGCGTTGGCCAGGGATATCCAGCAGCCCACCGTCTGGCGTCCGGCGCGCCAGGCTTCGAGCGCGGTGTTCTCTCGCATGGTGTGACTCCACCCTCACTTGCCACCGATGTTACGGATGCGCGCTCGGAATGGCCATGCGAGAATCCGGCCGGGAGCCAGCCAGGGGAGACAGCGTGCCCGAGCCGTCCACGCAAGCGGATCTTCAAGCCATCATCGATGCCTTCACGGCCCCCGGGCAGCCCTACGAGCTGGTGGGGCAGCCGGTGGACGACACCGTCTTCAGGGTATTCAAGAACGCGCCGCCCCACCTGCGGGCCCTGTACCGGGACGGGCTGAAGTTCGCCGAGCGGGATTTCTACGTCTTCCAGGGCGAGCGCTACAGCTACGCCGAGGCCTGGCGCATCGCCGCACGGGTGGCCAACGCCCTGCGCGGCGCCGGGGTCCGCCACGGCGACCGGGTGGGCATCGCCATGCGCAACTATCCCGAATGGATCTTCGCCTTCATGGGGATCACCAGCATCGGCGCCGTGGCGGTGGCCATGAACGCGTGGTGGTCGGGCGAGGAGCTACGCTACGGTATCGAGGACAGCGGTCTCGAGTGGTTGTTCGTGGACGGCGAGCGCCTGGAGCGGGTGGCGCCCTACGTCACCGAGCTCGATCTCCAGGTGGTGGCCGTGCGCTGCGAGCCCCACGGGCAGCACGACTGGGAGAGCTTCCTCGCCGAGGCCTCGGACGAGATGCCCGAGATGAAGGTGGCGCCGGACGACAACGCCCTCATTCTCTACACCTCCGGTTCCACCTCGCATCCGAAGGGCGTGCTCTCCACCCACCGGGCCATCATCCACGCGCTGCTGGGCTGGGAATGCGCCGCGGCCATGGCGGCGGAGCTGTTCCCGGGGCTGGTGGACGCGGAGGACATCCCCGCCATGATCCTCACCGTGCCCCTGTTCCACGTCTCCGGCCTCAACGTGCAGATGCTGTCCTCGTTCCGCCAGGGCCGCAAGCTCGTCGGCATGTACAAGTGGGATCCGGAGGAAGCGCTCAGACTCATCGAGGCGGAACGCATCACCCAGTTCAACGGCGTGCCCACCATGAGCTGGGAGCTGGTTCAGTCGCCCAGGTTCCACGAGTTCGACACGTCGAGCCTGAAAACCATGGGTGGCGGCGGCGCGGCCATGGCTCCGGAGCATGCCCGGCAGATCGATGGCGGCCTGGCCAACGGCACCGCCGGCACCGGCTACGGCCTGACCGAGACCAACGGGCTCGCCGCCACCATCTCCGGCGAGGCGCTGCTGCAACGGCCGCGGAGCTGCGGCCGCCCCACCCCGCCCATCGTCCAGATCAAGATCGTGAACGAGGCCGGACAGGAGCTTCCCCGGGGCGAGACCGGCGAGATCTGGATCCGCGGACCGATGAACTTCCGCGGCTACTGGAACAATCCGGAGGCCACCCGCGCCACCCTCGCCGACGGCTGGGTGCATACCGGCGACATCGGTCACATGGACGACGAGGATTACCTGTTCATCACCGACCGGGCGAAGGACATGGTGATCCGCGGCGGCGAGAACATCGGCTGCCAGGAGGTGGAAGCCGTGATCTACGACCACCCCGCGGTCTCGGAATGCGCCGTTTTCGGCCTGCCGGACGAGCGCCTCGGCGAGCGGCTCGCGGCGGTGGTGATGCGAAAGCCCGGCACCCGGGTCAGCGCCGAGGAAATCAAAGCGCACGTGGCCGAGCATCTGGCCCGCTTCAAGGTGCCGGATGAGGTGTGGATTCGCGACGAGCAGCTGCCGCGGATCGCGTCGGGCAAGATCTACAAACGTGGTCTCCGCGAGGAGGCGCTCGCCGCCATGGAGCAGGGCCGGCGAGCGTGATTACAGCCGCGCGCCGGCGACGATAGAAAGAACGACAAGAGGAAGCCGATCATGCAGAAGACTCTGATTCCGGTCCTGAGCCTGGTGCTCGCCCTTGCCTTGCCCGGCGCCGCCCGGGCCGCCGAGAGCGACCTGGAAGCGAAGCTCCAGGCCGCCATGGCCAGTGACATCCGCAGCCCCGAGGAAAAAGCGCGGGACGCCAACCGCAAGCCCCTCGAGACCCTGCGCTTCTTCCGGCTCGAGCCGGACATGCGGGTGCTGGAGCTGGTGCCCGGTGGTGGCTGGTACACCAAGCTGCTGGCCCCGGTGCTGGCCGAGCGCGGGGAGCTGTTCGTTGCCATCGGCACCGACACCGTCGCCAAGCTGGTGCAGCAGGGCACGCTGCCCGACGTGAACGTGGTGGACGTCCGGGGCGACTTCGTGCGCCCGGAGGGCTCGCGCCGCTTTCGGATCGAGGGCCTGAGCATTCCGCTGGAGAACATCGACCTGGCTCTCACCTTCCGCAACCTGCACAACTTCGACGACGAGGGCCGCCGCAGCCTGAATGCGGAGGCGTTCAGGGTGCTCCGTTCCGGCGGCCTCTACGGCGTGGTCGACCACACCCGTCGGCACATGCAGGCGGACGACAACGAGAACTGGCGGCGCATGGACCCGGTGCAGATGATCAAGGAGATCGAGGCCGCGGGTTTCGAGTTCGTCGATTACGCCACCCTGCACTACCGTCCGGACGACGAGCTGCGCTACGAGGTGGGGCGCCGCTCCGTGACCGGCAACACCGACCGTTTCACCCTCCTGTTCCGCAAACCGTAACGGCGGCCGCCCATTCGCTGACGTGGTGAGACTGCGCCGCTCCGGCGCCGGCCGCTCGCCGCTGGCCCGGTACTTCGCGGAGCCGTCGCTGCCCGACGTGGCGAGCCGCAGCTTCCGCTACGAGCAGCTCACCGAGCTGACCCTGCCCGTCGCCTTCACCCTGCTGGAAGGCGGCATCGTCGGCGTCATCGCCGCAAAGATCTATCAGGTGCCGCCGCTGGTGCTGGCGGTGATCACCGCGGCCCCCATGTTCGGCAACCTGTCGAGCTTCGTGTGGAACGCCCTGGCCAACGCCCGGGCCAAAGTGCAGTTCACCACGGTGGTGCAGGCCCTCACCGTGCTGTGCGTGCTGGCCATCGCCCTCACCCCCACCAATCAGTGGGGTGCCGCGCTGCTGGTGCTGAGCGTGGTGCTGAGTCGCATATTCATGGCGGGCATCATCACCGTGCGCAGCGTGGTGTGGAGCCTGAATTACGTCCGCGCGGTGCGCGCCCGCACCACCGGGCGGCTGCAGATCATCACCAGCCTGGTCACCGTGCTCATTTCGAGTCTGGTCGGTCCGCTGCTCGACGCGGACCCCGGCAGCTTTCGCTGGGTTTACCTGGGCGGCGCCCTGGTGGGGGTGCTGGGCATCGTGTTCTTCAGCCGGGTGAGCGTGATCGGCGAAGCACGACAGCGGGTGCTGGAGCGCCGCGCGCGCCACCGCGAGGAACGCCAGAGCATGGGCTTCTTCCGCATCCTGCGCAGCGACCGCCTGTACGCGCGCTACCAGACCCACCAGTTCCTCGCCGGCTTCTCCAACATGATCATCGAGGCGCCCATGGTGTACCTGGTGACCCTGGAGCTGCACGCCAGCTACACCGAGGCCATCGCCATCACCATGGTGATTCCGTTCGCTCTGAGCGTGGTCACCCTGCCCGGCTGGGCGCGTTACCTCGACCGGGTGCACGTGGCGGAGTTCCGGGCCCGCCAGAGCGTGCTGTGGGTGACGTCCCAGGCGCTTCTGTGGGTGGGAGCCCTCACCCAGTCCCTGGTCTGGGTGGCGCTCTCCCGGCTGGTTCTGGGGGTGGCTCGGGGTGGCGGCCAGCTCGCCTGGCAGCTCGGCCACAACGACTTCGCGCCCCGTCATCAGCTCTCCGCCTACATGGGCATTCACGTCACCCTCACCGGAGTCAGAGGGGCGACGGCGCCGTTCCTCGGCATGCTGCTGTATCTGGGCTGGGAGGCCGCGGGCCCGCTGCCGGGCTACGCGGGAATCGGCGGGCATCTGTTCCTGGTGGCGGCGGTGATGGCGGGCATGTCGTGGTTCGGGTTCCGCCGGCTCCACGCGGACATGACCGCGTCGGCACGGGAGGCGCCTTGACCACGACGGGCGACGCCCCTGGGCCCCACGCCCCGTGGCTGTTCCTGTTCGCCACCCTCGCCTGGTCGTGGAGCTTCTGGGCCATCGCGGTAGCGGCCGGCGGAATGGACGGTGGCGCCCTCGGCCCGCTGTCGTACGCCGCAGGGGGCTTCGGACCGGCCATCGTCGCGTCGTGGCTGGTGAGGCGGGGCCGGGCGGATGAATCCCTGAGCGGTTTCTGGCGTCGCGCGCTGGATCCGCGCCGCGTGTCTGCGCGCGTGTGGGTGGCGGTGCTCCTGCTCGCGGTGCTACCCCCGCTGACGGTCCGGCTGCTGGTCCACGGCATCGACGGAGCAACCATCGAGCTCGGCGCCGCTGGGTTTCTGCTGGTGGGCGCCATCGCCGGCCTCGCGGAGGAGCCGGGCTGGCGCGGCTATGCCCAGGAAGGCCTGCAGCGGCGCATGCCGGTCATCGCCGCCGCCTGGGTGACGGGCATCTTCTGGGCGGGCTGGCACCTGCCCCTGTTCTGGATGGCCGGCACCTGGCAGCACGGACAGGGGGCAGGCACCCGGGCCTTCTGGATCTTCCACCTGGCGATACTGGTCGACACCGTCCTCTACGGCTGGCTGTACAACCTGGCGGGACGGGTGACCGTGGCCGTGGTGGCCTACCACGCCCTCGGCAACGTGGCCGGCGAGCTGTTCCCCGCTGACGACGCCGGACGTCTCCACCTGATGGTCTCGATGCTCGTGACGACAGGGGTGGTGGCCTCGGCCTGGCACACCATGACCCGCTCGAGATCCGGTTAGCCCGCTACCGGCCCTGCCGACCTGCCCGGCGCGTCCCCCGACGGCATGTTCTTCCGCCGGATTGACAAATATCTAGACACAATCCCAGTGGTTCCGCTACTTTACAAAGCGGAGGGGTCGGAGCCGAGCCGTGCCGACACGCACAATCAACGGTTCGGGGGACACACCATGATGAGGATGCTATCGACGCTGGCGTTCACGCTCGCGTTCGTCACGCTGTCGGCGAGCGCAGACGCCAGGTTATTGGGCAAATCGGATCACGATGCCTACGTCGTGATCATGCGCGCCGATCCGGCCATCGCCTACGAGGGCGAGCTGCCGGGCTACCAGGCGACCAAGCCCGGCAAGGGCAAGAAGATCAATCCGAACAGCGCCCACGTGCGCAAGTACCGGCAGTTTCTCGAGGCCGGGCATCAGCAGGCCCTGGCCCGCGCCGGCATTCCCGCCGCCAGGAAACTCCACGACTACACCATGGCGCTGAACGGCTTCGCCGTGCGCATGAGTCATCGGGAGGCCGCCACCCTCGCCCTGCAGAAGGACGTGGCCCTGGTGCTGCCGGACGAGCTGCGCCAACCACTGACCGAGAACAGCGCCAGCTTTCTGGATCTGGTGGCGCCGGGCGGGGCCTACTTGCGGGGCTACGACGGCGAGGGTGTGATCGTAGGCGTCATCGACAGCGGCATCTGGCCGGAGCATCCGTCGTTCGCCGACGACGGCAGCTACAGCCCTCTGCCCGTCGGGCCTCTGCCCTGCGAGTTCGGCAACACCGCGCACAACGCCGACGATGCGCCGTTCGCCTGCAACAACAAGCTGCTCGGCGCCCGGCACATGATCCCCACCTACCGCGCCCTGATCGGCGCCGACCCGGACGAGTACGACTCGGCCCGGGACGCTGACGGCCACGGCACCCACACCGCGTCCACGGCCGCGGGCAACGCCGGGGTGCAGGCCACCATATTCGGCCGCGACTTCGGCAACGTGTCCGGCATCGCGCCCCGCGCCCGGGTGATCGCCTACAAGGGTCTCGGCAAGCTCGGCGGCTTCAGCTCCGACCTCGCCGCCGCCATCGATCAGGCGGTAGCCGACGGTGTGGACGTCATCAACTACTCCATCGGCTCGAGCAGCTTCGCCCTCAGCGCGGACGGCATCGCGTTCCTGTTCGCCGCCGACGCCGGTGTCTACGTCGCCACCTCGAACGGCAACAGCGGTCCCGGGGCGGCCACCACCGGCTCGCCCGCCTCGGTGCCCTGGCTCACCTCGGTGGGCGCCAGCACCCAGAACCGCACGTTCCAGGGCTCGGCCAGCTCCGCGGACGGCTGGGAGTACTTCGGCGCCACCGTCACCGACGGCAGCGACGAATTGCCCCTGGTGGACGCCGCGGACGCCGGCGACGAGTTGTGCAACATCGGGGCCCTGAATCCCGCGGTGGTGACGGGCAAGATCGTGCTCTGCAAACGCGGCGCCATCGCCCGGGTGGAGAAGAGCGAGGCCGTGCTGGCGGCCGGCGGCGGCGGCATGATTCTCTACAACGAGAACGATGCCGACACCCTGAACACGGACCTGCACGTGGTGCCCTCGGTGCATGTGAACTACACCGACGGCTCGCAGATCAAGGACTACATCGCCACCGCGCCGGCGCCCACGGCCCGAATCATCGGCGGCGTGTTCACCGCGATCGACGCGCCGTGGATGGCCGCCTTCTCGTCCCGCGGCCCGAACCTGCTGTCAGGCGACATCATCAAACCCGACGTCACCGCGCCCGGGGTGAACATCCTGGCCGGCAACAGCCCCATCAACTACAACCCGGGCGCCCAGGGTGAGCTGTTCCAGGCCATCTCCGGCACGTCCATGTCCAGCCCGCAAGTCGCGGGGCTGTTCGCGCTGGTCAAGCAGGCGCATCCCGACTGGAGCCCCGCCATGGCGAAGTCGGCGCTCATGACCACCGCCTACCAGACGGTGAAGAAGGAGGACGGCGTCGCTGCGGCGGATCCCTTCGACATGGGGGCCGGCCATGTGGATCCCGGCGGCGCGGTGAACAAGGGCTCCATCCTGGAACCCGGGCTCGCCTACGACGCCGGTCTGTTCGAGTATGCCGGCTTCACCTGCGGCGCCAACCTCGGCGTGTTCTCGGCGGGTAGCTGCGCCTTCCTGGAATCCATCGGCGTGCCCACCGATCCCGCGGACCTGAACCTGCCTTCCGTGGGGGTCGACGGCCTTCCCGGCGTGCAGACGGTCCAGCGGGTGGTCACCAGCGTGGCCAAGGATGCGGGCTGGCGAACCTACGTCGCTCACGTTGAGCCGCCGCCGGGCTTCCAGGTCAGCGTGAATCCGCCGGTGCTCAACCTTAAAGCGGGCCGGAGCGCGGCCTACGAGATCACCTTCACCAACCAGAGCGCCCCCGTCGGCGAGTGGCGCTACGGGGCGCTGACCTGGGTGGCCAACGACGGGCTGTACGAGGTGCGCAGCCCTCTGGCGGTGATGCCCAGCCTGTTCGACGCCCCCGGCGAGGTCTCCGGCAGCGAAGTCGACGGCAGCGCCAGCTTCCAGGTAACCATGGGATACACGGGGCCCTACACCGCTGCCGCCCACGGTCTGGTGCCGGCCACGGTGGTGAGCGACACGGTGGTGCAGGATCCGGATCAGAGCTTCGATCCGAACGACGGCTTATCCAACGCCCACCAGTTCAACCTGAGCGGCGCCGCGCACCTGCGTATCGCCGTGCCGCCGGAGGCCACGGAAGCCGACGCAGATCTCGACCTGTTCCTGTTCGACCCGGACGGCAACTTCCGCGGCAGCAGCACCAACGCCGGTACCGGCGAGCAGATCGACATCGCCGCGCCCATGGACGGCACCTGGACGCTGTTCGTGCACGGCTGGCAGGCGCCCGGCGGCGACTCGGACTACGACCTCTTTGCCTGGTCCGTGCCGGGCGCGTCGGGCGGCAATCTCACCGTGGATGCGGCTCCGGCCGCCGCCACCCTGGGCGCCGTGGAAGAGATCGTGGTGAGCTGGACCGGCGCCACGGCGGGTCAATGGCACCTCGGTGCCGTCTCACACGAAGGCTCGGCGGGGCTCATGGGGCTCACCCTGATCCAGGTGGACAACCGCTAACACGGCCGTGCAATGCCCGCCGGAGGCTACCCTCCGGCGGGTATCACACATCCGCGCCGCCCGCCGCGGGCGGCTGGGGCCGCTCGCAGTAGAACGGCTCGCGTCCGCCGCCGGCGTGATAGTGATACTCCGCGCCGCCGGCACGCAGGACGATGCGCGAACCGTTCACCAGCCGCTGGGCGTACATCATGCCCGGCTGCGGACAACCGATGCTGGTGTCGCGCCAGGTCACTTCCTCCACCGAGGCCACCTCGATCTGCTCCGCCGTCACCCCCAGACGTTGCGCCAGATCGACACGCGCCCGCTCGACCAGCTCACGTCCCGATCCTGCCGCCGGCCGCTCGCCCATGATGGATTCCTCGTTTGCGGTCGCCTCGGCATCCACGGCACCGGCGCCGCAGCCGGCGAGCGCCGCCACCACGGTCACCGCGCCCGCCCAAGCCATCCACGTGGTTCTCATGTCGTCCTCCCGCTGGGCTCAGACCCTCGCACCGAGCATACCCGCATGTAGTATGATGCGCCCCTTTCCCGAGCCGCTTCGACGCATCGCCCAGGTGTTGGAACTGGTAGACAAGCTGGATTTAGGTTCCAGTGCCGACAGGCGTGTGGGTTCGAGTCCCACCCTGGGCACCAATCAGCGCCGCCGCCGCGCGGGGGCACCAGCGGCCAAGCCGGCCCGTGATGAGCCGGCCCAGCCTGGTTGAGCGGTCAGAAGCTGAGGTTCACGCCGACGAGGGCCGTCTGGGGTCGCCCGGGCCGGGCGCCGGCTGGGCGGCGCGCCGCCAGGTACTCCTCGTCCAGCAGGTTCTCCACCCGGGCGAACAGGGAGACCCGCTCGCTCACATCGAAGGCTGCGGCCA
>JAWLGU010000077.1:0-21731 GCA_041690675.1 Pseudomonadales bacterium | reverse complement strand
CCCGGGCGGCAGCCGGTCGACGCCGGCGGTGCGCTCGCGGAAGCCGCGCAGCTCCGCCGGGCTGGCGTCGGCCGGGGCCAGCGTGTCGAGACGCGCGGCCAACTCCTCGAGGGCTGCGCGGCATTGCCGCTCCTGCTCCGCCGCGGCGTGTTCGGCGGCCTCCCGGGCCCGCTCCCGGGCGGAAAAGATGCCGTCGCAGACAGCGCGAAACTCCCGCCAAAGGCGTTGGTCGGGCCGGCGCGGCGTGATGCCTACCTCCCGCCAGCGCTGCTGCAGCGTCTTGGCGGCGGTGATCTTGTGCCCCACCGGCTGGTCGCTCGCGAGCAGTTGCCGGGCCTCTTCGACGATGGCTTCCTTGGCCGCCAGATTGCTCTCCCACTCCGCCTTCACCGCGTCGTGCAGCCGCGCCTGCAAGGCCTCGAACCGCTGCTCCACGGTCCGGCCCGGACCGCGATCCACCGGATGAAAGCGCCGCCACTCGTCCCGGGCGGTGCGCATGATCCGTTCCGCAGCCTTCATGTCGGCGTGCTGCCAGTCCGTCTCCGCCAGATAGGTCTCGAGCTGATCGCAGATGCGCACCCGCTGCTCCAGGTTCGCCTTGCGCGCTGCCGCCAGCTCCGCGAAGTAGGCGCGGCAGGTTTCGAACGCCCGGTCCGCCAGGGCGTTGAACCGGTCGGCGAGCTCGCCGTCGACGGCCTGGGTGACGGGTCCCAGAGCCTGCCACTGCTGGCGCAGGGCCTTGATGCGCTCTGCCTGGTCGCGGGGCGGCAGGGGGGACTCGGCCAGGCTCTCCACGGCGCGCACCAGCGACTCACGCTTGGGCGTGGTGGCGAAGGTCTGCCAGTCCTTGAGCTCGGCGAGCCGGGCGGCCTCCCGGCCCAGACGCTTGCCGAGCTCCCGCGCGCCGGCGGCCGGCAGCGCGTCGAGCAGGCTGCGGGCCTGGCTGAGCAGGGACTGGGCGGGCGCCAGATGGCCTTCGTCGATGGCGGTGGCCAGCTCCGTGAGCAGGCTCTCCAGCCGCTGGTGCTCCTCGTTCAGCAGCCGGTCCGCCGCGGCCATCTCCTGCTGCAGGCGTGCCCGTGTTTCCAGCAGCGAGCCGAGCCGCGGCGGCAGCCCGGCCCACTCGGGCCACTGCACGTGGCGCAGCGCCTTGTCCAGTCGACGCAGGGCCGCACGACGGGCGTCCACGGCCTGCCAGAGCTCGGCGGGTACCCGGCTCCCGCTGCTCGCAGGCAGCTCGAGGGGGGCGCCCGGCAGGGCCGGCAGCTCCGCAGCGGCCAGGCGCTCCATGGCGTCCGCCACCTCCCGGAACCGATGAGAGACCCACTCGAACACCCGGTGCTGCGCCTCGCTCGGCGGCCGATGATCGGCGGCGGTGAGCCACTGGTTCGTGAGCCGGTCGCGCTGGACCGCCACCGGCTCGAACTCGCGCCCCTCGGCCAGGGCCGCGTCGAGGGCCTGGAACTCCGCCACAAGCGGCTCGAAGGGATCGGCGGCCTCGTGCCGAGGCATGGTCGAGCCGTTGGGCGGCACCCCAGCCTCCGAAGGAGGCGCCCCAGCCTCCGAAGGAGGCGCGGCGTCCGCGGTCTCCGCGGCGTCGGCCAGCGGCGGCAGGGTCTCCGGGTCCGGGCGCAGGGCCTCCAGATCGGGCAACGCCTCGCCGCACGCCTCCAGGGCCCGGCGCTGCTCGGCATAGGTATCCAGGGCTTCGACGAGGCGCGCGTGGAGCTGGTGCTGGCGCTCCCGCCAGGCGTGGTCGCGGAGCGCCGGTGCGTTGCGGGCGAGGGCGGCGGACAGCTCCTCGGCCCGACCCCGGGCGGCGTCGGCCTCGTGATGCAGCGAGCGGACGCGTTCGATGCCGTTGCGGGCGTGACGGTTGAGGGCCTTGTCCCGGTGCCTGGAGCGCTTTTCGAGCGCGTTCAGGGCCGCGGCGCGGGTCAGCAACGGGTGCGCGAGGACCGCGGCGCGCAGCTCGCCCCGGGCGGCCAGCGCAACGTCGATGAGCGTGTCCACATCGGTGAGGGCGCGCACCCGGTCCACCGCCTCCGCCACCGGCATCTCGAGCAGCCCGCCGCCGGCGGGAGGCTGCTCGTCCGCCTGTGGCGGCGGATGACCCAGGGCGGTCAGGCGCTCCGCCGCCGCCCGGCCGAGGCGGGGGTCGTCCAGCAGCGGGCGCAGCAGGGCGGGGTCGCGGACGTGGGACATGCAGGCGATGCGCACCCCCATGTCGGGATCGGTCCGCAGCAATCGGGTGATCTCGTCGGCGAGGCCCTGGGCCGCCGCAGCATCCAGGGCGAGAATGGCCGTCTTGCGGACGGCGGCGTCCGGGTGGTTCAGGCGATTGCGGCTCTTGAACAGCCGACGCAGCATGGCGGCCCCATCATCACGTTGCGGTCAGGAGAACTCGCGCTCTTCCCACCATGGAAAGAACTCCGGCATGTCTTCGGAGACCTTGCCGGGGAAGCGGGCCGGGCGCTTCTCGAGAAACGCCTCCACCCCTTCTCTGGCATCCGCCGATCTTCCGGTGTAGTAGACCCCGCGGGAGTCGATCTTGTGCGCTTCCATGGGGTGATCGGCGCCCAGCATACGCCACATCATCTGGCGGATCAGGGCCACGGAGACGGCAGAGGTGTTGTCGGCGATCTCCCGGGCGATCTCCCGGGCCGCGGGCAGCAGCGCCTCCTTGGCGTGGACGCTGCGCACCAGCTTGTGCTCGAGGGCTTCCTGGGCCGGGAAGACGCGGCCGCTGTAGCACCACTCCAGCGCCTGGTTGATGCCCACCACCCGGGGCAGGAAGTAGCTGGAGCAGGCTTCCGGGACGATGCCGCGGCGGGCGAACACGAAGCCGAAGCGTGCCTCCTCCGCCGCCAGCCGGATGTCCATGGGCAGGGTCATGGTGACGCCGATGCCCACCGCCGGACCGTTGATGGCGGCGATGATGGGCTTCGTCAGCTCGAAGATCCGCAAGGTCAGCACGCCGCCGCCGTCCCGCTGCAGGCCGCTGGCCCGGTCGCTGCGGCTGTCGGCGTTGAAGGTGTCGCCGCCGGCGGAGAGATCGGCGCCGGCGCAGAAGCCGCGGCCCTCGCCGGTGACAATGATGGCCCGCACGGCATCGTCCGCGTCGGCGCGGTCGAAGGCGTCGATCATCTCCTTCATCATTTCGTGGGTGAACGCGTTCAGCTTCTCCGGGCGGCTCAAGGTGAGGGTGAGAATGCCGTCTTCGACGTCGTAGCGGATGGTGTTGTAGCTCATGATTCCCCGGACATGCCGATGATGAAACGATGTCTTGCAGGCGCGGCCGCAAGGGTGGGCGGTTATGGTGCCTCGCACGGGGACGTCTTTACAACGAGCGCGTGCTGGGCGAGTGTTGCCGGTTGAATCGGCATCTGGGGGACGACATGAGCGATCTGCGAACGTTCCGGGAGGAGACCCGGGCCTGGCTGGAGGAGAACTGTCCGCCGGGTGCCCGTGGACCCGGCGAGATTCCCACCGGCAGCACCAAGGTGGAGATCCAGGACCCGGACACCCGGCTGTGGCTCGAGCGCATGGCCGAGCGGGGCTGGACCGTGCCTACCTGGCCCAGCGCCTACGGCGGCGGCGGGCTTTCGGAGGACGAGGCCCGGGTGCTCTACGAGGAGATGGCGGCCATCGACGCCCGCCCGCCCCTGGTGAACATGGGCACCCGAATGCTGGGCCCGACCCTGCTCGAATACGGCACCGAGGCGCAGAAGCAGCGTCACCTACGACCCATCGCCGAGGGACGGGTGGCGTGGTGTCAGGGGTACAGCGAACCGGGGGCCGGCTCGGATCTGGCCAGCCTGCGCACCCGGGCGGAGCTGCGCGGCGACCGGTTCATCATCAACGGTCAGAAGATCTGGACCTCCGGCGCCCAGACGGCGGACTGGATGTTCGCCCTGGTGCGTACCGATCCCGAGGCCTCTAAGCATCAGGGCATCAGCTTCGTGCTCCTGCCGATGGACCAGCCCGGGGTCACGGTGCGGCCCATCGCGCTCATCTCCGGCAGCTCGCCGTTCTGCGAGACCTTCTTCGACGATGCCGAGGCGAGCCGCGACGACCTGGTGGGCGAGCTCAATCAAGGGTGGACGGTGGGCAAGCGGCTGCTGCAGCACGAGCGTTCCGGCCAGGGCGGGCTGTCCCGCTCCGGCGGGTCCCGCCCGGTGGGCGTGACCGTGGATCTGGACGTGGCCGAGACGGCGCTGCGCTACGTCGGCAGCGAAGGGGGACGCATCGCCGATCCGGCGCTGCGGGCCCGGGTGCTGGAATGGAAGATGGCCGACACGGCGTTTCGTCTGACCCAGCGGCGGGCTGCGGAGGAGAACGCGGGCGGCGGCACGCCCGGGGAGGCCACCTCGATCTTCAAGCTCTTCGGCTCCACCCTGGCCCGGGAGCGGCAGGACCTGCTGGTTCAGCTCATGGGCACCCGGGGCCTGGGCTGGGACGGCGATGCCTTCACCGAGGAGGAGCTCGGTGCCGCGCGCTCGTTCCTGGCCAGCCGGGCGGTCACGATCTACGGCGGAACCAACGAGGTGCAGCAGAACATCATCGCCAAGCGGGTGCTGGGCCTGCCGGATTGACGGCCGCCGCCATGCGTCTTTCCGTCAGCGCCGCCGACGAGGCCTTCCTCACCGAGGTGCGGGCGTTCGTCGAACGTCACTGGCCGGCCCAGGCGCGGGTCCCCCGAGACCTCGGCGGCTCGCCTCGGCGGGGCCGGGGCGAGCCGTGGCGGCGCGCCTGGTTCCAGGCGCTGGCGGCCCGGGGCTGGTCGGTGCCGCACTGGCCGCCGGAGCACGGCGGCCCCGGCTGGACGCCGGCGCAGCGCCTTCTGTTCGAACGGGAGACGGCGCGGGCGGAAGCACCGCCCATGGATCCGGCCAGTACCCGGGTGGTGGGCCCGCTGCTCATGGCCCTGGGGACTCCGAGGCAGCAGAACCTGCAGCTTCCCTCGATCCGCGAGGCGCGCCAGTGCTGGTGCCTGGCGCTGGACGAGGAGCACGAAGTCGCCCTCGAGGCCCGGCCGGCGCGGGCCCCGGGGAAGCCGCCGGGCGGATTCGTTCTGACCGGCACCCTGCCCGCGGTGGCGGGCGCCGCCGACGCCGACTGGCTGCTGTGCCGGGCCGCCGAGCCGGGGCGAACCGGCGGCAGCCTGTTCATGGTCGATCTGCAGCGCTCCGGCGTCGCCGTCGAGCCGCTGACCGGGCTGGATGGCGGCCGCAGGCCGGCGGCGGTGGAGGCGAACGGCGTCCCCTTGCCGGAGCCGTCGCTTCTGGGGCCGCCGGAGCAGGCGGAGCGATGGCTCGCCCGTCTGCCCGCGCTACCCGGCGCGCTGGGGGTGATGGCGTGCCGCTACCGGGTGCAGCTCGAGCGGCTTCGGGAGCTGGCCGGCGAGGTGGGGAACGGCGAGGGCGTCACACTGGCGGAGGACGAAGACTTTCACCGCAAGCTCGCCGAGCTCGAGGTCGGGCTGGCGGGCCTGGAAGGCCTGGAGCTGCGGGCCCTCGGTGACGGCGAGCCGCAGGAGGCGTTGGCTGCGCTGCTGGAGCTGCGCCGGGAGGCACTGGCCGGGCGGCTGGCCGAGCTCTACGTGGAGGCGCTGGGCTATCATGGCCTGCCGTTCCCGGATCCGCTGACGATCGATAATGAAGGTCCGATCGGGCATGATTACGCGTTGACCGCCATGGCCGACCTGCTGAGCGGGAATCCCGCGAGCTTCGGTCACGGCAGCCGCGCAACCTATCAGAACAGCATTGCCCGGACGATTCTGGGTTTTTGAGGGGCCGCTATGGATTTCTCGTTTTCCGAAGAGCAGACACTCCTGCAGGACAGCGTCTCACGGTTCGTGCAGAACGATTACCCGTTCGAGACTCGGCAAAAGATCGCCCGGGAGGAGCCGGGGTACTCCCCGGAAAACTGGAAGACCTTCGCCGAGCTGGGTTGGCTGGGCGTGCCGTTTGCCGAGAGCGACGGCGGTTTCGGCGGCGGCGCCATCGAATCCACGATCATGATGGAGCAGTTCGGCAAGGGACTGGTGGTGGAGCCGTTCCTGGCCACGGTGGTGCTGGCCGGCGGAGCGCTGAAGATCGGCGGCAGCCAGGCCCAGAGGGAGGCCCATCTGGCGGGCATCATCGACGGCAGCACCCAGGCGGCGCTGGCGTACGCGGAGCCCCAGGGGCGGTTCAACCTGGCGGATCTCACCACCACGGCGCGGCGTGACGGCGACGGCTGGGTCATCGATGGCTACAAGGCGGTGGTGCTGAACGGGCCGTCGGCGGATCTGCTGGTGGTGTCCGCCCGGACCGGCGGCGGCCAACGGGATACCGAGGGCGTTTCGCTGTTCCTCGTGCCGGCCGGCGCCGCTGGCGTCAGCCGCCGGGACTACCCTACGGTGGACGCGCAGCGCGCCTCCGAGATCACCTTCGAGAAGGTGCGCGTGGGCGCCGACGCCCTGCTCGGCGAGGAAGGCCGGGGGCTCGGCATCCTGGAGCAGGTCATCGACGAGGGCATCCTGGCCGTGGGTTCCGAGGCCGTGGGCGCCATGGAGGTGCTGTACAAAGCCACGGTGGAATACTGCAAGACCCGCGAGCAGTTCGGCCAGCCCATCGGCCGGTTCCAGGTCCTGCAGCACCGCATGGTCGACATGTTCATGGAGCACGAACAGGCCAAGTCGCTGATGTACATGGCCGCCATGCGCTTGGACGAAGGCTACGGCCCGGAGGCGCAGAAGGCGGTGTCGGCGTTCAAGGTACAGGTGGGCAAGTCCGGCCGCTTCGTCGGCCAGAGCGCCATCCAGCTGCACGGCGGCATGGGCATGACCGACGAGCTGAGCGTGGGCCACTACTTCAAGCGGCTGACCACCATCGACACCCTGTTCGGCAACGTGGACTTCCACCTGAAGCGCTTCGGTCGGCTGTAGTGGCGCGCTGGGACAGCGGCGGCGGCAGCACCATCCCCGATTGGTTCTTCCCGGCGGTGGAGACACCGTGGGAAGAGCGGACGGTGGAGGTGGAAGAGTGCGACGTCGTCTACCAGCTCTGGCAGCGGGACCCGGCGCCGACGCCGTCCATACTGTTCGTGCACGGTATGAATGCCCACGCCCACTGGTGGGACTTCATCGCGCCCCACTTCCTGGAAGGCTACCGCTGCGCTGCCATGAACCTGACGGGGATGGGGGATTCGGACTACCGTTACGAGTACGACCCAGAGACGTACGCTCGGGAGATCCGGGCGGTCTGCGATCACGCTGGGTTCGGCGACGATGTGGTGGTGGTCGCCCACAGCTTCGGCGGCTACGTGGCGGTGAAGGCCGCAGCGTTGTTTCCGGAGCGGTTCGGCGCGCTGGTGCTGGTGGATTCGGGCCTGCGCCACCCGGACGAGCCGGTGCCCGAGCGTCCGCCCATGGGCGGACGGGCCAAGGTGTACCCCGACAAGGAGTCGGCGCTGGCGCGGTTCCGGCTGCAGCCCCCGCAGCCCTGCGAGAACGCCTACCTCCTCGAGTACATCGCCCGGCACTCGCTGATGCCGGTGGAAGGCGGCGGCTGGACCTGGAAGTTCGACGAGGACCTGCCGGTCGCCCTGAAGCACGCGGAGCGAACCGTGGCGGACTACGCCCGCCTCACCGTGCCCGTCGGCTTGATCTACGGCGCCGAAAGCGAGCTGTTCACCCTCCGCTCAGCCGAGTACATGCGCGAGATCATGGGCGACGTGCCCGTGGTGGCGGTGGAGCAGGCGCGCCACCACGTGTTCCTCGATCAGCCGCTGGCGTTCGTCGAGGCGCTGAAGGGAATGCTCCGGGACCTCGCCGCCCGGCGGCCGGCCTGAGTCCAGCCGTGGCGAGTCGCTTCGTCATGCCCCCCGAGTGGGCACCCCATCAGGCCACCTGGTTTTCCTGGCCCCACAACACCGAGACCTGGCCCGATGAGCTCGCCGGCACCGAGCGGGCATTGGCGGCCGCCGTGGCGCTGCTCTCCCATCACGAGCGGGTGCACGTGAACGTGCTGGACCACGCCCACGCCGAGCACGTGCGGTCGCTGTTGCCGGAGGAGACGAACCTGGAGGCGGTGCTGTTCGAGCACATTCCCACCAACGACGCCTGGTGCCGGGACCACGGCGCCATCTTCGTCACGGATGGCCAGGGGCAACTCACGGCCCTCGACTTCGGCTTCAACGCCTGGGGCGGCAAGTATCCGCCCTACGACCTGGACGACGCCGTGCCGCCGCAGATGGCGGCACGCCTGGGGGTGCCGGCCGTGACCGTGGACCACGTGCTGGAGGGCGGTTCGGTGGACGTGAACGGCGCGGGCGCGCTGCTCACTACCACCCAGTGCCTGCTGAACCCGAATCGCAACCCGCACCGCTCCAAGGGCGAGATCGAAGCGCTGCTCTACGAGTATCTGGGCGCCGAGCAGGTGTTGTGGCTCGGCGACGGCATCGTCGGCGACGACACCGACGGGCACGTGGACGACATCACCCGGTTCGTCGCCCCGCACAGGGTGATCACCGCCATGGAGCCGGACCCGCGGGACCCGAACCACCGCCCGCTGGCGGAGAACCGGGAGCGGCTGGAAGGGTTCCGTCTGGCGGACGGGCGAAGCCTGGAGATCGTCGAGCTGCCCATGCCGGAGCCGCTGTGGCGGGGCGATCAGCGCCTGCCCGCCAGCTACGCCAATTTCTACCTCGCCAACGGCCTGGTGCTGGTGCCCACCTTCGGCTGCGACCGCGACGTGGACGCTCTGGAGATCGTCCAGAGCTGCTTCCCCGCCCGCACCGTGGCCGGCATCGACTGCCGCGACGTGGTGGTCGGGCTGGGAACCTTGCATTGCCTGAGCCAGCAGGTTCCCGACGTTGCACGGGGCAACCGCGAATCGTAACCTAGCCCGCCCAAATGCCGGTTCGGAGGCTCCGTTGGCGGCGATCAAAGACTTCCTCACCCATCATTTCCGCCATTTCAACGCGGCCACACTGGTGGACGCAGCCCAGGCGTACGTGGATCACCTGAACGGCGGCGGCAAGATGATGATCACCCTGGCGGGCGCCATGAGCACGGCGGAGCTGGGCCTGTCGCTGGCGGAGATGATCCGCCGGGACAAGGTGCACGCCATCACCTGCACCGGCGCCAACCTGGAGGAGGATCTGTTCAACCTGGTGGCCCACGATCATTACGTGCGGGTCCCCAATTACCGGTACCTATCGGCCGCCGACGAAGAGGCCCTGCTGGCACGGCATCTGAACCGGGTGACGGACACCTGTATTCCCGAGGAGGAAGCCATCCGCCGCCTCGAGCACGCCGTGCTCGAGGAATGGACCGCGGCGGATCGCGCCGGGGAAAGCTATTTTCCACACGAGTTCATGTACCGGATTCTGCGCTCGGGCAAGCTCACCCAGCACTACCAGATCGACCCCAGGGATTCCTGGCTGGTGGCGGCCTGCGAGAAGGATCTGCCCATCATCGTCCCCGGCTGGGAGGATTCGACCCTGGGCAACATCTTCGCCGCCCACGTCATCGAAGGCGACTTGAAGAACGTGCACACGGTGAAGACGGGAATCCAGTACATGGTGTACCTGGCGGACTGGTACCGGCGCACCACGGCGGACAGCACCGTGGGCTTCTTTCAGATCGGCGGCGGCATCGCCGGGGACTTCCCCATCTGCGTGGTGCCCATGCTGGCCCAGGACCTGATGATGCAGGACATCCCGCGCTGGGCCTACTTCTGCCAGATCAGCGATTCCACCACCAGCTACGGTTCCTACTCGGGCGCCGTGCCCAACGAAAAGATTACCTGGGACAAGCTTTCCGCCACCACGCCGAGCTACGTCATCGAGTCGGACGCCACCATCGTCGCGCCCCTCGTGTTCGCCTACGTGTTGGATCAGTGATGGTCGCGAAGATCGCCGCCGGTGGCTGGACCACAGCCGAGGCAGAGTCCCTCTACGCCATGGAGACGTGGAGCGACGGTTTCTTCCACGTCAACGACTCGGGCAACGTGGCGGTGCGGCCGCTGCCCGGCTCCGATCTCACCATCGACATTCCGGCGGTGATCGAGGCGGCCCGGGCGGAAGGCGCCACCCTGCCGCTGATCATCCGGTTTCAGGACGTCCTGCGGGCACGGGTGCAGCGTCTGAACGAGGCCTTCGCCCAGGCCATCGCCGAGTCGGGCTACGGCAACGAGTACCGCAGCATCTACCCCATCAAGGTGAACCAGCTCCACGAGGTGGTGGAGGAGGTGCTGGACGCGGGCCGGGATTTCGCGCTGGGGCTCGAGTGCGGCTCGAAGAGCGAGCTCATGGCCACCCTGCCGCTGGTGGAGGACAAGCGCCTGTTGCTGTGCAACGGCGTGAAGGATCACACCATGCTGCGGTTGATGCTGAACGCTCAGCAGCTCGGCCAGCAGGTGCTGCCGGTGATCGAGAAGTACACGGAGTTCGAGCAGCTCATGATCCTCGCGGATCAGCTCCAGGTGACCCCGAAGCTGGCGGTGCGGGTGAAGCTCTCCACCCGCGGCTCGGGACGCTGGTACGAGTCCGGCGGCTACCGGTCCAAGTTCGGGCTCACCATCCCGGAGGTGGTGCGCCTGGTGCAGGAGCTCGAGCGCCGCGGCTTGGGGGAGCGCCTGGAGCTTCTCCACTTCCACCTGGGCAGCCAGATCGCCGACATCCAGGTGCTGCGCGCGGCGGTGAAGGAAATCACCCAGATCTATGCCGATCTGCTCGCCCGCGGGCTGCACGTGAAGTACCTGGACGTGGGCGGCGGCCTGGGGGTCGCCTACGGTGGCGGCTACGGATCCGACGATTCCGCCATCAACTACGCCCTGGTGGAGTACGCCAACGCGGTGGTGTACTCGGTCCAGGAGATCTGCCGGGCCCGGGATGTGCCGGAGCCGGTCCTGCTCTCGGAATCGGGCCGGGCCATCACGGCGCACCACTCGGTGCTGGTGGTGCCGGTGCTGGGCGTGCACCGGCCGGATGCGCCGTTTCAGGTGGAGCTCCCCGACGAGCCGCCGCCGGTGGTGGCCACCCTGGCCACGGCGCTGGCCGAGGCGCGGGCTTCGAGCGAGATCCAGCCGCTGCTGGAGGCCTTTCACGATGCCCAGGCCGGGCGGGCCGAGGCGGATCAGCTCATGCGCCTCGGCTATCTGGATCTGGAATCCCTGGCGCAGGCCGACAGCTTGTACTGGAGCACCTGCCGCGAGGTGCTGGCCCGCCTGCAGGCGCTGGAGCTGGATCCGCCGCCGCCGGAGCAGCTGCAGCTCGAGGACCAGCTCACCGACGTGTACCTGTGCGACTTCTCGGTGTTCCACTCCATCATCGACCATTGGGCCATCGGCCAACTGTTCCCGGTGATGCCCCTGCACCGGCTCGACACGCCGCCCCGGCGCCGGGCTCAGGTGGTGGACCTCACCTGCGATTCCGACGGCAAGGTGTCGAATTACGTCCGTGCCGGCGGCACCAGCGAGTGGCTGCCGCTGCACGACTTCACCGCCGGCGAGCCCTACTACCTGGGGTTCTTCCTGGTGGGCGCCTATCAGGAGATCCTCGGCGACAGCCACAACCTGTTCGGCCGGGTCTCCGAGGTGCACGTCTATGCCAGCGCCGACGAGCCGGAGAATTTCTTCATCGAGCAGCTCATCGCCGGACTCTCGGTGCAGGACATGCTGGCCCAGGTTCAGTACTTTCCGAACGAGCTGAACAAGCGCATGTCGGAACTGGTGAAAGCGAAGATCGAGGCCGGGGTGGTGAAGCCCAAGGAGGGCATGCGAATCCTCAACCATTACACCCGGCGCTTCGAAGAAAATACCTACTGCGACATCAAGGTGCTGAAACGTGAGTGACGCTGGGAACGTGCGTGTCGGCGTGGTGCAGATGGCCATGTCCGACGATGTCGAAGAGAACACCGCTCGCGCCGAAGGCCTGGTCCGCCGGGCGGCCGAGGCCGGGGCCGAGCTGATCTGCCTGCCCGAGCTGTTCCGCTCCCGCTACTTCTGCCAGACGGAGGACTACGGCCGGTTCTCCCTGGCGGAGCCGGTGCCCGGTCCCACCACCGAGCGCTTCGCGGCCGTGGCCCGGGAGCTGGACGTTGCCATCGTGCTGAGCCTGTTCGAGGAGCGTGCGCCGGGCCTCTACCACAACACGGCGGCGCTGGTGGACGGCGCGCGCGGCTATGTGGGCAAGTACCGCAAGATGCATATCCCCGACGATCCGCGCTACTACGAAAAGTTCTACTTCACCCCGGGGGATCTGGGGTTCAAGGCGTATCGGGCCCGTGACGTCTCCCTGGGAATGCTGGTGTGCTGGGATCAGTGGTATCCGGAGGCGGCGCGGCTCACCGCGCTCATGGGCGCGCAGATTCTGGCGTACCCCACGGCCATCGGCTGGCACCCCGAGGAGCAGGACGAAGCGGGGCCGGCCCAGCATCAGGCCTGGGAGACCATCCAGCGCAGTCACGCCATCGCCAACGGCTGCTTCGTGGTAGTGGCGAATCGCACGGGATTCGAGCCCGAGCCGGGTGGCGCGGGCGGCATCCGGTTCTGGGGCCAGAGCTTCGTGGCGGCCCCGGACGGTACGCTGCTGGCGAAGGCCGGCGAGGACGAGGAGACGGTGCTGGTGGCGGATCTGGATCTCGGACGGATCGCCCGGCAGCGCCAGGGCTGGCCGTTCCTGCGCGACAGGCGGATCGACGCGTACGCGCCGCTGGAGCGCAGGTTCATCGACGCGGAGGGCGCGTCGTGAGCGGCGGGGTGAACCGGCGTACCTTCATCGGTGCCGGCATAGGCGCCGGGGTGGCGGGTGCCGCGGCGTCCACCGCCCGGGGCGCCGCGCGGCGGAACGGTGGCCGGCCGGTGGTGGTGGCGTCGGCCAACGGCTTCGAGAGCCGCAACGCCGAGGGCTTGACCTGCGTGGAGCTGGCCTACCGCCGTATCAGCGAGGGCGCCGACGTGCTGGATGCGCTGATCGCCGGGGTGAACGTGGTCGAGCTGGATCCGGAGGACACCAGCGTCGGCTACGGCGGTCTGCCCGATGCCGACGGCGTGGTGACCCTGGACGCCTGCTGCATGCACGGGCCCCGGCGCCGGGCAGGCGGCGTGGCCTGCCTGCAGGGGGTGCGCACGCCGTCCCGGGTGGCGCAGGCGGTGGCGGACGTCACGGATCACCACCTGCTGGTGGGGGAGGGCGCTCAGCGCTTCGCCCGGAACCTGGGCTTCGAGATTGAAGAGGATCTGAACACCGAGAAGTCCCGGGCGCTGTGGCTGGAATGGAAGCAGCGCACGGATCCCGAGCATTATCCCGACCCACGCCAGCGCGCGGAAGCGGGGTACCGGGTGGGCCAGGCCATGGTGGCGGAAGGCAAGATCCATCCGGACCATTTCTACGGCACCATCAACTGCAGCGGCGTGAACGCCCAGGGCGACGTTTGCGGGGTCACCACCACCAGCGGGCTCGCGTGGAAGATTCCCGGGCGGGTGGGGGATTCGCCGATTCTGGGCGCCGGCCTGTACGTGGACAACGACGTCGGCGCCGCCGGCTCCACCGGACGGGGCGAGGCGAACCTCTACAGCCTGGCGTCGTTCCTCATCGTCGAGCTCATGCGTCAGGGCATGCACCCCAAGGACGCCGGCATGGCGGCCCTGGAGCGAATACGTGCCCAGACTACGGAACCGAGGCTCAAGCGCGGGGACGGCAACCCCGGCTTCAACGTCAGCTTCTACATCGTCGCCCGTAACGGCGAGCACGCCGGCGTGGCGCTCTACGGCGGCCGCAGCTACGCGGTCTGCGACCCACGCGGTCCACGTCACGAGCCTCTCGAAGGACTTGTGGGCTGAACCGAAAGGACAGGAGCGAGCTCATCGTCAGCCGATCCGCCAACCGCCCCGCCCCCGATTCCTCGTCGTCCGTGTCCCAGGAGCCACGGCCGCGGATCCTGCTGGCCGCGGCAGACGACGCGCTGCGCGGGCGGCTGGAGGCGGTGCTGGGGGCGAGTCACGATCTGGTTGCCGCGGCGGACGGGCCGGCCGCCCTCGCCGCGGCCGAGGCGGAACCGCCCGATCTGGTGCTGGTCCGGGCGGATCTGCCCGGCATGGACGGCGTGGCCCTGTGCCGGGCGCTGCGCGAGCGCGATCCACATCTGCCCGTGCTGCTGATGCTGCCTGCGGGCACAGGGGCGGATGCGGACGCGCGCCAGGCGGCTTTCGAGGTGGGCGCTGTCGGTTACATGCTCGAGCCCTTCAGCGAGATCGAGCTGTCGACCCGGGTCCGCAATCTCTTGATCCTGGCCCGGTTGCGCTACGAGGAGCGCCGCAAGGACGAGTTTGCCGCCATGCTGGCTCACGAGCTGCGCAATCCCCTTGCGCCCATCCAGAGCGGCCTGGACATCCTCGCTCTGGAGGTGGACGCGCGCCATCACGACACCCTGGAGCTCATGAAGGATCAGGTGGCGCATCTGGTGCGGCTGGTGGACGACCTCCTGGACCTGTCCCGGCTGCGCGGCGGCAACGTGGCGTTGCGGCTGGAGCCGGTGGAGCTGTCGGCGCTGGTCCAGCGCTCCGTGGCGGCGGTGCGGCCGTTCATCGACAGCCGCCATCATGAGCTGGCCGTGGCGCTGCCGGCGGAGCCGGTGTGGTTCCAGGGCGACGCGGTGCGGCTGGCGCAGGTGCTGGAGAACCTGCTGAACAACGCCGCCAAATACACCGAGCCTGGCGGGCGCATCGAGCTGTCGGCGGAAGCCAGTGAGTGCGACATCCTAATCACTGTGGCGGATTCGGGCATCGGCATCGAGCCGGAGCTCTTGCCCCGCGTGTTCGACATGTTCGCCCAGTCCACCCGGTCGCTGGACCGGGCCCTCGGCGGCCTGGGTGTGGGTTTGACTCTGGTGCGCCAGGTGGTGGAGGGCCACGCCGGCCAGGTGTCCGCCGCGAGCGACGGCCGGGGCCGGGGCAGCCGCTTCGTGGTGCGGCTGCCGCGGAAGGCCGCAGCACCACCCGCCGCGGACCGGCCGCTGGAGGAGGATGCCGCGTCTCGGGCTCGGCCGGCGCCGCGCCGTCACGTGCTCATCGTCGACGACAACAGTGCCGCCGCGGAGATGCTGGCCATGCTGCTGCAGAAGCTCGGTGATCACCGGGTAGACACCGCCGCGGACGGTCACAGCGGGCTCGCCCGGATTCGCGCTGATCACCCGGATCTGGTGCTGCTCGATATCGGCCTGCCCGGCATGGACGGGTATCAGGTGGCCCGGGCGGTGCGCGAGCATCCGGAGCTCGACGACGTGCTGCTCGTGGCCATGACCGGCTACGACCGCCCCGAGGATCGACGCAGGTCGAAGGAGGCCGGCTTCGACGAGCACCTGGTGAAACCGGTGTCGCTGGAGCAGGTGCTCGGGGCCCTCGCCCATCCGAAGCTGACGGAGGAGCGCCGCGAACCTGCCGCAACCACCGACGTCGCGGCTCCGCTGTCGCAGGACGCCGGCGCGCCGGCTGCCGGCTCGCTGCGCAAGATCCGCCACGACCTGGCGAACAGCGCCGACGTGCTGCAGCTCTTCGCGCGTCTGCTGGGCGAATCCAAGGACGACGCGGAGTTCGTGCGAAGGACGGCCGAGGGGCTGCAGCGGGAAGTGCTGGCGATTCTCGAAAAGCTCGAGGCGATTCGCCGGCTGACGGTGGACACGGGGGGCCACGAGCAGGACACCGAGACGTAGCGTTCCGGAGGAAAGGCCGGGCGGCCTTGCGCCGCCCGGCCCGGCGGTTGGTTCAGTCGCGGCGGCGCGGGGGCTTCTGCCTGCGGTCACCGCGGTCCTGGTAGATGGCCCAGGTGGCATCGCCGTCTTCGGCGGCGGAATGCTGCACGTTGACGTAGAGCACGTCCGGCTGGAAGGGGCTGAAGTAGATGCCGGTGCCTTCGGCGCCCGGGTCGGCGAGGGAAGCGAACAGATCCACCTTCACGGACGCACCGTACTCGTTGGTGCGGGGGCTGGCGAACCAGATGTCCGACGGGACGTTGTCCTCCACCATGACCAGCCGGCCGTCGGGCGCCTCGGCCAGATTGTCCACGCTGTCGAATCCGGTCCGGAAATCCGGCTGGCCCGGACGCCCCAGCTCCACCGGCACGTTCACCCCGGGCTTGACGAAGTCGGTCACCCGCAGCGTCTCGAGGTCGATGGCGATCACCCGGCCTTCGTACACCTCCCGGCCCTCGCCCTGCGCTCTCGGACCTTCGGTGATCGCCACGAACAGTGTCCGGCCGATGATCTCCAGGTCCTCAGGACGCTGGTAGCTGGTGCCGCCGGCCTCGCTGCCGGAGAAGCGGGCCATGGCCGGATCGATGGGGCCGACCCACTCGCCCTGACCGACGCCGTCCGGCCCCGTCACCTTCAGCGCAAACAACTCGCCCGACGAGAGATCGCCCGGGATGTGCGGCACGAACTTGTACACGCCGCCGCCGCAGGGACCGTCGATGCCCGGGCAGCCCTGGGACTGGCCGCGGTGCTCGTCCACCACGTAGATCTCGCCGTCCGGCCCCACGTCGATGCCCTCGTGCGCCAGCCGCCCGACGGCCGGCCGGTCTTCGACGGCGGTGACCGCGGAAGGATCGTTGGGGTCGAGTACGAGCTCGAACAGCCGGCCGCCCTCCACCTCCTCGGCGAACAGCACCGTGCCCCAGGGGGTCCAGCGGATGCCGTCCAGGGCGTTGTAGCTGGAGTCCTGGACGATCACCTTGGCGGCGCCGGTTTTCAGGTCCACCACGCTCACCGCGCCGCCCTCCGCCAGGTTGCGTACTTCGTGGGTGCGGTACATGTACCGTCCCGCCAGCTTCCCGGACTCGTTGACGGTGTTCATGTCGTTCCAGTCGTCGCGGCCGCCGTCGTAGATGTCGAGGTCCGACTCGTCGCTGACGATGCTCTGGGTGTAGCCCTTGGGGACGACCCAGGGCGCGGCGGGGTCCCAGTCGGTGCTGGCCGCCGATGCCTCGATGGGCTCGAACACGAACATGCCCCGGCCGGGGCGGTGATGATCGTCGGCGATGGCGGGGGCAACGGCTACAGTGGCAGCCATGGCCAGGGCCAGTGCGCGAGCCGGAGTGCGCTTGTCAGTCATGTATCTCTCCACAGTTGAGACTCGGTTGGCAGCGGGCCGGAAACCGCCGCCCGCCGCAGCTCAACTGTCGCGAAACTTCGTTACGTGGCGCTTACGGATGCTTGAAGTTTTGATGTCAGTGGCCTGACTGCGGCGCCGCCACAGGTCGGCCAGAGCCGATCGCGGGCGGCGTTGAACCCCTGTGCGAAGAAGGCGTTCCCGGCGCCGGAGGGGGGTTCACGCGGTGCCTGGCCGGTTGCGGATTGGCGCGCGCCTTGCAACCATCCGCGCATGTCTGAAACCCTGCCGAGCGTGTGCCGCGCACTGACGGTTCTGCTGGCCCTTCTGGCGGTGTCGAGCTGCAGCAGCGAGGCCCGGTTGCCGGTGTCCGCGGGGATCGGGCCGGAGCCCGAGCTGCCGCCGCCGCAATCATCGCTGTTTCCGACCGTGAACATCGCGCCCGCCACGGGCTGGCCGGAAGGGGCCGTGCCCGAGGCGATGCCGGGCACCCGGGTCGTGGCTTTCGCCCGCGGCCTCGATCATCCGCGCTGGCTCTACGTGCTGCCCAACGGCGACGTGCTGGTGGCGGAAAGCAATGCGCCGCCGACCCCCGAAGGCCGCGGCGGCATCGAGGGATGGGTCATGAGCCGGATGATGGAGCGGGCCGGTGCCGCGGTGCCGAGCGCGAACCGCATCACCCTGCTGCGGGACGCGGACGGCGACGGCGTGGCCGAGGAACGCCACGTATTCCTCGAGAACCTGCACTCGCCGTTCGGCATGGCGCTGGTGGACGGCGACTTCTACGTGGCCAACACCAACGCCATCGTCCGTTTCCGGTACCGGGAGGGCCAGACCGCGATCGAGGCGGAAGGGGTGACCCTCGCCGATCTGCCCGCAGGGCCCATCAACCACCACTGGACCAAGAACATCATCGCCAGTCCCGACGGCAGCCTCCTCTACGCCACCGTGGGCTCCAACAGCAACATCGCGGAGAACGGGATGACGGCGGAGCACGAGCGCGCAGCGATCCTCGAGGTGGATCGGCGCACCGGCCGGCACCGCGTGTTGGCCTGGGGCCTGCGCAATCCCAATGGCCTGGCCTGGGTGCCGGAAACCGGGGAGCTCTGGACCGCGGTGAACGAGCGGGACGGGCTGGGCGGCGATCTGGTACCGGACTACATGACCTCGGTGCGGGAGGGCGGCTTCTACGGCTGGCCGTACAGCTACTTCGGCCGGCACGTGGACGAGCGCGTGCAGCCCCAGCAGCCGGACCTGGTGGACCGGGCCATCGTGCCGGACTACGCCCTCGGATCCCACACCGCCTCCCTCGGGCTCGCCTACTCCGAAGACCACCGCCTGGGGCCGGAGCTCGGGCCGGGCATGTTCGTGGGCCAGCACGGCTCGTGGAACCGGGATCCGTTGAGCGGCTACAAGGTGATCTTCGTGCCGTTCGAGAACGGCGAGCCGGCGGGCATGCCGGTGGACGTGCTCGGCGGGTTCGTCAACGACGACGGCGAGGCCCAGGGGCGCCCGGTGGGCGTGGTCATCGACAGCCAGGGCGCCCTGCTGGTGGCGGACGACGTGGGCAACGTCGTGTGGCGGGTGACGGCGGCGCAGTAGGCGGCCCCGTCATCCCCACAACCGGTCCGACGCCCTGGCCGCGCCTTCCGCCAGCGCCGCGAGCTTGGCCCAGGCCACGTCGGGATCGATGCCCTGCATGCCCACGTGGACGCTGAAGCCGCAGTCGACGCCGGCCATCACCCGATCCCGGCCCACCAGGTTCGCGTAACGCTCGATGCGTTGGGCCACCAGTTCCGGGTGCTCGATGTAGTTCGACTGCGGCTCGATCACGCCGGGGCAGAGGATCTTGTCGTCCGGAACCGCCACCGTCTCGAACAGCGCCCACTCGTGAGCGTGGCGCGGGTTCGCCGCCTCGAACAGCACGGTCCGCGGCTTCGCCTGCCACACCAGGTCGATGATCTCCCCCAGGGCCACGTCGCAATGGTGCGGGCCGGGATAGTTGCCCCAGCACAGGTGCATGCGCAGGCGGTCGGCCGGGATGTTGCGTACCGCGTGGTTCAGCGCCTCGATGTTCATGGCCACCCGCTTGCGGTACGCCTCCCGGTCGAGGTCGGCGTATGCGGAGTGGCGGCCCATGGCCAGGTCGGGGCAATCGAGCTGCACGGCGGCGCCGGCCGCGGCGATGGCCTCGTACTCGTGGCGCATGGCCTCGGCCACCGCGAACAGATATTCCTCGTCGGAGGCGTAGTACTGATTGCCGAAGAAGATGGTCACCACGCCCGGCGACGCCGCGCTCGAGAAGATCTCACTCACTCCGGCGCCGGCGGCGGCCGACACCAGATTGGCCATGTCCTGGGCCGCGGCGGCTTCGTCCTTCACCGAGATGGGCCGATTGCAGGCCGGAGCCGAGCGCTTGCGCCGGCCGGGGTTGGCGGCGACGATCTCGGCGCTTTTGGGGTAATCCGCCAGATCGGCGAAGAAGTAGTTCTGCACGGCATCGCCGCCGAAGCCGTGGAGCCGATCCTTCACGTAGGTGGCGTAGCTCGGCTTCGACATCTCGCCGTCGTTGACGACGCTGATGCCGGCAGCCACCTGCCGCTTCACCACCTCGTCGACGGCGCTGGCCACCCGCTCTGCCAGGGCGTTCTCGTCCACGGGGATGCCGTCGCCCTTGGCCCACATGATGCGGATCAGGTCGTCGGGGCGCGGCAGGCTACCGGTATGGGTGGTGAGTATGCGATGGGTGTCGCCGCTCATGCTCGCCCCCTCACGCCAGCTCGGCGCGCAGCTCGGCCGCCGCCTGGGACATGGCGGCGAGCTTGCCGAACGCTGCTTGCCGGCTCAGATACTTCATGCCGCAATCCGGGGCCAGGATCACCCGGTGGGCGGCGACGTGGTCCAGCGCCCGGAGCACCCGCTCCTTGATCACCGGCACCGACTCCACCTCGTTGCTGGAGAGGTCGAGAACGCCGAGCAGGATGGACCTCTCGCCCAAGGATTCCAGCACCGTGCAGTCCAGGTGGGATTGCGCCGTCTCCACGGAGACCTGCTTGCACGGGGTGGCCGCCAGCTCGGGCAGGAACGAGTAGCCCTCGGGACGCTCGTGAATCAGCGCCGCGTAGCCGAAGCAGATGTGCACACACGTGGTGCCGTCGATGCCGTCGAGCGCCCGGTTCAAAGCCTCGACCCCGTACTCCCGGGCCTTTTGCGGGCGCGCCTGCATGTAGGGCTCGTCGATCTGCACCACGTCGGCCCCGGCAGCGAACAGGTCGCGGATCTCCTCGTTCACCGCAGCCGCATAGGCCAGGGCCGCCTCGCGCTCGGAAGGGTAGTAGTCGTTCTGGGCCTGCTGCGTCATGGTGAACGGGCCCGGCACGGTGAACTTCACCGCGCGGTCCGTGTAGGCCCGCAGAAAGCGCAGGTCCTCGATCCCCACCGGGTGGCGGCGCCGAATGGGGCCGACGATTCGCGGAACGTAGACCGGCTCGCCGCTGCGGTCCAGAGCCTCGCCCGGGTTCTCCAGGTCGATGCCCTCGAGAGCGGTGGCGAAGTGATTGGAATAGCTTTCCCGGCGAATCTCGCCGTCGGAGACGATGTCGAGCCCGGCCCGCTCCTGGTCCTGGATGGCGATTCGCGTCGCATCGTCCTGGGCCTCGCGCAGGAACCGCTCGTCCACCCGCCACAGCTCCCGCGCCCGGGTGCGCGGGGGGAAGCGGCCGGACAGCTTCTCCCGGTCGATGAGCCAGTCGGGCTGGGGGTAGCTGCCGACGATGGTGCAGGGGAAGAGCGGTAGCGTGTCAGCCATGGTTGCCTCCCGGGGGCGCCGCGGCGCCGGGCTCCGCGTCCGAGTAATCGATGAGCCGGGATTTGTAGGTTTCCCGGGGCAGGGTGCCGTAGGGCACCAGTCGAACGTCCGTGGTGACCAGCAGACGGGAGCGGATTTCCTCCCGGATGCGCCGGGCGAGGCCGGATTCCCCTGCGGCGACGCCCTTGCCCAGCTCCACCACCACGGGCAGCGGCGGCGACTGGGACACCCCCGGCTGCCTGGGGCGAATTTGCAGGAGACCGGAGACGTCGGGCGCGAAGTCCTTGAGCAGGCTGCGAATCGCCGACGGAAACAGATTCACTCCGCGGACGATGAGCATGTCGTCGGTGCGGCCGATGCAGCGGATGCGCGGGCCGGTGCGGCCGGTGGGGTTCTCGTCCATGTTGACGACCACGTGATCGCGGCTGCGGAAGCGCAACAGCGGCATGGCCTCCCGTTCCAGGGCGGTGTAGACGAGCTCCCCCTCGGCGCCGTGCCGCCAGTCCATGGGCTCTCCACTGGCCGGGTCGATGAGCTCCACGTGGACGAAGTCCCGGGCCATGAAGTGCATGCCGCCGCCGTCCTCGTCCTCGGACCATGCGGACAGCGAGATGTCGCCGATACCCATGGACTCGCGAACCCGGCAGCCGAACGCGTCCTCGATGCGGCTGCGGATCAGCGGGTCGCCGCCGCCGGGCTCGCCGGCGGTGATCATGTGGGTCAGGCCCAGGGAGCGGGTGTCGATGCCGTGCTCCTGACACCAGTCGATGAGGTACAGCCCGTAGGAGGGCGTGCAGCTCACCCCGGTAGCTTTCAGATTGACGATGGCC
>JAWLGU010000076.1:14906-22611 GCA_041690675.1 Pseudomonadales bacterium | reverse complement strand
TCTTGAAAACCGGCGAGGGGAAACCCTCCGTGGGTTCGAATCCCACCCCTTCCGCCAGGATTCGCAGGAGTGACGTTTCCACGCCTCGCCCCCCGATCAGCGGAGCCGCAACAAGGCCTCCACCCCCTCACGCATCTGGTATAGGTTCTCTATCTCCGCGTCAAGAACCTCGGCCAGCGCTATGGCCGCGCTGGTAGCACGCTCCCCGATCGTGTCGAAACCTCGCTGATCCGCCGCCTCCGAGAGCGTTCGTTCCAGATCGACCAGCGCTTTCTGGAGGAGCCTTTCCTTGAACAAGACCCTTTGGATCTGACGGACGGCTTCTACCGCGACATCAGACGTGCCCGAGTGGGCGGAAGTTCTATAGACCTCGCCAAAGCTTTCGATGATCGTTCTCGCGACGCCGATCTCCTTTTCCTTGGTCTCGATACTCGTCCGGTAAGCCTCCGTCATCCCCGCGAGAGCAGCAAGAATTTCCGGCGCAAGGCTGCTGGGCCTACCGATGGCTCGCACCGCGTGAGCTGCCTGAAGCCTCATCGCCGCCAAATCCCGCCCCATGTCTGCCAACTTCTTGGTAACTGCAACAAACTCATCAACCAGCGACCCCGCCAACTTCCTGACCCTCCTGCATCAGACTACTAGCGTCGCTTAAGTGTAACGTCTGGCAACGAGTCGGCGGCGGAATGCCAAGAATGGGCGCAGATCAATCCGACTTCGGCGAGCTACTCAGCCGGCTTTCCGCGGCAGCGCCCGCTCCACGTCCGCCACGCGCATGCGGCGAACTTCCCGCTCCGGTGCCACCGTGCGCACGCGCACCCACTCCGGCGACTCCTCGTCGTCATGAAGGACCAGGTACGAGACGCCGGCCGAGTTGAAGATCCGCCCCTTGAGATGTGTGTGCACCGCTGCTCCAGAAGGTTCGACTGCAATCCTGGCTGCGCATTGTGCCCCACCCGAGCGCGCAGGGCTTTCGAGATCTGCACCGGGATGTAAGGGTTTATCGGGATTCGGTCGCCGGGAGGGCCTGGCCGATCACCTGCGCCATCCCGTGTATGCTGGCGAAGTCGTCGGAGAGCAGGCGGTCGTCGGGCACGTCGACGCCGAACTCCTCGGCGATGAAGGCGAGCAGCTCCGTCAATCCCACGGAATCAACGTAGCCGGCGTCGAACAGGTCCACATCGCGGTCGAACCAGGGGTCGGCCGGGTCCACGGCAAACGCGCTGCGCACGAAATCCTCCAGCCGGTCGGCCAATGCCGAGACCGACGCCGCGGCCTCCGTATCGGCCGCCGCATCGCCCTGTTCGTGAGTGGTTGGCACATCTGCCATGTCACCTCTCCTGGTCGGTGAAGGGAATGGCCGAGCGGTAGCGGCCGGCCCGGATGAATCGATGTAACCGGCTGGCATCGGCATCGCCATGCAATTCCGCAAATCGCCTGCGCAGCCACGCGGCGTCGATGCCACGACTAACCGCCGCCGCGAGCACGCCGCCCCCGCTTCGTTCCCCTCCGATCTGGGCGCGGCTCTTTCTGCGCTCGTAGACGTAGCGGGGCACCGCCTCGCCGAAGGCCGCTCTGCACAGCCGCTGCTTGCGGTAGCCGCTTTCGAAGAACGCGTCCGGAAGGCTCATGTAGGCATCCACGGCCACCGCATAGGGCTGAACCGCTCGCAACCCCCACGCAGCCAACACGCCCACCTCCCGATGGGAGGTGTCCAGACCCGTCACCAGACTCCGTTGCAGGCGGCGGCCCGTCAGCCTCGGCATGCCGTAGTAAGTCACGCCCCCATGCAGCTCCGGCTCATAGTCCGCGAGGAACTCGTTGGCGAGATCACCGGTGAGAACCAGCGGCGGAGCGGTCGGCGCCGGGTCAGCGCAGACACCACGAATGTGGGACGCCAGCGCCGCATTCACCAGACCCGCATGGACGTTGAAGTCACGCCAGTCGATGCCGTGCAGCAGCACCGTGTCGAGATGGCCGAACAGCTCGTCCTCGGTCACCGTGACCTGCAGCAGTGAAAGACCGAGGTCGCGCGCCAGCCGCTCCGCCGTGACACGGTCCTCGCTGGCACCCGCTCCCGGGCGCGCCAGGTCGAAGCTCACGGCGACCAGGCGGGGGAACCACCTGCGGGCCAGGGCAGCGACCGCGGAGCTGTCGAGCCCTCCCGACAGGCAGACGAAAGCCGGAGCGTCCGGGAACGCCTCCGCCAGCGCATGGAGATAGCGCTCCAACTGATCTCGGATGATGCCTCCGACCCGGTTCAGGTCCACCTGGCCGCCATCCCAGCTTCGTCTCCAGCGCTCCGGCATGAGCGAGCGGGAACCCAGGCAGCCCGTAGCGGGCTCGACCTCCACAACGCACCCCGGGGGAATCGCGTACTGCTCAGTGAGCGGGATGCCCGCGTCGACGAGGGTGGCAGGCCGCGCGGCCATCTGCACGTCCCCGGCGGAGTCGTATCCCCAGAATATCTTGTTGAGGCCCAGCGGGTCCCGCAGGAGGCGCCAGCGGCCGTGGCCGTCGGTCTGGGCGACGGACGCCGCCCCGCGCAGATTCGCGGGCAGTTCCGTGCCCGGGGCAAGATCGCCGTCGAGGTGAAGCTTCTCGCCGTCCCAGGCGAACGTCGGCGCAAGCTCTCCCAAGACCTGGATGCCGCTCATCCCGCCACCGTTCCGGGCGCTGCCCGCGCGCACTCCGCGAACACCGACAGCGCTCGATCCAGCATGCTCTCGGCGGCGGTGAAGGCGATGCGGAAGTAACCGCGGTGGTGGAACACCGGCGCCGGCAGCACCAGCACCCCCTGCGCCGCCAGCCGTTCGGCAAAGGCCAGATCGTCGTGGCCCTCGGGCGTCGCAACGTAGAGAAACAGGGTGCCGTCCGCCGGCGCCACCGTGTACCCCTGTGCAGCCAGCGCACCGCCCAGCCGCCGCCGTGAGCTCTCGAGCCAGGACAGGTCGTGACGGAGCGCCAGCAGCGCCGGAAGCGCGCGCTGCATGAGCGCCGTGGGGGTGGCCAGACCCAGCGCGCGCATCCAACGTACCAGCTCCGTTGCCACCGTGCGGCGTTCGGGATGCTGGGGGCTCACCGCCACGTAGCCGAGCCGCTGCCCCTGCAGAAAATGATACTTGCCGAAGGAGTAGACCAGCACGGTTCGCTCGAACTGCGCGGCCGGGGTCTCGAAGCGGTCGTGATCGATGAAATCCCGGTGAGCCTCGTCGGCGATGACCGTGATGCGACTGCTCATCCGGGCCTCGCCGTCCCGAAGAGCGGCGCCGAGCGCTGCCAGGGATTCCCGCGGGTAGTGGCGGCCCGTGGGGTTCGCCGGCTGGCTCAGCACCACCGCACAGGTTCGCGGGGTGAGCGCCGCGGCGATGACGTCCACGTCCAGATCGAAGGATCCGGGCTTTAGAGGCACCGCCACCGGAACACGGCCCGCGGCACGGACGTAGAGCGGGTAGTCGAGCCAGCACGGTACCGGAACGATCACCTCGTCTCCCGGTCCTCCGCACGCGTGCAGGCTCGCCTGCAGCGCGGCCATGGCGCCGGGCGTCAGGATCACGTCGGGATAGGCGAACGGCAGATCCGTGCGTGCGCGCAGATCGTCGGCCACGGCCCGGCGGGCCAGGGTCTGACCGCCGAAAGGCGTGTACTGCAGATCGAGCAGCCGCCCCTCGCCGAGCGCCGCAGCGATGGCCGCCCGCGCGCCGCCGGCCACCCCGGCATAGGGATTGGCGTACGAGAGGTCGCACAACCGGTCCCCGAGCCGCGCCACCCGGCAACGGATCTCCTCCAGCCGCTCCAGCGGTGCCATCAGGCGCTCCAGCTCAATGGGCATCATGGGCAGCACTCCTTACCGCTCGCAGATCGTGTTTGCCGCTGGGGGTCCGTTCCAGGGCGGCGCGAGCTTCGATGCGGCACGGTTGCATGTAGCGTGGCAGCTCGCGGCCGATGAAGGCCCGCAGGCGCTCGAGCCGTCCGCCCGGGCGCAGCACCACGTAAGCGACGATGCGCGACCCCCGCACCGGATCGGGCTCCGCATCCACCACGGCCTCCACAAGCTCGCCGGAATCGTAGAGCGCGTTTACCACCTCATCGGGGCTGACCCGGTATCCCTGGGTCTTGATGAGCGTGTCGCGTCGGCCCACGAAATACAGGTCCCCTTCGGCGTCGCGATACATGTAGTCTCCGCTGAACACCACGCGCTCGGCCTCCGGAGTGCCCGGCGGTCTCAGGGGGTTCGGCCTGAAGCGCTGCGCCGTGGCCTCCGGGTCGTTCCAGTAGCCGAGCGCCACGGTGGGCCCCCGGTGGACCAGTTCGCCCACCTCCCCCACGGCGCAGGGCTGTTGCGCCTCGTTCAGCAGCAGCACTTCGGCTCCAGGAATGGCCTGCCCCACCGAGCCCGGCTTGCGGTCTACGCGCTCCGGCGACAGATAGCAGCTGCGAAACGCTTCGGTGAGCCCGTACATCAACACCAGCTCGGCGTGCGGCTGAGAGCGTCTGAGCTTCCTCACCGCGTCCCGGGGCAGGCTTCCTCCGGTGTTGGTCATGATGCGCAGGGCCGGCAACGCCCGTGCAAAGTCCTCGGTGCCGAGAAGCTGCAACCACAGCGGCGGGACGGCGGCCAGCACCGAGACCTGCCGCCGGCGCAGCGTCTGGACGATGCGCTGCGGCACCGGATGCCGCTCGACGATCAGCGTGGCCCCGGTCGCGACGCTGCACAGAAGCTGATTCAAGCCATAGTCGAAGCTGAACGGCAACAGGCTCGCAATGCGGTCGCCGGCGACGATGCCGAGATAAGCCACCACGGCCTGCACGCCAGCCCATAGGTTGCCGTGGGACAACGCGACCCCCTTGGGCAGCCCCGTCGATCCCGACGTGAAGATGATCTGCGCCACGTCCCACTCGAGCCGGGGAACCGGCGTCCACTCAGCAGACTCCGGCACTTCCGCGAGGCTCACCACGACCGCCCCCACGTCCGAAGTCGCCCCCGCTCTCTGCAGCAGGTCGTCCGAGACGAGGAGGATCCCCGCCTGAGCGTGATCGACGATGTAGCGAATCTGCCGGGGCCGCAACGTCTCGTTGACGATCACCGCCACGGCGCCGGCCGCCAGAATCCCGAAGTAAGCGGCCGCCGCCGTCGTGTCGCGACGGGCGTAGAGCGCCACCCGCTCGCCGGGGCGGACGCCGAGACGGTGCAGGTGTGCGGCCACCGCGCCCGTGCGGCGGACCAGGGAGGCGTAATCCACCGTCTCGTCGCCATCCACCAGCGCGGTGCCGCGAGGCGTGGAGGCCGCCGTAGCCATCAACAGGTTTGCGGCGTTGCCGAACAGCCCGGGGACCGCCACCCTTACCGCCCTCTCAGTCAAAGGTATCTAGGTGGTGACTCATCCACCATTCCCCCTCCATGCGGGTGAGCAGCGCACGGCCTTCGAACACCGCGGCCAAGAGCTCCGCCGAGCGGGAATGCACCAGCGCGGCCTGGGTTCTGCGCAGCAGGTAGCGGCGACTCGACACCGCGCCGAACAGGTGAGGCTCGAGGCGCCCCTGCAGCGCTGCGGCGCCCGACTGCCGGGCGTGATGAAGCAGATGGTGAAGCACCGCCTCCACATCCGCCGGCGCGGCAGCCAGCTGCACCACCTGGGCGACCCGGCCACGGCCGACGTACGCCACGTAACAACCGAGAAGCCGGCCATCGCGACTTCTCACCAGCCGTTTCACAAGGTCCCCGCGTGACTGAACCGCCTCCAGCTCGGAGAGCAGCCAGTCGAGGAACGGGGGATCGTAGGCCGGGTAGAGCACCTTGCCGCGAACGAGCGCGGGCAGCAGGGTCAGTAGACTCTGGGGCGAAAGCTCTTCCGCGCGGGTGTCCGGCACCGGCACCCCCAGCACGCGGCGCGCCATCCGGCCGATCACGGCGTCCACGGGGGCCGCGGCTGCACGCCCCAGCCCCCGTGCGGGCGCGCGCCGGCCCGGGCCGAACAGAGCCTGTGCCGTCCGACACGGCCGAAAGACGCGGAGCCAGGCCAGAGAATTGAGCCACAGACGATGCCCCCCGAGCCCAACCCACATCCGCGCGACGGACTCCGTGGCTCCGTCGGTTATGCTCAGATCCTGGGGTCCGGCCAGATACCTCCGCAACAGCAGGGCGCCGATGCCGCGCTTCTGCATGTCCGGGTCCGCCACGAACTGGCCCGCACACCCCATTCGGATCGGCTCGTCGTTCAACACCAGGCGGCGGACGTGGGAGCCCAGAAAGCCGGCGATACGGCCTGCGTGCTCGTACACCAGCGACGGAATCTCGGGATCCACCCACGGATGCTCGAACAGGGTCCGCTGGAAGTAGCGACAGAGGCCTGGGGGGGGTTGGCCGGCCCCGGACCGCATGACCCGCTCGTACAGGCGCACCACCTGGGGCAGGTCGTCCACCGTGCAGCGCCGTACCCCGCTCTGGGTGCCGGCGCTCCGGCCGTGCGCTGCGGCTGTGCTCGTCACCCTACCTCGCGGTGCGGCAGCGGCACGGCCCGCTCCACCTCGCGCACGCGCATGCGCCGGACCTCGCGGCGGGGGCCCAGGCTGCTGACACGAACCCATTCGGGCGATTCGTCGTCGGTGTTGAGTACCAGGTAGGAAATTCCGTCGAGACTGAAGATTCGCCCTCTGAGATGCGTGTGCACGAAACCTGCTCCCGGCAAAGCCGAACTGCTTGACTCCCTGACGATTCTGCCCCGCCCGCTCGCCGCGGACCTTTCGATTCCGCAATCGGAACGCTTTGCGCTCGGCCCCCTCCAATCAATAAGATGTTCACATCGCTTCCGAACGGATCCTTCATGAAGATCGGCATTGCCGTTCACGGCGCGCCTTACTCGACACAGGCATCCTCCACCGCGCTGCGTTTCGCGCGCGCCGCACTGGAAGCCGGCCACACCCTGCCCCGAGTGTTCTTCTATCACGACGGTGTGCACGCAGCTTCGGCCCTCACGGTACCGCCTCAGGACGAGCCTTCTCCCCAGCCGGGCTGGGTGGAGCTCGCCCGGAGCCACGGGGTCGAGCTCGCGGTGTGCATCGCCGCCGCGTTGAAACGCGGCATCGTCAACGACGAGGAACGCCAGCGCTACGAGCTCACCGCCGCCAATCTGCATCCCGCGTTCACCATCGTCGGCCTGGGCCAGCTCGTGGACGCGATCTGCGCCACCGACCGGTTCGTGACCTTCGCCGCATGAGCAACGGCAAGCGGATCCTGTTCCTGCTGCGTCAGGCGCCCTACGCCACCAGCCATGCGCTGGAAGCGCTGGAGGCCGTTCTGGTGGCCGGGGTCTTCGATCAGCAGGTGAGCGTGCTGTTTCGCGACGCGGGTGTCTGGCAGCTCGTGGACGGCCAGGAGGGCGGCGCCCTCGCCGGCCGCACGGTCTCCAAAGTCGCTCAGGCACTGCCGCAATACGACGTGACCGCGGTCTACGTATGCGGCGAGAGCCTGGCGCGGCGCAGCCTCTGCGCCGCGGATCTGGTCCTGCCGGTCACCCTGCTCGATCCCGCCGGACAGGCGCGGCTGCTGGCCGCTCAAGACGCGGTGGTGAACGACTGATGGCCGCCCTGCACCTGGTGAACAAGGCGCCGGCCCTCGCCGCATGTCTGGAGGTGGCCGGCGCGGACGATGCCATCCTGCTCCTCGAGGACGGCGTCTACGCAGGCATCGCCGCCGGCATGGCCGCCG
>JAWLGU010000076.1:5227-14806 GCA_041690675.1 Pseudomonadales bacterium | reverse complement strand
CGGCCCTCGCCGCATGTCTGGAGGTGGCCGGCGCGGACGATGCCATCCTGCTCCTCGAGGACGGCGTCTACGCAGGCATCGCCGCCGGCATGGCCGCCGGCATGGCCGCACACGCACCGCCTCGGCCTCTCCACGCGCTGGAGCCGGACGTCCGGGCGCGCGGTCTGCAGGACCGGCTCGGCCCTGGGGTGACGGTGATCTCGGACGCCGGGTTCGTCCGCCTGGTGGAGCGCCATCAGCCCATCGTCACGTGGCGCTGAGATGCTTCCCCCGCGCGACAGGGAAGGCTATCTGCTCGACCTCGGTGACTGGGACGAACAGGTCGCCGCCGAGCTGGCCCGCCAGGAAGGGATCGAGCTCGGCGACGAGCACTGGGCCCTCATCCGCCTCGTCCGCGATTTCTACAGTGAATACGAGGTCTCCCCGGCCATGCGGGTGCTGGTGAAGCGGGCTCGCGAGCGCCTGGGGCCCGAGTGCGGCAACAGCCTGTACTTGCTGAAGCTGTTCCCGGGCAGCCCGGCGAAGCTACTCTGCAAGATCGCCGGTCTGCCCCGGCCCAGCAACTGCCTGTGACGGACCTGGTGCAGGCTGCCGGTAGCCCACCACGTCACCGACGATGATGGTGGTCGGCCCCGTCACCGCTGCCTGGCGGACTTTCCCGGCCAGATCCGCTACCGTCCCCTGCACGACGCGCTGATCCGGCAAGGTCGCTTTCTCCACCAGCGCCGCCGGGGTGTGAGGCGGCATGCCGTGAGCCACGAGCTCACGCAGAATCTCCTCCAGGCCCGGCAACCCCATGTAGATCACCAGAGTCTGATCCGGCCGCGCCAGCTCCGGCCAGTCCAGGTTCACCCGATCCGAGCTGCGGTGCCCGGTGACGAAACGCACCGACTGAGACACGTCGCGATGGGTGAGCGGAATGCCCGCGTAGCTGGCGGCGCCGATAGCGGCGGTGATCCCCGGCACCACCACACAGTCGATGCCTTCCCGGGCCAGGGTCTCGATCTCTTCGCCGCCGCGGCCGAAAACGAACGGGTCGCCGCCTTTCAGCCGCACCACGTTGCGGCCCGCCCGGGCGTGCTCCACCAGCAGCGCGTTGATCCCCTCCTGACGGATGCCGTGAAAGCTGCGCCGCTTGCCCACGTAGATCCGCTCGGCGTCGCGCCGCGCATAGTCGAGGATGGCGCGGTTGACCAGGTTGTCGTAGAGCACCACGTCCGCTTCCTGCAGCAGCCGCAGCGCTTTCAAGGTCACGAGCTCCGGATCCCCCGGGCCCGCGCCCACCAGAGCCACCAGGCCGGGCGTCGAGCGTTCCCGCGACTGGGCATCGAGCTGCGCCTCGAACGCCCGCTCCGCCGCCGCCACGTCGCCCCGATACAGGGCCTCCGCCACGGGCCCGGCGATGGCCCGCTGCCAGAAGCGCTGCCGAGCCGGAACGTCGTTCATTACGGTGCGCACGCGTTCGCGGCGGGTGCCGATGAATGCGGCCAGGTGGCCCAGACCAGGGGGCAGACGGGCTTCGATCCAGCTACGCGCCAGGCGCGCCAGGGTGGGAGAACGGCCACCCGTGGACACCGCCACCAGCAGCGGCGAGCGGTCGACGATGGCAGGAAAGATGGCGCTGGAGAGCGCAGCGCTGTCGACGCTGTTGACCAGGGTGTGATTGGCCGTAGCGGCATCGAACACGGCACGGTTGACCGAGCCGTCGCCGGTCGCGGCCACCACCAGATAGCGCCCCGCCACGTCAGCGGCCTGGAACCGCCGGCGCTGCACCGTCAGCCCGTGCCGGGACACCAGATCCTCCACCGCCGACGACACCTCGGGCGCCACGATCTCCACCCGTGCCCCGGCGCGCAGCAGCAAGGTCAACTTCCGCCGCGCCACGTCGCCGCCGCCCACGAGCAGGCAGGGCCTGTCGCGGAGGTTCAGGAACAGGGGGAGGTAGTCCACCTCAATGAAGGTCTACGGAGGGCGCCCCGCCCAGATACGGGCGCAGCGCGTCCGGAATGCTCACCCGGCCGTCGCCGTCCTGGAAGTTCTCCAGCAGCGCAACCAGCGTTCGCCCTACTGCGAGGCCCGAGCCGTTCAACGTGTGCACCAGCTCCGGCTTGCCCGTCTCCGGGTGCCGGTAGCGGGCCTGCAGCCGCCGGGCCTGAAAATCGACGAAGTTGCTGCACGACGAGATTTCGCGATAGGCGTTCTGCCCCGGCAGCCACACCTCCAGATCGATGGTCTTGGCGGCGGAGAACCCCAGGTCGCCGCCGCAGAGCACCACCGCCCGGTACGGCAGCTCCAGCGTCTTCAGGATGGCCTCGGCGTGCCCGGTGAGTGCGTCCAGCGCGTCCCAGGATTCCTCCGGCCGCACCAGCTGTACCAGCTCCACCTTCTCGAACTGGTGCTGACGGATCATGCCGCGGGTGTCGCGCCCGTGGCTCCCCGCTTCGCGGCGGAAGCACGGGGTGTGCGCCACGTGACGCACCGGCAGAGCTTCCGCGGGCAGGATCACGTCTCGGTAGATGTTGGTCACCGGCACCTCGGCGGTGGGCACCAGGTAGAACTCGTCGTCGCCGGCGATGCGAAACTGGTCCTCGGCGAACTTGGGCAGCTGCCCCGTGCCGAACAGCGAATCCGCGTTGACGATGAACGGCACGTACACTTCCTGATAGCCGTGCTCCGCCACGTGGGTGTCGAGCATGAGCTGTGTCAGCGCCCGCTGCAGCCGGGCGGCTACGCCCTTCAACACCACGAAGCGGCTGCCGGTGATCTTCGCCGCGGCTTCGAAATCCAGAGCGCCGCCGGCACCGAGGTCCACGTGGTCCTTCGGCTCGAAGTTGAACGCCGGAAGATTGCCCCAGCGCCTCAGCTCCTGGTTGTCGCTTTCGTCCTGCCCGATGGGAACGGATTCGTCGGGCAGATTCGGAATGCCGTGGAGAAAGGACTGGTACCGCACCTGCAGCGCGTCGAAGCGGGCCTTGGTATCGTCCAGCGACGTGCCGAGCCCGGCCACCGCATCCAGCAGCGGCTGAATGTCCTCGCCACGGGCCTTGGCCTGGCCGATGCGCTTGGACTGGGTGTTGCGCTCGTTCTGCAGGCGCTCCGTCTCCTCCTGCAGCTGCCTGCGCTCCGCCTCGAGCTCGAGGAAGGTCTCCACGTCCAGGTGATAGCCCTTGATCTCCAGGCGCCGGGCCACCCTGTGGGGGTCCTGCCGCAGCAACTTGACGTCCAACATCCGATTCTCTCCACAGGAGCCCTATGGCGAACGAGCCGGCGATGTTAATGGCTGGGGTCGCCCATGGGAACCGCCGCGCAGCGGCAGCTCACCGGCGTGGATCGCCCTGCCGGCTCGCCGCATCCAGGGCCCGCAGCCGTTCCAGCCGCGCGCGGATCTTCGCCTCCAGCCCCCGATCCGTCGGCTCGTAGTAGCGTGCGGCATCGAGCTCGTCGGGCCAGTACGACTCCCCCGCGGCGTAACCCTCGACTTCGTCGTGGGCGTACCGGTAGCCGGCCCCGTAGCCCAGGTTCTTCATCAACCGGGTCGAGGCGTTTCGCAGGTGCACGGGGACCGGGTGAGACGGCGTTTTCGCCACGTGCTCCCGAGCCGCCCCGTAGGCCAGGTACGCGGCGTTGCTCTTCGGCACGCTGGCGAGATACAGCACGACCTGGGCCAGCGGGAGCTCTCCTTCCGGGGAGCCCAGCCGGTCGTAGGCATCCCAGGCGCTCAAGGCGAGCTGCAAGGCTCTGGGGTCGGCGTTGCCCACGTCCTCGCTGGCCATCCGGACCAGCCGCCGGGCCACGTAGTGGGGATCGCAGCCGCCGTCGAGCATGCGGCAGAGCCAGTACAGGGCCGCATCGGGGTCGCTGCCGCGAATCGCCTTGTGCAACGCCGAGATCTGCTCGTAGAAGACGTCCCCGCCCTTGTCAAAACGGCGATACCGGGAGCCTGCTGCCTCCAGCACCAGGGCCTCGTCCACTTCGCCCTCGGCCAGCTGGGCGAGCACGTCCAACAGGTTCAGGGCCCGCCGCGCGTCGCCGTCCGCGAGATCCGCCAGCGTTTCCCGCGCGCCGGCCGTCATGGTCATGTTCACGGGACCGGCGAGGGCCCGCTGGATGACCTCGATCAGGTCTTCGCGTGTCAGGGACTTCAGCACGTACACCCGCGCCCGGGACAAGAGCGCCGCATTCACCTCGAAGGACGGATTCTCGGTGGTCGCTCCGATGAACGTCACGGTGCCGCTTTCCACGTGGGGGAGGAACGCATCCTGCTGGGACTTGTTGAAGCGATGCACTTCGTCCACGAACAGCACCGTCGCGCGCCCGCGCCGCCGCTCCTGCTCCGCCTCGGCGATGGCCGCGCGCACCTCCTTCACCCCGGAGAGCACCGCCGACAGCGCGATCCAGCGGGCATCCACGTGGCCCGCCATCAGCCGTGCCAGGGTGGTCTTTCCGGTCCCCGGCGGGCCCCAGAAAATCATGGAGTGCAGCTTGCCGCTCTCGAGAATCCGCCGCAGCGGTTTGCCGGGCCCCACCAGGTGGCGTTGCCCGACGAAGTCGTCCAGGGTGCGGGGCCGCAGCCGCTCGGCCAGAGGCTCCGCACCGATGTCCGAATCGTTCATGAGCGGCATCGTCCCGTTCTTGCATGTTTCTTGCAGTACGCGCTCGTCACAGTACCAGGGAGAACCATCATGGGCATACTCGCGTGGATCGTGTTCGGCCTCATCGCCGGCATCATCGCCAAGCTGATCATGCCCGGTGAAGATCCGGGCGGCTTCATCGTCACCACGCTCGTCGGCATCGCCGGTGCGGTGGTGGGCGGCTTCATTGGCGCCGCGCTCGGTTTCGGAGGCGTGACCGGCTTCAATCTGGGGAGCTTCGTGGTCGCGGTGCTGGGTGCCATCCTCCTGCTGTTCATCTACCGCAGGATGTCCGGGCGCCGCCACGCCTGAGCCAGCGTTCAGCCGCCGATGACGTCGGTCCCGGGCGGGACCTCCAGGGTGAACTCGCCGGGGTCGACCTCCGTCACCCCGGCGTCCGCTTGAAAACGGATCTCCGTGCGCTGCCCCAGATGATCCAGGATGTCGAGGCCGGTGAGCCCGGAGCCGTCGAAGTGCAGCAGGATTTCCCGGTACAGGGAGTCGTCCGCCGTGGGCTCGATGACGAAAGATTCGCCTTCCGCATCCTGAATCTGCATGACGTGAAAGCTCTCGCCGATGGCCACCGCATCCTGGGTCAGCAGTGAGACCGGGGTATCCTCCAGCGCCTCCTCCAGCGGACGCACCGTGAGCTGCTCCAGGTCCGGGTCGTAGAGCTTGAGCTCGTCGCCATCGGTCACCAGCACTTGCGGGTAGGGCTCGTCCACCACCCACTTGAAACGCGGGCGCTGCAGGCGCACGTATCCCTCGGACCGCTCCAGCAGTTCCCCCCGGACGCCGAGCACCGACTGGGTGAAGTCGGCGGAGAACACCGCCGTGCCCTGCAGCCGCTCGGCCAGGGCCGAACGGTCGGCGGCGAAGGCATCGGCGTCGGCGGGAGCCCGCTCACCCACGCCGGCGCAGACGCCGGCCGCCAGCGCCAGGGTGCCCCACAGGCACCCTTCAATCGCGGTTCGGAACCAGTACTTCACGGCTGCCATTGCTGTTCATGGGGGTCACGACCCCGGCTTCCTCCATGGCTTCGATGAGGCGTGCGGCGCGGTTGTAGCCGATGCGCAGCTTGCGCTGCACGCTGGAGATGGACGCCCGGCGCGATTCCAGCACGAACGCCACGGCCTCATCATACAGCGCGTCGTCCTGCTCGGCGTTGCCTCCGTTAGACTCCAGAGGCAGGAAGGGTTCATCGTCGCCCCCGGAGAGCACATCGCTGCGGTAATCGGGTTCGCCCCGCGCCTTCCAGTCCGACACCACCCTGTGCACCTCGTCATCGGAAACGAACGCGCCGTGGACGCGGGTGGGCATGGCGGTACCCGGCGGCAGGTACAGCATGTCGCCGTGACCCAGCAGCTGCTCCGCGCCGCCCTGGTCGAGGATGGTGCGGGAATCCACCTTGGAAGAGACCTGGAAGCTGATGCGGGTGGGAATGTTGGCCTTGATCAGGCCGGTGATGACGTCCACCGAGGGCCTCTGGGTGGCCAGAATCAAATGAATGCCGGCGGCCCGGGCCTTCTGGGCGATGCGGGCGATGAGCTGCTCCACCTTCTTGCCCACGATCATCATCATGTCGGCGAACTCGTCGATCACCACCACGATGATGGGCAGCTTCGAGAGCTCCGGCGCCGCCTCCTCCCGGTCGGCGCTCCACAGGGGGTCGAGGATGGGCGCCCCCTTCTTTTCCGCGTCCTGCACCTGGCGGTTGAAGCCGGAGAGATTGCGCACCCCCAGCGCCGCCATGAGCCGGTAGCGGCGCTCCATCTCCGCCACGCACCAGTTGAGGGCCTGGGCGGCGTCTTTCATGTCCGTCACCACCGGGGTCAGCAGGTGGGGAATGCCCTCGTAGATGGACAGCTCCAGCATCTTCGGGTCCACGAGGATCAGGCGCACCTCGTCGGGTGTGGACTTGTAGAGAAGGCTGAGCAGCATGGCATTCACCCCCACCGATTTACCCGACCCGGTGGTGCCTGCCACCAGCAGGTGGGGCATCCGGCTGACGTCCGCGGTCACCGGCTCGCCGGCGATGTCCTTGCCGAGCGCGAGGGTCACCGGCGACTTCGATTCCTGGAAGGAGCGGCTCGCCAGGATCTCCTTGAGCCGCACCACCTCGCGGTCTTCGTTGGGAATCTCGATGCCCACGTATGGCTTGTTGGGGATGACCTCGACGATGCGCACGCTGATCACCGCCAGGGAGCGGGCCAGGTCCTTGGCGAGGGCGCTGATCTTCGAGACTTTCACCCCGGGTGCCGGCTGCAGCTCGAAGCGGGTGACCACCGGTCCCGGCAGAACCGACACCACCTCCGCTTCCACGCCGAAATCCCGTAGCTTGGATTCGAGCAGCTGCGACATCTTCTCCAGCGACTCCTCGGAGTAGCCGCCCTCGTCCTCCGGCCGGCGCTCGTCGAGCAGGTCCAGGTCCGGCATCTCCGAGGGGCTTCGGGTGCTGAAGAGCCGCTGCTGACGCGCGGGCTTGGCGACGATCTTCGGAGCGGGCGGCTGTATCTCCGGCTGCTTGCGCTCCGCCCGCTTCTGCTCGCTCTCCTTCAACCGCGCCTTGCGGGTCTCCTTGAGCTCCACCGCCACCCGGCGCGTTTCGCGGCGATGCCGCCAGACGTCCATGCGCCGGTCGAACCAGGCCACCAGCGCCGCGGCCAGCGCGTGCAGAGTGCGGCCGGTGAGCTCGGCCACGTGCAGCCAGGAGAACCCGGCGGCGGCCTGGACGCCGATGATCATGCCGGTCAGCGCCAGGAGGGTCAGACCCACCCAGCCGAACACCGGGACCCCCAGCTCCGCCAGCCATTGACCGACGATGCCGCCGACCCCGGCGGGAAGCGCGCCGGCGGCAACGAAGTGGAGCTGAATCAGCACGCAGCTCGCCAGGAGCACGCCGAGCCAGCCCAGCAGCCGCACCGTAACCAGCACCCAGGAGAGGGATTCCTCGCGGTGGCGCACCAGGCGCACCCCGACCAGCACCAGGGCCAGAGGCAGCAGGTACGACACCCAGCCGAACAGGTACAGCATCACGTCGGCGAACCAGGCGCCGCTGCGGCCCACCAGGTTCTCGACCCGCCCGCCGCTGCCGGTGAAGCTGAAGGCTGGATCGCCCGGCGAGTAGGAAACGATGGCGAGCAGCGCGAACAGCGCCACCGCCATCAATCCGATGAGCCCGATCTCGCGAATCGGCACATGGCTGCTGGTCAACGATTTCTCCTGGACCCCCATCTACGGGGAGTGTATCTGCATTTCACCCTTCCAACAAATAGCTTTGCAATTCAGTCTGTTATCGGCCGTATTCCAAGGCGCTTCTAGCTTCTGGGCGGCGTGTTTACGGCCTGGGCAGCCAGACGCCTTGCCGCTATGCTACGCGCCCATGGCCCGTCTGCATCTCCTCGACCCACAGCGCGTGGAATTTCCGACCCCCGACCGAGCTCTCGACGACCCCAACGGTCTGCTTGCGGTCGGGGGCGATCTGACTGTGAAATGGCTCCTGGCTGCCTACGGCAGCGGCGTCTTTCCCTGGTTCGACGACGACCGCGGCCCCATACTCTGGTGGTCGCCGGATCCCAGGGCGGTGCTGTTTCCGAACGAGCTCCAGGTCACCCGCCGGCTGCAGCGCCGAATCAGGAACGGCGGCTTTCGCGTCACCCTGGACCGTGCCTTCCGGGAGGTGGTACGGGCCTGCGCAGAGCCGCGGCCCGGATCCTCCGGAACCTGGATCACGCCGCGAATGCAGCGCGCCTACGGTCGCCTGCACCGCTCGGGCTACGCGCACTCCATCGAGGTGTGGCGCGGGGACGTTCTGGTGGGGGGATTGTACGGGGTTTCCCTCGGGGCGATGTTCTTCGGCGAGAGCATGTTCTTTCGCGAGCCCGACGCCTCCAAGATCGCCCTGGTATGCCTGGTTCGACGCATCGAATCCTGGGGCTTCAGCCTGCTAGACTGCCAGGTCATGAACCCGCATCTGGCGAGCCTGGGCGCGCGCGCCATTCCCCGCCGGGAGTTCCTCGACCTTCTGGCGGCCAGCAACCAGCACCCGACCCGCAAGGGGCCGTGGGAAATGGAGGACGACCTCGAAGGCTGTCATGCAGGAAGAGCTGGGCAATAAGCAGTTTTTCATCACCCCGGGACACGCCTGCAGCTACCTGCCCCGGCGCCAGGCTCACACGCTGTTTCTGGACCCGCGGGATACCATCACCCCCGCCACCTACCAGGCGCTCACGGAGCAGGGATTCCGCCGCAGCGGCGGCCATCTCTACAGACCGCACTGCCGCAGCTGTCAGGCCTGTATCCCCACGCGGATTCCGGTGGCGGAGTTCGCCCCCCGGCGCCATCAGCGCCGGGCGCTGAAGCGCAATGACGATCTCACCGTGCACGTGCATCGAGGCACGTTCTCCCGGCGCTTTTACGACCTCTACGCCCGCTACATCGCCGGGCGGCACGCCGACGGCGACATGTTTCCACCTTCCGCGGATCAGTTTCGCTCGTTTCTGCTCTCCCAGTGGTCCGACACCCTGTTCCTGTGCAGCTATCTGGCGGATACCCTGGTGGCGGTGGCGGTCACGGACCGTCAGCCCCGGGGGCTCTCCGCCATCTACACCTTCTTCGATCCGGACCTGGCGGATCGCAGCCTCGGCGTGTGGTCGGTGCTCCAGCAGATCGAGCTGGCCCGCCGGCTGGAGTTGCCCTACCTCTACCTGGGCTACTGGATCCGCGACTCCGAGAAGATGTGCTACAAGACCGACTACCGGCCCGTCGAGCTGTTCGTGAACGGGCGCTGGGTCAGGCTAGCGTAAGGCTCGCCGAAGGCTCGCCGAAGGCTCGCCGGAGGCTCGCCCGGGGCTCGCGAGCGGCTTACCTCAGGGGCGAACCCGCCGTCCGGTTGGCTCCCGCCTTGCATAACGCAGCGCCAGGCGTCGGGCCTCTTGACTTTGCCTTT
>JAWLGU010000076.1:0-5127 GCA_041690675.1 Pseudomonadales bacterium | reverse complement strand
GGCTCGCGAGCGGCTTACCTCAGGGGCGAACCCGCCGTCCGGTTGGCTCCCGCCTTGCATAACGCAGCGCCAGGCGTCGGGCCTCTTGACTTTGCCTTTGCCAGGACCTTGGGGCAGAATCGCGCCTCGCTTTACAACGGCAGGAGCCCTATGGCCAAAGAAGAGCAGATCGAGATGGAAGGGACGGTGATCGACACCCTTCCCAACACCATGTTCAGGGTGGAGCTGGACAACGGCCACGTGGTCACGGCACACATCTCCGGCAAGATGCGTAAACATTACATCCGCATTCTCACCGGAGACAAAGTGAAGGTGGAGCTCACCCCGTACGATCTGACGAAGGGCCGAATAACGTTCAGAAAATAGCGATCGGCTTTCGGCTGTCGGCCATCAGCAAGAGGGGTATCGCCAGGCACCAGGCCTCCTGCTGACAGCCGATCGCTGACAGCCAAACGGCTGGATACGCTTTTCTATACCACTTCCTCTCTCGCGGCCCCTTCCGGCGACTCGCAGCGCACCTTCAGGTCGCCGTTCTCCACGGTGACGTAGACGGTGCCACCGTTCTTCGCGAGCACGCCGAAGAGCACGTCCTCCGCCAGCGGTCGTTTGATCCGCTCCTGGATCAGCCGCTGCATTGGCCGGGCCCCCATCTTCTCGTCGTAGCCTTCCCGAGCCAGCCACTCGCGGGCCTCGTCGTCCACCTCGAGCATGACTTTCTTGTCGTCGAGCTGGGCCTGCAGCTCGGTGAGGAACTTGTCCACCACCGTCTTGATCACCGCCATGGACAGCGAGCCGAACTGGATCACCGCGTCCAGGCGGTTGCGGAACTCGGGGGTGAAGAACTTCTTGATGGCTTCCATGCCGTCCGGCGCGTGGTTCTGCTCGACGAAGCCGATGGACGGCCGCGCCATCTCCTGGGCCCCGGCGTTGGTGGTCATCACCAGCACCACGTTGCGGAAGTCGGCTTTGCGGCCGTTGTTGTCCGTGAGGGTGCCGTGATCCATGACCTGGAGGAGCAGATTGAACACCTCCGGGTGCGCCTTCTCGATTTCGTCCAGCAGCACCACGCTGTGGGGGTGCTTGGAGACCGCCTCGGTGAGCAGCCCGCCCTGGTCGAAGCCGACGTAACCCGGAGGCGCGCCGATCAGCCGCGACACCGTGTGACGCTCCATGTACTCCGACATGTCGTAGCGCAGCAGTTCCACCCCCATGATGTTGGCGAGCTGACGGCAGACCTCGGTCTTGCCCACCCCGGTGGGACCGGCGAACAGGAACGAGCCGATGGGCTTCTCACCCGACTTCAGTCCGGCACGCGAAAGCTTGATGGCCGACGCCAGGGCATCGATGGCTTCGTCCTGGCCGAACACCACCATTTTCAGCTTCTTGTCGAGGTCCCGCAGGGCCTCCTTGTCCGAGGTGGTGACCTGGGCCGACGGGATGCGGGCGATCTTCGCCACCACCTGCTCGATGTCGGCAGGCCCGATGCTCTTCTTTCGCTTGCTCGGCGCGGCGAGCTGCTGGGCAGCCCCCGCCTCGTCGATGACGTCGATGGCCTTGTCCGGCATGAAGCGATCCGTGATGTAGCGGTCCGCCAGCTCCGACGCGCTGCGCAGCGCCTTGTCCGTATAACGGATACCGTAGTGATCCTCGAACCGGGACTTGAGCCCTTTCAGGATTTTATAGGTGTCCTCCACATCGGGCTCGACGATGTCGATCTTCTGGAAGCGGCGGGACAGCGCCCGATCCTTGTCGAAGATGCCCCGGTACTCCTGATAGGTGGTGGAGCCCATGCAGCGCAGCTCGCCGGAGGTGAGCAGCGGCTTCAACAGGTTGGACGCGTCCATGACGCCCCCGGAGGCCGCACCGGCACCGATGATGGTGTGCACCTCGTCGATGAACAGAATACTGCCTTCCTTCTTCTTGAGCTCGGCGAGCACCATCTTGAAGCGCTTCTCGAAGTCGCCGCGATACTTCGTGCCCGCCAGCAGCGCGCCCATGTCCAGGGCGAAGATGGTGCTGTGCGCCACCACCTCGGGCACCTCGCCGTCGACGATGCGCTTGGCCAGCCCTTCGGCGATGGCCGTCTTGCCCACGCCGGACTCACCCACCAGCAGCGGATTGTTCTTGCGGCGGCGGCACAGCACCTGAATCACGCGCTCGAGCTCGGCGTCCCGTCCCACCAGGGGGTCGATACGGCCGGCTCTCGCCTGCTCGTTCAGGTTGGTGGCAAAAGCCTCGAGGGCGCTCTGCTGACCGCCTTCGCCCTGGGCCACCTCTTCGTCGCTTTCCTGACCCATGTTGCCGGGCTCGTTTTCGCCGCTGACCTTGGAGATGCCATGGGCGATGTAGTTGACCACGTCGATCCGGGCGATGTTCTGCTGCTTGAGGAAGAACACCGCCTGGCTTTCTTGCTCGGAGAAGATCGCCACCAGCACGTTGCCGCCGGTGACCTCCTTGCGGCCGGAAGACTGCACGTGGAAGACGGCGCGCTGCAGCACCCGCTGGAAGCCCAACGTCGGCTGGGTTTCCCGATCGGCGTCGCCGGCGGGAATCAGCGGGGTGGTGGATTCGATGAATTCCCTCAGGTCGGCGCGGAGCTTTTCGATATCCGCACCCACCTTCTGCAGCACATCCACGGCGACACTGTTGTCGAGCAGAGCCAGCAACAGATGCTCCACCGTCATGAACTCATGACGTTTCGACTTCGCCTCGCGGAAGGCTTCGTTCAGGGTGACTTCGAGATCTTTGCTAAGCATAGGGTCATACGTTCCGCACAACGGCATCCAGCCGCATTGAGAATTCCCGGTGCAGCCGGCTAGTCATCGGCCATCTCCACCGTCGATATCAGCGGGTGCTGATTCTCCTGAGCATATTGATTCACTTGCTCGGATTTAGTTTCAGCTATGTCTCGGGGAAATATACCTACCACAGCACTGCCCTGAGTGTGTACCACCAGCATGATCTGGGTCGCTTTCTCACGATTCATGCCAAAAAACACCTCGAGCACGTGCACGACGAACTCCATGGGCGTGTAGTCGTCGTTGAGCAGGATCACCTTGTACAGAGGCGGGCGTTTCAGCTTGGGCTTGGCCGTCTCGGTGGCCAGCCCGGAATCCTGATCGGCGTCGCCTTCGTCCTGGGCCCGCACCCCGGGCCCCTGCGCATGCCGCCAGTCGTGGATACTCATACGCCAAGCATACCTAAGATTAGTTCATCTCCTGATCGGCACCCCCTTATCTGGGGGTGCCGAGTCATATTACAACACGGCTTTTTCCTGCCAAGCATTGACTGCCAAGTACACTTGACTATGTAGGAAATTGGGTAGAGAGTCCGCGTTGGGGGCAGCACAGTCTGGGGGAACGGGGATGTTGAGCCCTTGCCTACGATTTCCGTCCGGCGGGTCGCCGCGCGACACCGCACCCTGACTGCTGCGTGTATTGCCTGGCAAATTCCTGGTCGTAAGGGGGACGCTCTCTATGGCGACAGGCAAAGTCAAATGGTTCAACAACGCCAAAGGCTACGGGTTCATTCTGCCGGAAGGAGGCGGTGAAGATCTCTTCGCCCACTACTCCTCGATCCAGATGGATGGCTACAAGACCCTGAAGGCCGGCCAGGACGTGCTGTTCGACGTTTTGGAAGGCCCCAAGGGCTACCATGCGGTGAACATCCGTCCGTTGGAGACCGCGGGAAGCCTGGAAGCGGGAGAGCCGGGGATGAACCCGGCTGCAGAGCACGCTGGAACCGCCGAGCCCTTCGCAGGGACATCGGCGTTCCAGAACGGCTCTCAGTCTACATCCTAGCGATCATCGCTTCGCCGAACTCTGAGCACTTGAGCAGGGTCGCGCCGGTCATGAGGCGTTCGAAGTCGTAGGTGACCTTCTTCTCGGAGATGGCGCCTTCGATGCCCTTGACCACCAGGTCGGCGGCCTCGCGCCAGCCCATGTGGCGCAGCATCATCTCTGCGGAGAGGATGAGGGAGCCGGGATTGACCTTGTCCTGACCGGCATACTTGGGAGCCGTCCCGTGGGTGGCCTCGAACAGCGCTACCGGGTCGCCGATGTTCGCGCCCGGTGCGATGCCGATGCCGCCGACCTGCGCCGCCAGGGCGTCGGAGAGGTAGTCGCCGTTGAGATTCATCGTGGCGATGACGTCGTACTCGTCCGGCCGGGTGAGAATCTGCTGCAGCATGGCGTCGGCGATGACGTCCTTGATGACGATCCGGCTACCGGTCTTCGGGTTGGTCATCTCGTGCCACGGACCGCCGTCCAGCGGCGTGGCGCCGAACTCTTCCACGGCGAGCTCGTATCCCCAGTCTTTGAACGCCCCCTCGGTGAACTTCATTATGTTGCCTTTGTGCACCAGGGTGAGGGAGTCTCGCCCCTCGTCGATGCAGTACTGAAGGGCCTTGCGGATCAGCCGCTTGCTGCCTTCCTCGGAGATCGGCTTGATGCCGATGCCGCAATGCTGCGGGAAGCGGATCTTGTTGACCCCCATCTCCTGCTGCAGGAAGGCGATCACCTTGTCGGCCGCCGCGGTATCGGCCTGCCATTCCACCCCGGCGTAGATGTCCTCCGTGTTCTCCCGGAAGATCACCATGTCCGTCTTCTCCGGATGCACCACCGGGCTGGGCACGCCGTTGAACCAGCGCACCGGCCGCAGACACACGTAGAGGTCGAGCTCCTGGCGCAGGGCTACGTTGAGGGAACGGATACCGCCACCCACCGGAGTGGTCATGGGCCCCTTGATGCCGACGATGAACTCGCGCATGGCCTCCAGGGTCTCCTCGGGAAGCCACTGATCCTCGCCGTAGACCTCGAGGGACTTCTCGCCGGAGTAGATCTCCATCCAGTGGATCCTGCGGCTGCCGGCATAGGCTTTCTCCACGGCCGCGTCCACGACTCGCTTCATCACCGGGGTGATGTCCACGCCGATGCCGTCGCCCTCGATGAAGGGGATGATGGGGTTGTCGGGCACGTTCAGGGAGTTGTCGGCGTTCACCGTGATCTTCTCGCCTTCGGCGGGCACCTGGATGTGCTGATAGGCCATGGATTGCTCCGTCTGGTGAATGGAATCCGCAAAGCCCGCGATTATACCACTGGAACGAGGCGCGCATATGGCGTCTCCTAG
>JAWLGU010000075.1:0-22840 GCA_041690675.1 Pseudomonadales bacterium | reverse complement strand
TATGGCGTAAGTGGTCGCTAACTCTGTCTCACAACGGGGGAGGTGTCTCACAACCTGCGGTAGCCGTGCGACCTCTTGCATCACCATGCGGCTAGTCTGGTGTCGGCGACGCTCGTCTCCGCTACAATCGGGAGGCGGCGTTGTACGGGTGGCTTGGACGGTTAGTCCAGAAATCTCGGGCTTCGACTAAGTGCCGCATTCCTCAACGGGGAGAGGGCAACCATGAATCCACTTGCGAGAGGGTTCTACACCGCGAAAGAAGCCGCTCAGCTTATTGAGGTAGGCAATGTCAGACGGATCCATGGTTGGCTAAGCGGGTACAAGAATAGCGACATCGGTCCCCTGCTTGAGCGCGACTACTCCAGGGTAGGCAGGATCCAAGAACTCAGCTTCTACGATCTGATGGAAGTCAAGTTCGTAGAGTACTTCCGCGAGAATGGTGTCCGCGTTCAGACCCTTCGTGCCGCTCTGGCGACCGCCAGAGAGGTCTTCGGCCTTCAAAAGCCGCTGGCGAGCAACAAGGTCAGGTTCATCCCCTCGAAGGATGGAAAGATGATCCTTGTGGACGAGTCGGATCGGGTTGTTGCGACGAAGGACGAGGATCCCCACCTGTGGAACCTCGTGAATAGGCAGTACGAGCACTACGAACTCATCCACGATCAAATTGAGCGAGGAGTCGAGTTTGACGCCACTAGTCACCTAGCGAAGACGTGGCGTCCTCGACCAAGGACGCACCCGGACATTGTCATTGATCCGCTGAGGGCGTATGGGAAGCCGATAGTCAGCACCGGAACTCCCACGTCGGTTATCTACGAGGCATGGCTGGCGGAAGGTCGAAACCCTGTTCCAGTCACTGAGTGGTTCGAACTAACACCCTCGGATGTTCAGTCAGCGATCGAGTTTGAAGTAGAGATCAGGGGCGCTCGAAATTCGGTTGCCGCATGAAAAAGGTCGCGGTAGACGCCTGCCTGTCTCCGCGCTTTCCTGGTGTGCTCAAGCCATGTACGGGCGTGATGGATTCGACTTTATCGACGTCCGAGAATTGGGCGGCGGTCCGGATACAGTTTGGGCTGAAGCATTTAAGCGATTCGGTGGGGAAATTGTATTGAGCGGGGACTGCAGAATCGCTACTCGGCCGCATGAAGCTGTTGCCTTCATAGATAATGGCTTCAAGTCCTTCTTCCCAGACAAGTCGTGGCAGAAGCTTCCCATTCGGATGCAGGTGGCCTTCATCTCGCATCAGTGGGGGCTGCTGATGGATGAGTTAGAGAATCTTCCATTGGGCAGTTGCTGGCGAATGCCAATCACATTCAAGGGAGCGAGGCTGACCCTCCTGAATGAACTGGAACTCCAGAGGCTAGAGATCCCGGAGGCAGTTCTTGATGAGCAACGGAAGAAAAGGTCTGCGTGACGAACCGCTTTAGCCAACCAGGGACGATCACGGAACCGGATCCAGCACCTTCACCCGCTCGGCCTTCCGCCGATAGACCCGCCGCGTAACGCGACTGTCCTGATGCCCCAGCAGCGCCTGGGCGTGCTCGAGCGTCTTCGCCTCGCTGGCGACCATGGCCCGGATGTCGTGCTCATTGAATCGCTCGCCGCCGGCCTCTTCGAACTTGTCCATGGCTCGGCGCCACATGGACCGGAAGCCGGTGGCGGTGACGGGCTTCCGCCGGCGGTTCAGGAACAGATGCCCGCGCGGTAGCCGCCGGCCGAGGATGCTGGTGATCACCGTCTTCAGCGCCTCGCCCTCGTACTCGACGTCCTTTCCGCGCTTGCTGCCCGGGATCGTGAGTACTTCACCGTCCCACTGGTACGTCAGGTTGATGTCCAGGAGCTGGCCCTGGCGCATGCCGGTGATCCGCTTCAGCGCGCAGTAGCCGCGGAGGAAGTCGTTGCCGGCGGTGTCGAGGAAGAGCTGGAGCTCCTCCGGAGTCGGTAGCCGGTCCCGCGGCGTCTCCTTCTCCTTCTTCACCTGGCCGTAGATGGGATTGAAGTCGATGATGCCTTTGCGCACGGCCCAGCTCAGCACGGCGCTCAGCACAGCCGCCTCGCGGTTGCCGGAGACCCGGGGCCGTTTCGCCATGTATCCATAGACGTGACGGGGCTTGATTGCTTCCGGGCGCATCTCGCCAAAGACGCGCCGCAGCGGCACTAGGGTAGTAGCCGTACGAGTCGATCGTCGCCGGCTTCAGCCGGCTGGTGGCGTCCCGCCAGTAGGCCTCGAATAGATCGGCCATGGTGGTGACGTCCTGGTTGGTGTCCGCGCCCAGGTGCTCGTACCAGGTCCGGTAGGCCTCGGCCTCCGTTCGCCCGAGCCGAAACCACTTCTTCCCGCCCCAGCGGTCCTCGAGTCCGGGCGGCACCCGGTAGTAGAACGCACCGTGCTTCTGCACCCAACGGCTAGGGTGCTTCCTTGAGCGCCCCATAGTCTGGTTCCTCCCTCCAAGGCTCCCGAGTCTCTCTTACCAGCACATCCGACCGCAACACCTTGATGGCCCCCGTCGGCGCGATCCGGTACGGGAAGTTCATGCGCACCAGCGCCTGGATCTGCTTGTCGCGGCGCTTGTAGTCCGTGAGATCGGCCAGCTCGTCCTTGGTGAGGCAAAGGGTCATGCGTTTCGGGATCAGCGCTGCAGAGTTGTAAGCCCCGTATGACTACCGGACGTGGTTCTCACTTTGAGGCCGACGGCACCCGTATCGTGCGGCGCGTGCGTCACACCTACACGAAAGACGACCGGACGTCGGGCACCTGGTCCACCGTCGCTGAGGATCCCCCGCAGGTGTACTGCGAGTGGCGATGGGAATCGTCGGAAGGCACCCTGTACGTCAGGCATGGCGACGCGGAGCGAGCCTGGACACCATGCACCGCCAACCCGCAGATCCTGCGCGACACCTTCAGGGAGCTGCCCTGGATCGCTCTCAGAATCGCGGAGCAGCTCGAGCGGGAATTGCGCGGGGATTGGTAATGTCAATCTCTTTTCCCGAGTTCGATGCACCACTTTTTTACAGCCTCCACCCCGGCCCGTAGCTCGTCGCAATCACCACAATGGCGAGGCTGAGCAGGAGCGCCACCACGAGCTTTCCGGCCGGCGTCAATTGGCGGGGGCCGCTGAAGCGGCGTGGGCGCGTTGCGTAGATCATGCTGAGGGCTCCTGTGGTTTCGGCAGCATCTGCCGCTCCGTCGCCTCTTCGAGCACCGTCCGCCCGTTGGGCAGTAGGATCTGGCCGAGGAAGGCGCCCTCAAACGACAGGATTCCCGTCTCGATGGCGGTGACCTGCCTTTTAATCCAGTCCCGGAACGGAGTAGACAGCCACTGAGGCGATCGCCATGGCCTTCCGCTCATGCTCCACCCGCGTGGCTCGGGTCCGGTTCGTGTACGGGTGCTCTTTCAGCCACGCAGACGCGTAGCCACAGAACGAGGCGCGCACCGACACCTGTCTGCCGCGGTACTCGAACTGCACCAAATCGATACCGCCCACGAGCGCACGGCCGATACGTATACGGGTCCCGGTTCTTCATGACCCGTGCTAGAGCCTCGACTGTCTGCCTTTGAGCGCGCTGCACTGGGTCGGGCACGTACGTCGAGCGAAAGGAGCTGAGGCCTCTGTAGACGTCGAACTCTCCGCTCGACACTGAGTGGTGTGCTGGCATGACTGCGCTGCCATCCGATTGGGGGGAACCCAAGCTAACGGTGATTCGCCGAGCGATGCGTGAAGTGGCTCGCGATTGTCTGAGTCCTTCGGAATGTACGTAGATCGCGAGCAGTCCATTGTCGTGGATCCGGGCATTGTGGAGATATGGTGTGGCGGCAATCTACCAGGGCGGCGGTGGCGCGGGACTGAGCGCCCGCGTCACCCCTACTATGAGCATCGGGAAGTAGAGGGCGGACGGCTGCTGGAGTTGATGGCTTGGGCCGAGGTCGGCCTATCCCACCGCTCGCAGACCAATTGTATAAACCATGCTGTTATGTGAGCGGCATCTCATATTGGCGACAGAGATGTTTTACATACTTGCGACGTTCGATTGGGATTCAGGTCATGAGCAAACCGGCCGCCGATGCTGGGAAATGGTCCGGCACGCCCCCGTTCGTCGAAGACAAAACCGGCCTACCTTCTGAAATCATCTTCAGGGACCGGCTTCAACAGGCTCTACACGGGGCGGCGCGCCACCACAATCCGCTGTCGGTGCTGGTGATAGAGATCATAGGAGCGGATGTTGTTAGCACCGCGCTGAGCTACACCGTGGGCGATGTGTTGCTCTGTGCTCTCGCTGAGCGCCTAAGCGAAAACGTGCGCAAGTTCGATGCCGTGACTCGCGTGGGTGATGGTTCTTTTGCGGTACTCCTATCCAATATCCGTGATGCTACAGATGCGGCATACGTCGCGGAGAAGCTTCTGCACGCGGTTTCACAACCGGTCCAGGTGGCCGACCGTGACGTCTGTGTGAGCGCAAGAGTCGGGATCACCGTCTACCCAGGTGATGGCCGCGACGCAGATACGTTGATCAGGCACGCACAGTCGGCGGCGCAGGAGCTCAGGCGGGTCCCCCGCAACGCTTATCAGTTTTATGCACCGGATCTCGCTGCGCGCGCTGCTGAACGACTCGAGGTCGAGGCGGACCTTCGGCGCGCCATCGCCGAGGGCCAGTTCGAACTGCATTACCAGCCGACGATCAACACAGTTACTGGCGAAGTGCTCTGTGCCGAGGCTCTCATCCGCTGGAACCACCCAACCAAAGGTTTGATTCCACCGGCGGCTTTCATTTCGATCGCTGAACGAAACGGCCTGATCGTCGACATCGGCGAGTGGGTCGCCTCTATGGCGTGTAGAGACGCACGTGAATGGCAGCAGGTTGGACACCCACCAATCGCCCTGTCGATCAACGTATCGATGAGGCAATTGGAGGAGGCGAATATCGTCGAAACCCTGATGCATTGCCTGGTCGCGAGCAATTTCGACAGCCAGTTGCTTAGGGTAGAGGTTACGGAGAGCTTGTTCCTGCGAGACCCGCAGCATGTGAAGGGTGTTCTGGAGCGCCTCAGAGAGTTTGGCATCTCCATCGCGATCGATGACTTCGGCACCGGATACTCTTCGCTTCGACAGCTGATGCAACTCCCAATCGATACGTTGAAGATCGACCGGTCCTTCGTCGGTGGTATCCCCCACGATCACGATGCCCTGGTCATCGTAGAGGCCATTGCCCAGCTAGGGCGCAACCTCAGCATCAATGTGGTTGCAGAGGGGGTCGAGAGCGCCGAGCAAGTCGAGTTCCTTCAGGAGGTTGGATGTCATCAATGCCAGGGCTACCTCATGGGGAAGCCCATGCGTCGGGCCGAATTTTTGGCATACCTCCGTGGGCATAGAGAGCCAAGGGAAGTTCCTCTCGACCGGGGGGTAGTCACCCTGCGGCCGCGATCGATGTCTCAGCAATAGGAACACGACGAAAATGAACCATCCGGGTGGTATGGATGCCAGGGCGATATCTTCTGTCACAGCACAGGTCGATCGCCAGCTCGCGGGGGTCAATGCTCCCATACGAAAAGTCGTTCTAGGGGTTCTGGAGGATCTCGCACCTCTACTTTCCGAGATGTTCGCTAATGTTGATGACTATTTCTTTTCACGGGCGGAGCGAGCAGACGACAGTGATCATCATCACGTCTACTTCGACGCGATGCGGAAGATCAGATCCGGCCGGGCGCAGATCACTGCCAAGTTCGTGGTCGGCATCATCGACGCAGCCGCGGAGTTCTGGGTAGGACGGAGAACAGCGAAGATCGGTGCTGACCCGCGTAGAAGGCCCCACTTCGACGCGGGCACGATGTCAGTGCTGAACGAAGAGGAGATGGAGCTGTCGGTCGCGGTCTCGGGTATCGTTCAGAGAGGTAGGAGCCGATACGCCACTGAGCTCGCATCTTTGATCGAGACTCTGAAGACCCTGGCGCGTGAAACACCGGACGATGGATCGGAGCACCACCCGCTTGCGACGAGAAGCATAGTGCAGTCGTTCGCTCGGGCGATACAGGGTCTATCGCTCGAGCTGCAGGTGATGCTGTCGTTTCTGAAACTATTTGAGCGCCATGTAGCCGACCACCTCGGGCGGGCGTATTCCGGCGCCCTTTCACGCTTGGAAGGTGACGGCATCAGGATAGTCGCCGGCCGTGTCAGGCGGAGTTCACCCATCGAACGAGCCCAGCCAGCCCCCGCAGCACTTCCGGGCGTTGGAAGTGAGCGTGGCAGCGGAGGGGCGGGGCAAGCAGGCACCGTCGCGTTTTCTGAACTGCAGGCCCTTCTGAACGCTGGGCTCTCTCGAGATCTCGGCGGCCCAGGCGGTCCAGGTGGCCCAGGCGGCGCCGGTGGCTCGGGCCGGCCAGGTGTCCCTGTCGACCAGCTCATCGACTCCGTTTCATCGGTTCAACATCGTTACGTCGATCACCTCGGGCCGATTGGCGGATTCAGGCATAACTACCCTAGTCTGCAATCATTCCTGCTCAGTCTGCCGGTCGAGAAAGGTGGCTTCCGCGATGCAGGACGAGACCAACAGGACATATTGAAGCTCGTCTCCGGTCTGTTCGAGCACATCTTTCGCAACGAAAATCTCTCTGTGGCGAGCGAGGCGCTTATCGCTCGAATGCAGTTCCCGGTCTTGAAAGTCGCGCTTCTGGATCAGTCCTTATTCAGCGACTCGGACCATCCAGTGAGGCAGCTGCTGAATCGGATAGCGATCGACGGCATCGGATGGCCTCCGAGCGAGGCACTTCTCAAGCGAAATCCGCTTTATCTGGCAGCCGAGGATATCGTTGCACGGCTCAACGATCGGCCGAAGCCCGACGTGGAGCTGTTCGCTCATCTTCTTCAAGAGTGGACTGAGGTCGCATCTAGCTACAAACGTCGAGCCAAGACCGCAGTTCGACGACTGAACGAAACGGCACTGGGAAAGGCGAAGCTCGACGCGGCCAAAGGGATTGTGCAGACCACGGTGAATGGGCTGGCCGAGGGAGCCAGGCTGCCGGGTATCGTCACTTCCTTCATCTCAGGAGCCTGGACCCAGGCGATGGTCGTCGCCTGCGTCAAGAACGGTACGGTCGGCGACTCGTGGCGAGAGTTGTGCAGCACCTTGGAGGATCTTCTGCGGGTATTCGAACCCGTGGATTCCGGGGGCGTCCGAGGGACTCCCGAGAGTGGTGCCCTGGTCGAGCGAATGCGAGGCTGCCTGGAACGCTACGGCGTTACAGCGGCCGCAGCTCATGACGCTCTCTCGCCAATCGCCGAACTGCTCGAGCAGATCAGCTGCGCAGAGGATGACGGTGGCCTGAGCACGGCTGGATACGAAGTCGAGGACCTGGAGATCATGGAGGAGATCTGTCTGACTGACGCGATCGATCCAGAGGAAGCTCCATCCCCGGATGACTACCGACTGGAGCAACTCGCGTTGGGCGGGTGGGTTGAAATTGAAGCGGACGATCTCGAGCGCCCGTTGCGCTGTCAGCTCGCTCTCGTCGTGGAAGAGACGCAGATGTACATCTTCAGTGACGACAAGGGCGTCAAGGTTCGAGAGCTCTCCCGGAGGTCGCTCCTGGAGGGGCTGGTGGCCGGACGGATACGGATCATCCGAGAGGAACTCCTGGTCGAGCGAGCGATAGAGGAGTTGATGGCAAGTCTGCGGTCGTATTCGCCGGAGCCAGTTCTCGATGGCAAGCAGGTTCGTTGACGCGTCCTAGATATCATCAGATCGTCTGGATGGGCGCCTTTATGATCTGACGCCGTCGGGGGCATACGTCTGCAACGTGGTCCCGGGGGATTGGGTCTCCGTCACGCACTGCGGCGACGTATCCATCGCGAGGTCGCCTGGCGTTTCTTGTAAGCATTTTGTGGATCCGTAGGCGTCGAGCTTGCTCAGCAGGTACGCACGCGCGCGTCGGTTCTTCCCTCAGGAACTCCGAGGTAGCCCGCGCAGCAATCTAGATGTTGGCTCCGTTGTAGTTGTAACGCGTCTTCGCAACATTCCTGCAATGCGCGGGGGAACCAGCCAATGACCGTACTGCGTCTAGCGATGCTCGTCGCACTGATGTCTCTCGCGAACCTCACCTTCAGCCAATGGTCCGACAGTTGAGCTGCGTGTACAGTCATCGGCGGTCTGCAATGTCACCTACTGATCAGGGCCATTCAGAGTCAACCGGTTTATGCATGCGAACATACACCTCTTGGGCGGCTGCGGGTCCCGGTTCAGAATCCAGAAGTAGCTGATTCGAAGGGCGGAAGTGCGGCGTGTTACACAGCCTGTGAATCATTGGGTCATTTCGGTCCGTGGTGTGCCGCTTGAGGCTGGAAGCGGCGGCGGGGCGGGACTGAGCGCGCGTGACGACCCTCGACCTCGATCTTGAGCACGCGCTCGAGGAAGTCGCTGAAGCTCATCGACTCGGCTGCGGCCGTCTGGGCGATGGCGTCGTACTCGGCCGCCACCCAGCCGAGCTGCAGGGCCTCGCAGAGCCCAGCGATCCGATCAGCTTGCAGGTTCATCGTTCCACCACCAGGGCGTCATAAGTGGAAAGCGGGTGCTGCAACGACTTGATGGGCACCGGCACCCGGCGGCCGGATCGGGGCGCCAGGTTCACCATTCCATGGTAGGGCAGCAGCTGCGGCCGTTCGTGCTGCCAGCGAGGGGGGTCATTTTTACTTCGGCGCTAAAACCAGCTCTTCCTTGGTGAGGCATATGGTCATGCGATGGATCAGCGCTGCAGAGTTGTAAGCCGCGTATGACTACCGGACCTGGTTCTCACTTCGCTGCCGACGGCGTCCGTATCGTGCGGCGCGTGCGACACACCTTCACGAGCGACGACCGAACGTCGGGCACTTGGACGGCCGTCGGCGAGGATCTCCCATACGTCTACTGTGAGTGGCGATGGGTCCCGGCGGAAGGCACCCTGTACGTCAGGCATGAAGATGCCGATCGGGCCTGGACGCCGTGCACCGCGAATCCGAAGATTCTGGGGGACACGTTCAGCGAACTGCGGTGGATCGCGCTCAGGATCGCCGAGCAGCTCGAGCGTGAGTCGCGCGGGGAGTGGTGACCTCAGAGGTCGTTCTCATCCCTAGATGAACTCGAAGCGCGGGCCTTCGCGCACCCGCAGCGCAAGATCGAGACCTGAGAGTCCGTAGGGAAGCCCGACGTTGGTGAGGATGACGTCGAAGTCATGAGGCTCTAGGAGGGATCGCCCCTGTAGGGCTGGACGTGCCGGTTTCAGTGCCGATGAGGCTAGCCGGGACTCCAGGGAGCTTGGCACGCGGCTCCAGATTGGCGAAGACAGGGGGAGTCGCCGGCAGACGCCTCCGCCCGCCGCTTCACCATGGCGCTCTGCATCGCCTCCCGGATCTGGCGAAAGCTCGCCGGCTTGGTCAGGTATGCGTCAAAAAGTGGCGCCTCGGGTTGGCTGTCGAAGTAGCCCTTCTCGAAGGCCGTCAGCGCGACAATCGGAAGGTTCTTGTGCACGGGATCGTTGCGCAGCAGGTGCGCAAGGTCGAATCCCGACAAGCCATTCGGTAGCCCGATGTCGGTCACTATTGCGTCGACTTCTTTGTCTTGGAGGAATAAGTTGGCGCTTTGAACGTCGCCGGCGATGAGGATGTCATAGCCGGCCATTTGAAAAAGCCTGCCGAGCGCGAGGGCGGCGTCTTCGTAGTCTTCGACGATTAGGATTTTCACGGCTGAGGGTACTACGGCTCAAAAAGTCGGGGATTCTGAAGCCTGAGGCTTGGCAAGGGCAAAACTGCGCCCGCGCCGGGCATAGTGCGACCCGCACCAAAATGGGGCGTCTGTTCTCCCCCCTCAACACGCTCCCCCACGCTGCTAAACCCGTTATCCAACTTGCCAATCGACCGCGAGGGAGTCGGGTCGGATCCGCAGCTTCGTAGGGGCTTCTGACGACCATTGTGGCCATACGTCAACTTAGTGTAGATCCGGTGCGCTATGGCGAAGGTCAAGGTCCGAATGGCCGGCGTGACCGGACCGGCAGCAATCGGCAACAAGGAGACTTCGCGGATCGTAGCGGGTAATCTTCTAATCGGCTCCGGCGGCCGGGAGAAGGGATGCTCACGATCTATCACGTTCCTGGGACTCGATCCGTCCGTCCGATCTGGCTCTGTTACGAACTCGGCCTGCCGGTGGTGGTTGAACAGATCGACTTCTCTTCGGAGTATCGGAATTCGAAGGAGTGGCGAGCCATCAGTCCTGCTGGGAAGGTACCGGCGCTGATCGACGACGATCTCGTGATGTTCGAGTCTGGTGCGATGGTCGACTACATCCTCGAGCGATACGGACAAGGAAGGTTGCGCCCGCAACCTGGCACCCCTCAAAGCGCACGCTATCGTCAGTGGTGCTGGTTTGCCGAAGCCACTCTGATTCGTCCAATCGGGTTGTATCGCGTGCTGCGGGCGAAGAACGAGACAATCGAGAGCCTAGTTTCTGAGGGTAAGGATAAGTTCGAGGCCTGCCTCGCGGTCGTAGAGGACACGCTCGCGGATAGGCCGTACCTGCTTGGGTCCGAATTCACCGCCGCCGACATTATGATGGGATACTCCGTTGCAATGATCGAACGGCTACTCGGCGAGAATTATCCGCACACTAGCGAGTATCTTGGGCGCCTGAAAGATCGCGTTGCGTACCAGAAGGTTCTGTCGGGGTTTTTGGAGCGGCGCGGCACCAGAACTCGCTAGCGGTGCTGGCGATCGAAATCGACGATCTTGACGTTGTGAATGCGGCGCAGGAGCTCGCGAGGAGCTACTAGTCGAACGAGCGATAGAGGAGTTGATGGCGCATCTTCGGTCGTACTCTCCGGAGCCGGTTGCCGACGCCAAGCGTGCTCACTGGCGTACGCTGGAACACGGTGAGATGCTTCACCTGCCCGGCGATGGTCTGGATCACCTGGACCCCCGACGCCCCGGTGCCTACGACGCCGACCCGCTTGTCCGTCAGCTCAACGCCCGCCTCCCATCGCGCAGTGTGGTGGCTCTGCCCCGAGAATTCCTCCATGCCGGGAAAGTCGGGGAGCTGCGGGGTGGTCAATGTGCCCGACGCCGCGACCAGGTATCGCGCCGCGACGCGCTCACCCTGGTCCGTCTCGAGCCACCAGTATCCTCCCCGCTTGCGGTAGGTGGCGGCGACCACGCGGGTATCGAAGCGCATGTGCCGGCGCAGGTCGAAGCGCTCCACCGTGTGTCGTAGGTAGCGGAATATGTCGGGCTGTGCGGCGAACAGCTCTCGCCATTGCCATTCGCGAACCAGCTCGTCGAACGAGAACCCGTAGGTGTAGACCTCCGAATCGACCCGGGCGCCGGGATAACGGTTCCAGTACCACACGCCGCCCACGTCGCTCCCGCTCTCGTACAAACGGACGCGCAGGCCCATCCCGACGATCACCGCATCGAAAGACTCGTTGCCGTTCATCGCCGGGAGGTCGGCTGGCTCGTGCTGAGGAACGCGGCCGATGCCTGCGTTTCTCGCGGACGCCCGTGAGTCGGGCGACATCTGCGACGTGGCGGATTCGAAGAGTCCAGGCGGTTGCGGGTCGAGCTCCACGCACGGCCACACGCGGATCGGCACGATTCCCGCTGACTGCAGCGCCTCGGCTATGGCCGCCTGGTCCTGACCCCCGACGACGCATACTCGTGGGGCGCCGCCGCGTGACGAGAACGCACGGGTGACGGCATGACCGGCCCCCTCCAGGCAGACACCGCCTCCTGCGCCGTCGTTGGCGTTCCTGCCGCGGCATCCGCGAGCTCCACCACCACGCAATCACGGCCATCGGCTTCACGGTCGGCGGCAAGGCCGCTGCCTGCCTGGGCTGCCCACACCGCAGTCTCGGCCGCGCCCTGATGTCGCAGCACGAGGCGAACCGACTCCGCGTCGTGTGCCTGATACCAGCACAGCATCCGTGCCCCCTGCGCATCGAGGTAGGCCCGGACCCAGTGAACCCGATGGATGTCCAGGCAGCCGTGCCGCGCCAGGCGCCGAAGCCCGTCCCGGTCGAGCGGCGCGGGCAGCGGAAGGATCGAGATGAAGTCGCTCATCTGAGCTCCGCTTATGACAGAGACCGCGGGAGTACGCGCATCCTGATCCACCATACAAGGCAGCAAGGGCGTATTGCCTTCTGACGCGAGGGCGTGCACCGTTGGGGCATGGACACGTTCCTGCCGCTGACCCCGCAGCACCTCGGCGATCTCGAGGCGCTGTTTCAGAGCGACGCCGTCACCCGCGACTGCTTCTGCATGTGGTGGCGGCAGAGCGCCAGCGAGTGGAAGCAGAGCACATCCGCCGAGCGCCGGCGGAGGTTTCGCGAGGTGGTGGGCTCGAAGCTGCCGCCGGGGCTGGTGGCTTATCGGGACGGGCGTCCAGTGGCCTGGGTCCAGGTCACTCCGCGGCGGGATATCCCCAGGTTCAACGGCCCGCGTGCCGCCAGCCGGCCGGCCGCGGACGCGAAGGACCTGGATTCCGTCTGGGCCCTGTCGTGCTTCTTCATTCGCAAGGAAGGGCGCGGTGGGGGCCTCATGACGCCGCTGGCGGCCGCTGCCTGCGCCTTCGCCGTGGAGCATGGTGCCAGCGCCGTGGAAGCCGCTCCCGTGGCGCCCAAAGGCCGGCTGATCTGGGGGGACGGCTACACGGGCATCGTCTCCGCCCTGGAGCGCGCGGGCTTTCAGCGGGTGGAGCAACGCACCGAGCGGCGCTGGCTCATGCGCTGGATCCCGTCGTAACCGGCGCTCCAGCGATCAACCGCTTGCCAGGCTGGTCCGAGCTCGCTGGATTCGCCCTTCCGCTTCCTCCCGCTCGAGGTGGGTCATCACCGCATGCCACCGCGGGTCCAGCCGCATCTCGGCGAAGACGGGATGCCTCACCCGCAGCCTGCTGAGAGTCACGCCCGCGCGCCTGTCGATGGCCCGGTGTACCCACTCGAAGAACCGCTCGCTGTCTCCAAGGTCCGCGAACAGCATCACCATGGTGTCGGGATGAGGATCATGAGCCCGGGCAAGGAGTGCCTGGGCCTCCTCGGCCCGGCCGACGGCAGCAAGCAAGGGCGCCAGGACGAACCGATGCGCAGGTGCCACCCAGCTCAGCGCCTCGTCCACGGCGGCGCGGGCCCGAGTACCCTCGCCGAGCGCCGCCAGCGCCCGCACCTTGATCTCGACGGCGCCGAGTTTCCACAGCCCGCTCGACAGCAACTGCAGAGAAGCGTCGGCCGCCTCGATGGCCCGGGGATGCTCGCCGGCCGCGAACAGCACCCCGGCATACTCTCGATAGATGCGCCCGTCGGAATCGTCCAGACGGATCGCCCGGCGGTAGTTTTCGAGTGCCCGGGAAACGTCGCCGCGACGCAGGGCGACATTGCCGAGCGCCGCATGGCTCCAATTGGCGTTGGGGTGCAGCGGCTCCACGGCGAGGGCTCTCCGGAAGCTCGCTTCGGCGCGGGCGTAGTCCAGCTCCAGCATGTGCAGTACGCCTCGCATGAATAGCATTCTGGGGCTGTGGCGGTCGAGCGCCAGACCCTGGTCCAGGGCGGCGTGGGCGAGGCGGGCTGCCTCGCGCCAGCCCGAGTCACCCAGCGCTGCTTTCCAGAACCAGGCGTTGGCGACCAGGAAGTACGCGTCCGCAATGCTCGGGTCCAGCGCGATGGCTCTCAGGGCGGCGTTCAGCTCTATCTGTGGCTCGTAGGCGCCGAGCTGGTTGATCCGGTAGTTCTCAGCCAGCGCGGCGCAGTAGGCGGCGGCCGCCTCACTCGAGGACGACCGCCCGACCGTCTCGCACTGAAGGTCTGCGGCCAGCTGTATCCGTACTGCGCGAACCACCGCACCGGCGAGGCCGGGCTGCTGCGCGAACGCCTGGTCCAGCCGAGGCTCGAACGTGCCGGACCACACGGAGGCACCGTCGGAGGAGCGCTTCAGGTGAATCCGCACCCGCACGGTCGGCTCCTGAGGCTGAACGCTGCCTTCGAGCCGATAGCGGGCATTGGCCGAAGGCGCGAGCGTGACCAGATCCGGGTAGCTCGCCAGCCGCGCCCTCAGCTCCGCGCTGAGGCCGTTCGCGTAGGCCTCGGCGTCCCCCGCATCACCGATCGCCGTGAACGGCAAGACGGCTACCGACCGCCCCATGGGCTCTCCTGGAGATGCGGGATCGAACCGCAGCATCCAGACGCAGAGCGCCACGAGCAGCAGAGCGGCCAATCCGACGCCTGTGCGCCGGAACCCGGTGATGCCGTGGAAGCCCGGACGCCGCTTCGCTGCCCTGCCAGGGGAACACCGCGGCACCGGTTGTACCGGCGCCGGCTGCACCGGCACCATCAGGCGGTAACCCCGCTTCGCCAGTGTCTCGATGTAACGCGGGTGGCGGGCGTCATCCTCCAGGAGCCGGCGCAGCCTGCCGATCACCTCGTGGAGGACGTGATCCCCCACCACCACATGGGGCCAGGTGCGGTCCATCAGCTCGTCCCGGCTGACCAGGTCGGGCGCGGCCTCTGCGAGATGTTGCAGCACGCTCGCTTCTTTTGGATTCAGGGGGTGCGATCGACCGTTGCTTTCCAGGCGCTGTCGCCCGGCGTCAAAGGTCCAGTGGGCGAAGGTGAATCCGCGCGCCGCGAGACCGTCGCCGCGGTGCGGTTCGCGGAGCCCGTGGTGGGTGCTCGAGCGTGTCGTCGCCATCCGACCTCCAGGGGCGGACGTACGGAACATTCTGTCCGCGCCTTCGCGAGCCGTCCAGAAGAATTTGCGGAGACTCTGAGTTCCCTGTGAGGACGCGGCCGCGGCGGCTCGAAATCATGGGGCGGTGTGCTCACGGGACCAGAACATGGATGATCGATCACCACGGGCCGTGCTTCGGCTGAGCGGAGCGGCCATGCTGCTCCTGTGTGCGTCGTGCGGAACGCTTCCACCGCCGGGCTCGCTCGAGCGCCTCAAGTACGACCAGAGAAGGACGATTGCCTTCGATTGTCGCCTGCAGCCGGAGCGCTACGGCTTCCCGTACACCGGCGAGGAATATCGGATGTGGCACGCCGACGTCGGACGATGGATGCCCGATCTCGACGTCTACTGCACCCGAGTGGCACGGCTTGTGGTTAAGTAGCCCCGGGTCGTGGTGCGACTCAGGCCATGATCACCAAGGCCCAGGCGATAGCCGCCGCGCCAGCGATCCGTCCCGTCCAGTGCGGTGCCGGTCCGATCTTCTCCACCGCCACGAACAGGGTGAGCGCCAGCATCCACCAGACGTTCATCACCCCGAGCACGAACACCAGCGCCATGTACGCCCAGCAGCAGGCGACGCAATGCAAGCCGTGCCGCAGCCCCATGACGAGCGCGCCGCGGGAGCCGGGGCGCCACTCGAGAGCGAAGAAACCGAGGGGTGACCGGCATTTGTCGAGACAGGCGTATTTCAGGTCGCTGAACTGAAAGCCGCCGGCTACCAGCAGCAAGGCAGCGGACAGGTACGGGCTGGTGCTCCAGCCGCCGGGGGAGAGCAGCGCCGCATGCTGCAGGCCCCACTGCCCCAGGGTTCCCAGCAAGCTGTAGCCAGCCCAGACCAGCAGGTACCCCGCGATGAACAGCAGGGTCAGCGCCAACGCGGCCGCCGGCGCGCGGCGGCGGACGAGACCGAGAAACGTGAACACCATGGGCAGCGCGGCGGGCAGCATCATGGCCGCCATCATCACGCACCACATGAGCAGCACCGCCGGCAGGTCGCGCATCGTCCAGCCGATGGAGTGCAGGTGGCCGCTCTGGATCTCGCCGGGCGCGAGGTGGAGCGCAGCCAGATACCACCACGCCCCGGTCAGCAGGGCGGCGAAGGCTGCGCCGGCGATCAGCCGGGTCCGCAGCTCGGCCGTCACGCGCGGCGGGTCGTCAAGCCGACGAGCCGGCGTAGTCGAACGGCGAGGTCATGGCCTGGCGGCCCTGGACGTCGAAGCGGATGCCCAGGTCGTCGAAACGGGCCCGGCTCGCCCGGCCGACCACGGCCTCCTGCCCCGGCGCGATGGCGAGAGGGTGGTGGGATACCGTCACCGCTTCGCCATCGGGGCCGGCAATGGCTTCCCAGTCGGCCTCGCCGATGTCGCCGATCACGAGTCGCCCCTTGCGGCGGCCGTCGCTTTCGAACTCGATCGGCACCGTCCTGACGCCGGTGATTTTGCCGAAGAGCTGGGCGATCTCGCCGAGATGGCCGCCCGCGTGGCCGCCCCAGATGGCGGTGATGGCTTCCTGCTGGGCCAGCGTCGCGCGGTCGTCGATGAGCAGAGCGCCGGTCATGTTGCCATGGGACATGTTGCCGGGGCTGTGAAGCGCCAGCGCCACGTTCAGGCCATCGAGATCCACGTCATCGCAGCGGCCCTCGTCGATGTGCCATCCCACGACGCCCGTGCAGGTCCCGGCGGTCGGGTCGCTCAGGGTGATGCATGGACAGATGGCATCACAGGTGCAGGCTTCCATGTACTGCCCTCGGGCGTTCCAGGTTGCCATATCGCGGTTGCTCCCTCGGTGGATTTCACGAATTCTCGTCGGGCTCGATGGGTAAGGTGTCGCCGTTTCTCTCCGCGATGGCTGCCAGCCCCGCATCCAGGCTCTGCCGATCCAACCAGCGCCCCCGCACCATGACGCCCTCGATGGCGCGGACATTGCCGATGTCCGCCGTGGGGTCGGCGGAGAGCAGGACCAGGTCGGCGGCGAGACCCGGGCGCAGCTGACCGAACTCGTCCGCCAGGCCGAGATGACGCGCTGGCTTCACGGTGCCGGCGCGCAGGGCTTCGTCGGGGGTGAGGCCGGCGCGCACCAGGGCCTCGAGTTCCCGGTGAACGGAGAACCCGGGCACGTTGAACACCTGCGGGGCGTCCGAGCCCAGCAGCACGTCCACCTGGGATCGGTGCAGCTCGGCGATGATGCGGCGCCGCACCTCGGTGGCCTCCCGGGCCGACCGAGCCGCGCCGGATGCGGCGTTCAGTCGCTCGCGGTAGTCGTTGCGCAGCCGCGGAGGCAAGTACGCTGCCTCCGGGCGATCCAGGAATCGGTCGGGCCGATGAGCCTCGGCGAAGTTGGCCACCAGGGTCTCGGTGGGTACCACGGCGGTGCCGGCCCCGCGCATGGCCGCCGCCAGCGCATCGAGCCTGCTCGGATCCGCCCGCCTCGCCAGGGCGACGCCGAACAGGCCGCCCCCCGGCTCGCCAGCCAATGCCTGCATGAAGCCGTCGAGATGATCGACGGTGGCCTGGCCCGAGGCGATGGCGTGGAGGAGACCCACGTCTTCCGGCACGTGCCCTGCGAACCTCACCCCCAGCCGCCGGGCCTCCACCGCCACCGCGTCGTACTCCTGGCGCGACAGGCCGGGGTGGATCTTCAGGAAGTCGTAGCCCGCCGCGACCTGATCCCGAGCCATCTGCCGGGCCTGGGCCGGGCCCGAGACGGAGTCACCGTTGAACGACGGACCGGCCGTGATCAGGCGCGGGCCCAGCACCTCGTGATTCTTCAGGGCCTCGCGCAGGTTCAGGTGGGCGGGATGGCCCAGCATGCCACGAACGGTGGTCACGCCGTTGGCCACCCACAGAAACAGAACATCATTGCGGTACTGGGCCCAGTTCTCCGCCTGTTCCTGAGTGGGCGCCGGCACGTGGGCGTGCATCTCGGTGAGCCCCGGCATCAGGTAGCCGCCCTGCATGTCGATCACCGTGGTGTCGGGGCCCGGCTCGAGGCCATTGCCGATCTCGTCGATGCGCTCGCCCACCACTCGCAGGTCGGCCCGGAGGCGCCCCTGATCGCCCATGGTGAGCAGGGTGCCGTTCACGAACAGGTATTCGCCGGCACCGCTGGTGCGGCCTTCGGCGGCGCCCGTGGCGTGAGCGCCGAGCGCCAGGACGAGAAGAAGCCAGGGTCGGGTGACTCGCATGGGTGGAGTCCCTGATGACCTGTTCCCATGCTACTCCAGACTGGTACGGGTGCAATGGCGCCAGCCGATTATCGCCGGAGCCTCGCCCGGCCACGGATCCGGCCGAGCAGTCGGCCGGGGCGGAGCAGCGCGGCCCAGACCGGGTAGCGCCAGCCCGGTGCGCGCCAGCCCGCAATCCCCGGCTCCCGAAGTGCCCACCGAACGAAGGTGTTGCTGTTGGGGCCTGGCCAAGGCAGGTAGCGGTGCCGCCAGGGGTAGCAGGCCGGCGCCTGGGTCAGCCGCGCCGCCAGTGCCGCCGCAGGCTCGCCGTGCCACACGCGAACCACCCAGCTCGGCCCATTGCCGACCCCCTGATCGAACGCCAACAGGTTGCGGTGCAGATGCCCCCAGGACTGGCCGCCGGCATTCTTGCGCTGCCACACCTCCCAGCGCTCGGGCTCGCCGTCGTCGATGACCACGAACCAGTGATGGTGGGCGAAGCGCCCGATATGGGGGATGCGCGCGGCGCGCAGCTGCACTTCCATGGCGCCCTGGATCATGCCGCGTCCGTGACTGTCAGGCCAGCTTCACCGGGCCCTGCGCGCCAGGCCTGCCAACCGACCGTGTCGTCTGGCAAGATTGCCGCGTGGGGGAGAAGGTGTCAGCCAGGGACTGGGACGTCGGCGTGCCGCAGGGATGCGGATGGAGGCGCGCATGAGTCTCGAGCTGTACGTGCTGGTGGCCGCCACGGTTCTGGGCCTCGTGCATATCTCCGCTGCGTCGTTCACGTTCAAGGCCCAGGTGGGCAATCGTTACACCGTGGGCCCACGAGACGAGGAGCTGCGGCCCACGGGGGTGGCGGGCCGGCTGCTGCGCGCCCAGACGAACTTCCTCGAGACCTACGCCTTCTTCGCAACCCTGGTGATCCTCGTGCACCTGACCGGCACCGCCGGGACCTTCAGCGCCTGGGGCTCGCTGCTGTACCTCGGCGGGCGGGTGCTGTTCCTGCCGCTCTACGCCTGGGGTGTGCCGTGGTTACGCACCTTCAGCTGGAACCTGGCAACCTTCGGCCTCGTCCTGGTGGGCGTTCAGCTCTTCGTCTGAACCCGCGGTCACGCACAGGTACGGGCCGGGAACGATGCGGTAACGGACGGCGTGCTGGCTCCCGGTCTCCCGGGTCCACAGCTCGAGCTGGTAGAGACCGCTCCGCTCCGGCACGGGGATCCGCGCCGCGCCGGAACGCAGCGCGATCCCCGGTTCGCGGGCCTCGGCGCCCGCGCGGGCGAGGCTGATGCGGCGTTCCCGATCATCGTCCGGGACCTCGGCGAGCTCGACCGTCAGCCCCGCACCGGGGCGTTGGCGGAACGCCACTGGCTCCGCGAGCTCGGTGGAGGAGCGGACGAAGAGCTGGGTGCAGTAGACGGTCCGGCCGTCGCCGAAGCAGCCCACCTCGAAACGCTCGTACGGGGCCAGAATGTTCTCGCGATGGCCAGGGCTGCGCATCCAGCCCGCGACGAGCTCGGCGGCGAGGTCGAAGCCCGGGGGCCAGCGCTTCTGCACGGCCACGTTCTCGGAGATCAGGCCGAACAGGCTCCGGTGCCGACGGGCCAGGCGCTCGGCGGGTCCGCCGCCACCCACTTCGTGCCCGAGGGTGTCCTGGCGGTACATGGTCTCGCTGTAGGCGCCGGCGATGCCGCGGAGGACGTCGTCGCGCACCAGGCTTCGGGGTCCGGGACCAGCGCGCTCCAGGGTGAGGGTGCGGATCCGCGCTTCCACGTCGGGCCGGTGGGTCGCGGCGGGGCCATCGGCGAACGCGGGGCCGGACAGGGCGCCGAGCGCGGCGCCCGCCAGCGCGGCGAGCAGGCCTCGGCGCAGCGGCGCGCGCACGGGCAGATCAGCGGCCCTTGAACTCCGGCTTGCGCTTTTCCATGAAGGAGGCCATGCCTTCCTTGAAGTCCTCGGACTGGAACAGGGGCAGAAGCTGCAGGAACACGTGGTGGACGTGGTCGTCGAAGGTCTCGTTCAGCCCCATGCGCATCATGCGCTTCGAGGCCTGCACCGCCAGGGGCGCGTTGCCGGCGATCTCCCGCCCCAGGGCCTGGGCGGCCGCCAGCGTCTCCTCCGCCGGCACCACCCGGGACACCAGCCCCAGGCGCTCGCATTCGTCGGCGGGCAGGGTGCGGCCGGTGAAAATCAGCTCCGCGGCCTTCGACCAGCCGATGAGCCGGGGCAGCAGCCAGGTGCCGCCGGATTCCGGCACGACCCCGCGGGCGGTGAACGCAGCAGCGAGCTTGGCGGATTCCGCCATGATGCGGATGTCGCAGCCCAGCGCCAGATCCATGCCGTAGCCGGCGGCGGAGCCGTTGAGGGCGCAGATGGTGGGGGTGTCCAGACTGTGCAGGACCGTCGGCGGGGTGTTACGCAGGTCCAGCGAGGCGGGGGACGAGCGCTGGCTGGAGAGCCCGCTGGCGATGCCGCCGCCACGCAGGTCGAGCCCCGCACAGAAGAACCGGCCGCTGCCGGTGATGACCATGGCCCGGACTTCGGGGTCGTCGTTGGCCTTGAGCAGGTACTGGCTCAGGGCATCGAGCATCGGCCCGGAGATGGTGTTCTGCCGGTCCGGCCGGTTGATGGTGATGGTCGCGACCTGGTCGCTCACCTCGTAGAGCACTTCGTCGTCGTGGGCCTGATCGGTAGCCGTGGCCATGGTACTTCCCCCTGATGAGTGATGGACGAAACTACGGCTTTGCGAAATGTTCCGCAAGTCGGGCGGTGGTGCTGGCGAAGCGGTCGCGCCGGGCTAGATTTAGGGAAACCCTTACGGATAGGACGGATGCCCGACAACGATCAAGGACTGGTTGACCTGCTGGAGATCTATCACGCGCGCCAGGTGCGTGATCTGCTGCTGGAGCAACTGCGGCGGCTGCGAGTCCACGATCCCCTGAATCCGTTCCAGGACGAGTCCCGCCGGCGGGAAACCCGCAGCTACTACGAGGCCATGCTGCTCACCGTGGCGGAGCTGCTGGGCGGGCTGGGGGACGATCTGCCGCTGGGCTGACGCCTACGGGCGGTCGGGCATTCGCTCTTCGCTCACCGCATAGCCCGCCTCCCGCGGGATGCACAGCCAGGTGCCGTCGTCGCGGCGCTCCGTCCAGGGCAGTACCCGGACCACCTCGGCCGCCGCCGCGGCCTCGAGCGCCTCGGCCACGGTTGCGAAGGTCCCCAGCTTCTCCACGTTACGCAGGGTCGGAAAGATCACCGTCCGCTCGCCCCGGGCGGCCTGCTCGAGCACGTCGGCGGGACGGATCCACACCGAGTCCACCGACTCGTGGCCATCGTGCACGGCGAGGTGGTCCGCGGGTGCCTCGGCGAGGAAGAAGTGTGTATCGAAGCGCCTCGGCATCATCTCCGGCGTGACCCAGTGGGCGAAGTGCACCAGCCGGTCGCAGGCGAGGCGCAGCTTCTGCTCCTGCACGAACCGCAGAATGCTCACCTCGCCCTGGTGCAGGCTGCGGCGGTAGTCTTCGAGCTCCGCCAGGCGCTCGCCGCTCACCAGATCGCCGCTGCCTTGCTCCCGGGCCAGCAGAATGCCGCACTCCTCGAACGCCTCGCGAATGGCGGAAACCTGGATGGCGCGCATGTCCTCGGCGTCCGCGGCGCCGTCCAGGTACGGGATCAGGGCGGGGTCGAAATCCTCGCGATCCGCCTTGCCGCCCGGGAACACCAGCGCGCCGGAGGCGAAGTCGATCTGGTGGTGGCGGACCACCATGAAGACCTCGAGGCTTGCCGAACGGCCCGGTGGGCCGTCGCGGAGCATCATGATAGTGGCCGCCGGCACGGCCGGCGCGGGTGACTTGTCGCTCAAGGGCTCTCTCCTCGGAACTCCGCCGGGCCGTTCAGCGGCCGGCAACGTCGACGATGAAGCGGTCCAGGGTCTCGATGGTCTGCTCCACGTCGCCCAGGTTGAACCCGGGTACGATGAGCTCGTCGACTCCCCGGGACCGGTACTCCTGTACCCGCTCCCTGATCTCGTCCGGGGTGCCGATGATGTGCTGCATCGGTATGTTCGCGGCCCGCATCTTCTCGAGGTAGCCCCGGTCGTCGCTCATGAACAGGAGCGCCACGGCGCTGCGCTGGATGGCCTTCGGGTCGCGGCCCACGTCGGCGCAGTGACGGTCGAGAATGGCCATCTTCTGCTCGAGCAGCTGCGGAGTGCCCCAGACGTTCCACTCGTCGGCGTGCTTCGCGGCGATCTTCAGGGTGACCTTCTCGCCTCCCCCGCCGATCAGAAGGGGCAGGGGACGCTGGACCGGCTTCGGCTCCAGGGTGGCCTGCTCGAGGCGATAGAACTCACCGCTGAAGTCGGCTTTGCTTTCGCTGAAGAGGCCCTTGATGACCTGACAGGCTTCGTCGAGACGCCGCAGCCGCTCGCCGGTGGTGTAGAAAGGGATGCCGTACTGCCGGTGCTCGTTCTCCTGCCAGCCGGCGCCGAGACCGAGCACCACCCGGCCACCGGTGATGTGATCCAATGTGGCGGCCATCTTCGCCAGCACCGCCGGATGCCGGTAGGTGTTGCCGCTGACCAGGGTTCCCACCCGCAGCCGCGGTACCTGGGCGCCGAGCGCCGACAGGGTGGTCCAGGCCTCGGGCCAGGGGGCGCTGGTGTCTTCGGCGTTGGGCATGAAGTGGTCGGCATACCAGATGCCGTCCCAGCCGGTGCTCTCGACGTGGCGGGCGAGCCGCAGCACGTCGGCGTATGGCTGGCTGGGTGTGGGCCAGAAGCTGAAGCGCATGTCGTTCCCCCGTCGGACCGGGGCATGTTCGCTTATGTCCCCGGCTATGGCAAACTGCCGGGGCTAGGGGAACGACATGCCCATTCTTACGACGAGCCGCCTGGTCCTGCGGCCAATCTCGGCGGCGGACGTGGATTCGCTGCACCGCTTCTGGACGGAT
>JAWLGU010000074.1:0-23566 GCA_041690675.1 Pseudomonadales bacterium | reverse complement strand
GTTCGGCTTCAGCGTCGGCCTCTCGTACGCGTTCGGGACCCCCAGCTACGAGGACGGCCCGAAGGACGACCCGGAGAAGCGGTACCGGTTTCAGAACTACAATGCGTATGAGTTGGAATGGGGATGGCGGAGGTTTCCGCGTGTGAGTCTGGTGACGCGAGTGCATCACCGGTCGGGAATTTATGGGGTCATTGCGCCTAGGCGGGTTGGTTCAAACTACTTGGTGGCTGGGCTAAAGGTCAGATGGTGAAGCTCGGCAGACGATGGGGCCACGATGTCTTAAGGTCCAGCCACTGCGAGCCAATACTGCTGCAGCAATTTCACGCCTTGCGAGGAAATGAGGAGAACATTGGGAATGTCTTATGCAGGCATAGCGGGTTTGACCATCGTCTCCAAGAACTACCTGTCACTAGCTCGCGTTTTGTGCAAGTCATTTATGAGCCACCATCCAGGCGCGAGCTTTTTTGTCGTATTGGTTGATCGCAACGATGGTGCCATCGATCCATCGAGCGAAGACTTCACGCTATTGGAAATGGTCGACGCAGGAGTACCCTCGCCAGATGTGTTTCCGTATCAATACAACATACTTGAACTGAACACTGCTGTTAAACCCTTCGCGCTAAGGATGGTCCTGCGCAAATTCGGCTTCGACAAAATTGCCTACATTGATCCCGATATTTGCATCTACCGTCCCTTGGATGAGGTCTGGGACGCATTGGACCACGACTCGATTGTAGTCACTCCACACCTGAGGGAGCCATATGACGACGATCGTACACCGTCAGAGTTGGGAATTGTCCAGAGCGGCACGTACAACCTTGGATTCATCGCGTTGCGAAACAACGCTGACACCGAGAGGCTGCTCGACTGGTGGGCCGAGCGGCTGTATCTACACTGTCTAGTAGATATCAAAAGAGGTTTGTTTACGGACCAGAAATGGATTGACCTCGTCCCGGGCTACTTCGAGCGCGTTCGAATCCTTCGGTGCCCAGCCTACAATGTGGCGTACTGGAATCTTCATGAGCGGCAGATCTCCGCGACAGAAGCTGGCCACCTTGTTGACGGCGTGCCTCTTGCCTTCTACCACTTCAGCGGCTATAGCCCAAAGGTGCCGAACCGGTTATCAAAGCACCAGAATCGGCATGATCTTCGGGACAATCCAGTGCTGGAAGAAATTTTCGAAGACTACCGAGCGCGACTTGAAGGCACCGGTTATTTCGAAACCAGCGAACTACCCTACGCCTATGCCCTTCTTCCAAACGGCGTAGAGGTGGCTGATCCAGTTTTCTACACTGTCAGAGCCTGTTTAGAGCGAAAGGTTCCCTTTCCATCGCCGACCAACGACCCCGACAGCTTCTGTCGCTTCCTAATGACTCCGAATCGCGCCGCAACGGGCCATGATGTAGCGCCGATTGTGGCAGGAGTGCTTGCGTATCGGCCTGATGTCCATCGCGCATTTCCAAACGCGTCAACCGACAAGGGAGACAACGGTTTCTTGAATTGGCTCATGAGCAATGGAAAGCGAGAGTTGGGCCTTGAGAAACTGATCAGCACCTACGCCCACCTCCTGAAGAAAAAAAACAGTGTTCGTGCTTTGGCAGACATCTATCACTCTCGCCCGGACCTTAGGGATACGTTCCCCACAGCATTCTCGTCGCAATCAGGCTTAGTCGCCTTCCAGCGTTGGGCGGAGTCATTTGCCTGTGCTGAGTACGGTGATTTGGACGCTAATGATGTCCATCGCTTTCTGAGCGCCTCAGGGGGCGTCCGCAAGGTTCTGAATCTGTTCTATGGGAGAGTGGACCTGCAACGCAAGTTCAAGAACCTGGGCGGTCCTGGAAGCGCAGACGCATTTCGAGGTTGGGCGGTAGCATCCCTACACGAATTGGTGAATATCTCTGAAGACGAGCTCGAGTTCTTTCACGTATGGCACCAACACAATGGGCAGCTTCTCTCGAAGATCAATCTTGCCTACAACGTGTGGTATCGGGACTGCCTGAACTGCGTGCCAAACATTTTCGCGGCAGAGCGTCTGCTAGATCTGTGTGATCTCGTCGGTTGTGGCCTCAGTAGACAGCAGATCACAGAGTGGTTGGTGCGCGAATTCCTGCCTTCGCCACTTCAGCATTTGGCGGCATTCTGTTGGTCAGATAGACGACTCTGGGCGGAATTCCCTCGGTTTTTTTCAGCTCCGTCTGACGGCCTCAAGGCAATCGACAGAGCCATCGCCATATCCTCGGTTGAGCAATACGTGGAACCCGGCTGGATCGATCGCTTGCGAGAGGAGGCCCAGAAAATCGGTCTCATCACGAGGGCCGTAAACGTCGCCGGATATCTTGATGCGTCAACTGGGATGGGCGAGTCTGGTCGTTCGATGGTAAGGACGTTGGCCGCGGGCGGGGTTGAAATGACGTGCTTATCACTACCTAGTGTTTACGTTGAGCGGTCGGACATCGATCTTCCTGAGTCTGGAATGGTGTTTGGTCGAATCAATTTGTTGGCTGGCTGCTCGATTGTTGTTGCGAACGCAGACAGCACCGCCGTTGTTCACGATATTCTTCCGATCCAGTTCACGGCTGGCAGAAAGATTGGCTACTGGGTATGGGAGACCGAGGCTCTGCCATCGGTGTGGAGAAATCATGCAGAGCGCTATGATGAGATCTGGAGCCCTTCAAAGTACTCAGCCCGAGCTATCGAAGCGACTATAGGGCGGCCGGTGAAGGTTGTTCCGCATGTGATTGATACTTCGAACCTTTCGACGCTCAGCGCTGACCGGGCGAAGTTTGGCCTGCCGGAGAGAGGATTCATTTTTGCGTTCGTCTTTGATCAAAAGAGCTACCTGGAAAGAAAGAATCCAGAAGGAGTTTTGGCGGCCTTCAATCAAGCCTTTCCCGATAAGGAGGACGTCTACCTATTAATGAAAGTGAGCTGCGCCTCACATAGAACATTCGCGTATGAGCAGATGAAGGCAGGTGTTTCACAGAGCGAGCGAATAATCTGGTACGAAGAAACGCTACCGCGCGAAGAACTTTTGCAGCTGTTGGCGTCTGTAGATGCCTATATTTCACTTCATCGATCTGAGGGATTTGGCCTAACGATGGCTGAGGCCATGGCGTTAGGTAAACCGACGATTGCGTCAGCCTATTCCGGAAACTTGGATTACATGGATGATGAGAATTCTTTCTTGGTTCGAACATCGCGTCGAGTCATTGGAAAGAATATTGGGCCTTATCGGAAAGACTGCTACTGGGGGGAACCGGACATTGAAGACGCAGCTCGACAAATGCTGAAAGTGTACGGCTTAGGTCGTCGGCGAACGCTGAAGCCAAAGCACAGCGTCCTTGAGATCTTGAAACCGGAAAGGGTCGTGCAGTCGGTTGACGTCGCACAACTTTCGACCCTGGGGCAACCGTAGATCCGGCGGAGAAGTCGAACCTTGACCAAGAAGTTTAGAAGATGCGTGCTACACATTGGCACAGAAAAGACGGGTACAACGACTCTGCAGGATTTTCTTGTGCAGAATTCAGGTGTGCTCGAAGCGAATGGATACTTCCTTCCACGCTCTTTCGGGATTGGAAACCATGTTGGGCTTGTGACATATGCTATGGATGACCACCGCGTCGATGACACTCGCATCGTGCGTGGAATAACTTCTGCGCAATCGGTAAAGATGCATCGGAGCTACATTCGTCAAGCGTTCGAGACAGAAATAGAATCCGTCGGGGCAGACAGCCTAATACTGACCAGCGAACACTGCCATAGCCGTCTTGTTCATGACACGGAGATCGATCGTTTAAAGAGCTTCTTGAGCGAATGGTGTGCGTCCTTCCAGATAATTGTGTACCTGCGCCCGCAGCATGAACTCGCTCTAAGTATGTACAGTACGGCAATGCGCAACGGGGAGTATCATCAGAATCCGATACCACAGGTGGCTTCAATCACACCTTACTACGACTATCTGGCACTCCTGAATCGCTGGCAAGCAGGATTCGGCAGATCCAGTATAGTGCCGAGGCTGTTTTCAAGGCAGGATCTCATTCATGCCGACGTATGTCGGGATTTCTTGCAGGCGGCAGGCATCCCGGGCGATGAGTTCCGCCCCGTCTCCCGAAGCAACGAAAGCCTGAGTGTCGTAGCACAGGCGTTTTTGCGGATGATCAATCCGCACATACCGCTGTATGTCAACAATGACGTAAACCCACTAAGGGCGGATCTGGTATCACTCGTTGAGTCCGGACGGAACGGAAAGGGCATCCTTCCGTCGCGCGACCAGATTGCAGCCTTCATGGCGATGTTCTCCGAATCGAATGAACTAGTACGAAAGGAGTGGTTCCCAGATCGGTCTTCACTTTTTAGTGTCGACCTATCCGCATACCCCGAGGTCGACCAGATCGCCGAGATTTCGCTAGAGGATGCATTCGCCGTGTTTGCGGACGTTTGGCTAAAGAAGCAGCGGAATATGCTTGATCTCCGTGCCGAGTTGGAGTTCACGAAAGGAATCCTATCTGCGCGCAATCAGAACTTTGAGGTGGCCGAGCGCCACTTCAGGCAAGCGATCAAGCTAGACAAGGGACACGCAGGAGGACATAGGCAGTTGGCGGAAGTTGTGCTGCGAAAGGGGGCTATCAAGGAGGCATTGTCTCTGGTAAGGATCGCGATTGAACTGGCGCCTGAGCGGCAAGATTATCGAACGCTCGAAGAAAAGATTCTTGACCAGGAGAATCGGACAACGTGAGCGTTTATCCACTAGCGTTTATCCACTATGGGCAAAGAGCATTCGCCTACGACCATACGGCACGGGCAGACAGGCGTTGCTTTGCTGCTTCGTTCTGGGAGCGAAATTGCGCTAATCGTTCATTATAGGTGTGATCAGCGGCGTGAATTCTCCGAAGCAAACTTTTCTTGACGTAGGAGACGAGAATCGCGTCCAGACGGTTGTGATTTCGCACCACGTTCATCTCTAGCTCGGAGTAGTAATCGCGTGGTGGACGGTTGATCCCTTCATTTTCTCGAACATAGTATGGCGATTCCCACCCGAAGTGCTCGGCGATGAACTGAAGGGACTCGTCGAATTGTTCTGATAAGCCCACGAAATGAAACTGAGTCTCGATGTTCTCAATTGCCTTCCATAACATATCGTCGCTGCATCCATTGAACGGTTTCTCGACTCCAGATAACAGGCGCGTCTGCAGGTTGTCTACCTGAATGTCCTTGCGCCCCTGAATGAACTTTACAAGACTTATTGGCTGGCTTTTCCACCGAGGGATGAGCGTCATCACGTGATGATAGTAAGAGATGACTCGTTCTACCGGATCCCGAAGTATCGTCACGTACCTAGGCCGCTGCTCAAGGTGGCGGTGAACTCCGAACGAGACGTGCCCGCAGTAGGCCTTGATCGATTTTTGTGCCTCCGGGCTGAGCGCCTTCAGTTCTTCCTGTGAGTGATGATCTTCGGCACCGTCGTAGACGGTGTAGACCTCCTCCGGCGCGTACTGGCGTTCGATGATGGCGCGCAAGGTGGTACCGGCGGTCTTGGGTACGTGCAGAAATATGAAAGGCGTCATGGGCTCCTGATACAACCAGCCTACGTTCGAATAACTAGTGTAAATCAACGGCAGCCAATGCGGCGCATTGGCTCAACCATTATGTCTCCCGGGGCCATCTTTCCAGATGGTCAACAAACTTCAATGCGGTGCCTGCACGGGCGGAGCAGCATGAACCGACGTCGGTTGGGGAGGCTGAACCATGCTTCGTTTCGTTGCGCTGGCGTTGAGCGTTGTTGTCGCCATTGGGATGCCCCCGGTTCAGGCAGAATCCGCAGAACCCACCTCGGGGCTCACTTTCTATTCCGCTCATGGTATCGATACCAATCTTCCGGATCTCCCCGGGAGGCTCGTCCACCGTACCCTCGAGTACGACGATACCTACTTCACGGGTGTGAGCTACACCGTGGGCACACGCCCGCCGTCGTTGATGGAGCGCGCCTTTCGGGCGATTCGGGTCGACGGTGTCTCTACCGGCGTGGAGTTCCTCGGGGTGAAGCACCGCGGGCTGCAGGACCACTTCGAATCCAGTGTGCTCTATCGGCTGAATTCGCCGTATCTCGGGGTCGGGCCGGTGCAGGCCCGGCTCGGCTACGGGCTCGGGCTGTCCTATGCCCACGGAACGCCGTGGTACGAGCGCTCGCCGGATGACGACCGGAAGCGTCTCCTTACCTACATGTCCTATGAGCTGGAGCTGAGGCTTCGCCGAATCGACCGGGTCAGCCTGGTCACTCGGATACATCATCGCTCCGGCGCCTACGGCTTGTTCGCACCGCGCGGCTCCGGGTCGAATTTCCTGGCTGTGGGCGTGCGGACGCACTGGTGATGAGAAGCGGCGCGGGCGCCGAAGCCGCAAGTCGTTGATGAAGCGCTGCACGGTGCTATCGGGCCTGCAGCCGTAGGCCCACGCGCAGCGCCCGGCGCCACATGGGGAGGCTGGCTTGGGCCCGCTCGCGCCAGGTCAGCAGTTCCTCCAGCGCCCGCTCCGGGGTGGTGAAACGGCCGGTCATCCGGCTGACGTAGGTGGGGTAGAGGATGAGCGCGCCGGCGATCAGTTCCTCGAGGGTCAATCGCCGGGTGCGCCGGCTGTTCGCGTGTCGGTCGCTGGTGAGACCCCAGCCCGCGTAGAAGGGCTGGCCGTAGCACGTTACCCGCTTGCCGCGCAGCAGCGCCTCGAATCCGGTGAGGGAGGTGAGGGTGTGCACCTCGTTCACCTCGTTCAGCAGCTCGCTCATGCTCACGTCGGTGAGGATCTCGTCGCACCAGAGATACGCGGTGTCTTCCTGGTGCCCGGGCTGGCGCAGACCGCTCACCACGTCGGGGTGGGGCTTGTAGACCACGTACGTCTCCGGGCGCTCCCGGCGCACGGTACGCAACAGCTCGATGTTGCTGCGCATGTCCACGGTACCGAACTCCAGGGAGGCATCGGTTTCCACCTGCCCCGGAACCAGGACGATGGTTCGCCGCTTGGCCGGCGCGTCCAACGGTCCGTGCTCGTAGAGCACCGGTGCCCGCCAGCTCTGCCCGCCGAGGTTGTACTTCGTCAGGTTCGCCTCGACGATCCGCTCCCGCAGGGCCCGCGCCCGGTCCAGCAGGGCGGGGGAGAAATCCGCCGTCTCCAGCAGTTGCTCGAGACCGGAGGGCCGCGTGGCGTCGTAGTAGATGCCGCGCTGGTCCAGCACCCACGAGACCGGGCGGATGAGGTCTGCGCCGAGGCCAACCGAGCGCAGGAAGCCGTCCTCCAGCCGGATCGTCGGCCCCTCGTGCCGTGTCCGGTCGCTGCCCCAGATCAGGAGTGTGTCGTTCTCCGACAGGCGCGCGCGCCTGCTCACGAACCGGACTTCGGAACCCCAGCAGAAGCGGCGGACCAGGGCGCGCTTGTAGGGCGAGAAGCCGGCGGCGTGCAGGCGTGGCGGGAAGCGCTCGCGCATCCGCCGCTGCAGGGCGAGGTGCTCCAGGATGGTTTCGACCTCGCACCGGCGACCGGTTTCCGGGTCGACGTAGCGCGGGTAGCGCACCAGAGCCGCGTGGGCGATCTGCTCGAGGCTCGCCGCCGTTCGGCGTTCGGGCGCCGGCAGTTCATCGCGGGTCGGTCCCCAGCCGGCGTAGAACGGCATCCCGAATGTGCGCACGGGCTTGTTCCAGATGAGCCCTTCGAAGCCCACCTGGGAGGTCACGGTGTAGATCGCCTCGGCTTCTTCGATCAGGCGCACGGGATGCACGTCCTCCTCGAGCAGGCGAACGCGGGCGAGCCCCGCCAGGCTGGCGCGGTCCAGGTAGCCGCGCTTGCGCCCCGAAGCGACCTCGGGGTGAATTTTCACCAGCACGGTGCAGTTCGGATTCTCCTCGAGCGCCGCCTGCAGCATCCGCTGAAAACTAGCGGCGTCCGCCTTGCCGTAGCGCACCGAGGCATCGCCCAGGGTCTGATCCACCACCAGCACGAACGGGCGGGGCAAGGGCGCCGTCGATTCCCGGAGGTGGTTGTACTTGGAGACGCGCGCCTCTCGCCAGGCAGCGAGCAGCGTCCGGGCACGCTCGGCGTCGGATGCGTCGAGAGGCTCGGCGATCAGGGTTTCGAGGCGCGAGGGGCGGCCGGCATCGTAGTAGATGCCCAGGTCGTCCACCACGATGCCGAGGGGCGCTTCGGCAGGGCCGGGGTAGACCGAGCGCAGGAACGCGTCCTCCAGGGCGAGGAAGGGCAGGGTCTTGCTGGCGGCATAGCGGCGCGCCCGCTCGGCGCTCGGTCGCAGCCCCCAGCCGGCGACCGCGGTCAGCTCGCTCGCGCGGGCGGGCCCACGGGTTACGCCCTCGCCGAGGAACGTCGCGAGATGGGGAATGCGCCCCACGCCTCGGGAAAACACGCGAATCATGTCGCCTCCGTCGAGCGGCGGGGGAACGCAGATCCCGGCGTGCCGTCATCGAGAAGCCGAAGGCCGGCCTGCGTCCAATGGCGCACCAGCGCGGCTTCGGTCTCCCAGTCGTGTCGAGCGGTGTTCCGGCGGCTTCGGTGGGCGTGATGGTAGCGCGCGCGAGCGCCCTGGCCGATGCCGGCGGCGCTGATGCCCTCCCAGCTACCGGTGAGCTCACGGAGCCAGGCCAGCATGAGCACCCCCGCGCTGGGCGGCGCGCAGAGGCGTCCGACCAGGCTGCGCCAGACGTCCAGTGGAACGGTGAGCACGGGCCGGCCCTGTTCCAGGCGCGGCGCGTGCAGCGTCCAGTCACGCAGTCCGAAGCACATGTCGGGCCCTGAAAGGACGACCCACTCAGCGTCGCTCGGAGCCGGGCCCCGGTAGCCGGGCGAGGCAACCCACACCGACGTTCGGGTGCCGAGATCCTCGGCTCGGCTCCGGGCACCGCGGCACCGGTTGAAACGGACGACCGTGCCGGTGTCATCGATCCTGGACCCCGCCTCGCTGCCGATGAGCGACCCGGCGTTGCCGACCACGACGATCCCGTGCCCGCGGCTGTCGATGATCTGCTGCCGGAACGCATCCCGCCACGGGCGCTGGCGTGGCGCTGCCAGCGTCAACCCCGGTCCCGGTCGTACGTGCTCCCAGATCTGCTCGGGAGCCGCGTCGATCTCACTGAGCAGGGCGGCGGCACGCCAGCGCTGGCTGCGGGAAAGGTCATCGAGGCCCTCGAGCAGCGGGGCGACGTGTCGGGGCCGCAGGCAATGACCCAGGTCGCGCCGGAACAGCAGATAGGCAAGGCGGGCCCTCGGGTCTCGGCGCGCGGCGGCACGGCGAAACAGCCGGAGGGTCTCGCGGTCGTAACGGCCCTGTCCACGGCGTTGCCGCGCCTGGCGCAGCAGCCGGGCCGTGTGGAGGCGTTCTGCCATGGCCGGCCACGCCGGCGGCGCCTGCAGCCTCACCGCCTTTCGCACGCGACGAACCTCAGCAGCGTCTTGGCCACGTCGTAGACGTCCGCGTGCTCGAGCACGCGGGCGCGCAAGCCTTGGGTGAGACGGCCGTAGTAGACCTCGTCCGTCACGAGCCGCTCGATCTCCTCGCTCCAGCGTTCAGGGCAGGCGGGGACGATGGCGCCGGCGTTCTCGAAGCGCTCCGCGTCGGGCAGGGGAGCGCTGATGGTGGGAATCCCCCAATAGCCGGCCTCCATGACCTTCAGCGCGGACTTGCAGCGGGTGAACGGCGTCGCTTCCAGCGGCGCCAGGTTGACCATGCCGGCACGCACACGCGGATGCAGCTCGTGAAAGGGGACCTTGGCGTGGTGCTGCACCTGACCCGGGCGGGCGTGGAGCTCGAACCGCAAGGGCCCGGTGACGTGCAGCTCGAGATGGGGATGCCGCGCCAGCGCACGGCTCAATGGGTCCGCGATGGTGGCGAAGTCGCGGTCGTGGCTGCGTGTTCCGGGGAAGTAGGTCAGCCGCGGCCGTGCCGGGGGGACGCCGTCGTGCTCCTCCACCTGGCGCCAGTGGTGATGGACGGCGTTGGGTAATCGCAGGATCCGCGCGCCCGGAAAGCAGCGGCGGGCCTCTTCAGCCAGCGGTGCGGTGGAGACGGAGATCGCCTCGAACGCCGCCAGTGCCCGGCGGTGGGAGGCGTACTGCGCCTGGGTGTCGGCGAGCGGCACCAGGCCGTTGAGCACGCCCGGGCTGAAATGCGCCAAGGCTTCGTCGAAGATCAGGTCGTCCACGTCGGCCATGAGCAGGACGTCGCGGCGGCGAAGCAGCGAAACGGCAGCGCGGAAGACGAAGGTGTATCGGGGGCGGTGAAACATCACCGCGTCCAGCGGCGCCAGGGGGTTCAGCCGGTTCAGGTGGGTGAGCACCACCCGATGCCCCAGATCGCGCAGCGCCGCCGCCAGGTTGTCGCACCGGTAGATGAACGAGGCGTCTTCCCTGAAGCGCTGGGCGTTGCGACTGCAGCCGACGAGGGCGATGCGCAAGGGGCGGTCGTTGGCCATCACGCGGCCTGTGTGCGGGATACCGCGGCGAGCGAATAGTCCTCGCGGTTGAGACTGAGGTTCGGGTTGTAGTAGGGGTCGTTGTCGAGCAGGGCGCCCCAACGCTCCCGCATGGTGGCGCATTCCTGGTGGAACCGGGCGCGCTTTTCCGGGCAATCGTCCTCGCCGCGGGTCTTCGATTCGTGATGCACGAGCTCGGCGAAGGGTGTCCAGAGGTTGCGATAGCCCGCCTGCAGGCATTTGAGGCAGAAGTCCACGTCGTTGAACGCCACCTTCAGGTGCCGCTCGTCCAATCCGCCCACCTCCTGGTAGATCGCCTTGCGCACCACCAGCGCAGCGCCGGTGACGGCAGCCACGTTGTGCACGATCCGCAGGCGGCTGAAGTAGCCGCTCGAGTCGCCCGGCAGATACTTGTGGGAATGCCCGGCGACGCCGCCGATGCCGAGTACCACCCCCGCGTGCTGCAGCCGGCCGTCCGGGTAATAGAGCTTGGCGCCCACGCAGGCGATGTCCGGCCGGATGGCGTGACTGACCATCTCGTCCAGCCAACCTTCGCTCACCACCTCCACATCGTCGTTGATCAGGCCGATCACGCTGCCGTTCGCGTGCTCGACGGCGAAGTTGTTGATCGCGGAGAAGTTGAAGGGCCGGTCGTAGCGCAGCACCCGCACTCGCGCATCGCCGGCCAGGCCGTCCAGGCAGGCCAGGGTGCGCGGGCAGGTGGAGCCGTTGTCCACCACGAGAATCTCGAAGGCGTCGTAGCGCGTGCGATGCAGCAGGGAGTCGAGACAGGTCTCGAGCACCTCCGCGCCGTCCCGCGTCGGCACGACGAGGCTCACCATGGGCTTCGGCTCGGGCAGCGGCCAGCGGGGCCGGTACAGCCCCGGTTCCAGGGTTTCCACGGTTACCCCCGGCCGCGTCGCCTCGAGATGCTCCTGCAGCGCGCGCTGTGCGGCGCGGCTGGCGTAGTCCTTGCGGCCGTGATCGGCGGCGGTGGAAGCTTCGTGCCGGCGCCAGTGGTACAGCACCTGCGGCACGTGCACGATCTGGCTCGGGTCCTTGACTCCCGCCACGCAGCGCAGCAGCAGGTCGTAGTCCTGGCTGCCTTCGAAGCCGACCCGGAAGCCGCCTACGTCCGCCACGAGGCTGCGCCGGTAGGCGCCCAGATGACACACGTAGTTCTGGGAATACAGCAGGTCGGGCGAGAAGTCCGGTTTGAAGAACGGCTCGCAGCGGTGGCCCGCGGCGTCGAGCTTGTCTTCGTCGGAGTAGACGATCTGCGCCTCCGGATTCTGCTGCAGCGCGGCGGCCAAGGCGAAGAGGGCATGCGGCGCCAGCACGTCGTCGTGGTCGAGCAGGGCCACGAAGTCGCCTGTGGCGAGCCCGAGGGCCGTGCTGCTGGCCGCGGCGATGTGGCCGTTGCTGTCCCGGAACGCGACCCGGACCCGGGAATCCCGACCCCGCAACGACTCGAGAAGGCTGCGAACGTGGGGCAGGGACGAGGCGTCGTCGGCAATGCACAGCTCCCAGTGCGGGTAGGTCTGCCCAAGGACGCTTTCCAGGCAGGCGCGCAGGTGAGCTTCATCGGTCTCGAACGTGGGCACGAGGACCGAGAAGGTGGGACGCCACGTCCAGTCGGCCATGAGCGCCTGCTGCCGCTCGCGTGTCGGAATCGCCGGACGCTCCTGCTCCTCGATCCAGCGTGCATAGCTGCCGGGGTCGCTGGCGGAAAGCTCGGCGAACAACCGGTCGTAGCTCCGCCAGAGCTCTTTCTCGATTCGTCCGTCGGCCGCGCCCGCGGGCATGTGGCGCTGGGCCGCGAGCTTGCTGCGGATTCGCTTGAAGGCCGCGCCTCGGGTCATTCGCACCAGGCGGAAATGCTGCAGCGCGAAGCTTCCCGCCCCTTCGAAGGGATCGAACCGCACCCGGGCCGCCGCGGGCAGATAAATCAGCCGCTTGGCCATCCGTCCCGAGCGCAGCGGCAGCCGGTAGCATTGATCCTCGGCTTCGCCGGCGCCGGTGTCGAAGTAGAGCGTACCGAAGGCGCTCGCCACCGGCAGGTTCATCAGCACTTCCAGCATGTACCAGCCGCCCGGGAGCCGGCGCTTCAGACGGAACTGGGGATCGTCTCCCACGGCAGTGAACTGCCGGAATCGCTTGCTGGTGCACCGCACCTGATGGCCGCAGCGCAGATCCCGCGCACCGACGGAAAGGGGCCAGAGAGCAGAGGGCGACAACACGCTGATCGATCTCAGGCCCGCTGGCTGTCCGCGTCGTAGTGCAGCGAGATCCAGTCGCGATAGCTGCCATCGAGAATGGCTCGCCACCAGGGCTCGTTGTCGAGGAACCAGCGCAGCGTTTTTTCCAGTCCGGCCCGAAAGCCCGTCTGGGGTGAGTAGCCGAGCTCCGCGGTGATCTTGCTGGCGTCGATGGCGTATCGGCGGTCGTGGCCGGGACGGTCCTGAACGAACTTCATCAGGGAGCGAGTGGGCGTGCCTTGCGCGGCCGGGGCTCCGGGGAAGCGGGTCGCGAGGGCGGGATCGCTGTCGAACGCCTGGTCCAGCAGCGTGCAGAGGGTTTCCACGATCTCCACGTTCGGCCGCTCGTTGTTGCCGCCGATGTTGTAGGTCTCGCCCACGCGGCCGCCTTCGAGCACCAGCTCGATGCCGCGGCAATGGTCCTCCACGAACAGCCAGTCGCGCACGTTCTGCCCGTCACCGTACACGGGCAACGCCCGCCCGCTCAGGGCGTTGACGATCATCAGCGGAATGAGCTTCTCGGGAAAGTGGTACGGGCCGTAGTTGTTGGAGCAGTTGCTGGTGGTGACCGGCAGTCCGTAGGTGTGGTGGTAGGCGCGCACCAGATGATCGCTGGCCGCCTTGCTGGCGGAGTAGGGCGAGTTCGGGGCGTACGGGGTGGTTTCGGAGAACCCCGGGGCGTCGGCCTGCAGGCTGCCGTAGACCTCGTCGGTGGAGACGTGATGGAAGCGCTTGCCGCCGAAGCCGTCCGGCGTCGTCTCCCAGACGCCTCGCGCGCCAGCCAGCAGGGTGTGGGTGCCCACCACGTTGGTGCGCACGAACTCGTCGGGCCCGTGGATGGACCGGTCCACGTGGGATTCGGCTGCGAAATGAACGAGGGTGTCCACGTGCTCTTCGCGCAGCAGTTGCTCGACCAGTGCCGCGTCGCAGATGTCGCCGTGCACGAAGCGAAACCGGGGCTCGTGCTCCAGCCCGGCCAGATTCTGCCGGTTGCCGGCGTAGGTGAGCGCATCGAGCACCACCACCCGGTGATCCGGATGGCGCGCGAGCCAGTAGTGCACGAAGTTGGCGCCGATGAAGCCGGCGCCGCCGGTGATCAACAGGTTTCGCATAACATGGATCTCAATGCGGTGCGCCAGTGCATGGGCCGTTGGCCCAGCGCGCTCCAGGTGGCGGATTTGTCGAGCACGCTGTAGGCGGGGCGCCGGGCGGGAGTGGGGTACTCGCAGGTAGCGATGGGGCGAACCTTTACCGGTCGAGTGAGCAGGCCCCGCTCACGCCCTTCTTCCTCGATGGCCACGGCGAAGTCGTACCAGCTCGCGACTCCCGCGTCGGACCAGTGGAAGATGCCGGTGATGTCGGGGCTCAGCACGAATCGCCACACCGTCTCGGCGAGGCCGCGAGCCCACGTCGGGGTGCCCACCTGATCGGCCACGACGCCGATCTCCTCCCGCTCGCGCATGATGCGCAGCATGGTCTTGACGAAGTTGCCGCCGTGCCTCGAGTAGACCCAGCCCGTGCGCAGGACGACGGCATGATCGTCGGCCGCGGCTAGAACCCGTTCCTCGCCCTCGAGCTTGGTGGCGCCGTAAACGCCGAGCGGACCCGGGGCGTCGTCGGGACGGTAGGGCGCGCTCGCGGCGCCGTCGAAGACGAAGTCCGTGGAGACGTGGATCAGGCGCAGGTTCCGATCGGCGGCCGCACGCGCGAGGCGCTGGGGCCCGGTGGCATTGACGGCGGCTGCCAGCTCGCGTTCCTGCTCTGCCTTGTCCACGGCGGTGTAGGCCGCGGCATTGACGATCACCTGGGGGCGGTAGTGATTCAGGGCGCAGGCGACCGCCTCGGCGCTGGTTATGTCGAGCTGAGCGCGGCCGAGGGCCACGGCGTTCACGCCTGGCGGCACGGTGCGCTGAAGCTCGTAGCCGAGCTGGCCGCCCGCCCCGGTGATCAACACCTCGAGTGTCATCAGGGGTAGACCTCCGCCTCCGCCAGGCGCAGCCCCCGGGCATCCTTGTCAGAGAGGCTGGGCGGATCGCCCTGGACCAGGGGCCACTCGATGGCGATCTCCGGATCGTTCCAGACCAGCGAGCGCTCGTGCTGCGGCGCGTAGTAGTCGGTGCACTTGTACTGGAACTCGGCGCCTTCGGGACTCACCACGTAGAAGCCGTGGGCGAAGCCCGGCGGTATCCAGAGCATGCGCCCGCTCTCGGCGCACAGATGCACCCCCACCCAGCGGCCGAAGGTGGGCGCGCCGCGGCGCAGGTCCACGGCCACGTCGAACACCTCACCGGCCGTGACCCGCACCAGCTTTCCCTGGGGCTGCCAGATCTGGTAGTGCAGGCCGCGCAATACGCCCTGGGCGGAGCGGCTGTGGTTGTCCTGAACGAAGCTGGCGTGAATGCCGGCCTCGGCAAAGGTCCGCTGCGACCAGCTCTCGAAGAAGAAGCCGCGATGGTCGCCGAAGCGCCGCGGCTCGACGACCACCACCTCCGGGATGTCCGTGGGAATGAACTTCATCAGAACACCCGATCCTCCAGCAGGCCCAGCAGATACTGGCCGTAGCCGCTTTTGCACAGCGGCCGGGCGAGCCGCTCGAGCTGCGCGCAGTCGATGTAGCCCATGCGGTAAGCCACTTCCTCGGGGCAGGCGATCTTCAGCCCCTGGCGGGACTCGATGGTCTGGACGAACAGGCTCGCCTGCATGAGGGATTCGTGGGTGCCCGTGTCGAGCCACGCGCTGCCGCGGCCGAGCAGCTCCACGTGCAGGTTGCCGGCCCGCAGGTAGTGCCGGTTGACGTCGGTGATCTCGAGCTCGCCGCGGGGGGAGGGCCGGATGCCGCTGGCGATCTCGACCACGTCGTTGTCGTAGAAATAGAGGCCGGTGACGGCGTAGTTGGAGCGCGGCTGCTCGGGCTTCTCCTCGAGGCCGATGGCCCGGCCGTCTGCGTTGAACTCCACCACCCCGTAGGCCCGGGGATCCTGCACGTGATAGCCGAACACGGTGGCGCCATCGGTGCGGTTCGCCGCGCGGCGTAGGGTGCTGCCCAGGTCGTGGCCGTAGAAGATGTTGTCGCCGAGCACCAGGGTGCAGGGCGCGTTGCCGATGAACTCCCGGCCGATGAGGAAGGCCTGGGCGAGCCCGTCGGGTGAGGGCTGCTCGGCGTATCGGATGTTGATGCCCCAGGCCGCACCGTCGCCGAGCAGACAAGCGAAGCGCGGCAGATCGGTGGGCGTGGAGATGACCAGGATGTCGCGGATGCCCGCATACATCAGAGTCGTCAACGGGTGGTAGATCATTGGCTTGTCGTATACCGGCAGGAGCTGCTTGCTCACCCCCATGGTCAGGGGGTAGAGCCGCGTGCCCGAGCCGCCGGCGAGGATGAGGCCCTTTCGTTCCATGTTCTTGTTGACTTCCCTAATCCCTGTGATCCCTGACGATGGCCGCGAGGAGCTGCACGATGAGGCCTGCGAGCAGCGCCAGCAGCGCGAATGCGCTGACGTTGTAGAGCCGCCGCGGCTCGGTGGCGTACTCCGGCAGGGTGGGGCTCTGCAGCACGGAAACCTGCTTCAGCGACCGGGCCGCCTCCACCCGCGTGTTTTCCAGCGCCGCCAGGGCGCTCGAATACATCTCCCGCGCGAAATCCACCTGGAGCTGCAGCGTTTCGTAGCCCGCCGAGACGCGATTGAGGGTGTCGCCCGAGCGGGCGGCGAGGCGGCCGCGCTCCAGGTCGATCTGGCGCTTGGTGGCATCGATGCGATTGCGAAGCTGCACCATCTGCGGTGAGCGCTCGCTCTGGGAGGCGCCCAGCGCCCGGCGCTGCGCTTCCAGCGAGGCGAGCTCCGCTTCCAGCCCGGCGATGACGGTGCTCAGGCTCTCGACGGTGCCGGTGGGCGACACCAGCCCCTGCTCGTTCTGATAGCCGAGCAGGCTCTCCAGTGCGGCATCGAGCCGGGCTCGCAGGTCGGTCACCTGGTTCTCGATGAAGGCGACCTGCTCCGCCGCCAGGCGCTGGCCCAGGCGGTTCATGTGGCGCTCGCCTTCCTCCAGCATGAGCGCGGCCATGGCGTGGGCGGTGGCGGGATCGAACGCCGCCGCGCGGATGCGCAGCACGTGGGCGTACTCGTCCATCTCCACCGAGACCCGGCGCCGGTAGTAGTCGTGGAAGTGCTCCATGGGCGCGTCCGGATCGAGCCGCGACAGCACGTCCACACCGCCGGTGGAGTAGTGGGCCCGCAGATCCAGCGCCTCGTCGAGCTTGCGCAGCATGTCCACCGAGAGGAGGTGGTCGCGCAGCATGAGCAGGTCGTTGGCGGTGCCTCCGCTCAGAATGGAGGTGACGCTGAACTCGGGCTGGGCGAGTCGGGCGCTCTGCAGCACCACGTTGGCCTCGGAGACGTAGCGGTCGGTGGCGATGAGGGACCAGTACAAACCGGCACCGAGGATGCTCACCAGCACGGCCAGCCAGTACGGGTGTCGTTTGAACCAGTGCTTCATGCCGCTTTCATGCTCTCGCGATAGGCGCTCAAGGCGTCGTGGATGCTGTCGAACCAGATCGCCTCGCCGCCGGTGAGCCACAAGCCCGCCTGGCACAGCTCCTTGAGGATGCCTTCGCCGTGGGAGACCATCATGAGCCCGGCGCGGCCCACCCGATCCTCGAAGGCTTTCTTGGCCTTGGCCCGAAAGCCCATGTCGCCTACGGCCGTGGCCTCGTCGGAGAGATACAGGTCGAAGTCGAAGGCCAGGGAAAGGCCGAAGGCGAGTCGGCTGCGCATGCCGCTTGAGTAGGTGCGCACCGGCTGATCGAACGCCTTGCCCAGCTCGGCGAACTCCTCGACCTGGGCGATGATGTCGTTGATGGCCTGCCCGTCGCCGTGAATGCGGGCCACGAACTTGGTGTTCTGCCGCCCGGTCATGGAACCCTGAAAGCCGCCGGTGAGCCCGATGGGCCACGACACCCGCCCGCGTCGCATGATCTCGCCGCGGTTGGGTGCGTCCATGCCGCCGATGAGGCGCAGCAGGGTGGATTTGCCCGCGCCGTTGCGGCCCACCACGCCCACGCTCACCCCCCGAGGCACCTCGAAGGTGATGTCCCGGAGCACCCAGCCGCCGCCGTGGTGCCCCTGATACCGTTTGTATACGTTGCGCACTTCGATCATTGCGCCTTCAACCGGTTGGCGAAACGCAGGTGCAGGGCGAGCCCCAGAGCGATGAGCGTCACGTTCCAGAGCCACACGTAGGAGAGATCGACGCCGGCGAGCGATCGGTAGCCGCCGAAGAAGGCGAGCCGCACGCTCTCGACCCCGTGCAGCACCGGATTCAGCAGCAGGTACTGCTGCACGCTGTGGGGCAGGAAGTGCAGGGGCAGGATCACCCCCGAGAGCAGGAACATGGGCAGCATGCTGAGCCGCACGGCCAGATCCACTTCGTCCAGCAGGGTCGATCCGACGGAGACGATGAGGCCGCCCCCGAGGCCGAGCAGCCACAAGGACAGCCAGGCGGCGAGCGCGCCCAAGGGGTCCCCCGGCAGCACGCGGTAGCCCAGGAACTCGGCGCCGGCCACCAGAAGCACGAACACCACGGTCTTCAGCAGACCTTCCAGCACGTTGCGGATGATCACCGGGTCCACGGGATGAACCTGGCGGTAGGCGAACAATCCGTGGTTGGCCTTCACCGCGCCCAGGGAACGGGTGATGCCTTCGCGGAACAGGAAGAACGCGGTGAGCCCGACGATGAGCCAGGGGACGAAGTCGGCGCCGATGATGAAATGGGCACGGCCGAGCAGCTCGCGCACCCAGATCATCACGACCACGTAGGCCACCGGCTCCGCCAGCATCCAGAACCACGAGAAGCGGTTCACCATGGTCCGGGCCAGCACCTCGCGCATGAACATGGCGTGCCATACGCTCCAGGTGATCTGCCACGATGTGCGCTCGGCGTGTGCCATCAGATGTTGATGGCCACGTTGGTGGCGATGGCGATCTGATAGACGATCTGCGCCAGGGTGGAGGCGAGCTGGAGGTTCTTAACCGGCGCTTCCGGCAGCACCAGAATCTCGTCCCCGGCGCGCAGGGTCGCACCGCGGGCCGGCACCACCTCGCCGTTCTGATGCACCACAAGGATGCGGCGGCGGTCGGCCCGCTCGGTGAAGCCGCCGGCGCGGTCGATGTAGTCCCGGGCGCGCTCGTTCTCCACGTAGACCATGGCCTGCGGGATCAGCACCTCGCCGGTAACCAGCAGGGAGTCGGAGCGCTCGGGGATGGTGATGACGTCGCCGTCCTGCAGGCGGATGTCGGTGATGCGTCCTTCGTGGGCCACCACCATTCGGCCGGTGGGCTGAATCTGGCGGGCGCGCTGGACGAAGTTCTGGATGAGCTCGGCCTCGCTGGCACGAATGCTCGCTTCCTCCGCCGTGCTCGAGGAGGCCCCCAGATACGTGGTCTCCAGCCGGCGCAGACTGTCTTCGAGCGCCTGGCGCTGGCGGGCGGCGACGCTCTGCCGGCGGATGGAAATGCTCCGGATATCGGCCATCTCCGGATCCACGGGCACGCCGTTCAACAGCTCCATGAGGGTGGCGTCCTTGGGCACGGCGAACCGCGAAGGCCCCTCGAAGCTGCCTTCCACCTGGACGACGATGGTGTCGGCGCGGCGATCGGCGGAGAAGAGCACGGCGTCCCCGGCGCGGATCTCGGCGCTCCTGAATTCCTCCAGGGGCAGGTACAGCGAGATGGGCCCTTGCGCCTCGCGAACCCCGCGCAGCAGGACGTGGGAAACCCCCGGCAGCAACTCCGCCAGGTTCAGCAGCTCGCCGCCGTCGAGCGACTCCGAGGTGAGCTCGTAGTGAAAGGGCTCGGCGACGTCGCCTTCCACCGCCACCACCGGTCCGCGGGCTTCCACCACGATGGTGTCGCCGTCCTCGAACTGCGGGCGGGGCAGCACGCCGTCGAGCAGAAAGTCGTAGAGATCCACCTCGGCGATGGTCTCGCCCTCACGCAGCACCCGGATGCTGCGAAAGCTGCCGAGCGAGGGCGAGATGCCCGAGGCCTGATCGAGGAAGTACAGCAGGGAATCGTCCGGGTTGCCGGCATAGCGGCCCGGGCTCCTGACGTAGCCGGTGACGAACACGGCCACCGGCTGGACCCCCTGGAGATTGGTGTAGACCGAGACGTTGTCGGTGAACACCTCGCTGATCGCCGTCTTGACGCGGCGGTCGAGCTCCTCGCTGGTGGCGCCGAGCACGTGCACCGGGCCCACCGAAGGGACGAAGATGTTGCCCTGGGCATCCACGGGCAGGACGCTGTTCAACTCCACCGCGCCCCAGGCTCGAAGGGTCACTCGGTCTCCGGGCAGGATGCGGTAGGTGGCGTTCAATCCCGAGCCCCGCGGGCCGCGGAAGCCGCCGTTGAAGAGGTTCGCGCCGAACGGCCGAATGCGGCCATCCAGCTTCACCTCGGGCACGGGGCCGTGGGTGCCGGTGCGCCAGTCCACGGCGGAAGGCGCCTCGAGCTGCTCCGGTATGGCCGTGGCCCGGTCGCTCTGGGGGAGGTCTCCCATGCCGGTGACCACCTGTGCGCCCGCGGCGCCGGGCAGAACGACCGCGAGCCACGCCAGGGGTAGAAGCATCGACCGTATCAGGTGCCTCATGGTCTCCTTTCCATCAGCGGCCGGCCCTGGTGGTGCAGGACCCGCACGCGCAGCCAGGTTCCGTCGGGCCGGCGGCAGGCCAGCCCGGGTAGCTCTCCGTCCGGGCCGAGGGCGGCGAAGTGGCGGCATTCCCGTCCGCTGGCCGATGGGTACCTCGTGCCCAGCAGCAGCTCCACCCGGGGGCCCCACGGCCCGTCCTGCACGGGAACCCGCGTGCCGGCGGGCTCGCCCTCGAAGGCGCCCTGCACCGCAGCGGGCATCTCGGGCTCGCGGGCCACGCCGGCGAACAGCGGTGCCGCGGGATCCGCGCTCGGGATGCTTGCGCACCCCGAAAGGGCGGCCACAGCGAGCCACGTGATCAACTGCCTCGTCACCCGCGCTACCCCGCGCTTTCCGATGCTGCTGCCTCGACCCACGGCACGGGCTGGTCACGGACATCGGCGGCCGTCGGAGCCGGGAACAGCGGTGGCCAGCGCAGTCCTGCGCTGTCGGCGTACCCGGGGAGCGGCGCGTAGAAATTTCCGTTGGCCTGGTTGTAGGCGCACAACCACGCCCGAAAGCCGCGAAAGACGGCGAAATCCGGGGTTCCCGGGTCGGACCAGAACTCGGCCAGCGGGCCCTGGTGGGCAAGCCCGGGAATCTTGTAGATGGCGTTGCCCAGCACGTGAACGGGAGTGCCGTGGTAGACGGAAGACAGGCCCACCGTGCTGTTGATCACCACCGTGCCGCGCGCGTGATCGAGCAGGCGCGGCAGGTGCAGATCGTGCACGTACAGCACCCGCTCCCCGAGCCCGAGCTCGTTCGCCAGTCGCTCGATCAGGCGGGTGTAGTCGTGGTAACCGCGGTCGAGGGGATGATGCTTGATGACCAGGCGCGATGGTTGCGGCGCATGACGTGCGAACGAGGTCATGACGGTCTCGATGAAGTCCGGCACGCATTCGAACGGTGAGTGCACGCTGATCTGCGCGTCGCCGTGAACCTGCAAGGGAACCAGGAAGTAGGGTGGGGCGCCTGGCCGGGTGAGCTCTTCGAGCACCCGGCGCTCCTTCCACCGGTAGGCGACCTTGCGCAGCGCAGCGCGACACCAGACCCGCACCTCACGCAACGGCCGCATGGAACGATGGTGTCGGTACCGGGGATAACGCCAGGCCATGAGCCACAGCGCGATGGCGTAGAGCGACGCGTACCAGCCAGCCCACCCGAAGGCGTGTTTCACCCGCTGCGGTCTCTGCCGCGAGGTGGGGTGGGGACTGAAGCGGCGGTAGACGTCCGGGTCCTGCGGCAGCGAAGAGAAGCTGTTGGCTCCGCCCTGCTCCACGGTCACGAAGTCGGGTCGCAGGTACCCCTCTTCGAACACGTACAGCGCGATGCCCCGCGACCGGGCGATCTCGGCGGCGCCGACGTGATGGGGCCGGCAATCACCGAACAGCAGCACAGCATCGATGTCGTGGGCGACGATGAAGTTCCGCAGGAACATCGGCCACTCTTCCAGGCTGCCGGCGTATCGGGTCGCACCGACGGGATAGAACAGCTCGTCTCCGCCGCAGAGGTTGATCTTGAATACCTCGGCGCCCTTGGCGCGCAGCACTCTCCCCAGCTTCCAGAAGAAGGGCCCCATAGGGCCCTGCAGCAGAAGCACGCGCTTTTGCGTAAAACACCTGAGCATGCAGGCTTGTGCACCCCATCCGTCGGACTGCGTCGTCGTCGAAACTTCGGGTAGGCCCACGCAGGTAAAGCACACCCCTGGCGCCGCTGCGGCGCATGTGCCTTCCAGCCAGTGCTGCAACCCCATCAATCACCGCGGTTCGGAAGGGTCGTCGGAGGGTCTAGCGCCCTCCTTGGCGACCAGGCTTGCCGCGGGATTCGTCCGCCTCGAATTCCGGATTGATTATAGTCAATGACAGAAGGCTGTCCACGTGAGCGCTCGGCGCGGCAGAGGAAAAGCGTCAGTTTTTGCGCATCGTCCCCGGCGGAACTCGATTCTCCTCCTGGGCTTCGGCTCTGATTGCAAACGCAAATAATTCTCATTAGGATTTGCGAACCATCAGCGCCAGCCACGACCAAGGAGAATTCATGAACCGCCTCGCGCTCGTCCTCGCCGCGTTGAACCCGGCTGTCCTTTATGCTGCCGATGCACCCGAAGAGACCAGTCAGCCGCACTTCGAGCGCATGACCGTCGTGGGCAGCCGCAGCGCCGCCCAGGAGACCACGGGCGCCGCCAGCTATGTTTCGGTGGAGGAAATCGAGGTGTTCCAGCACACCGACCTGCAGCGGGTGCTGCGCCAGGTCCCGGGCGTGTACGTGGTGGAGGAGGAGGGCTTCGGCCTGCGACCCAATATCGGCTTGCGCGGCTCGGGCACGGATCGCAGCAGCCGGATCGCGCTGATGGAGGACGGCGTGCTGATCGCGCCCGCGCCGTACGCCGCCGCAGCCGCGTACTACACGCCGACCATGCAACGCATGCATGCGGTGGAGATTCGCAAAGGGTCGGCCGCTGTCCGCCACGGCCCTCGCACCACCGGGGGCGCGATCAACCTGATCTCGACACCCATTCCCGATCAGCCGTTGGCGGGCGGCGCCGAGGTGCTGCTCGGCGAGGACGACACGTTGCTCGGGCACGTCCAGGTGGGTGGGCGCGGTGAGCACCTGGGTTTCCTGCTCGAGGGCGTGCGGCAGCAGACCGACGGCTTCAAGGAGCTCGATGGCGGCGGCGACACGGGCTACGAGCTCGACGACTACCTGGCCAAGCTGAGCTATCGCACCGGGCCGGGCGCGGCCCGCTACCAGGAGCTGCAGCTCAAGATCGGACGCACCGAGCAGGTGGCGGACGAGACGTATCTGGGGCTCACCGACGCCGACTTTCGCGCCGATCCCTACCGGCGCTATACAGCCTCCCAGCTCGACGAGTTCGACTCCGAGCACGAGCAGTACGAGCTGCGCCACTACGTGGCTCTCGGTGGAGGCGTGGATCTCACCACGGTGCTCTACCGCAACGAGTTCGCCCGCAACTGGTTCAAGGGCCAGTCCGTGGGCGGCACGGGGCTTAATGCCGTACTGACGGATCCGCTGACGTTCGCCGAGGAGCTGGCCTGGCTGAAGGGCGCCGACAGCCCCGACGACGCCATCGTGCTGCGCAACAACAACCGGGAGTACCTGGCGGAGGGCGCTCAGGTGATCCTCGGCTGGTCCCCCGCCTGGCAG
>JAWLGU010000073.1:0-24528 GCA_041690675.1 Pseudomonadales bacterium | reverse complement strand
ATGTTCTGTGGCGGGTCCAGTTGCGGCGTCACGGCGTGCTCCGTTGGTCGATCGCCCGATCGCATCGTCGGGGGTGCTTGGAATGGACCCCGCCTAGTCGCCAATCGCTCACGGGTCATAGCGGGGCGCGCGGCATCCTAGTAAACGCCGTTTATCCAGTCAATACGAACGAAGGAGCGTCGCTTCTCGCAGGGTGAGCCCTTTCGGCTTCCAGACGGTGTAGCGCCAGGGACAGTGACAGGCTTGCCAGCCCTGAGAAAACACTATCTACTTAACGGCGTTTACAATGAATCTCGGGAGCTGCGTGAAAGTCATCGATTCCCGCCCGATATCGCCCGACTCCGGCTATGCCTGGTACGTGGTCAGCCTGTTGACGCTCGCATCCATCATTTCTTATCTCGACCGCCAGATCCTTGCCATGATGATCGGGCCGGTACGCCGGGACCTGGGTATCTCCGATGTTCAGGTGAGTCTGCTGCTGGGACTGGCCTTCACGCTGCTCTTCACGTTGACCACGCTGCCCGCAGCTCGCCTGGCCGACCAGATGGCGCGCCGCATCGTCATCGGCACGGGGATATTCGTCTGGAGCCTCATGACGTCGGCGAGCGGCGTGGCGCAGACCTACCTGCAGCTGTTTTTGGCCCGCATGGGGGTCGGCATCGGTGAAGCCACCCTCAGTCCGGCCAGCTACTCGCTGATGAGCGATCTCTTCAGCGCTGCGCGACTCCCCGTGGCCGCGGGGCTGTTTCAGAGCGCGACGTTCGTGGGCACCGGCCTCGCGTACCTGCTCGGCGGCCCACTCGTAGACTACCTTGAAGGTCTGCCTGCACAGCACGTGCCGATCGTGGGTGAGCTGCGGTCCTGGCAGTTGACGTTCCTCATCGTCGGGACGCCCGGTTTGCTCCTCTCCATCGTTCTGTTCAAGATCCGTGAGCCGGTGCGAAGGGGTCGGATCGCGGCCGCCGGGTCCGCGCCGATTCCGCTACGTCAGATCGGCGTGTTCATGCGGGAGCGATGGCGCTTCTTTACTCTTCATTTCGTGGGCTATCTGCTAATGGCAACCCAGGGTTTTGCACTGTTCGCCTGGTCCGCCGAGTACCTGATCCGCACCCATGGCTTCGCGCGCGCTGAGGCTGGAATCGCGTTCGGAACCGTGGCGCTGCTGCTGGGTATCGTGGGCAGCATGTCGGGCGGAATCATATCCTCGCTCTTCGTCGTCAAGGGCAAGGGCGATGGCATGATGCGACTCGGCATGTACAAGTGCATCGTCATCGTGCCGTTCGCGGTCGCATTCGGCCTCGCTCCCGCCGGGGCGCTGGCGATAGCGGCCCTCGTCCCGCTCGTGTTTCTCATGTCTCTGACTCCCGGGCTCGGCGCCGCGGTTCTGCAGGTCATAGCGCCCAATGAGATGCGGGCGCAGATGGTGGCTGTGTACGGCGTTTGCGTGTCGTTTCTGTCCTATCTGCTCGCGCCCCTGATGGTGGCGATGATGACCCAATACGTGTTCGGAGCGGACGACGCGGTGGGTCTGTCCCTGGCGGTTCTGGCGGCGGTGTGCTACCCGGTGGCGGCGGTCTCCCTGGGTCTCGGTCTGCGGCATTTCCGCAGCTCCATCGAGCTCGCTCGTGCCTGGTCCAGCTAGCCGGCCGTCGCGCTGACGCAAACCGGCTCGGGTTCCCGTTGACATGACGTGAATAAACGCTGTTTACTGAGAGTCCTCATAAACGGCGTTTACCTGATGGGAGAGGGAGAGGGTATGAAGAGCATTAGGCAATCGCTCATGGTGCTGTCTCTGGGGCTGGTGTGGTCCGCGGGCGCCACAGCAGCGAGGGAGCCCCAGGGCGCCACCAGGACGATCGAAGAGGTCATCGTAACGGCCCGGAAGCGGGCCGAGAGCCTGCAGGACGTGCCGGTGGCGGTGACGGCTCTGGATGCCAGCTACATCGAAGACAACGCCATCGGGTCTCTGGAAGATCTGGTGTCCGTGGTTCCCACGTTCATCGGGGGCCAGTCGCAGCTGGGGGCCGGTGGAGCGATCTATCTCCGCGGCGTTGGCTCCGCGACCGGGAACGCGCTCATCGACCAGTCGGTAGCCGTCAACCTGGACGGCGTCGCCATCGCCCAGGCGACGCTGATGTTCGCCGGTCAGTACGACGTGAATCAGATCGAGGTCCTGCGGGGGCCGCAGTCGCTGTTCTTCGGCAAGAACAGCACCGGCGGTGTCGTCTCCTTCACGTCGGCGGATCCCGGGTCGGAGCTGGAGCTGGAAATCGGCGGCGGATACGAGTTCGAAGCGGAAGAGAGCTTCGGTACCCTCATGATCTCCGGGCCGCTGGGTGATCGAGTGGGCGCCCGAGTGTTCGCCCGCTACGCCTCGCAGGAGGGCTATTACGACATCGTCGATGTGCCCGCCCCCGTGGACATGAGCGACGCCCAGGCCATTCTGGGCCCGCTTGCGCCGCTGTTCGGCGGCGATCTGGCGCTGCCCTCGAGCGCGGACAGCTTCGGCGACAGCACCGACCTGTTCGTTCGCGGCACGCTGGTGGTGGAGCCCACGGACGTGTTCGACATCCGAGCCAAGCTGACCTACTCCGAGCGCGAGTACGATTCCTTCCCGCAGCATTGGCAACGCTCGTTCTGCCCGCTGGGCTCGCCGAACTTCCTCGGCATCCCCCTTTCGGTGCTGGAGCCCGAGATCGACATCGACGACTGCAAGTTCGACGACAAGATCGTCACGGGGGACTTCCTGCCCTCGGACATCGCCGGGTTCACCTTCGACGGGGCGGATGCCGACGGCTACCGGAACGCCGAGATCGTTCTCGGCTCCGTGGAGATGAACTACGAGCTGGCCAACGGGTTGAGTCTCACGGCCATATCCGGATGGTACCTGGTCGACGACATCGTGGTGCAGGATCAGTCCAACACCCCGACCACCTACCTCCCCACCGGCGAGCATACGGAGGTCGACCAGTTCACCCAGGAAGTGCGCGTGGTCTCGAACTGGGACGGACCGGTCAACTTCCTTCTGGGGGCTTTCTACGAGCAGCGGGATACGGACAATCGGAATCAGATTCCCGTGATCGGCCGCAATGGTCTGCACCGGCAGGACCAGCGCGCGTACTCGGCCTTCGGTCAGCTGATCTGGGGCGTGACCGAGCGGTTGGAGGCATCTTTGGGTGCGCGTTACACCGACGAGAAGAAGGACGTGGAGAGCTTTCTGTCGGACGGCAGCCCCATGCCCTTCCTCATCCCCGGCAGCGACGAGATCGATTCCGACAACTTCTCGCCGGAGCTGACGCTGTCCTATCAGCCGAACGACACGCTGATGGTCTATGGGTCGTACAAGGAAGGCTTCAAGTCGGGCGGCTTCGACGGGGGCGCCCTGAACACCGCTCTCCCGGCGCTCGGTGGCGATGCCCGCTACGACGATGAGACCGTGGAGGGCTACGAGGTCGGCGTCAAAGCGGTGCTGCTCGACAGAACCCTGCAGCTCAACGCCGCGGCCTTCACCTACGACTACGAGAAGCTGCAGGTGACCTCGTTCGACGCGGTGGCGGTGGCGGTGACGACGGTGAACGCCTCCGGGGCCGACGTGGACGGCGTGGAGGTCGACTTCCTGTGGCAGCCGGCGAACGTCGACGGCTTGAGCATTCGTGGCGGAGGCTCGTACCTGGACGCCACCTATCGGGACTTCGTGTCCAACTGCTGGACCGGCCAGTCGCCGGCGGCCGGATGCAATGTGGACGTGGTGCCGGGCGGCGCGTTCGAGGGGCTCGACCTGTCCGGTGAGGAAATCCAGCGGGCCCCGGAGCTGACCGGGACGCTGGGCTTCTCCTACGAGCGTCCCATACTGGGCAGCGGGCTGCTGCTCAACCTGTCAGCCGACGTAAGCTACAGCGACTCCTACGACGTGATGCAGCAGCGCATGCCCGGGACGCGACAGCCGAGCTACCACAAGTTCAACGCATCGCTGTCGTTGGCCAACCCGGACGACACCTGGCGCGTCGCCCTGATCGGGCGGAACCTGAACGACGAGATCCTGCGAACGGTTGGCCAGAACGTGCCTCTGTCCGGCCGCGGCACCGGGACGCCCGCCGCCGTGCCGGCCGATTCGCTGAACCTCTTCGCCGAGCGCGGTCGGGAAATTCTGCTGCGCGTGACGTATCGTCCGAGGATTTGAAGAATCATGAACGACTCCAATCGCCAGTGGGTTCTCGGCAGCCGGCCGCAGGGCATGGTCTCCGAGGCCAATTTCGAGATGCGCAGCGCGCCACGGCCGCGGCCGGGCGAGGGCGAGGTGACGGTGCGCGTTCGCTACATCGCCTTCGAGCCCGCCATGCGGGGCTGGCTCGACGACGTCAAGAGCTACGTCCCGCCGGTGGGCCTCGGCGAGGTCATGAGAGCCTCGGGCGTAGGGCAGGTGGTGGAGTCGAAGCTGGAGGGATTCTCGGAGGGCGACTGGGTCACGGGGATGTTCGGCTGGCAGGAGTACGCCCTGGCCGGCCGGAAGGGGGGGCTGCTCGGCGGCCTGTCCGCCGTCCCGGCCGGAGTCGATCCGAAGCTGACCCTCAGCGTGCTCGGCACCACGGGGTTGACCGCCTACTTCGGCATGGTCGAGGTCGGGAAACCCCGTGACGGCGATGTCGTGCTCGTCACCGGCGCGGCCGGAGCCACCGGCTCCGTGGCGGGGCAGATTGCCCGCCTGCGGGGCGCTTCGAAGGTGATCGGTGTCGCCGGTGGGCCGGAGAAATGCGCCCTGCTGGTGGATCGGTTCGGCTTCGATCTGGCCATCGACTACAAGTCGGAGCGGGTGCGGCGGCGCTTGCGCGAAACGTGCCCCCAAGGCGTGAACGTGTTCTTCGACAACGTCGGCGGCCCTTTGCTCGACGACGGTCTGATCAACATGGCGCGCTACGGCCGCATCGTGATCTGCGGCGGGATCTCGGCCTATAACGAGGAATCCATTCCGCCGGGACCGAAGTACTACATGCAGCTCGTGAGCCGACATCTGACGATGGAGGGATTTCTGCTGCACGACTATCGCGACAAGATGGCAGAGGCCAGAGCGCAGCTCGCGGAATGGGTCGCCGGTGGCAAGCTGGTGCACATGGAAGACGTTCGGCATGGGATCGAGAACGCGCCTCGGACGTTCCTGCGCCTGTTCAAAGGGGAGAACACGGGCAAACAGCTGCTCGAGCTGGACGGTGACTGAGCGCACGTGTGGCTCGCAGCCGGCCGGGCGACGGCTTCTGAAGTGGCGGCACGGGCACATCGGGCTTCTCGACCAGGGCGCGGGTGCAGGCGTGATCTGCCTCCATGCCACGGGATCGTCCAGCCAGCAGTGGCGGCGTCTCGGCGAGCGGCTGGAGCGCCAGGAACGGTTTCGCCTGGTGGCGCCGGACCTGTCCGGGGTCGGCCAGACGGGTCGGCCGTGCAGCCTCGATCAGTGGCTCGGCCGCGAGATTGAGCTCATCGAAGAGCTGGTGGCGCTGGCCGGGGCACCGATCCATCTCGTCGGGCACTCGTACGGCGGCTTCCTGGCCGCCAAGTTCGCCCTGGCCCATCCATCGTGCATCGCCACGCTGACATTGATCGAGCCCGCGGGCGGGGGTCGGCGGCCGGAGCTCGCCCGCGTTCTGGACCGCTGCCTGCCGACGGCGGAACGGCTCGCGGCGTTCTTCGACTCCGCCGACCCACCGGAGGGGTGGAACCGCTTGTCCGTGGCTCAGCAGCACCGATTGCTCACCGACGCCGACGTCTGCTTCGGTCAGATCGAGACCGTGCTGGAAGCGCCTCTGGAAGTTGAGCACTGCGGAGCCATCGCGGCGCCGACGCTGGTGCTGACCGGGACGAAGTCGTCCGAGCAGCTGGTGTCGCGAGCCGAGGACATTGCCGAGTGCCTGCCGAAGGGCCGCCTGCAGCGGGTGGTGGGCGCGGGACACATGCTGCCGATCACCCATGCGGACGAGGTGAACGACTTCGTTCTGCGGCATCTCGTGTTCGGGTGACCGGCCGGCGGCATCCGGCCCCTGCTCAGGAGCCTCGGATGTTCCGGGTGATGGCGTCGAGTGCGGTGACCACGGCGCGTTGGCGTGAGGTGGATCCTGCGGCCACGTCGTCGAGCATGGCTCGTCCTTCCGACGACGAGGTCCAGCGCTCGAGGGCGGATCGGAATCGCAGGTTGAGCTCCAGAGCGATGCCGTACTCCCTGCGGGCACGCAGCCGCTCGCGAGCGCTGCGGTGCTTGCGGATATGCTCGTGGTGGTCTTCCAGGGCCTGCATCAGCGGCGCGATCCCGTCGCCGGAGGTGGCAACCGTCTCGACGATGGCCGGGGCCCAGTCGCTGACGGGGGCGGAAGCGATCAGCTGTTTCAGATCCCGCCGGGTATCCTCCAGGCCCTGGCGGTCCGCCTTGTTGATGACGAAGAGATCCGCGGTCTCGAGCAGACCGGCTTTGTTTGCCTGAATCACGTCGCCCCAGCCGGGATTGACGACGACCATCAGCGTGTCGGCGAGCCGGGCAATGTCGAACTCCGACTGCCCCACCCCCACCGTCTCGACGATGATGGTCGTCCAGCCGACGCTCTCGAGCAGCTCGATGACACTCGGAGCGGCCGCGGACAGCCCGCCCAGCTGACCCCGGTTGGCCATGGAGCGCACGTACACGTTGTCCTGCCCGGCCATGCTGTCGAGCCGCATGCGATCGCCCAGTATCGAGCCGCCGCTGTAGGGAGACGAAGGATCGATGAGCAGAAGCGCGACCCGCCCGCCGGTCCGGGCCAGAGCGATCGCCATCCGGTTCATGAGGGTCGACTTGCCCGCCCCCGGCGCGCCGGTCACGCCGATGACGTGCGCGGGCCGTTCAGGGGGGTCCAGGTGCTCGGAAAGGGCCCTGAGGTGACTGTCGTTCCGCTCGATCAGGGTGATCAGCCGCGCCAGCGCGCCGCGATCGGAGACCCGGGCCCTTCGATAGAGCTCCTCGGCGTTGCCGCCGGGCAGCCGTTTCATGAAGCCTTGGCCGGATCGGCGGCAGCCCAGTAGGGATCGCGGAGCTCCCGGCGATGCAGCTTGCCATTGGAGTAGCGCGGCAACTGTTCCATGAAGTCGATGGACCGGGGCACTTTGTAGTTCGCGAGCTTGTCGGCGATGAACTGGCGGATTTCCGCCGCCAGCTCCTCGCTGGCCCGATAGCCGGGGCGCAGCTGCACCGCGGCCTTGACCTCCTGGCCCCACTCGACGTTCGGAATGCCGAACACGCCCACGTCTTCGATGGCCGGGTGAAGCAGCGACACGGACTCGATCTCGGCCGGATAGATGTTGACGCCGCCGGAGTTGATCATGTCGACTCGCCGATCGACGAGGAACAGATAACCATCCTCGTCCAGGTAGCCCACGTCCCCCAAGGTGAACTGCTTTTCCTCACGGTGCACCGAGGCCGTCTTCTCCTCGTCGTCGATGTAGCTGATATCGAGGTCGGTCAGGCTCGTGATGTAGATGGATCCCACCTCGCCGGGGGGGAGCTCCTCGTCGTTCTCGCCGATGATCTGCAGGGTCAGAGACGGGATCGCCTTGCCCACCGAGCCGGGGCGCTGGAGCCATTCCGTCGAGGAGATGCGGGTGACTACGCCCACCTCGGAGCCTCCGTAGGCGTCCACCAGCACGGGGCCCCACCATTTGATCATCTCGTGCTTGACATGAATCGGCATGTGGGCCGCCAGGTGAGTCACCTCTTCCAGGGACGACACGTCGTAGCACGCGCGAACGGACTCGTCGAGATTCAGCAACCGCATGAACATGATGGGCACCATGGTGGTACGGTTGATGCGGTGGGTTTCGATCAATCGCAGCACATCCTCCGGATCGAAGCGCTGCATGATGTGCAGGGTGCCACCGAGCAGAACCGCGCTGATCGAGGTGTTGAGCGGCGCGGCATGGTACATGGGGCCGGGAGTGAGGTAGACGGTGTCCTCGCTCTGGCCGGCGGCTCCCGCAGATTTTCGGAGCCCCTCGATGGCGCTCTCCAGCGGCACCGACGTGGGGGTCTGGGCGAGTCGGGTGCCCTTGGGCCGTCCTGTGGTGCCGGAGGTATAGTAGATGACGCTGGCGAATGGCCCCGGGTCGTCCGGCTCGGTGTCGTCGAACCGGTCGAGCATCGCATCGAGCTCGGACAGGTGGATGGTCTGCCGGACGCCGGCCCTGGCCGCCGCCGCGTCTCCGAGTTCCCGATGGACGGGGTCGATGATCAGGGCAGCGACCCTGGACGTTTCCAGCAAGTAGGCGGCCTCGGGTGCTTTCAGATGCCAGTTGATGGGCACGAGGGAAGTTCCCGAGAGGGCGCATGCGAGCGCGATGCAGAGGTAATCGGTACTGTTGCCCGCGACGATGGCAATGCGGCTGCCCGGACCCAGATCGAGGGCGCGGAACAGCTTGATCAGCCGGTTGACCCGGGCGTTCACATCCTCGCGGGTGAGTGCCCGGAAAGGGTCGGCGACCATCAATCGCCGGGGTTCGGCCTGCGCATACGCGGATAACGGATATACCATGTCACTTCCTTCTCGGATGCTCGTCCGATCGACAGAGATTGAACGACGTTAACCCAGTTATTGGCGGTTCTGCAAGGCTGTTCAGCCTTGTTTGACTTGCCTAGATAAACGGTGTTTACTACTGATTCGATGAATCGAGCAGGAACAGTCCGTTGAGCACAGCAGGCAGGGTCGAATTGTCGGAAGACGTGGTCTTCGGCAGCGCGAACGGGCGCGAGCTGAAGTGCGACGTGTTCATGCCGCCAACCGGAGGGACCGGACGGCGGGCAGTGCTGCTGGTGCATGGCGGGGCGTGGGTCGTCGGTGACAAGACTCAGCTGCGCGGCTACGGCTTCCTGCTGGGACGCGAGGGCATCGTCTGCGTGGCGTGCGAGTACCGGCTGGCGAAGGAGGCCCGCTGGCCGGGTCAGCTGCACGACGTCAAGGCGGCCATCCGATGGATGCGCGCCAATGCCGATGAGATGGGCATCGATCCCGAGCGGATCGTCGTGTGCGGCGCGTCCTCCGGGGGGCACCTCGCGCTCATGGCAGCGGCGACGAGCGATCGAGCGGATCTCGAAGGCGAGGGCGGGCATCCCGGCCAGCGATCGGATGTAGCCGCGGTGGTTTCCTTCTACGGTCCCACACGCCTGGAGCCGGGCGCAGCCATGTTGCGCGACAGCGTCGAGCAGCTGCTCGGCCCTGACGCGGCCCCGGAGATCTACCGTCAAGCCAGCCCCATCGAGTACGCCGGTCCGGCGTTTCCGCCGGCGATGCTGCTGCACAGCAATCAGGACGATCTGGTCCCGCGGGAGCAGAGCCTCGGGATGGCGGAAGCCTTGCATCACCACGGGGTTCCCGTGGAGCTGTACCTGTTCGACAACGCTCCCCACATGTTCGATGGCGACAAACGCCTGGGACGACAGTCGGCCGCTATGGTCCAATCGTTTCTGGAGCGGTATCTGCCGGACGACGAAACGACCCCACAGGCGAGGTGAGCCCATCATGAGCACGGCCAGCAAGAAAGCCTCCGCGAAAAAGGTCAAGCGACTGCCGCTCAGCAAGGATGTGATCGTCGCGGTGTCACGCGAGATCATCATCAACGAAGGCCACGAAGCGTTGTCGCTTCGGAATCTCGCGTCCCATCTCAACGTCACCGCGGCAGCGCTGTATGCCTACGTGGACGACAAGCTGGATCTGCTGCGTTCGGTGGCGGCCGTCGAGTTCGAGCGACTGATCCGGCTCTACCAGTCGGTGGGCGGAAGCGAGCCCATCGAGCGCCTCTATCGAATTGGCTTTGCCTACGTGGATTACGCCCGCAACAACCCGGAGCTGTTCCGGACGATGTTCCTGTTTCCGCCCGGGGTCGACGATCCGGAGCTCGGTGAGCACAACAGCTGGGCGGACCGTTCGTTCCGCGAGGCAGCGCGGATCGCCAAGCAGGCCATCGAGGAAGGCAAGCTGCGGGCGGGTGATCCGCTGCTGACCAGCGTCACGATCTGGAGCGTCGTCCACGGCGTGGCCAACGTTGTCCTGATGGGGGCGCCGGTGGGGCGCAAGCGCGAAGATCTGCTCATACACTCGGCGGTGACCGCCGTGCTGCGTGGCCTGGCGCCGCCGGGCGCCGAGACTCACGAGATTCTCGATCGGCTCGCACCGCCGTCGAGCTCGAAAACGCACTCATAGACGAAACGCACCGGAGGTGAAGCGATGTTTCCCGTAGACAAGAGGATTCTCCCGATCGTTTGGTACCCGGCCCCCGACGTGGTTCCACAGCTCATCGCGGCCGTCACGGAAGTGCCCATGGACGCATGGAACTCCACCGAGGACCTTTACGAGCTGGCCGACGCCATCGAGCCCTACATCGTCAAGCATGGTGGCCGGAAGTGGGACTTCATCTGGTCGATGGAGCGGCACTTCTCGGAGCCGTACGGCCCCTTGCCTAAGGCGCGTCAGCAGTTCATGGCCGGCATTCCCGATCATTTCCTGCAGGACGCGGGCGGGTTGCCCGAGGACGCGGGTAAGTACGAGGTGGCCGGCGTGTCCGAGGTGATGACGCGGGCGCAGGACATCGAGGTGCTGGCCCGGCCTTATGAGTTCGAGGCCGGCAGCGAGATGCCGGAAGAGTACCGGTTCTGGCTTTCCAAGCTCTTCTTCAAGCACGGCGAGTGCATGATGCCGTACTTCGGGGACGAGGCCAAAGGACACAAGAGCATGTTCAGCGCCATTGACGAGTTCTCGATGCAGGCTGCGCCGGACGCGGAGTCCCGGTTGCGGATGGAGAACTTCTCCGCCGAGGAGTACAAGCACACGTTCCAGTTCTACAAGCTGTACTCGGAGTACGACCCGCAGATTCCCGTTCAGATCTACGAGCGCGAGCGGGAGACCTTCCGGGCGTACGAGCAGACCAAGATGGAGAACACCTGGATCGACCGTGGCCTTTACAACATGCTCGCGGACAGGTTCGGCGTCTACCAGGGATTCCAGTGGGTGCAGTCGTCCTATGCGCCGCTGGCGCGGGTTTCTCTGCTCGTGTGCAAGGACGAGCGGGGGCACAGCAATATGGGCTACCTCCACGTTCGGGACTCCATCGAGCGTCATGGCGAAGCGGCACGCAAGGAAGCCCAGCGAAGGCTGAACGAGTACTGGTACCCGCAGTTCATGGCCTCGTTCGGGTCCGATGAATCGCGCAACAGCAAGAACTGGCGCAAGTGGGGGCTGAAGATGCTCACCAACGTCCAGCTCCGCGACGCGTTTCACCTGGAAATGCAGGAGGTCAACGCCAGTCTCGGGCTCGACACTCCCGATAAGGAGGAGGCGTTGGCGAGAGGCAATGAGATGGCCGAGGCCGTCAAGTCCCAGATGCAGTCGGTGATGTCAAACTGACGATGAGCGACTCGAGCGATATTCTGGTGGCGGCGGACGCCCTGGACGCGGACGCCGCTCAGGCGGTCGCTGCGGGCGAGCCGCAGTTGCGGGCGCGCCTGCTGGCACGGCGAAAGGATCTGGCGCAGATTCTCAGGCAGCAGCAGCAGGGCATCGAGGCCTGCTCCACACTGGATCCGGCGGTGCGTGAGGTCGTCGTCCTGACGACCTTGCGGCGTAGCCGCGTCGACGTGTCCGCGCGCCGCCCGATCGCCCTGCAGCGCGGCATCACGGACGACATGATCGAAGCGATTCTCGACGAGGATTGGACCGATCCGGCCTTCGACGACGCTCAGAAGGCCGCGTTTCAATTCGCTCTGCAGTACGACGCCGGCCATCTGATCAACGATGCTGTGCTCGATGCGGCGCAGGCGGCGTTCGACGACGGGGAGCTCATCGAGCTGGCCGTGATCGCCGGACACTACGGGGCCCTGGCCCGGCTCGCGGTGGGCTTCCGACTCGACCGGGTGGCGGGATGAGCGGGGAAGGGTTCAGGCAGCCGGCAATCGAGGAGGGGCAATGACAGACCAGAACGTGATCGTCGAGCGAGAAGGGCACCTGACCATCATCACGATCAACCGGCCCGACAAGCTCAACGCCATCGACGCGGAAACGGCGGCGGAACTGGGCCGGGCGTTCGAGGACTTCGAGCAGGACCACGAGCAGTGGGTGGCGATTCTCACCGGGTCGGGCCGGGCCTTCTGCACTGGCAACGATCTGGTGGCGATGGCTCGAGGCGGCGGCGGGGGCGCACGCTGGCGCCCCGGCTCCCACGGCTATGGGTTCGCCTCCATCTGCAAGCGCTTCCCGCTGTACAAACCCGTGATCGCCGCGATCAACGGTTTCGCCGTGGCCGGCGGGCTGGAGATCGCGCTGGTCTGCGACATTCTCGTCGCGGCGGAATCCGCACGCTTCGGCTTGACCGAAGTCCGTTGGTCGCTGATGCCGACCGGCGGCGGCACCCAGCGCCTGCCGAGATCGATTCCCCGGGCCTGGGCCAACTATCTGATCCTCACGGGCGAGCAGATCGATGCCGCACAGGCCAGGGAGATCGGTCTCATCACCCACGTCGTTGCCGATGACCAGCTGATGACTGAGGCGCGGCGCATCGCGGAGACCATTCTCTCTCGGGGCCCACTCGCCGTCTGGGCGGCGAAGGAGAGCATGATCCGCGGGCAGGATCTGCCCCTCGAGCAGGGTCTGGCCCTGGAGGATGCCCTGGGCATGTCGATTCTGCGCACGGAGGACGCCAAGGAAGGACCCCGCGCCTTCGCCGAGAAGCGGCCTCCGGAGTTCAAGGCGAGGTGAACGTGACGGAGCGATGGTTCACTGCCGACGAGCTTGCGGCCATGGGGTCGCGCACGCTCGATCTCCTGGTGTCGGCCATCGAGGCGGCCGACGCCGACACGGCGATCCGTCTCGCCCAGAGAATGTACAACGAGTTCCTGAGCCAGCACGACGGTTATCGCAACTGGACCACGGCACTGCTGAGCGAGATCGGCCGGCGCTACGGCGATGACGTGCTGGAAGACGTCATGCAGCGGTCGGTCATGGCGTGGTGGGGGCCCAACCTCGATGCCATGGATCACAAGGCTGGGGACGACCGGCGGATCAAGGCGAAGATGTTCATCGCCGGGCTCCGCGGCCACCTCCAGCCCATGGACGTCACCGAAGACCACGAGAAGATCGTCATACGCATGCAGCCGTGCGGCAGCGGCGGGCGGCTGATTCTCGAAGGACGGTACCAGGGCGAGGATGCTTTCTACACCGTGGCCGAGCCGGGAAAGATGACCTACGGCCGCCGCGACTTCCCGGTGTACTGCGCCCACGAGGCGGCCATGGAAGAAATCGACATGGACCGGAACGGCTATCCGCTGGTGGTGGTGGAGCCGGCGGAAAAGCTCGGAGAAGAAACCTGCCGCTTCGTCATCTACAAGCGCGGCGAGGATGTGCCCGAGCGTTTTTACCGTCGGGTAGAACGGCAGCGGCCTGCCACGGACCCACGCCTCATCGCGACCTCGGGGAAAGCAGGGCATGACCGACGGTAACCGTTGGACCACGAGCTCCGGGCTGCCCATCGATCCGTACTACGTAGCAACGGATCGACCGCAGGCAGGGTACGAGGCGCCGCCCGGCAGCCGGCCCTATGTGCGCGGCTCCTATCCGCAGATGTACCGCACGAAGCCGTGGCGGATCTTTCAGCTCAGTGGCTATGGCAGCCCCGAGGAAGAGGGTGCGCGGATCCGGTTTCTCCTCGAGCACGGCGAGACCGGCTTCATCATGGAGCACGACCGCAACACCGCCGATCACATGTACGACGTCGATCATCCCGAGGTGGAGGCCCGCCGTGAAGACGTGGGGCTCACCGGTGCGGTCATCCAGAGCATTCGCGACTACGAGATCGTGCTGCGTGACATCCCCATCGAATCCACCTACGGTCATCCCGGCGGCGGCGTGGTGCAGCACGGTCCGTTCGCGCTTGCGTGCTACTGGTCGGTGGCGCGCCGGCGCAGGCTGGATCTGGCTCGGCTGCCGGGGACGGGGCAGAGCGACTACTTTCTCACCTATCTGGCCTGTGTGACCAAGCAGCAGGTGCCCACTCGGGCCGGGTTGCGCTTCAACGCGGACATCATCGAATTCTGCGTCGAGCATCTGCCGCGCTGGGTTCCTGTGTCCATCGCCGGGTACAACGGCGCCGAAACGGGCCTCAACGCCTACCAGGAGCTGGCGGCCGTGCTCGCGAACGCGGTCGAGTACCTCGACGAGATCCAGCGGCGCGGGCGCGTATCCCTCGTGGAGGCTGCCCGCGGCGTGGGCGGCGTCTCGTTCCGGGTGTCCATGGATCTGTTCGAAGATGCGGCGAAGCTTCGGGCCGCCCGCAAGCTCTGGCACGACCTGCTGGCGAAGCGGTACGGCATCGACGACGCGAAAGCGCAACAGCTGCGCATTCACAGCCTGACCGCAGGCTCGGCGATGACGTATCAGCAGCCGCTCAACAACATCGTGCGGGGTACGATCATGGCGCTGGCGGGCGTGCTGGGGGGAACCCAGTCCATGGGCGTGTCGGGCTATGACGAGGCGCTCTCCATTCCTTCGGAGCACGCTCATCAGACCAATCTGCGGATCCAGCAGATCCTTCAGGAAGAGACCAACCTCTGCGGCGTAGCGGACCCGCTCGGTGGCTCGCACTACGTGGAAGCCCTGACCCGGGGGCTGGAAGAGCGTGCCTGGGAGTTCTTCGAAGAGATTCAGAACCGCGGCGGTTTCCTCGAGTGTCTGGACAGCGGCTGGCTTCACGCCGTGGCCCACGAAAATCAGGTTTCGGAGCAATCGAAGATCGAGAGCGGCGAGAAACGTATCGTGGGTCTGAACGTCTACGAGGACGACGTCTGTCCCTTCCAGGTGGATGGATTCCGCTCCGAGGCGGAGGAATGGGAGCGCGCGAGGGACCGGCTGGAGGATCTGCGGAAGACGCGGGACACAGCCGTCGCCAAACAGGCATTGAAACAGCTCGAGGTGTGCTGCAGAGGCGACGAGAACGTGATGCCGGCGATCATGGAAGCCGTGGATGCCGACGTGTCTCTGGGCGAGATCGGGGAGGTCTGGCGCTCGGTGTTCGGCGACTGGGACACGCCGATCGACCTTTGATCTGCGAGAGATGATGACTCCAAAGAAAATTCTGCTGGCGAAGACCGCCATCGACGGCCATTGGCGGGGCGTGTCCCTCGTCGCCCGGGCTCTGCGTGACGCTGGCTTCGAGGTGGTGCTGAGCGGCATGGCGAAGCCCGAGGACATCGTCTGGTCCGCGGTGGACGAGGACGTGGATCTGGTGGGCTTGAGCGTCGGCGGGCACATCGCCGTGGTGCATCGGCTGCTCGATCAGCTGGCGGAGGCCCGATCGGATCTGCCGGTGTTCGTTGGCGGTGCGATTGCCCCGTGGGGCAGACGGGAACTCGAGGAGCGGGGCCTGCGGGTCTTCCCGCCGGGTTCGAAGCTCGAAGACATCGTGGCCGCGGCTCGCGATTTGACCAACGCAGAACAGTAAGAGGACTGGTAGATGAAGTTCGGGATCTTTTACGAGTTGCAGCTTCCCAAGCCGTGGCAACGCGACAGCGAGTACCGGCTGTTCAACGACGCCCTGGAGCAGATCGAGCTGGCGGACCAGCTCGGATACGACTATGCCTGGCAGGTGGAGCACCACTTTCTGGAAGAGTACTCGCATTCCTCTGCGCCCGAGGTGTTCCTGGGCGCCGCGAGCCAGCGCACCAAGAACATCCGCCTCGGCCATGGAATCATTCAGCTGCCGACCAACCATCCCGCCCGGGTGGCGGAGCGGGTCTCCACCCTGGACCTCCTGAGCAACGGCCGGGTCGAGCTCGGCATCGGCGAGGGCTCCAGCGTCACCGAGCTGCACCCGTTCGACCGGCGCTTCCGGGACAAGCGCGCCGTCTGGGAGGATGCGGTCCGTGCGACGCTTCCCATGTTCTGGAACGAGGGCTGGGAGTATCACGGAGAGTACTTCGACTTCCCGTTGCGCAACGTCATCCCCAAGCCGCGGCAGGAGCCGCACCCGCCGCTGTGGGTGGCCTGCTCGCAGATGGAAACCATCCGCATGGCCGGGCGCCGCGGTCTCGGGGCGCTCGGCTTCTCGTTCGTCGACCCCGACTCCGCTCGGGCCTGGTGCCACGCCTACTATAACGAGTTCCTCCACAACCAGGACAAGCTGTGCGACTACCAGCCCAATCCGAATCTGGCCGTGGTCGCGCCTTTCATGTGCTGCGAGACGGACGAGGAAGCCCAGCAGAAGATGGACGGCTGGTCGTTCTTCCAGTTCGCGCTCATTCTGTACAACAAGGAAGGTCCCTTCGAACCCGGTACCGTCAACCTGTGGGAGCGGTACCAGGAGTGGCGGTCCACCGGCGAAGGCAGCAAGGTGAATCCCAGCTCCGGGCTGGTGGGATCTCCTGAGACGATTCGCGAAAGGCTCAAGCAGTTCGAGTCCGTGCACGTCGATCAGGTAATCCTGTTGAATCAGGCAGGCAAGAACCGGCACGAGGACATCTGCAGCAGCCTGCGCCTGTTCGCCGAGCAGGTGATGCCCGAGTTTCACGCGTACGAGGAGGCCCACCAGGCCTGGAAGGCCTCGGTTTTGTCCGGCGAGACGACTCTGGAGGACATCGATACCGATCAATACAACATCTACTCACTGCAGACCCCGACCAAACAGGTCGAGGGCGGTGCCGGGAGCTGAGGCCATGCAATTGAATCCCTTTCGCCTGCTCGTAGGCGGTGAGCTGCGCTCATCGAGCACTGGCTCATTCGGGGTCGTGAACCCGTCCAATGAAGAAGTGTTCGCCGAAGCGCCGGATGCATCAGCCGCAGACCTCGATCAGGCGGTCAGCGCTGCCGAGGCGGCCTTCCAGAGCTGGAGCAACACGCCGGTGGACGAGCGGCGCGCGCTCATCCGCCGCATGGCCGAGGTTTTGGCTGCCCATCACGACGAACTGGTCGAGATCCTCGTGCGCGAGCAGGGCAAATCGGTTGCGAATGCGACCCAGGAAGTGACCTTCGTCAGCTACTTCGCGAACGAGACCGCGAACATCGACCTCGAGCCGCGGGTGCTGAGGGACGACGAGCGGATGCGGGTCGAGCAGCATTACCGGCCCATGGGAGTGGTGGGCGCCATCGCTCCGTGGAACTATCCTCTGCTGCTCGGCTACTGGAAGGTGTTTGCCGCCCTGGCGACCGGCAACACGGTGGTGCTCAAGCCGTCGCCCTACACGCCGCTGGCGACCCTGCGAGCGGCGGAGCTGTTTGCCGACGTGGTACCGGCGGGCGTGCTCAACGTGCTCTCCGGAGGCGATGCGCTGGGTGCGGCCATGACGGCGCATCCCGGCATCCAGAAAATATCCTTCACCGGCTCTTGCCCGACGGGCAGAAAGATCCTGGCGAGCGCGGCCGCCGACCTGAAGCGGGTGACTTTGGAGCTCGGAGGCAACGATGCGGCCATCGTCCTGCCCGATGCGCAACCGGACGAGATTGCGGAGAAGATCTTCTGGGCGGCGTTCAACAACAGCGGCCAGATCTGCATGGCGATCAAGCGGCTGTACGTGCACCGGGACCTGCATGACGACGTGTGTGATGCTCTCGTGGCGATCGCGAAGCAGGTGAAGGTGGGCGACGGCTTCGCGTCCGACACCATCCTCGGCCCGGTGCAGAACGCAATGCAGTTCGACAAGGTCTGCGGGCTGATCGACGACGTGCGGCGTACGGATGCGCGGGTGCTCACGGGCGGAGAGATCACCCAGCGCCCTGGCTACTTCGTCCCGGTAACCCTGGTGGCGGACGCGAGGGACGGCCAGCGGGTCGTCGACGAGGAAGCCTTCGGTCCGGTGTTGCCGATCATCCGATTCGACGATCCCGAGGAAGCGCTGCATCTCGCCAACTCGACGTCCTTCGGGCTCGGAGGGTCGGTCTGGACCGAGGATGTGGAGCGTGGCCGCGCGTTGGCGCAGCAGCTGCGGTGTGGCACGGCCTGGGTCAATCAGCATTCCGTTGTGCTGCCGGACATTCCCTTCGGAGGCCTGAAGAATTCCGGCCTGGGGGTGGAGGGGGCCGTGGATGGCCTGCACAGTTTCTGCGATTCGCAAATCCTGAACCTGGCCAAGTCATGAACGCAACGAACTACCTGTGGCGCCTGGAAAGCCGCCCCGACGGGGCATTGCGGGCCGACAACTTCCGCTGGTGCGAGGAACCCGTGCGTGCTCCGCGCGATGGCGAAGTCGTCGTCCGCACCATCTACCTCTCCCTGGACCCGACGAATCGAATCTGGGCCAGCGACATGGATCAGTACATGCCGCCGGTGGCGATCGGAGACGTCATGCGCGGCGTCAACCTCGGGGTGGTGGAGCAGAGCCGCAACCGGGACTACCTGGAAGGAACCTTCGTCTGGGGCATGTGGGGATGGCAGGCCTTCCACGTGTCTCCTGGCCACGACCTCAACGTGGTGACGCCAATGCCGTCGGTGCCCCTGCCCGCATACCTGAGCGTGCTCGGCATCAGTGGCATGACCGCCTACTTCGGATTGTTCGATGTGGGTGAGCTGAAGCGAGCGGACACGGTGGTGATATCCGCTGCAGCCGGATCGGTGGGCTCCGTGGCGGGACAGATCGCCAAGATCGAAGGGTGCCGGACCATCGGGATAGCCGGAACGGACGCGAAGTGTGCTTGGCTCAAGGGCTCCCTGGGCTTCGACGAGGCGGTGAATTACCGATCCGAGGACTGGCGCTCGCAGTTGGCCGCCGCCTGCCCCAGCGGCGTGGACCTCTACTTCGACAACGTCGGAGGCGACGTTTCGGACGGCGTGTTGGAGCGGATGAACACCCACGGCCGGATTGCCGTCTGTGGGCTGATCTCTCAGTACAATCAGCCCGAGCCCTGGCGTGGGCCGGCCAACTACGGGCTGGTGCTCATGCGCTGCCTGCGGATTCAGGGTTTCTTGATCTCGGACTACTTCGACGCGTTCCCCGAGGGTACTCGGGTGATGGGCACCTGGCTCGCCGAGGGCCGGATCAAGTACGAAGTGGACATCGTCGAAGGCCTGCAACATGCACCCGATGCCCTCGACAAGCTCTTCGATGGCTCGAACGCCGGCAAGCTTCTGGTCAGATGCTCGGAGGAGCCGGCCATTTGATGCCGGAGAGCGGCCGCTGGTTCGCCAGGGGCCGCACCCCGGCTCAGTACATGTAGTGGCCCCCGTCGACGAGCAGGTTCTGCCCGGTCATGAAGTCGCTGGCCGAGGACGCCAGGAATATCAGCGCGCCTACCAGGTCGTCCGGCGTCTGTTCCCGCTGAATACACCGCTGAGCTGCGATCGCTTGCCTGACTTCTGCCACGTAGGATGGGTTGGCATCGACGCCTTCGCTGATGGTGAGTCCGGGAGACAGTGCGTTCACACAGATGTTGGCCGTGCCGAGCTCCCGGGCCAGGGAGCGGGTAAAACCGAGGACGGCCGCCTTGGACGTGACGTAGTGGAGCATCATCGCCGCGCCGTTCACCACGGTACCGGAGGAGATGTTGATGATCTTGCCGGCGCCCCTCGCTCGCATGCCCGGCACCACGGCGCGCGAGCAGAGGAACAGCCCCTTGATGTTGACGTTCATGACCGCATCCCATTCGGCTTCGGGAATGCTTTCGAACGGTTTCAGTGACAGGCTGGCAAAGATGGCGGCGTTGTTCACCAGGATGTCGACGGTGCCGAATCGGGCTTCGACAGCCTGCACCATCTCCGCAACGGAGCTCGCGTCGGTGACGTCGGCCGTGACAGCCATTGCCTTCCCCCCCGCTTCGGCGATGGCGTTTGCCGCCGCGGACGGGTCGCTGACGTCGCAAAGCGCCACCGCAGCGCCGTGTTCCGCCAGCGCCCTGGCGTACACGGCGCCGATTCCCTGAGCAGCTCCGGTGACGATGGCCACCCGACCCTGCAACTCCGCCATGATTGTCGCTCCATCAGCCAGTACGAGAGAGGATTACAGCAGAAGATCTTTGACTAAACAATGTTTAGTTACGGCAGTTGACCGTTGGTTTCGGACTTGCCATAGTTGGGTCGATTAGATAAACGACGTTAATCGGAGACAGCAATGAAGTCGGTTCACGAGTTCGATCCCTTCTCCGAGGAGACCATCGACTGCCCCTACGATTTCTTCGCCGCGATGCGCCGTGACGCGCCGGTGTTTCAGGCTGCCCCCGGTGTCTACTTCGTCACCACCTACGACCTGATACGCAGTGTCCTGGTGGATACGGAGACGTTCTCGTCCCGCAACGGCGCGGCATTTCTGAACTTTCAGGGGGAGGAGGGGCTCGCGCCACCCACGGCGCCACCGCCCGAGATCGCCGCCATCCTCAAAGACGGCATCGAGCCGCGTGACACCATGCTGTCCGCCGACCCGCCCGAGCACACGCGCTTCCGGGCGCTGGTGAACCGATCGCTGGCGCCGAGGCGGGTGGCGCGCCTGGAGCCGGTGGTGCATTCGGTGGTGGACGGCCTGATCGATCGTTTCATCGACCAGGGCCAGGTGGAGTTCGTCCGCAGCTTCAGCATGATGGTGCCGCTCACGGTGGTGTCCGTTGCGCTGGGGGTGCCCGACAGCGAGATCGACAACTACAAGCGATGGTCGGTGGACTCGACCCGCGTGCTCGCCGGGCGCGTGACACGGGAGCAGGCGGTCGCGGCGGCCCACGCGAAGGTGGAGTTGCAGAACTTTCTCGCCCGTCAGGTCGAAGCTGCCCGTTCCGATCCCGGCGAGAACCTGATCGGCGACCTGGTCAACGCCCACCTGCTCACGGACGAGACCGAGGATGGCAGCAAGGACTATCGGCCGTTGGATACTCCGGAGATCGTCAGCATCCTGGAGCAGCTTCTGGTCGCGGGGCAGGAGACGGTCAACTACCTGCTGTCGTCGACCATGCTGAGCCTGCTGCGGAATCCGGCGGAGATGGCGAAGGTGGAACGCGACCGCTCCTGCATTCCAGCCATGCTCGAAGAGGGGCTGAGGTTCGATTCGCCGATTCAGGCTCTGGGCCGGTTCGTCACCAAGGACACCGAACTGGCCGGGGTGAAGCTTCCGGCCGGCTCGCGGGTCATGGTCTTGTACGGGTGCGGCAATCGGGACGAGTCGGTGTTCGCGCAGGCCGATCGGTTCCGCATCGAACGCGACGATCCGAGGAATCACATCGCTTTCGGGGCCGGCCCTCACTACTGCGTCGGCGCGAATCTCGCGCGGCTGGAGAGTCGGGTCGCCATGGAGCACTGGTTCGACCGCATCGCGGACACCCGCCTGGCTCCCGGCAAAAACGACTTCAAGCATCAGTACAACTTCATTTTCAGGGCGCTCCAGGAGCTGCATCTGGAGTTCACGGCGCGGTGACGAGGTGGCCATCAAGATTCGCATCGATCTGAGTACCTGCGTTCAGTCGGGGCAATGCGCCTACTTTCACCCGGATCTGTTGAGGCTGCGTGACGACGGCTTTCCGGAGCTGATTGCCACGGAGTTCGACGAGGGGCAGCGTGCGCGACTGGAAGAGCTGGTGGACCTGTGTCCGGCCATGGCCATCCACCTGGTGGAGGAGTGACGGCCGGCCCTGCGTCTTCGCCTCAGGGCGAGCAGCGGCGTACCGCCCATCGAGATGAACGTCGTTTAAGAAAGAATTCCTTATGCGTTGACAATCCAATAAAAACGGGCATATTTCCCGGAGTCGAACGGTTAACAGCGTTTAGGGAACTTGCCCAAGCGATCGCAAGCGTGGTGTTTCGGAGGGGAACCATGGGAGAGAAAGTTATGTCGCGGGTGGTCTTGTGCGCAGCGCTGCTGGTGGGCGTGCAAGGTTGGCTGCCGAGCGTCGCCGCCGAAGAAGGCCAGGCAGTTCGCAGCCGGGCCATCGAAGAGGTGGTGGTGACGGCCCGGAAGCGTGGAGAGAGCATTCAGGACGTTCCTGTCGCCGTGACCGCCTTCAGCGAGACTCAGGTCGAAGATCTGTTTCTGAGGGACATGACGGATCTGAGCGGTCATGTGCCCAACATGCTCATCACGGGCAACAACTCCACGCCGCACGGCGGCTCCATCTTCATTCGCGGGATCGGCACTCAGGACGTGGAGAAGTCGTTCGATCCGGCGGTCGGGGTATTCGTCGACGGCGTTTACACACCGAGCGTCGCAAACACCAACCTCGACATGTTCGATTACGAGTCTGTCGAGATTCTCAGGGGCCCGCAGGGTCAGCTGTTCGGCAAGAACACGACAGGCGGCGCTATCGTGATCCGTCGCACCAAGCCCACCATGGATTGGGAAGGCAAGGTGAGCGCCACAGTGGGTTCCGAGGACAGGCGGGACTTCAAAGGAAGGCTCAACTTTCCGCTGATCGAAGACAAGCTCGGTGGCAAGGTGACGTTCTTCTCCTTCAAGAGCGATGGCCAGCTCAACGGCGTGGCGGAAGGGCGTGATGTGGGCCGTCGCGACTCCCAGGCCATGACAGCGACTCTGCTGGCGGTACCGGTGCGCAACCTGGAGCTGGAGTTCACCTACGAGCGCTACGATGACGACAGCGATGGTCCCACTCCTGCGAACATCGCTTTTGCAGGGATCGATCCCAACCAGAACGTGCTCGAGTGCCTGCTGCCCGGCTTTGCCCACTGCCCGCAGATCGGCGAGGACCAGGACGGCCGGTCCATCAAGAACATCCACACCACCAATCCAGACTCCGAGTTCGAGATGGATCTGTACACGCTGAACGCCACATGGTTCCTCGACTTCGGCACCATCAAGAGCATCACCGGGTATCGCGATCAGGATGAAACCCTCAACCTCGACTTCGACGGCATCGCCGAGGACTTCTTCACACCGCACCGTACCGCGCCGGAAGAAACCTTCTCTCAGGAGCTGCAGCTCAACACGACTCTCGCCAATGGCGCCGTAGACCTGGTGGCCGGCGTTTACTACTACGATTCCGAGTACGAGCTGCTGCAGCAGAACAAGTTCTTCGCCGAGTATCTGTTCGTGCCGGTACTGGCGGATTTCGGTGACCCCACGCCGTATGCGGTTCATCCCTGCGCAGGTACCCACGGCTGTGACGTGATCCAGGGTTTCGAGCAGAGCGTGGAGTCCTGGTCGATCTACGCGCAGTTCGACTGGCGAGTGACGGACCGACTGACCCTTACCCTGGGGGGGCGGTACATCGACGAGAAGAAATCGGTAACGGGCTACAACGGCCTCGTCAACGCCGAAACCGTGGATCCCAACAACCTTCTGTACCCCACCGGCGCCACCGGCGCTCCCGTGCCGATTCCCGCGCCCCCGCTCAACGCAGCCTACGACTTTCTCACCAACGTGATCGGCGTGCCGCCCGCCGCAGTTTCGGGGCTCGACCTGATCAGTGCCCTGGCCGCGTGCAACATTCCGGCCGGCCAGCTGTCCATCACCGGTGAGCCCATGTGCTGGTCGCAGGTGACCGACGCCAGCGAGAGCTGGACGGACTTCACGCCCAAGATCGGGGCGTACTTCGAGGTGAACGACGACGTCATGGTCTACGGGTCGTGGACCAAGGGGTTCCGCTCCGGAGGCTTCAACGGAAGGAACTCCGCGCCGCAGAACATCGGGCCCTTCGATCCGGAGGACGTGGAGCAGTATGAGATCGGGCTGAAGTCTCAGTTCGCCGACCAGACAGTGAGGCTGAACCTCGCCGGGTTCTACACGGACTATCAGAACAAGCAGGAGGAGATCATCCGTGCCGACCCTGACCTAGGCTCGGTGACCGTGATCGACAACGTGGCAAGCATGGAAATCAAGGGCCTGGAGGGGGAGTTCATCTGGTCGGCCACTGACAGCCTGACGTTGAATGGGTCGGTGGGCTGGCTGGACGCCGAGTACGACGAGTTCGTGGCGGACCTGCTCGGAACCGGAGTCGAGGAGGACAACTCCGACCTGGAACCGAGGCGGGTTCCGAAGTGGCAGTACTCGCTCACCGGCAGCTACCTGATGGAAGTGGCGGGCGGATCGCTGAACGCGAACCTCATGTATCGGTGGATCGACCAGTGGCAGCCCAATCTGCAGAACTTCCCCCCGGGCGCCATCGACGATCAGCAGTTGCTCGACGCCTCGCTGGTCTACGAGCGGCGGATCAACAACCTGGACTGGACGTTCCGCTTGTTCGGCCGGAATCTCACCAACGAGGACGAGTACTACACGGGCGCGGTGATGGCGTTGCCGGTGTTCGCGTTCTCCGGGGTGAACCCCAACGAGCGGACGTGGGGGTTGGAGGTGATGGCGGCCTTCTGAGGCTGGGTCGACTGTCAGCGCTCAGTGCTCGACAAGAGCGCTGGGCGTTGTCGCTCCGCTATCCGCTGTCCGCAGAAGGAGAGTTCGCTCGATTCTGGCGAGTCGCCTCCTGCTGAGAGCTGACTGCTGACCGCTACCGCCTGTCGAGCACGTTCCCCCGATGCAGCAGCTCCTTCACCCGGACCCGCCGCTGCCGGGGCTTGTGCGCGGTGAACGCTTCGTCGTAGGTGGGGGCCGGGCGGCGGTGGATG
>JAWLGU010000072.1:0-24976 GCA_041690675.1 Pseudomonadales bacterium | reverse complement strand
GGTGCCGTGGCTGAAGCTGCTCATCGACACCACCCTGCAGACCAACAACTTCTGCAAGGTGATGATCGGCATGAACATGATCATCGAGGGCCTGGCGCTCGGCGCTTTCAACAACATGTACAAGCAGACCCAGGAACCGCTCCTGAAGTCCATCACCTTCAACGTCATGCGCGACGAGTCCCGGCACGTGTCGTTCGGCCACGTGTACCTGGCGCCCACCGTGGCCGCGCTGCATCCCGACGAGCGCGAGGACCTGGCTCAGTTCGCCTTCGACGCCGTGCGGATTCTCATGGAAGGACAGGTGGGCCCGATGGACGCCGGGTTCCTGAAGGTTCTCGAGGTCAGCGGCATCGATCCCGCGGATTTCGCGGCCGGCATGAAGGAAGCCGAGGCGGCCGGCATCACCCGTGATCTGCCGCCCGGCCAGATCCATTCGGTGAACGACCTGATGATGCCCGCCCTGGTCCGGGCCGGCCTGGTGACCCCGCGCACCAAGGAAATGTTCGAGGCCGCCGGGATTCCGGTGAATGCGGATCTTCGTGTACTGGAAGCCATGGAGGACAAGAAGTCGGACATGAACGTCCTGAACGCCTCCCAGGCCGCCTACTGACGGCGCGCTTCGGGCCATGGTACTCGAAGAGCTCAGCGCCTCGACTCTGCTCGAGGCGCTGCCCGACCCAGTGCTGGTCATCGGCACCGACGGCGGCATCCTGGGAGGCAACGCGGCAGCCAACGCGCTGCTGGCCACCGAGCGGGTGCCGGTGGGCGGCAACATCGTGGATTTTCTGCCCGAGCAGGAGCATCGCCGGCTCGACCCGCTGGTCTGGCTGCGGCGCTGGGCCGAGCAGCCCCAGGCGCCGGAGCTGGCCCACGTCTGGTTGCTGTGCCGCGACCGCAACGGGGTCGAGAAGCCCGTGCGGGTGCGCGTGGGCCGGCTGCCCACCACACCCGTGAGTTACCTGGTGATGCTCGTGGACGTGACCGCGGAGCAGGCCCGGCAGCACCGCGCCCGCTCCGCCGGGCGGCTGGCCGCCAGGCTGTTGGAGATCTCGGCGGACGCCATCGTCAACGTCGACGAGAACCTCACCATCGTCTACGCGAATCCCAGCGCCGAGCGGCTGTTCCGCTATCCCGCCGGCTCCCTGCCGGGGCAAAGCCTGGCGGTGCTGATACCGGAACGCTTTCGCGACCAGCACCAGCGCTTCATGGAGCGCTTCGCTACGGCACCGGAGGCCTCCCGGCTCATGGGCCAGCGCAACGAGATCCGCGGGCTCACCCGGGACGGCGAAGAGCTCACCCTGGAGGCCTCCATCACAAAGGTGACCATGGACCAGGGGCTGGTGTTCAGCGCGGCGCTGCGCGAGGTCGGCTCCCGCACCGCCAGCGACGGCCGCACCCGCAGGGAGCGCTAGCCGTGCCCATGATCACCTACGTGGAGGCCAACGGCACGGAGCACCAGGTGGAGGTGCCGGTGGGCACCAGCATCATGCAGGGCGCCGTCAATCACGCGGTGCCCGGCATCGAAGGGGACTGCGGCGGCATGTGCGCCTGCGGCACCTGCCATGTCTACGTTCCCGAATCGTATCGCCCGCTCACCGGCGAAGCCGAGGAGCTCGAGCAGGCCATGCTCGAGTTCGCCTTCGACGTGAACGAGCGCAGCCGGCTCTCCTGCCAGATCATCGTGACCGAGGCGATGGAGGGCATGCGGGTCGAGATGCCCGAACGGCAGTACTGAGCGCTAAGGGTATTCCCGTATTCATGACGGCGGTGCCAGAACGCACAGTCCGGTACATGAACACCGTTGCCCATTGTCACGAATGCCCCACCCGCCGGTTGTGCCTGGCGGCAGGGCTGCAGGGCGAGGCCCTCGACGAGCTCGGCACCTGTGTGAGGCCCAGCGCTCCCATGAGCAAGGGCGAGTACCTGTACCGGGCCGGCGACGTGGCCGGAGCCTGCTTCGTGGTGCGCTCGGGGGCATACAAGACCTTCGCGCTGAGCGCCAGCGGCGAGGAGTACATCACCGGCTTCTATTTTCCCGGGGAGCTCCTGGGTCTCTCCGGCCAGGCCGACGGCTGCTACCGCGACTCGGCCGTGGCCCTGGAGACCAGCACCGCCTGCCGGGTGCGGCTGGAAGACGTGCCCGCCCTCTGGCGCATCGGCGGCGGCGACTCCCTGCTGCGCCTGGTGGGCCAGGCCGAGCGCATGAGCGCCGACGACCACATGAATCTGAGCCAGAGCGCGGCCGGCGCACGGGTGGCCGGATTCCTGATGACGCTGTCCCGGCGGATGAAGCAGCAGGGCCGCGACCCGCGGGTGGTGCCCACCCCCATGAGCCGGACCGACCTCGCCAACTACCTCGGCATGACGCTGGAGTGCCTGTCCCGGGTGCTGGCCCGCTTCGCCAAGGCCGGTCTCGTCACCGCCAGCCGGGCGCACGTCACCCTGGAGGACCCCGATCAGCTCAAGGCGCTGGCGGTTCATCTGGAGCGCTAGCAGCCACCCAAGCAGTACCATCGCGAGAACTCCCATGACCCACGACTCCAGCAGCTTCGAAGCGGATCTCATTCGCCGCTACGATGTGAATGGTCCCCGTTACACCTCCTACCCCACGGCCAATCTGTTCAGCGAGTCCTTCCACGCGTCGAGCCTGGAGGACGCGCTGAAGCGGCTGGCGGCGAAGGAGTCCGCCCCGCTGTCGCTGTACCTCCACGTGCCGTTCTGCGCCACCGTCTGCTACTACTGCGCCTGCAACCGCATCATTACCAACAACCGCCGCCACGCGGCTGGCTACCTGGAGCGGCTGCTGCGGGAGATGACCATGGTGAGCGAGCGCCTGCCCGGCTCGCACCGGGTGGAGCAGCTGCATTTCGGCGGAGGGACGCCCACCTACCTGAGCAACCTGCAGCTCGAGGAGGTGTTCTCGAGCCTCCGTCAGCGCTTCGCGCTCGCCGACGGCCCGAACAGCGATTTCTCCATCGAGATCGACCCGCGGACGGTGGATCCCGAGCGCATCCGCTTCCTCACCCGGCTGGGCATCAACCGGATGAGCCTGGGCATCCAGGATTTCGACCCGGCGGTGCAGGCGGCGGTGAACCGGATCCAGAGCGTTGAGGATACCCGCGCCATCATGGAGGCGGCGCGGGAGAACGGCGTGCGGTCGCTGAGCGTGGATCTGATCTACGGACTACCGCTGCAGACACCGGCCAGCTTCGCTCGCACCCTGGAGATCATCCTCGACCTGGCCCCGGACCGGATCTCTCTATACAGCTACGCGCATCTGCCCCAGCGCTTCAAGACCCAGCGTCAGATCAACGTGGTGGATCTTCCTGCGGCGGAGACCAAGCTGGAGCTCTTGGAGCTGGCCATCGACACCCTCTGCGCCACGGACTACGTCTACATCGGCATGGACCACTTCGCCCGCCACGACGACAGCCTCGTCGCGGCACAGCGGGAAGGCAGCCTGCATCGCAATTTCCAGGGATATACCACCCACCGGCACTGCGACCTGATCGGCCTCGGAGTCAGTGCCATCAGCAGCGTGGACGGCGTCTATGCGCAGAATTGCAAGGATCTGAAGTCGTACCAGGCCGCGGTGGACGCCGGACGTCTGCCGGTGGAACGGGGGCTGGTGCTCACGGCGGAGGACTGGATCCGCCGGGATCTCATCGTTGAGCTGATGTGCCACTTCCGCATTGACACGGCCGAGTTCTCCGCCCGGCACGGCATCGATTTCCACCGCCATTTCGCCCGTGAGCTCGAAACCCTCGAGACCATGGCGGCGGAGGGTCTGCTGGAGCTGGAGCCCGCGGCCATCCAAGTGACCCCGCGGGGGCGCTTCCTGATCCGCAACATCTGCATGGCCTTCGACGCTTACCTGGCGCCGAACACCACCGGCTTCTCGAAAGCGATCTGAAGAAAAAAGACGGGCGCCTCCGCGTAACGGGTGCGCCCGTGGGAGAGCGTCCTCGACCTAGATCAACCGAGGACGGTGGAAACGAGGATCAGGGCCAACGCCACTCCGATGAGCACCGCCACGTTGATACCCACCTTCTTCAGCGTTCGGGAATCTTCACTGGCGAGATATTGCATGACCTGCCTCCTGTGCAACCTCCGGAGACGTTAGTCCGGCGTTGCTGGAGGCATCTTGATCACGATCAAGTCACGGCGCCCCGGCCGTGGCCCGCGGTCACGGCGCCCCGGCCGTGGCCTACGGCGCCTTGGCCTGCACCCCCGTCTGGGGCCGGGTGAGGCGGTCGAGTATGCCCATCCCGAAGGCCGAGGCCACGAACGTGAGGTGGAGCAGCACGTACCAGAGCAGCTTGTCGTTGGCGATGTTGGGCGTGTCCATGAAGACTTTGAGCAGGTGAATGGACGAGATGGCCACGATGGAGGACGCCACCTTGTTCTTCAGGCTGGTGTAATCCATCTTGCCCAGCCAGCCGAGCTTCTCGGTGGCGTCGCCGATGTCGAGGCGGGAAACGAAGCTCTCATAGCTCGACAGCATCACCATCACGATGAGTCCGCCCACCAGGGCCAGGTCGATGAGGGACAGCACCACCAGCACCAGATCGGCTTCCGAGATCTCGAGAATGACGGGCAGGACGTGGAGCACCTCCTGAAAGAACTTGATGCCCAGCGCCAGCAGCGCCAGGCTCAGCCCCAGGTAGATGGGCGCCAGAATCCAGCGCGCTGAATAGATGAAGTTCTCGATCAGCCGTTCCACCATGCCCGCCACTCAGTCCTGCACCAGCGCGCTCAGCCGCTCGGCGGCGGCGGCGAAATCCTCCATGAAGCCCGCCACCACGGAGCGAACGGACTGCGCCGAGTTCATCAGCCCCACGCCCTGCCCCACCCAGTAGGTGGCGAGCTGCCGGGCGCCGGGGTCGCCGGCCTCGGCCAGCTTGTCGATGGTGCGCAAGGCCGGCTCGCTCACCAGACTCTGCAGCGGCATGGGCAACGGCTCCGGCGCGTCCGGCGCCTGCCAGGCGTCGGTCCAGGCGGAGCGCAGCTGGCGCGTGTACTTGCCGGTCCGGCTGCGCGAGCGCACCGTCTGGCGCGAGTTGGCGGCCAGCATCTTCTCCTTGACCACCGGGTTGGTCTCGGCCTCGGCGGTAGTCAGCCACACCGAGCCGGTCCAGGCTCCGGCAGCGCCCATGGCCATGCAGGCGGCCATCTGCCGGCCGGTGACGATGCCGCCCGCAGCCAGCACGGGAATGTCGCCGTAGGGCTCGAGCGCCTCGATGACCTCCGGCACCAGCACCAGGGTGGAAATCTCGCCGCAATGGCCGCCCGCCTCGGTGCCCGACACCACGAGAATGTCGACGCCGGCCTCGGCGTGCTTCACCGCGTGCTCCTTGGCGCCGGTCAGAGCCGCCACCGCGACTCCTTCCTGCCGCGCGCGGTCGAGCATGATCCTGGGCGGCACGCCCAGGGCGTTGACGATGAGCTTGATGGGGTGGGAGAACGCCACGTCGAGCACCGCGGCGGCGCCCCGCTCCCGCATGCCGGCGGCGAAGCTCTGTCCCACCGGACGCGACCAGATGTCTTCCGTGGCGATGCCGTGCTCCGCCAGGATGCGGTTGACGTAGGCCTTGTGCTCGGGTGGGATGCGGGCCTCGATCTCCTCCGGGGTCAGAACCCCCTCCTTGTCCTCCATGCTGGTGGGCACGATCAGGTCCACCCCGTAGGGCGCACCCTCCACGTGCTCGTCGATCCATTTCAGCTCGATCTCCAGGCTCTCCGGGGTGTGTCCAGCAGCCCCCAGCACGCCGAACCCGCCGGCCTTGCTCACCTCGGCCACCACGTCCCGGCAATGGCTGAACGCGAACAGGGGAAAGTCGATCCCCAGCATTTCGCAGACTCTGGTCTTCATCCCGATACCTCCTGACAAGTGCCCCTCCGGGCGCGGAACCGGCTGGGACTATAGCGGCGCCGCCACGGCGAGACCACCCTCGCCGGTCCAGGCACGTCATTTGCCTACTCACGGCCAATCCCAGAACATGGCTTCATGTCCAGCCACATGCCTGTTCACCCCTCCCCGCGCGGCCGGCGGATGGCAGCGCTCGTGCTCCTGCTGCTCGGCGCCTGTGGCGGCGACGCCGGGCCCGCCGACGAGGCCGAGCCGCCGGTGCGGGTGCGCGTGGCCGAAGTGCGGGAGCAGACGCTGATGGAGACGGTCCGCGGCATCGGCACGCTGCGCGCCCTCCAGACCGTGGAGCTGCGCCCGGAGATCCCTGGCCGGGTGACCCGCATCGCCTTCGAGGAAGGGGGGCAGGTGGAGCGCGGCGCGCTGCTGTTCGAGCTCGACACCCGCAAGCTCACCCAGGAGCTCGAGGCCCGGCGGGCCGCGCTGGAGGCGGCGGAGGCGCGTCAACACAACGCGGAGCGGGAACTTGCCCGGGTGGAACGGCTGTTCGAGCAGCAGGTGGCCACCGAGGACGTTCGCGACCAGGCCGCCACCGACCTGCGTGCCGCCCGGGCCGAGGTCAACCGGCTGCGCTCGGAGGTGAACCTGGCCCGGGAGCGGCTGGCGGACGCCCGCATTCACGCGCCGTTCGACGGGAGCATCGCCGAGGCGCTGGTGGACGAGGGCGACTACGTTCAGGCCGGGGCGCTGCTGACGACGCTGTACCGCACCGATCAGCTCGAAATCGACTTCACCCTGCCGGAGCGCCACATGGGGCGGATCGAGCCCGGACAGCCCGTGGAGCTGGCGGTGACTGCCTATCCGGACCGCACGTTCTCCGCCACCACCACCTTCGTGAGCCCCAGCGTCAGCGAACGCTCCCGGGACATTCTGGTCAAGGCGCGTTTCGACAACCCCAATGCGCTGCTGAAGCCCGGAACCTTCGCCACCGCGCTGCTCACGGTGGGACGGCGCCAGGCGCTGGTGATCCCGGAGGAGGCGCTGGTGCCCACCCGGCAGGGGTACATCGTCTTCGTGGTGGGCGAAGACGGTCGTGCGGAAACCCGGCGAGTGAGCATCGGCCTGCGGAATCCGGGACTGGTGCAGATCACGGACGGCGTCCGCCGCGGCGAACGGGTCGTTCGCACCGGTCACCTGCGGCTCGCCGAAGGCTCGCCTGTGGAGATCGTTGCGGAGCGGGCAGCGCCGCCGGCAGAGGCCGCCGCCACGTGATCTGGAACTTCTGCATCCGCCGGCCGGTGCTCACCTCGGTGATCTGGATCGCCGTGGCCATCTTCGGCATCTACGGGTTCAACCAGCTTCCGGTTCGGGAGGAGCCGGACGTGGATTTCCCCGTGGTGAGCGTGAACGTGGTGCTGCTGGGCGCCGAGCCCGAGGTCCTGGAAACCGAGGTCATCGAGCCCCTGGAACAGGAGATCAACACCATCGAGGGGCTGAAGGAGCTTCGCTCCACGGCCCGCGAGCAGGTGGCGACGGTCACCGCGGAGTTCGAGCTGTGGCGCGACATCGACGTCGCGGCCCAGGACGTGCGCGACCGGGTGATGCGGGCCCGGCGGCAACTGCCGGACGAGATCGAGGAGCCCATCGTCCAGAAGCTCGATCCGGACGCCCAGGCCATCATGTGGATCTCGCTCATCGGCGACGAGCGCTGGGACACCATTCGCATGTCCGAGTACGCGGACAACGAGATCGAGGAGCGCCTGGCCGGAGTTCGCGGCGTGGGTCAGGTGATCATCGGCGGCGAGCGCTCCTACGCGGTGCGCGTGCGCATCGACCCGGCCCGGCTGGCCGCCCACCACCTCACCGTGCAGGACGTGGTGGACACCATCCAGCGCAACAACATCGACATCCCCTCGGGGCGCATCGAGAGCCTGGCGCGGGAGTTCCTGGTGAAGACCCGGGGCCAGTTCGGGGCCGCCGAGCCCATCAACGACCTCATCATCACCTTCACGGACGAAGGCCCCGTGCGTATCCGCGACGTGGGCGAGGCGGTAGACGGCGTGGAGAACGACCGGCAGCTCGCCCGCTTCTCCGGCGAGCCCACGGTGGGACTCGGCGTCGTCAAGCAGAGCGACGCCAATGCGGTGGCGCTCTCCGAAGCGGTGCGAGCGCGCATGGTCACCATCGCCCGCAGCTTTCCCCCGGGACTCTCCTATGTGATCGCCACCGACGACACCGAGTTCGTAGAGGAGAACATTGCCGACCTGCAGATGACCATCGTCCTGGCCACGGTGCTGGTGGTGCTGGTGGTGCTGATTTTCCTGCGCACCCCGAGCGGCACCATCACGGTGGCCCTGGCCATTCCCACCTCACTGGCGGCGGGGTTCGCGCTCATCTACGCCCTGGGCTTCACCTTGAACGTGCTGTCGATGCTGGCCTTCATCCTGGTCATCGGCATCGTCGTCGACGACGCCATCGTGGTGCTGGAATCGAGCTACCGGCATTTGGAGGCAGGCGCCGAGCCCAAGCCTGCAGCGCGCACCGGCACCACCGAGGTCGCCTTCCCGGCCATCGCCAACAGCCTCTCGCTGGCGGCGGTGTTCATTCCGGTGGCCTTCACCAGCGGGATGATCGGCCGGTTCTTCTTCGAGTTCGGGGTCACCGTCACGGTGACGGTGCTCGCTTCCACGGCGGTGGCGCTCACCCTGACGCCCATGCTCTGCTCCCGCTTCATCCGGGTGCCCAGCCACCGTGGCCGGCTCTATCATGCCTCCGAACGTGGCTTTCAGCGTCTCGAGCGCGGCTACGAGCGGCTGCTCGGCGCCGCGCTCCGGCACCGGGTCCTCACGGTGCTCATCGGTCTCGGCGCCTTGATCGCGGGCGTCGCCGCATTCCTGGACCTCTCCACCGAATTCGCCCCCGAAGCGGACCGGGCAGATCTGATGATCTTCTTCGAAGTGCCCCAGGGGGCGACCCTGCGGGAAACGGACGAGTACGCCCGCGACATCGAAGCCGTGCTGGCGGCCACTCCGGAGGTGCGCCACTGGTTCCAGGCCATTGCCCTCTCGGGAACCGGCCCCGGCGAGGTGAACCGCGGCATCGTTTTCACCAAGCTGACGCCGCGGCAGGAACGGGATCGCCACCAGCAGGAGATCATGCAGGAGCTTCGCGGCCGGCTCGATGCCATCCCCATGGGGCGTGCCTTCGTGTTGTCCGGAGGCGGCGGGCCCGGCGGCGGCGGTGCGCCGCTCCAGGTGGTGCTGCAGCACAGCGACCTGGACGAGCTGGCCCGCCAGCAGGAACGACTGATGCGCTGGATGGAAATTCAGCGCGAGTTCGTCGGGGTCGATTCCGATCTCGAGGTGAACGCGCCCAGGGTCGAAATAGACATCAACCGCGACAAGGCCTCCGAGAGCGGTGTCAGCGTGGCGGACATCTCCAACACCCTGCGCTACATGCTGGGCGAGCCGGAAATCTCGCAGATCGAGCGCGGCAGCGAGCGCTACGACGTGATCACCCAGGTCAGCAGCCGTGGCGGCATGGTCCCCTCCATGCTCGCCGACCTCTACGTGCGCTCCGGCGCCGGCGAGCTGGTGGCGCTGGGCAACCTGGTGGACGTCGAGGAGTCGGTCGGGCCCAGCGCCGTCCATCACTTCAATCGCCAACGCTCCGCCACCATATCCGCCTCGACTCCGCCCGGGGTGGCGCTGGGCGACGCGGTGACCAAGGTGGAACGCTTCATCACCCGGGAGATGCCGCCGGAGCTCGACTTCGAGATCGCCGGCATGGCGCAGAACTTTCAGGAATCCTTCTACTACCTCACCATCGCCCTGGTCATGTCGGTGGTGTTCATCTACCTGGTGCTGGCGGCGCAATTCGAGTCGCTGCTGCATCCCCTCACCATCCTCATGTCGCTGCCGCTGGCCACGGCCGGCGCGTTCGGCTCGCTGTGGCTGCTGGACATGACCTTCAGCGTGTTCGCCTTCATCGGCCTCATCATGCTCATGGGGCTGGTGACTAAGAACGCCATCCTGCTGGTGGACTACACCCTGGTGCTCGAAGCCCGGGGCCGCGCAACCCTGGACGCCGCCCGGGAAGCCGCTCAGGTGCGCTTCCGTCCCGTGCTGATGACCGCGAGTTCCACCATGCTCGGCATGCTGCCCATCGCCCTCGGTTTCGGAGCCGGCGGCGAATCCCGCTCGCCCCTCGGGGTCTCGGTGGCGGTGGGCGTCGCCTCCTCGTCGCTGCTCACGCTGGTGGTGATCCCCGTGGTGTTCACCCTGTTCGACGATCTGCGCCGGGCCTTCGGCCGTATCCGCGCGCGCATGACCCGAAAGGCCGCCGGAGAATCCGCCTCGTGAAGCTGGTGATGGTGAGCGTTCATTTCGAGTACACCGACGTCATCGAAGCCATCATCGAGCGTCACGACGTGCAGCATTACCTGGTGTACCCGCGCATCGACGGCCGCGACAGCGACGGCTTTCACGAAGGCTCCCAGGTGCATCCGGGCAACCTGGCGGCCCTGCACGTGCGGGTGGACGACGACGCCGTGGACGCCCTGCTCGACGACCTGCAGGCGTTCCGGGTGGAGAAGAAAGCCCACAACCACCTGGAAGCGCTGGTGGTGAACGTGGAGCGGTGGATGGAATGAAGGTCGCTATCCGCTATCCGCTGTCCGCTGTCCGCTGTCCGCTGGAAGCTCCTCGCAAGATTGAGGCGTTCTTTCTGCACACCAAATTAGAGGAATCGGTTGAGGTTCGCGTCGTCGCCTCTAGCGGATAGCGGATAGCGGACAGCGGATAGCGACTAGCAATTAGCGATCCCCGCGCCCAATCCTGTATGCTCTCTTCGCGCTCGCTCCGGAGGAACCATGCTCGAACGACTGTCGGACCGGCTCGGTCTGAACGCGATTCCGCAGATATTCTTCGCCTCGGCGGCAATTGCGGCGCTGTTCGTCGCCTTCGCCATTCCGTTCCACGGCGAATTCTCCGCGTTTTTCGGCGCTATCACCGGATTCACGGTGGCGTATTTCGGCTGGTTCTACATCCTCAGCGTCACCGGGCTGCTGGGTTTTCTCGTCTGGGTGGCGCTGTCGCGCTACGGGCAGATCCGCCTGAGCGCGGATCACGAGGCGCCCGAGTACGGCACTCTGACCTGGTTCGCCATGCTGTTCGCCGCCGGCATTGGCACCATTCTCATGTTCTGGGGCGTGGCGGAACCCATGTCCCACTTCGCCGCCCCACCGCTGGTGGACGTGGAAGCGGGCACGCCGGAGGCCGCCGAGCTGGCCATGACCATCGCCCTGTACCACTTCGGCCTGCACACCTGGACCATCTTCACGCTGCCCGCGCTGGCCATCGGCTACTTCTCCTATCGCCACGGGCTGCCCATGCGCATCAGCAGCATCTTCTACACCGTGCTGGGCGAGAAGATTTACGGCCCGTGGGGCTGGGCCATCGACATCGTCGCGGTGCTGGGAACATTGTTCGGGGTGGCGGTGTCGGTCGGGCTCGGTACCCTGCAGCTCAACAGCGGGCTCCATTACCTGGTGGACCTGCCCAAGGGTGCGGGGTGGCAGATCGCCATCGTCGCCGTCATCACTGCGGTGGCCACGGTGTCCGTGGCCCTGGGGCTCGACCGCGGCATAAAGCGGCTGTCGGAGTTCAACATCGTCATCGCTCTCATGATCCTGCTGTTCGTGTGGCTGGCGGGGCCGACCCTGTTCGTCACCGCCGGCATGGTGCAGAACCTGGGGGAATACCTGCAGAACCTGCCCTGGCTCGCATTCTGGACGGAGACCTATCAGGGCACCCACTGGCAGCGCAGCTGGACGGTGTTCTACTGGGCCTGGACCATCTCCTGGGCGCCGTTCGTCGGCATCTTCATCGCCCGAATCTCCAAGGGTCGGACCATCCGCCAGTTCGTGGGTGGAGCCCTGGGGGCCCCGCTCCTGTTCACCCTGGTGTGGTTTTCCGTGTTCGGCCTGGCAGCCATCGATCTGGAGCTGAACAACGGCGTGGCACTGGCGGCACAGGTGAAGGCGGACGTCTCGGTGGCGCTGTTCTCGTTCCTCGAGAACTACCCGCTCGCCACCGTGACCTCCTTGCTCAGCGTGCTCATCATCGTCATCTTCCTGACCACCTCCGCGGATTCCGCGGCTCTCGTCATCGACCTTCTGTCGCGTCATGCCGACAAACCGTCGCACACCGGACAGCGGGTGTTCTGGACTCTGCTCACCGGCACCATCGCCGGCACCCTGCTGCTGGGCGGAGGGCTGAACGCGCTGCAGAACGTGATCACCACCCTGGGCTTCCCGTTCTGCGTGCTGCTGGTGTTCATGGCGGTGGCGCTGACCCGAGCGCTGCACGCCGACTACCTGGGCTACACCCTGGAGGACCTGGCCGCCGGCCGCGCGCCCCATCTCGACCCCATGGGTTCCGACACCGAGAAGACCGTGGACGGAGCGAGACCTCCCGAAGGACCGAAGCGCCGCTGAACCGCTGAGGCCGTTGTGGGAGGTCATCGCGAAGGCCCGCGGTTTCGGTTAAGTTGTCGCGATCGTTTCGAAGGGACACGCCATGAACGGTGCAAGGGCGCGTGCGCGGTGGCAGTTCTTCCAAGCGTTCCTCAAGTCGCCCCGAGTGGTGGCCTCCCTGGTGCCCAGCTCGCACTTCCTCGAACGGCGGGTGGCGGAGGCAGCTCGGCTGGAGTCCGCCGCCGCCGCGGTAGAGCTCGGTGCGGGAACGGGGGGTACCACGCGGGCGCTGCTGAAAACCCTGGGAGACGATGCACGGCTGCTGGTGATCGAGCGCACGGCAGCGTTCATTCCGGGCCTCCGAAGCATTGGCGACCCCCGCTTGGAGGTCATCCACGGCTGCGCCAGCGGCATCCGTGCCGAGCTCGGCGCGCGCGGAGTCGCCCACGCCGATGCAGTCGTCTCCGGGATTCCGTTCTCCAGTCTGCCGCCGGAGCTGGCTCGTACCGTGGTGAGCGAGATACACGCCTGCCTGTCGCCGGGCGGACGGTTCGTGGTTTATCAGGTCACCGACCGCGTGGCTGACTACGCGCGTCCCGTGTTCGGAGCACCCCAGGTGGGGCACGAGATCTTGAACCTGCCGCCGCTGCGGATCTTCACCTGGACCAGGCACTAGCCGCCAGCTTTCTCCCCCGGAACTGCTTGTACAGCTCCACCACGACAAACTTGCTGAGCGTGACGGCGAGCAGCAACGCCCAGGTGGCGACGGTCACCGGCGCGATCTGCAGCAGATCGCGCCAGCCCGGAATGAACATGGACCCGATGTGGACACCCTGCGCCAGCAATACGCCCAGCACCAGCAGCGGGTTGGCGCGCAGCGGAATGCGAAATGCCGAGCGGGTCTCGGAGCGGACGTTGAACGCGTGGACGTTCTCGAACAGCACCAGCAGCAGGATCAGCAGGTTGCGCGCATCGAAGGTGTCGTAACCCAGCGGGCCGACGAGGACGTAGAAGAACGCGAACGCCACCAGGCCCATGTACAGGCCCGAGACGAACACCTCCTCGAGCATCAGCCGGTCGAAGATGGGCTCGTCGGGCCGCCGCGGCCGCCGCTCCAGCACCCCCGGCTCGCCCTTCTCGAATGCCAGGGCCACGTCCTGGATGCCGTTGGTCACCAGGTTGAGCCAGAGCAGCTGCACCGGGGTCAACGGCAGGGGCAGGCCCAGCGCCACGGCCAGCACGAAGAGCACCAGCTCCGCCACCGCGGTGCTGACGAGCAGCCAGACGACCTTGCGCACGTTGTCGTAGGCGATGCGGCCCTCTTCCACCCCGTTGACGATGGACGCGAAGTTGTCGTCCGTGAGGATGAGATCCGCCGCGTTGCGCGCCACATCGGTACCGCTTCGCCCCATGGCGACGCCGATGTGGGCCCGGCGCAACGCCGGCGCGTCGTTGACCCCGTCACCGGTGACGGCCACGAAGTGCCCGGCCTCCAGCAGGTGGTCCACCACCGTGGTCTTCTGCAGCGGCTCCACCCGGGCGAACACGGTGGTGTGACGGATCCGCTCGCGAAGGTCTTCACCACGCTCTTCCGCCTCGGCGATGGCCGCTCCGGTGAGCACTTCGTCCTCGTCCGCCGCGAAGCCTATTTCCCGCGCGATGCCTAATGCCGTGGCGGGGTGATCTCCGGTGATCATGCACACCCTGATGCCCGCCTTGCGGCAGCGCGCCACCGCATCCCCCACCTCCGGGCGCACCGGGTCGATCAGCCCCACCAGGCCGAGAAACTCGAGCCCACGAAGGCCTGCCGCATCGCCCTCGCGGGCCGTCTCCTCGGACACCTCGCCGCGAGCCAGGGCGAGCACCCGGTATCCCTGGCGGGCCAGCCGTTCTTCCAGCTCGCCCACCGCATGGGCATCGGCGTCGCACATGGCCACCACCGCCTCGGTGGCACCCTTGACGTGGGCCATCACGGCCCCGTCCGAGACGGCCCCGTCCGAGACGGCCCCGTCCGAGACGGCCCCGTCGGCGCGATGGAAGGTGGCCGCGAAGCGCCGCTCCGACTCGAAGGGTATCTCGCCGACCTGCTCGTGCGCCTCGAGCAGCGCCTCGCGGCTGATGCCGGCCTTGCACCCGGCCACGAGGAGCGCCACGTCCACGGTATCACCCTCCGCCCGGATGCCGTCTTGCGCCGGCGACACCCGCGCCTCGTTGCACAGCACGCCCGATTCCAGCAGCGCGGCGAGCCACGGTGCGTCGCCCGGATCCACCGCACCCTGACCGGTTCGAAACTCGCCTGCCAGCTCGTCGCTGCCGCCGGTCACCTCCACATCGCTGCCATCCGGCGCTACCAGGCGATGAACGGTCAGGCGGTTCTCCGTGAGGGTTCCGGTCTTGTCGGAGGCGATCAAGGTGCAGGCGCCGAGCCCTTCCACCGCGGGCAGCTTGCGCACCACGACGTTCCGCTCCGCCATCCGGCTCGAGCCGATGGAGAGCGCCACGGTGATGGCCACGGGCAGCCCCGCGGGAATGGCGGATACCGCGAGCGCCACCGCCAGAAAAAACAGGTCGACCGGCTCGGCGCCCCGCAGATACTGCACCACCCCCAGCACCACGATCACCACGGCAATGGCGATGGCGATGGTGCGGGTGAATCGGCGCATGCGCAGCACCAGGGGCGGCACCTGCTGCTCCTCGGTGAGGGACTCGGCGATGCGGCCGAGCTCGGTGCCGCGGCCGGTGGCGGTCACCACGCCGGAGGCACGGCCGCTCTGCACGGTGCAGCCCGCGTGTGCCATGGTGACCCGGTCCGCCAGCGGCGTGTCTTCGGCAAGCTCCGCGCCGGCGTCCTTGCTCACCGGTGTGGACTCCCCGGTGAGCAGCGACTCGTCCAATCGCAGATCGTCCGCGCCGAGCAGGCGGATGTCGGCAGGTACCGAATCGCCGGAAGCGAGCCGAACCAGATCACCCGGCACGACATCGGCGCTGTCCATCTCCTGCTCCCGGCCGTCGCGCACCAGTCGCGCGACGATGGTCATCACCTGCTCGAGGGCGCTCGCGGCACTTTCCGCCCGGGACTCCTGGTAGGTGCCGAGGCCGGCGTTGAACAGCAGCACTGCGCCGATGAACGCCGCGTCAGCCAGATTGCCGATCGCCAGGGACACCACCGCGGCGATCAGCAGAACGTAGATGAGGGGATCCACGAACTGACGAAAGAACACCCGGACGACACCGGCGCGCTTCCTGCGCGGCAGGGTATTGGCGCCGAAACGCTCGAGGCGTGCCCGAGCCTCCTCTCCCGTGAGCCCTGACGTGCTGTCCGCGGCCAGGGCTTTCACGGCCACGTCAGGGGACAGGGCGTGCCATGGTCGGTCCGCCCTGTCCTCCGGGGTCAGAGACGGCTCCCGCGCCCCTGTCTGCTCGCGTGCTTCGACCATCTGCGACAGCCTACGGAACGCTGCCGCCCTACCGACACGAAGGTCGTCAATCGATGGCCGCTACTCGAGTTCGAATGCGGGAGCCCGGCCCCCGGGTCAGTCGCTTCGCGCCACCTCCCGGGCCGCCAGATGATCGAGGTTGCGCTGTGCGTTGGCGTTGTCGCCGTCGAGTCTGAGGGCACGTTCGAAGTCGGCCCGGGCCCCGTACAAGTCCCCACTCATGGCCTTGACCACGCCCCGGTTCGAGTACAGGTCCGTCAGCACCGCCAGGCGTTTGCGATGGAACGTCGGTCCCAGCGAGTAGGCGAAATCAGCGGGCGCCACGTCCACGGCCCGCTGACAGCTTCCCAGGGCGGCGTCGATCTCACCCGTCATCAACCGGCTCACGCACAGGTTGGCATGCCTGGCGTAACGGTCCAGGTCGACGCTCGGCCGCTCCAGCGACGCGCGGGCGGCATCGTAATCCGCCGCCATGATCTCGTCGAAGCCCGCGGTGCCGTCGAAAGCAGTGAGGTGGTAGGCGGCGTGGGCCGGTCCCGCCAGCGCGCCACCGACGATGGCGGCGGCGACAGCCCGGCTCAGTGCGCCGGAAACTCGGAAAGGTACGGAGAACGTCATGATCAAGCTCCTGTGGTGACGGTGACGACCAAGCTACGGCGCGGACTCGGCGCCGACAAACGATGGTTTCTCCGCCGATGGATGAAGGGACTTCAGGCGTGCGTGTGGCGCTGCTGAAACGTATCGGCCACCCATCGCCACAGCACCACCGCCGACTCCGGATGCTCGCTCGCCGGATGCGCCACCACCATGTAGCTGTCCGCCGTGACGAGGTCCTGGCGGAACAGCCTGCGCAGAGCGCCGGAATCGAACCAGGTCTGGCTGATCGGCATGGGGATCAGCGCGACGCCCACACCCCGCTGCGCCGCGCGGGCCAGGGCGAACATGCTGTCGAGACGGATGATCTGCCGTGGCGACGGCGGCGGCAGCCCGGCCAGCTCGGCCCACCGGTGCCACGCCCGCGGGCGCGCCTGATGAACCAGCAAGGTGGCCTGCTCCAGCGCGCCGTAGCCGTCGCCGCTCCAGCGCTGATGCAACTCCGGGTTGCACGCCGGCACGTAGCTGATGGGGAACAACAGCCGGCTGCACGCGCCTTGCGGCGGTGACGCCGTCAGCAGGATGCTCACGTCCGCCCGACCGCCTGGCGATTCCTTGGGTCCGGTGGTCTCGATGCGCAGATCGATGTGCCGGTTGTGCTCCGAGAACTCGGCCACCCGCGGCATGAACAGCTCGCTGGCGAAGAACTCCGGCATACGGATCACCAGCGGACAACGCTGGGGACGCTGGCGAAAGCGGGCCACGGACCGCTCCAACGCCTGCACGTGCTCCTGAACCTCCCGCAGCAGCGCAGCCCCGTCCTCGGTGAGCACCACGGCACGGGTGCGCCGCTCGAAGAGCCGCACACCCAGGTACGTCTCCAGGTCCTTGATCTGATGGCTGATGGCGGAGGCCGTGAGGCACAACTCGTCTGCCGCTGCCTTGAAGCTCAGGCGCTCGGCAGCCGCACAGAACGCCCTCAGCCCCCGAAACTGGACGGGCATCTACACCCACTCGCCAATGGACTCCCCGCGGCAGCAAGCAGCGTGCCATGCCGAGGCGGCCCACCGGCAGGCGGCTTTGCGCGACTCGGCGCCCGCCGCGCCCACCATACTGGGGCAGCATCGGGCCGCGTGCGCCAGCGTGGTGCACAACCGTCGCGCGCCACTGAGCTCTGTGCTACGGTGGCCGCCGCCCGTCTAAGGGGTCAGCGATCCACCATGTCCGCAAACGCACGTCTGCGATCTCCGTAAGCCCGCCTCGTGGACGTGCTGATCGGTAAGCTCGCTCTCATCGGCGCGCTGGGCGCCGGCGCCCAGTGGCTGGCCTGGCGCACCAGAATGCCGGCCATCGTGCTGCTGCTCGCAGCAGGCTTCATCGCCGGCCCGGTCACCGGTCTTCTGGAACCGGCGAGCGACTTCGGCCATCTGCTGCGGCCATTGGTCGCCCTGGCCGTGGCCCTGATCCTGTTCGAGGGTGGCCTTTCCCTGGACTTCGCCGAGATTCGCGAAACGTCCTTGGCGGTGCGCCGGATGGTCACGCTGGGGGCTGCCATCGCGTTCGCCCTCGGTGCCCTGGCGGCACGTCACGCCGCCGGGTTGAGCTGGCCCACCGCCCTGGTGCTGGGCGCCATCCTGGTGGTGACTGGGCCGACCGTGGTGATCCCCCTGCTGCGCAATGCACGACTGGAGCCGCGCGCCGCCTCGCTGCTGCGCTGGGATGCCATCCTTTCCGACCCGGTCGGCGCCCTCCTGGCCGTGCTGGTGTTCGAAGCGGTTCTGGTGGCGAATGCCGAGCTGGATCCGCATCAGCTGGCGCTCCATCTGGGCGGCGCCGCGGTGTGGACGGCGGTGGGCGGATACGGCTTGGGAACGCTGATGGTGCGGGCCTTCATCGGCGGCAAGGTTCCGGAGTATCTCAAGGCGCCCGTGGTGGTGGCGTCCGTGCTTGTCACCTACGCGGTATCGAACCTGATGCTGGAGGAAAGCGGGCTACTGACGGTGACGGTGCTAGGGGTGACCATCGGCAACTCACGCATCGCCAGCCTCACCGAGCTGCGTCGCTTCAAGGAACTGGTCACCGTGCTGCTGGTGTCCGGCGTCTTCGTGGTGCTCACCGCCAACCTCGAGCTGTCGACGCTGGAGGCGCTGAATCCTCGCGACGGTCTGTTTCTCGTCCTGCTGCTGTTCGTCGTGCGCCCAGCCGCCGTGCTGCTTTCCACCGCCTTCGCCGGCGTGGGCCTGAGGGAGCGCCTGCTGGCCGCGTGGATCGCCCCGCGAGGCGTGGTGGCGGTGGCGGTTTCCGGCCTCTTCGCCGTGGCGCTGACGGAGCACGGCATTGCCGACGGCGATCGGCTGGTGGCGCTCACCTTCGCGGTCGTGGTGGTCACGGTGGTGGTGCACGGGCTCACCCTGACGCCGGTGGCGCGACTCCTGGGCCTCGGTGCCTCCGGTCCGGAGGGCGTGCTCATCGTCGGTGCCTCGCCATGGACCACCGCGCTGGCGGAGCAGCTCCTCGACATGAAATTGCCGGTGACGATCGCCGACCGCAACTGGAGCCATCTGCGCGAGCCTCGCTACCGGGGGATCGACGTCTTCTACGGCGAAATCCTCTCCGAGCTCGCGGAACACCATCTCAACCTGAATCGCTTCGGCTACCTGATCGCGGCCACGGACAACGACGACTACAACGCCCTCGTCTGCACCGACTTCGGCAGCGAGTTGGGTCGCGGCAACATCTTCCAGATCGGGCGGCCGGACAGCGAGCAGGGCCTGTACAGCCTGGCGGTGACTCTGGGCGGCCGCCCTCTGCTCAACGACATGGGCGACATACGCAACCTCAACCAGCGACTGGCGACTGGCTGGGTCTTCCGCAAGACCACGCTCACCAACGCCTACGACGAGTCACGGCTGCGAGCCGAGCTGGGCGAAGAAGGCAAGCGGTTGCTCGCGTTGCGGGGCGACAAGGTGATCTGGCTGACCGGCTCCGAGCCTCCGCAACTCGCCGCCGACGATGTGGTGCTGACCTTCGCACCGGGGGCTCGGTAGCGCCATCCGCGGTCCACGACTAAACTTCGGACCGACCCCCGATCACTCGACACACTGCTGGGAGCGGCTATTCGCATGGATCTGACTGGACATTGGGTCGGCCTGGCCGCCCTCGCCACCTTCGTAGTTGCGTACGCGGTGGTCATCGCCGAGGAGTTCACCCATCTCAGGAAGTCCAAGCCCGTGATGCTGGCGGCCGGCATCATCTGGGCGATGATCGCGCTGCAGTACGCGAGCGTCGGCGAGCCGCACGCGGTAGAAGAGGCGGTGAGGGAGTTCCTACTGGAGTTCGCGGAGCTGTTCCTGTTCCTGCTGGCAGCCATGACGTACGTGAACGCCATGAGCGAGCGGCAGATCTTCGATGCCCTGCGCTCCTGGCTGGTGCGGCAGCGCTTCGGTTACCGCAGCCTCTTCTGGATCACCGGCGTGCTCAGCTTCTTCATCTCGGCCGCGCTCGACAACCTGACCACCGCGCTGGTGATGTGCGCCGTGATCATGGCGGTCGGCCGTGACAGTCCCCGCTTCGTGGCACTCGGCTGCGTCAACATCGTCGTAGCCGCCAACGCCGGTGGTGCGTTCAGCCCATTCGGCGACATCACCACCCTCATGGTGTGGCAGCGGGGCGTGCTGGATTTCGCCACCTTCTTCAATCTGTTCGTCCCCTCCGCGGTCAACTACCTGGTGCCCGCGTCGATGATGTTCCTGGCGGTGCAGCGCGGCCAGCCGGAAGCCGAGCAGCAACGGGTGAGGATGCGCCGCGGCGCGGTGGGCATCATGGCCTTGTTCGCGGCCACCGTGGCCACTGCGGTGTCGTTTCACCACTTCCTGCACCTGCCACCGTTCCTCGGCATGATGACGGGGCTTGCGTACCTGAAGATCTACGGCTACTACCTTCGGGTGACCCATGTCCGCGATCTCGCCTACAATGAGTCATACGGCGAAGCGGGCGACATCCAGCCGTTCGACAGCTTCCGTGAGGTGGCCCGCGCCGAATGGGACACCCTGCTGTTCTTCTTCGGCGTGATCATGTGCGTCGGCGGACTCGGCTTCATCGGCTACCTGGCCCACGCCTCCGAGTTCATGTACCTGGAACTCGGACCCACCATCACCAACACGATCATCGGCGTGCTCTCGGCGGTGGTGGACAACATCCCGGTGATGGTGGCGGTGCTGGAGATGAGCCCGGACATGGACGTCCTGCAGTGGCTGCTGGTCACCCTCACCGCCGGTGTCGGCGGCAGCCTGTTCTCGGTGGGCTCGGCCGCCGGTGTCGCCCTCATGGGCCAGGCTCGCGGTTACTACACGTTCTTCAGCCACCTGCGCTGGACCCCGGCCATTGCCCTGGGCTACGGCTTGTCCATCTGGGTCCATCTGCTGGTGAATCAGGGATTCAGCGGCATGCCGCCGAACTGAAGGAATGAGCCCGGCGCCCGGAAACCCTTTCCACAACGGCAGCCTCTGGTTCGATGGCCTCGACGAGCTGCCGGACCCGGAACAACCCGAGCTTCCGCCGCGCACCGACGTCGCCATCGTCGGCGCCGGCTATACCGGGCTGTGGACGGCCTATTACCTGAAGCGTGCCGAGCCGGGTCTCGACGTCACCGTGTTCGAGGCGGAGACGGCTGGCTTCGGCGCCAGCGGCCGCAATGGCGGCTGGTGCATCGGCGCCGCCTGGGGCGTGGACGCCCTGCTGGAGGACCCCGAGACCCGCAGCCGAGGAATGGCCCTGCAACGGGCGCTGTTCGACACGGTGGACGAGGTGGGTCGGGTCGCCCAGGCGGAGAACATCGACTGCCATTACGCCCGTGGCGGCAGCCTTCGCGTCGCCACCGCGGCGTTCCAGACGGACCGGCACCGCCGGGAGCTGGATCGCCTGCTCGACCTCGGCTTCGACGACAACGACTACCGCTGGCTCGATGCCGCCGCCTCCCGCGAGCGGCTGAACATCACGCCGAATCACGGCGCGCTCTACTTCGCCCACTGTGCCGCGATTCAGCCCGCGCGGCTGGCGCGCGGGCTGGCCGACTCGGTGCGCGCGCTGGGCGTGCGCCTGCTGGAGCGCACCCCGGTCGACCGGCTGGAGCCGGGGCAGGTGCATACGCTCCGCGGCCCGGTGACGGCCCAACGGGTGCTGCGCGCCACCGAGGCGTACACGCCAAGCCTGCAGGGCCACGGACGGGACATGGTGCCCATCTATTCCATGATGGTCGCCACGGCGCCGCTCCCCGACGCACTGTGGTCCGAGCTCGGACTCCGCAACCGCGAAACCTTCGGCGACGATCGCCGGGTGGTCATGTACGGCCAGCGCACCGCGGATGGACGCCTGGCCCTCGGCGGCCGTGCCGGCTACGCCTTCGGCTCCCGGCGCCGGCGCATCGTCGAGCCGCAGGACCCGCGGGTGAAGCGGGTCGCCACCCTGCTCCGCGAGCTGTTCCCCCAGCTTCGGGACGTTCCCGTCAGTCACGGCTGGGGCGGCGTGCTCGGCGTGCCGCGCCACTGGCGCCCTTGTGTCAGCTACGAACCGCGCACCGGCCTGGGCTGGGCCGGTGGCTACGTGGGCGAAGGCGTCGCCGCCTCGAACCTGGCGGCGCGGATACTCACCGATCTGGTACTGGAACGCGCCTCTTCACTCACCGAGCTGCCCTGGGTGGAGGACGTCCCGCGCCGCTGGGAACCCGAGCCTCTGCGCTGGCTCGGGGCCAAGGCCATCGAGCTCGTCGGCGACCGCGCCGACCGGGTGGAGCTCACCCGTAACCGCCCCTCCCGCTTCTGGGGCCGGATTTTCCAAGCCCTCGTCGGCTGAAGCGGCGCAGCCGCGACGCCGGCCCGCCACATCGGCTATAGTGCCGGATTCCCAGCCCGTCCCGAGGAACCGCCATGAAAGGTACCGTCCACTACGAGAAGAAGAACGACGTTGCGCTGCTGACGGTGGACAACGCGCCGGTGAATCCGCTCTCCAGCGGCGTGCGCCAGGGTCTGCACGACGGCGTCAGCCGGGCGCTGGCCGACGACGAGGTCAAGACCATGGTGCTCACCGGCGCCGGGCGCGCGTTCATTGCCGGGGCCGACATCTCGGAGTTCGGCGCCGCGGCCACGGAGGGTCCGGGTCTGCACGAGGTGCTGGAGATGATGGAGCGCAGCCGCAAGCCGCTGGTGGCCGCCATCAACGGTACGGCCTTCGGCGGCGGTCTGGAGGTGGCACTCTGCTGCGACTACCGCGTGGCAGCACCGAAGGCCCCTGTGGGATTGCCGGAGGTGAAACTGGGACTGCTTCCCGGCGCCGGCGGCACCCAGCGCCTGCCGCGGCTGATCGGTGCCGAGAAGGCCCTCCAGGTGATGCTTTCCGGTGATCCGGTTCCCGCGCCCCAGGCCCGGGCCCTGGGCATCGTCGACGAGGTGATCGAGGGCGATATCGTCGATGGCGCCATCGAGTATGCCCGCAGGGTGGTGGCCGACGGTGCCAGGCTCCGCAAGATTCGCGACGAGAACGAGCGCATTGCCGCAGACCGGGACAACCCGGAGATCTTCGCCGAAGCCCGCAAGAACGCGGCCCGGCGCATGCGCGGCCGGTTTGCGCCGGAGATGATCATCCAGTGCGTCGAGGCCGCGGTGAACCTCGGCGATTTCGACGCCGGCATGCAGGTGGAACAGGAGAACTTCCGCAAGTGCCTGGAGCACCCCCAGCGCGAGGCGCTGATCCACGTGTTCTTCAGCGAGCGCGAGGTGGCGAAAATCCCGGACGTGCCGAGAGCCACGCCGGTGAAGGAAATCCGTTCCGGCGGCGTGGTGGGCTGCGGCACCATGGGCGGCGGCATCACCATGTGCTTCGCCAACGCCGGCATACCCGTCACGGTGCTGGAAATGAACCAGGAAGCGCTGGACAAAGGGCTCGGCGTCATCCGCCGCAACTACGACATCCAGGTTCAGCGCGGCCGCATGAACGCGGAGGACGTGGACCGGCGCATGAGCCTCATCACCGGCACCACCCGCTACGAGGACCTGGGCGGCGCCGACGTGATCATCGAGGCGGTGTACGAGAACCTGGACGTCAAGGTGGAGGTGTTCAGGAAGCTCGAGGAGGTGGCGAAGCCCGGCGCCATCATCGCCAGCAACACCTCGGGGCTCGACGTCGACGCCATGGCCAACGCCACCTCCCGGCCGGGCGACGTGATCGGTCTGCACTTCTTCAGCCCCGCCAACGTGATGCGGCTGCTCGAGGTGGTGCGCGGCGCGAAGACGGACAAGACCACCATCGCCACCGCCATGCAGCTCGGCAAGACCCTCGGCAAGGTGGCGGTGCTCTCCGGCAACGCGCCCGGCTTCATCGGCAACCGCATGCTGGCGGGCTACACCCGCCAGGCCGGGGAGATCATCCTGCAGGGTGCCACCCCGTATCAGGTGGACAAGGTGATCCAGGAGTTCGGCATGCCCATGGGACCCTTCCAGATGAACGACCTGGTGGGTCTGGATCTGGGCTGGCGGGCCCGCAAGCTCGCCGGCATGAAGCCGGAGGACGTGCCCATCACGGCCCGGGTCGCCGACAAGCTGTGCGAACTGGGCCGCTTCGGCCAGAAGACCAACCGCGGCTACTACATCTACCCGGAAGGCAGCCGCGCCGGTCAGCCGGACCCGGAGGTGGTGCAGCTCGTGGAAGAGACCTCCCGGGAGCTCGGCATCGAGCGCCGGGAGATCAGCGACGAGGAGGTGTTGAAGCGCTGCCTGTACCCGCTGATCAACGAGGGCGCGCGCATCCTGGAGGACGGCATCGCCATCCGGCCCTGCGACATCGACATCGTCTACATCAACGGCTACGGTTTTCCCGACGTGAAAGGCGGCCCCATGTTCTGGGCCGACAAGCAGGGACTCGACGCGATATATCAGGACATCCTGGCGTTTCAGCGGGAGTACGGCGACGCCTGGAAACCGGCTCCGCTGCTCGAGCGCCTGGCGCGGGAAGGCAAGACGTTCTCGAGCCTGACCGCCGGCTGAAGGCGCTGCCCGCCCCGCAGGCGGCAACTACGACAACATGAGGTGATCGGTGAACGGCGACGGCAATCTGGCTCTCTTTTGCGACTTCGAGAACATCGCCCTCGGGGTGCGCGACGCCAAGTACGACCGCTTCGACATCCGGCCGGTGCTCGAGCGGCTGCTGGTCAAGGGGTCCATCGTAGTGAAGAAGGCCTACTGCGACTGGGAGCGCTACAAGGAGTTCAAGGCTGCCATGCACGAGGCGGCCTTCGAGATGATCGAGATTCCCCACGTGCGTCAGTCGGGCAAGAACTCCGCCGACATCCGCATGGTGGTGGATGCCCTGGACCTCTGCTACACGAAAGAGCACATCGACACCTTCGTCATCATCTCCGGCGACTCCGACTTTTCGCCCCTGGTGAGCAAGCTCCGCGAGAATGCCAAGACGGTGATCGGCGTGGGGGTGAAGAACTCCACCTCCGATCTGCTGATGAGCAACTGCGACGAGTTCATCTTCTACGACGACCTGGTGCGCAGCAGAAAGCCGGCACGCAAACGCACCCGCAGCAAGGCGAAACCCAAGGCCAAG
>JAWLGU010000071.1:16273-25573 GCA_041690675.1 Pseudomonadales bacterium | reverse complement strand
CGTGGTGGAGGCCGGCGACCGGCTGGTGGGCGTCGTCACCGTGGACGATGCCATGGACGTGCTGCGCATGGAGGAGACCGAGGACGTGGCGCGCACCGGGGCCGCGGAGCCGCTGCGCCGGCCGTACTTCTCGGTGTCGACGCTGGAACTGGTGAAGAGCCGGGTGGTGTGGCTGTCGCTGCTGGCGCTCGCCGCCATTCTCACCGTGAACGTGCTGGCGGCGTTCGAAACCACCCTGGAGCAGGTGGTGGCCCTGGCCCTGTTCATCCCGCTGTTGATCGGCATCGGCGGCAACACCGGCGCCCAGTCCGCCACCACCATCGTCCGGGCCGTGGCCATCGACGACGTGCGCGCCGGCGACTTCTTCCGGGTGGGGCTGCGGGAGGCGGGGGTGGGCACGCTCATGGGCGCCACCCTGGCGGCCGCCGCGTTCCTGGTCGTCGGTGCCGTGTTCGGTTGGGAGATGGCCACGGTGGTGGCCCTTACCATGGTGGTGGTGTGCACGCTGGCCGCCGTGGTGGGATCGCTGATGCCCCTGGCTGCGCAGCGGCTGGGGGTGGACCCGGCGGTTGTGAGCGCGCCTTTCGTCACCACCATCGTCGATGCCAGCGGGCTGCTGGTCTACTTCCTCGTCGCCCGGGTTGTGCTCGGGGTCTGAGCACGGCCCGCGGCGGGAGGCTCACATGCGCTCGACGGTGGCGATGCCGAGCAGCCCCAGCCCCGTCTGCAGGGTCTCCGCCGTGCGCCGGCACAGCAGCAGCCGGCTGACTCGCAGGGGCGGCTCGGCGTTGAGGATGGGGCAGGCCTCGTAGTACCGCATGAACAGGGTGGCCAGGTCGTAGAGGTAGCCGCACAGATAGTGCGGAAAGCCGTCGTCGGCCACCTGCTCCAAGGTCTCCTGGAAGCGCAGCAGGGCCACGGCCAGCGCGTGCTCCTGGCCCGCCTGCAGGACGATCTCGCCGGCGAGGCCGGCCTCGTCCACCGCGCCGCGGCGGAAGATGCTCTGGATGCGGGTGTAGGCGTACTGCAGATAGGGCGCGGTATTGCCGTCGAAGGAGAGCATCTGCTCCCAGTCGAACACGTAGTCGCTGGTGCGGTTCTTCGACAGGTCGGCGTACTTCACGGCGCCGATGCCCACCACGTGGGCGATGCGGCGCCTTTCCTCTTCCGACAGCTGCGGATTCTTCTCGGTGACCAGGGCGAAGGCCCGGGCCTCCGCTTCGTCGAGCAACCGGGTCAGCTTCACCACCTCGCCCTCTCGGGTGCGGAACGGCTTGCCGTCGGTGCCGAGCATGGCGCCGAAAGGATGGTGCTCCAGGCGCATGCCGGGGCGGGTGAAGCCCGCCCGCTCGGCGACCGCGAATACCTGGCGGAAGTGCAGGCTCTGGCGGGCGTCGGTGAGGTACAGCACCCGGTCGGCCTGGAGGTCGCGGGCCCGGTGACGCACGGCGGCGAGGTCGGTGGTGGCGTAGAGGTAGCCGCCATCGGACTTCTGCACGATCAGCGGCAGCACCTCGCCGTCCTTGCCCCGGAATTCCTCCAGGAACACGCAGCGTGCGCCTTCGGACTCCTGCAGCAGCCCCTGCCGGTCCAGGTCGGCCACCACCGCCGGCAGGTCGTCGTTGTAGGCGCTCTCGGCCTTCACGTGCTCCGGGGCCAGGGTGACGTCGAGGCGGTCGTAGACCTGCTGGCAGTGGGACAGCGAGATGTCGATGAAGCGCTCCCAGCGCTGTCGCGCTTCCGGCTCTCCGCGCTGCAGGCCCACCACCATCCGGCGGCTGCGCTCGGCGAACTCGGGGTCGCTGTCGAAGCGGGCCTTGGCGGCGCGGTAGAAGGTCTCGAGATCTCCCAGCAGGTCGGAATCGGAGCCAGTCTCCTCGAGAAACGCCAGCAGCATCCCGAACTGAGTACCCCAGTCGCCCACGTGGTTCTGGCGAATCACCCGGTGGCCCAGGGCCTCGAGCACCCGGGCCAGCGCGTCGCCGATGATGGTGCTGCGCAGGTGCCCGACGTGCATCTCCTTGGCCAGGTTCGGGCTGGAGTAGTCCACCACCACGGTCTGGCCCTCCGGCGCTGCTTGCGTCAGCGGCGCCTCGGCGACGGTGCGGGCGAGGAACTCGTCGCCCAGGGTGATGTTGATGAAGCCGGGGCCGGCGATCTCCACCCGTCCCGCCAGGTCGCCGAGGTCGGCGCGCTCCAGCACGGCCTGGGCCAGGTCCCGGGGATTGCGTCGGGCCCGTTTGGCCGCGCCCATTACGCCGTTGGCCTGGTAGTCACCGAACTCCGGGCGCGCGGCGGGCTGCACCACCGGCGGCGCGGGTTCGCCGAGAGCCGCCTCGAGGGCGGTCCCCAGGCGCTCGTTGAGCAGACGCTTGAGGTTCATCGGTCAGTCCTGGTCGGCCGGTACCACGTCTTCCGCCTGCAGGCCCTTCTCCCGGTCCGCCACCACGAAGGTGACCTTCTGGCCGTCGCGCAGGGCCGGACGCCGACGCTGGTCGCCGTCGCCGGTGGCGCGAATGGAGCGCTGGTGCACGAAGATCTCTTCGCCGGACTCGCGTATGACGAAGCCGAATCCCTTGGTGCGGTTGAACCACTTCACCGTGCCGGACTCCCGCGGTCCGGCGCTCGCGGGGGCGGGCTGGGGGCGTGGTTGTTCCGCTTTGGCCGGAGCCCGTCCGCGGCCGTTGCCGCCCCTGTCGTCGCGTCCGCCGCGCTTCCGGGCAGGCTCGCGCCGATCGCCCGGGGGGGCCGGGCGCTGTGCAGACGCGGCGGTGAACAGGCCGGCGAGGCGCAGATTCAGAAGCCCCGACAGCAACAACGCGACGAAGGCGAGCAGTAGCAGGGCGAAGTAATCACCGGGCCACAGGCGTCTCGAAAGCTCGGTGACGAGCGCGGCGAAGAACAGGGCGCTCACTGCGGCGATGAACAGGGTCCTCATGGCGATGTCCGCTAAAAGGCCGCCATCATACCTGCCCGTACCGAGCTCTGTGAACGGCAGCCGGGGGCGGGGTGGAGCAAGGCCCGGTGCAGCGCAGGCGCTAGAGTCGACGGGCCGCTTCGATCGCCACCGGGGTCTCGGGCACGCCGGCCATGCCGTTGGCCACGTGGGTGTCCGTCAGCTCGATCTCCGTGACCACGTCCATGCCGTCGACGACGCGGCCGAACACCGTGTACCCCGGTTGCCCCGGCTGGGCGTCCAGGTGGGTGTTGTCGTTGACGTTGATGTAGAACTGGGCGTCCGCGGAATCCGGGTCCGACTGGCGCGCCATGGCAACGGTGCCCTTGCGGTTGCGCAAGCCGTTGAACGATTCGTTGGGCACGGTGCCCGGCGGCTCCCGGTAGTTCATGTCGGCGTCGTAGCCGCCGGCCTGAATGACGAAGTTGGCCAGCACCCGGTGGAAGATCAGGCCGTCGTAGAAGCCCTGGTCCACCAGCTCGAGAAAATTTGCGACGGTTCGTGGTGCCCGCTCCGGCAGGAGCTCCAGGTCGATGGCCCCCAGGGTGGTGGTGAGGCGCACCCGGGGCGGCTCGTCGCCGGCCATGGCCGGGGCGGTGCCGAGCAGCAGCGTGCACAACAGGGCGATCCTGGCGGCGTGCCGGGGGGGCCGCGCGTCGGTGTGGTGGTTCATCCGGTCATTCCTCGTCAAGGGCGGCCAGATAGCGCCTCACCGCCGTGTCGAGCCCCATGTTCAGCGCGTCGCTGATGAGCGCGTGGCCGATGGAGACCTCCGCCACCTCGTGAATCCTGCGGAACAGGGGCAGATTCGTCAGGTCGAGGTCGTGCCCCGCGTTGACCCCCAGGCCGATGCTCACGGCGTGGCGGGTGGCCGTCCGGTAGCGCTCGAGCATCGCCAGGCTCTCCGGGTGGTCGATTCCTCGGGCCCACACCACCTCGGCGAACGGGCCGGTGTAGAGCTCGATACGATCGGCGCCGCAGGCCTCGGCGCCGTCGATCTGCTCGGCCACCGGGTCCATGAACAGGCTCACCCGGGCACCCAGGCTCTGATAGCGGGCGATGGCCGCCTGCAGACGGCCGTTGTCACCGCTGAGGTCCCAGCCGTGGTCGGAGGTGAGCTGGTTGTCGGTATCCGGCACCAGGGTCGCCTGGTGCGGGCGCGCTTGTTCCACCAGCGTGTCGAAGCCGGGATAGCCGTTCTCCCGCGGCCCCGAGAACGGGTTGCCCTCGATGTTCAGCTCGATGCCCGGGTGCTCGCGGACGAGCTCGGCGAGCTTCAGGACGTCGTCGGGCCGGATGTGCCGCTGATCGGGTCGGGGGTGCACCGTAATGCCCGCCGCGCCCGCAGCCAGCGCGGTGCGCGCGGCGTCCAGCACGCTGGGCGTGTCGCCGCCGCGGGCGTTGCGGATCAGCGCAACTTTGTTCAGGTTCACGCTGAGGACGGTCATGGCTCTGCCTCCGTCAGGTCCAGGCGCTGCGCCGCGGCCGGCTCTTCAGCACCAGGCCCAGCAGCAGCCCCGCCAGCACCAGGCCGCCGCCGATCATCAGCCAGCGCTGCTGGGCGTTGCTGCGCAGCTGGTCGCGCTCCTCCACCAGGGCCGTCATCTCGTCGCGCAGGCGGGTGTTGAGCTCCTCGAGCCGGCGATTGGCGGCGGCGGTCTCGATGGCGCCGGCGGAGACACGCTTGATCTCCGCGAGCTCCTGCTCGAGCTGGCTGACCTGACTGGTCAGGCCGGTTGCGCTGTCCTGGGCCGCCGTGCGCTCGCTCTGCACCGATTCCAGGCGCTGGCGCAGCTCGGCCACCGTCTCCCGCAGCCGGGTGACCTCGCGGTTGGCCGCCTCGAGCCGGTCCCGGGCGATGGGCTGATCCACCAGGTACTGGACCCGCACCCAGCCCTCCGTGCCGCTGGGGCCGGTGACCCGCGCCCACTCGCCGCTCGGGTCCCGCTCGAGCACCTCGAGCCGGGTGCCGCTCCTGAGGATCCTGATGATCTCAGCGCGGTTGGACGGCGAGCTTCGGAAGGTGATCTCCAACTCGTCCGAGACGTATGCGGTCTCCGCTCGCGCGGCTGGTGCCGGCGTGGCGGCGAGGAGCAGAACGATGAGCACGGGCGTGGCGGTACGGGTGACGGCGCGCCGTGTGGCTCGCCCGGTAAGGAAACGCGACATGGGTTCAGCTTTTCTCTTCGATTCCGTGATGCAAAGGGTCTCTCGGACCGGCGGGGTCGCCCGCCTCGCCGGCGGTCTCGCGCAGGAAGCCCTTGCGCGACAGGTAGATCATGGTGATGACGATGTACAGGAAGGTGAGGGCGAATCCGCCGATGAGCTTGTAGCTGACCCAGAACTCCATGGAGAAGTTGTAGGCCACCAGCAGATTCAGCACGCCGGCGAAGAAGAATCCGAAGGCCCAGCCGAAGTTCAGCCGGGTCCAAACCTCGTCCACCAGGGTGAGCTGATGGCCGAGCAGGCGCTTCACCAGGTTGGTGCGACCCACGTAGAAGCTGCCCACCAGGGACGCCGCCAGCAGCCAGTTGACGATGGTGGGCTTCCACTGGATGAAGGTCTCGTTGCGGAAGAACAGGGTGAGCCCGCCGAAGATCAGGCTCGCCCACAGGGTGATCATGAGCTCCCGGCTCAGCGGCTTCTTCAGCAGCAGGTAGCCTCCCGCCTGGGCGGTAACCGCCACCATGAGGGCGGCGGTGGCCCAATAGATGTCGCTGGTGAAGAACACCGCGACGAAGATCAGTATCGGCACGAAGTCCAACAGCTGAGTCATAGGGAGTTTGAGTCTGGAACGGGTGAGCGTGTGATAATAATGAAATCCGCGCCCCACTGTAACGACGGCGAGAGCGAACTTGAGCCAGTATTTCACGATTCACCCGAAGAATCCGCAGCCGCGGCTGCTCGCCCGGGCCGCCGAGATCGTCGCCGGGGGCGGCCTGGTCGTCTACCCCACGGACACCACCTACGCCCTGGGCTGCCAGATCGGCGACAAGGCGGCGCTGGAGCGGGTGCGGCAGATCCGCCGGCTCGACAAGAATCATCACTTCACCATCGCCTGCCGGGACCTCTCCGAGATCGCCACCTACGCCCGGGTGGACGACCCCAGCTACCGCATCCTGAGGCAGCTCACCCCGGGGCCGTTCACGTTCCTGCTGCCGGCCACCCGGGAGGTGCCGCGGCGGCTGGTGCACCCGAAGAAGCGGACCATCGGCCTCAGGGTGCCGGATCACCCCATCGCGCTGGGCCTGCTCGACGCCCTGCAGGCCCCCATGGCCACCACGACCCTGCGCCTGCCGGAGGATTCGAGCCCGCTTTCCGACCCGGAGGAGATCCGCGAGCGCCTGCGGTCCAGCGTGGACCTGATCATCGACGGCGGCAGCTGCGGCCTCGTCCCCACCACCATCGTGGACCTGACGGGCAGCGTGCCGGAGGTGGTGCGCCAGGGGCTCGGGAAGTTTGAGTGACGCTATCCGCTATCCGCAAGAGGCGGGTTGGTCGCATTCCAGCGGATAGCGGATAGCGGATAGCGGACAGCGCCGCGTCCGCGGGCTGAACGTCGGCGACAGATACCCTTATAATCCCCCCATTCCAGCTCAAGGCTCCTCCATTTGACCAGTCGAGATTCCAGCAGCCGGGTGGTATCCGGCATGCGTCCAACGGGCCGCCTGCATCTGGGCCACTACCACGGAGCGCTCAAGAACTGGGCCCGGCTCCAACACGAGTACGAGTGCTACTTCTTCGTCGCCGACTGGCACGCGCTGACCACCGACTACGAGCACGCCCAGCACATCGAGCAGTACACCCTGGACACCGTGGTGGACTGGCTGGCCGCGGGGGTCAATCCGGGCGCCGCCACCTTGTTCGTGCAGTCGAAGGTGCTCGAGCACTCGGAGCTGCATCTACTGCTCTCCATGATCACGCCCGTGTCCTGGCTGGAGCGGGTGCCGAGCTACAAGGATCAGCAGGCCAAGCTGAAAGACCGCGATCTCGCCACCTACGGCTTCCTGGGCTACCCGCTGCTGCAGTCGGCGGACATTCTGGTCTACCGGGCGGGCCGGGTGCCGGTGGGCGGAGATCAGGTGGCCCACGTGGAGCTCACCCGGGAGGTGGCCCGGCGCTTCAATCACATCTACGGGCGCGAGCCGGGCTTCGAGGAGCAGGCCGAGGCGGCAGTGGCGAAGATGGGCAAGAAGGCGGCGCGCCTCTACCGGGATCTGCGCCGGCGCTACCTGGAGCAAGGCGACACGGAGGCCCTGGAGCGGGCCCGGGCCCTGCTCGCCGAGCAGCCGAACCTGTCCATTGGCGATCAGGAGCGGCTCTACGGGTACCTGGAAGGGGGCGGCCGGATCATTCTGCCGGAGCCTCAGGCGCTGTTGACGGAGCAGCCGAAGGTGCCGGGCCTCGACGGCGAGAAGATGTCCAAGTCGTACCACAACACCATCACCCTGCGGGAAGAGCCGGACGCGGTGAACGAGAAGATCCGCACCATGAAGACGGATCCCGCCCGGGTGCGGCGCAGCGATCCGGGCGATCCCAACGTCTGCCCCGTGTACGACCTGCACCGGATCTACTCCAACGAAGAGGTGCTGGCGTGGTCGGCGGAAGGTTGCCGGACCGCGGGCATCGGTTGTCTGGACTGCAAGAAGCCGCTCATCGACGCCATCAACGCCGAGCTCGCCGTCATGCGCGAGCGGGCCCGGCAGTTCGAGCAGGATCCGGATCTGGTACAGTCCATCCTGCTGGAAGGGGCGGAGAAAGCGCGTGACGCGGCCCGGGAGACCCTCGAGGACGTGCGCGCCGCCATCGGAATCTCTCACAAGTGAAGGCGACCCAGGTGCAGCGACCCAGGCTCTACGAGATCCGGGAAACGGAAAAGGAGACCGTCGCCCTGGTGCGGGGCGAAGCGGTCCGCGAGCTCCCCACCGACCTCTACATCCCGCCGGAAGCCCTGGAGGTGTTCCTCGAGACCTTCGAGGGCCCGCTGGACCTGCTGCTGTACCTGATCCGCCGGGAGAACCTGAACATCCTGGACATCAAGGTGGCGGAGATCACCGAGCAGTACATGGTCTACGTGGAGCTCATGAAGGCCATGCAGCTGGAGCTCGCCGGCGAGTACCTGGTGATGGCCGCCATGCTGGCGGAGATCAAGTCGCGCATGCTGCTGCCCCGGCCGGTGAGCGAGGACGAGGACGACGACGACCCCCGGGCCGAGCTGATCCGCCGCCTGCAGGAGTACGAGCAGATCAAGACCGCGGCGGAGACCCTGGAGGAGCTCCCGCGTCTCGAGCGGGACATCTTCCTGGCTCGCGCCCAGCGCCCGGAGCTGGTGCGCCAGCACGCCGATCCCGACGTGGACCTGCGCGACGTGCTGCTGGCGCTGGCCCAGGTGCTCAAGCGCGCCGACATGTTTCAGCGGCACGCCGTACAGCTCGAGCCGCTGTCCGTGCGCGAGCGCATGAGCGACGTGCTGGAGCGGGTGAGCGGGGCGCGGGACTTCGTGCCCTTCGGTAGCCTGTTCAAGGCCGAAGAGGGCCGCATGGGGGTGGTGGTGACCTTCCTGGCGCTGCTCGAGCTGGTGCGGGAGTCGCTGCTGGAGCTGGTGCAGAACGAGCCCTTCGCCCCCATCTACGTGCGCGCCGCGGCGAACGCTGCGGCTACCGAGGTGACCGCCGATGAGTGAGGTCATCGACCCGGGCAAGCTCAAGCAGATCGTCGAAGCCGCGCTCATGGCCGCCGACGAGCCGCTGACCGTGGACCAGCTCACCCGGCTGTTCGCCCACGGTGAGCTCGATTCGGAGGAGGGCCGGGCGCAGATCCGCGACACCCTGCAGGCGCTCGAGACGGAGGCGGAAGGCCGCGGCTACGAGCTGAAGCGGGTTGCCTCCGGTTACCGCTATCAGGTACGCCAGGAGCTGGCGGAATGGGTAAGCCGGCTGTGGGAGGAAAAGCCGCCGCGCTACTCCCGGGCCCTGCTCGAGACCCTGGCGCTGGTCGCCTACAAGCAGCCGGTGACCCGCGGTGACATCGAGGAAGTGCGCGGCGTGGCGGTCAGCCAGAACATCATGCGCACGCTGCTGGAACGCGGCTGGATTCGCGTGGTCGGACAGCGTGAGGTGCCCGGGAAGCCGAGCTTGTACGGTACTACCAGAGCGTTCCTGGACTACTTCAATCTGAAGAGCCTGGACCAGTTGCCGCCGCTGGCCGAGATCCGCTCGCTCATCGAGCCGCTGGTGGTGGAGGAAGCCTCGGCGGGCGATACCGGCGCCGGCGAGCAGGACGACGAGACGGCTTTTGCCGAGGCTACCGCCGAGGCATCCGCCGAGGCATCCGCCGAGGCATCC
>JAWLGU010000071.1:0-16173 GCA_041690675.1 Pseudomonadales bacterium | reverse complement strand
CCGCCGAGGCATCCGCCGAGGCATCCGCCGAGGCATCCCCTGAGGCCGCCGAGGCCGCCGAACATCAAACCGAGGACGAGCCCGCGCAAGCCGATGCCGCCCAGCAAGAAACCGAAGAAGCCCGCGACGCCGAGCCGGCGGTCGAAAGCCACCGCGACGAAGCCGGCGAGGAGGCACCCTCCGCGGAGATCGTCCGCCTCCCCACGTTCCCGCGGCGCTGATCGATCCCGTAGCGCTGATCGATCCCGCGGGTCCGAGCCCGCTCCGCCCGCGGAAAAGCTGCACAAGCTGCTGGCGGAGCTGGGTCTCGGCTCGCGCCGGCAGATGGAGCAGTGGATCGCCGACGGTCGGGTGACCGTGAACGGCGAGGTGGCTCATACCGGGCAGCGGGTGGCGGCCGACGACGCCGTCGCCGTGGACGGCAAGCCGGTGAGCCGAGCCCCCGCCGACGGCTGCCGGGTGCTGGTGCTGAACAAGCCCGCCGGCGTCATCTGCACCCGCCACGACCCCGAGGGTCGGCGGACCATCTTCGACGACCTGCCGCCATTGCGCGCGGGACGCTGGATCTCCGTCGGCCGTCTGGACGTCCAGACCTCGGGGCTGTTGCTGCTCACCAACGACGGCGCTCTGGCGCACCGCATGATGCACCCGTCCACCGGCCTGGATCGCGAGTACGCGGTGCGGGTGAACGGCCGTCTGGACGAAGCTCAGCTGCTGGCGCTGAAGGAAGGCGTGGACGTGGAGGGCGAGCTGCTGCGCTTCAGCGACATCCAGTACTACAACGGCTCCGGCACCAATCACTGGTATCACGTGGTGCTCATGGAAGGGCGAAACCGCGAGGTGCGGCGGCTGTTCGAGAGCGCGGGCCTGACGGTGAGCCGGCTGAAGCGGGTGCGGTTCGGGCCGGTGGTGCTGCCTTCGACCCTGCGCAACGGCCAGCAGCGCGAGCTGGGCGAGGACGATCTGAAGGCCCTCTACCGGCTGCTGGGCTTGCCTCTCACCCTGCCCAGGCGCCGCGCCCGCCGTGGCAAAGGGCGGGGAGAGCAGTCCCTGCTGCTGCCGTACCCGGAGCTGGCATAGCGCTATCCGCTATCTGCTATCCGCCATCCGCTAGAGCACTATCCCCAGAATCTCGCGACGACCCTCCAGCGGAAAGCGGATAGCGGACAGCGAACAGCTAATTCGCCTTTATACTGCTCGCCCCTTCCTCCCGTGCCTGGGCCAGTGCTCGCCGGGCCCGATTCAGCACGTCATCGGGGCTCTGCCCGCGGCCGGCGCCGGTGACCCCCATGCAGGCGCTGAGCTGGCTGGTCACGGTGCGGTGGCGCAGGTGCAGGCCCGCCACCAGGATGCGGATCTTCGCCGCCACTTCCAGGGCCGCGGCTTCGCTGGTGGCCGGCAACAGAACCGCGAGCAGTCCCTCTTCGATCATGAACACGCTGTCGGCCCGGCGCAGGCCTTCGCGGATCTGAGTCTGCGCCGTCTGCACCATCATCTGGGTCCAGGCTTCCCCGTGGCGCGCGCAAAAGGCGTCCAGATCGTCGATGCCCACCAGCACCAGGGCGTCCTCGCTCGCGGGTCCGGCGGACTCGGCATCCGTCGCGCCGGACGCGGCCTGGCGCTGGGCGTGGTGGGTCAGGGCGTTGCGGAGCGCTGGGATGGCCAGGGCCACCAGGTCCTCGGCGGCCGACAGCGCGTGCTCCGGTGCTGGCCGGCGGAAGTGCAGGGTCAGCTCCCCAAGGGGACCGTCCTGATGACTCAGGGTGTAGGTGGCCGTGTGGCCGCCGCCGCCGAACGCGACCTCCAGGCCCCGAAGGTCATGGCGGTAGCTTAGCCCCGAAGCCTGTACCAGGCTGCTGGCCTGGCTCCACAGCACTTCCAGCACGGCCGCGGGCTCCAGGTGGCGGTGCAGCGCCTGGTTCAGGGTCAGGGCCACCCGAGCATCGATGTGCTGAACGGGGTCCGCGGGCTCGAGGCGGATGATGGGCGTCATGGCGGTGGGTTCCTTCGGCGTCTGGGTGCAGTCTAGGCGCTGGGGCGCGGTCGGACCAGTAGCTTGCCAGTACTGTGCCAAAGCATCGCAGCCTTGGAAACACCTTTGGATTCAGTTAGATAACGCGGCGCGACGGCCTGGTCCGTGGCGCCGGCGGCCTGGCGGCGGCGGAATTCCGGCGGCGGGAGCGTCAGGAAACCGGCGGTCCTTCCCAGGTGCGGGCGTCCAGGGCGGCGCCGTTGAGGTGCCGCGATGCCGCCTCGAACAGATACAGATAGATGTCCATCTTCTGCTCGGGGGTGGCCACCTCGGCGGGGTTCTCGCCGGGATAGGCCGCCGCCCGCATCGCAGTGCGGGTGGCGCCCGGGTTCAGGGTGTTGAAGCGGATTCGCCCAGCGTGCTCGTGCTCGTCGGCGAGCACCTGACACAGCCCCTCCAAGGCGAACTTGGAGACCGCGTAGGCGCCCCAGTACGCCCGACCCTTGCGGCCGACGCTGGAGGAGGTGAACACCACCGAGGCGTCGCCGCCGGCCGCGGCCGCCTGGGACAGCAGCCCGAGCAGCGAGCGGGTGAGCAGGAACGGGGCGAAGGCGTTCACGTGCATGACCCGTTGCCATTCGGCGGTGGCGTAGTGGGCGACCGGGACTCGGGGGCCGAGCAGGGAGGCATTGTGCAGCAGGCCGTCCAGCCGGCCGAACTCGCTGAACGCGGCCTCAACCAGGGCGCTGGCGGACGTGTCGTCGAGGGCCTCCAGGTCGCAGGGGACGATCACCGGCCGGGTGGCGGTGTTGGCGTCGATCCAGTCGAAGACCGCCTCCAACTTGCTGCGGGTGCGGCCCAGCAGGATCACGTGGGCGCCGTAGCTGGCGAAGGTCTTGGCAGCGCTGCGGCCGATGCCGTCGCCGGCCCCCGTGATCAGGATCACGCGGTCGGACAGGCAGTCGGCGGCGGGCTGGTAGCGCCAATGGGCGCGGCCTGCCTCGAGCTCGGGATAATCAGGGTTTGCTGGCATGGAGCAGATAGTTCACGTCGACGTCGTGGGTCAGGCGGGCACTGCGGGTGAACGGGTTGTAGCCGATGCCGCGGATGTCCTGGACCACGAGCCCGGCCCGGCGCACCGCCGTGGCGAGTTCGTGGGGCTTGATGAACTTGTCGTAATCATGGGTGCCCTTGGGGAGCAGTCCCAGCACGTATTCGGCGCCCACCACCGCCAGCAGGTAGGCCTTGGGATTGCGATTGATGGTGGAGAAGAAGATCTGCCCGCCCGGCGCCGCGAGATCGGCGCAAGCCTGCACCGTGGAGGGGTAATCCGGGACGTGCTCGAGCATCTCCATGCAGGTGATGGTGGTGAAGGCGGCGGGCCGCTCCAGGGCCAGAGCCTCGGCCGTGGTGGCCAGGTACTCGATGTCCATACCGGTGTCCAGCGCGTGCAGTCGCGCCACCGAGAGCGGCGAGCCCGCCATGTCGATCCCGGTCACCCGCGCCCCGGTCCGTGCCAGCGCCTCGGTGAGGATGCCGCCGCCGCAGCCCACGTCGAGAACCGGTCCGGCGGTCGGGTCCGACCGCTCCGCCACGTAGCCCAGCCGCACGGGATTGATGTCGTGCAGCGGCCGGAAGTCGCCCTCCGGATCCCACCAGCGGCTGGCCAGGGCCTCGAACTTGGCGATCTCCTGCCGGTCGACGTTCATGGCTTGCTCCTCGCTCACGCCCGTACCCGCTCCTGCCAGACCCGTGCCGCCCGCAGACACTCTGCCTCGTCCAGGGTGGTGAGCTCGCCGTCGGCGAGCACCGGACGGCCAGCCACCCACGCATGGCTGACGGCGCTGCCGGCGGCGGTGTGCACCAGCGCGCCCACCGGATCGTAGACCGGCTGGAAGCGCAGCGCGCCGAGATCCACGGCGATCATGTCGCCGAGCTTGCCGGGCTCCAGGCTGCCGATCTCCTCCTCCAGGCCCAGGGCCCGGGCGCCTCCCAGGGTGGCCATCTCCAGGGTCCGGGCCTCGGGCAGCGCGCGGGCGTCGTTCCCCATCAGCTTGGCGAGCAGGCTCGCCAGGCGCGCCTCGTCCAGCAGGTCCAGTCCGTCGTTGCTGGCCGCCCCGTCGGTGCCGAGCGCCAGATTGACCCCCGCCTCCCGCAGCCGCTCCACCGGGCAGGCGCCGCTGGCCAGCTTCAGGTTGGAATGCGGACAGTGCACCACGTGCACCCGGGCCTCGCCGAGCAGCGTCATCTCGGCCTCGCTGACCTGGGTGACGTGCACCGCCTGCAGTCGCGGGCCGAGCAGGCCGATCTCGGCGAGGATCTCGATCCAGCTCGCGCCATGCCGGCTGCGCGCCTCGGCCACCTCCGCCGCGGTCTCGTGGAGGTGGATGTGCACCGCCGCATCGAGCTCCTCGGAGTACATGAGCACCCGTTCCAGGTCGGTGCGGCCGACACTGTAGGCGGCGTGGGGGCCGAAGGCCACCCGCACCAGGGGGTGGTTGCGGTAATCGTCGTGCAGGGCCATGCCCTTGTGCATGGCCTCCTCGGCATCGTCGCTCCAGGCGTTGGGAAAGGCGATGATGGGAAAGGCCACCTGGCAGCGTACCCCGGCCGCCCGGGCCACCTCGGCGGCCACCTCGGGGAAGAAGTACATGTCGGCGAAGCAGGTGGTGCCGCTCTTGATCATCTCCGCCACCGCCAGGCGGGTGCCGTCGCGAACGAAGTCGGGGCTCACCAGGCGCCGCTCGACGGGCCAGATGTGGTCGTTGAGCCACTCGGTGAGAGGGGCGCCCGGGGCGTAGCCACGCAGCAGGGTCATGGCGGCGTGGCCGTGGGCGTTCACCAGTCCCGGCAGCAGAACGTGGTCCGGCAGGCTGATGACGGTGGCGTCGGGATGGGCGGCATGCACCCCCTCGCGGGGGCCGACGGCCACGATGCGGCCGTTCGCCACCGCCACGCTGCCGTGCTCGAGCACCCGGTCGGCCGGGGCCATGGGAAGCACCCAGCGGGCGTCGACGATGAACGGGCTGTCGGCGTTCGGCATCGCCGGATTATACCCGCCGCCGCCAAAAAGCTCAGTATCGCCGGCCTGCCATGGTAAAATGCCTGGCTTTTTCAACGATGCGAACGTATGTCCGATCTGGGGTCTGATCAGGGCCGGGAGATCATTCCGGTCAACATCGAGGACGAGCTCAAGCAGTCGTATCTCGACTACGCCATGAGCGTCATCGTCGGCCGGGCGCTGCCCGACGTGCGCGACGGCTTGAAGCCCGTGCATCGGCGGGTGCTGTTCACCATGAGCGAGCTGAACAACACCTGGAACCGGCCTTACATGAAATCGGCCCGGGTGGTGGGTGAGGTCATGGGCAAGTACCACCCCCACGGCGACGTCGCCATCTACGACACCGTGGTGCGCATGGCTCAGGAATTCTCCATGCGCTATCCGCTGGTGGACGGCCAGGGCAACTTCGGCTCGGTGGACGGCGATCCGCCCGCGGCCATGCGCTACACCGAGGTGCGGATGGCCCGGATCGCCTCGGAGCTCTTGTCCGATCTGGACAAAGAGACGGTCGACTTCATCCCGAACTACGACGATACCCTCACCATGCCGGACGTGCTGCCCACCCGGGTGCCGAACCTGCTGGTGAACGGCAGCTCGGGGATCGCCGTCGGCATGGCCACCAACATCCCGCCCCACAACCTGCGGGAGGTGGTGGATGGCTGCCTGGCGCTGCTGGAGAACCCGGCCATCAGCATCGACGAGCTGATGGAGCTGATTCAGGGGCCCGACTTCCCCACCGCCGCCATCATCAACGGCCGGGCCGGCATCGTCGAGGCCTACCGCACCGGCCGCGGCCGCATCTACGTGCGGGCCCGGGCGGAAGTGGTGCGCGACGAGAAGGCCAACCGGGACGTCATCGTCATCACCGAGTTGCCCTATCAGCTCAACAAGGCCCGGCTCATCGAGCGCATCGCCGAGCTGGTGAAAGAGAAAAAGATCGAGGGCATCACCGAGCTGCGCGACGAGTCCGACAAGGAAGGCTTGCGGGTGGTGATCGAGGTGCGCCGGGGCGATTCCGGCGAGGTGGTGCTGAACAACCTCTACAGCCAGACCCAGCTGCAGACGGTGTTCGGCATCAACTGCGTGGCGCTGGTGAACGGCCAGCCCCGGGTGCTGAACCTCAAGCAGATGCTCGAGGCCTTCGTCCAGCACCGCAAGGAAGTGGTGACCCGGCGCAGCATCTACCTGCTGCGGCGGGCCCGCCAGCGCGGCCACATCCTGGAAGGCCAGGCGGTGGCGCTGGCCAACATCGATGCGGTGATCGAGCTCATCAAGGCCTCCCCCGGCGCGGCCGAGGCGCGGGTGGCGCTCATGAGCCGCGGCTGGCAATCCGACGCGGTGCAGGCGCTGCTGGCCCGTGCGGGCAGCGACGCCTGCCGGCCCGACGGCCTGTCCGACGCCTACGGCTTCCGCGAGGGTCAGTACTTCCTCTCGGAGGAGCAGGCTCAGGCCATCCTCGACATGCGCCTGCAGCGGCTGACGGCACTGGAGCAGGACAAGCTGCTCGATGACTACCAGGGAATCCTCGACGAGATCGCCGATCTGCAGGACATCCTGGCGTCCGAGCGGCGGCTGCTGCAGGTCATCACCGACGAGCTCGCCGCCATCCGCGACGCCTACGGCGACGACCGGCGCACCGAGATCCTCTCCTCCCAGGAGGACCTCACCGTGGAAGACCTCATCCACGAGGAGGATCTGGTGGTGACCATCTCCCACCAGGGCTACGCCAAGACCCAGCCGCTGGACAGCTACCAGGCCCAGCGCCGGGGCGGCCGCGGCCGCGCCGCCACGTCGGTGAAGGACGAGGACTTCGTCCAGCACCTGCTGGTGGCCCACTCCCACGACACCCTGCTGTGCTTTTCCAACCTGGGCAAGGTCTACTGGCTGAAGGTCTACCAGATTCCCCAGGCCGGCCGTGGCGCCAAGGGCCGGCCCCTGGTGAACATGCTGCCGCTGGCGACGGACGAGTGGATCACCGCGATTCTGCCCATCAAGGAGTATTCCGAGGACTCGTTCGTGTTCATGGCCACCGCCAACGGCACGGTGAAGAAGACCGAGCTTTTGCAGTTCTCCCGGCCGCGCTCCAACGGCCTCATCGCCCTGGAGCTCGAGGAGGGCAACACCCTGGTGGGTGCGGCGCTCACCGACGGCCATTGCGACGTGCTGCTGATCGCGAGCTCGGGGAAGGCGGTGCGCTTCAAGGAGTCGGACGTGCGGGTCATGGGCCGCACCGCCCGGGGTGTCCGGGGTATCCGCTTGCTGGGCGGGTACCGGGTGATCTCGCTGATCATTCCGCAGCCCGGCGGCTTCGTGCTCACGGCCAGCGAGCACGGCTACGGCAAGCGCACCGCGGTGGACGAGTTCCCGGTGAAGGGCCGGGGCACCCAGGGCGTCATCGGCATGCAGGTCAGCCAGCGCAACGGGCCGCTGGTGGGGGCCATTCAGGTGTTCTCGGGCGACGAGATCATGCTCATCAGCGATCTCGGCACCCTGGTGCGCACCAAGGCCGACGAGGTGTCGCTGCTCAGCCGCAACACCCAGGGGGTGAAGCTCATCGATCTCAAGGGTGAGGAGCGGCTGGTGGGCGTGCAGCGCATCGTGGAATCGGAAGACGCGGACAACGGCAACGGCGGCGATGACGCCGGCTCGGAGGGTGGCGAGGAGTAGCGGTATGAGCAGGGTGTACAACTTTTCGGCCGGACCCGCGGCGCTGCCCCTGGAGGTGCTGGAGACGGCCCGGGACGAGCTCCTGGACTACCGCGGCAGTGGCATGTCGGTGATGGAGATGAGCCACCGGAGCAAGGAGTTCATCGCCATCGCCGAGCAGGCGGAGGCGGACTTCCGCGAGCTGCTCGCCGTCCCCGACGACTACCACGTGCTGTTCCTGCAGGGCGGCGCCACCACCCAGTTCGCCATGGTGCCCTTGAACCTGCTGGGCGAGAACACGAGCGCCGACTACGTGAACACCGGCTCCTGGTCCACCAAGGCCATCAAGGAGGCGGCGCGGTTCTGCGACGTGAACGTGGTGGCCAGCGCCGAATCGGGGGGCTTCACGGAGGTTCCCGATCCCGCCCGCTGGAAGCTGTCGCGCGACGCGGCCTACCTGCACATCTGCTCCAACGAGACCATCGGTGGCGTGCAGTTCCACGCGTTCCCGGAGGTGCCCGTGCCGCTGGTGGCGGACATGTCCTCGGACATCCTCTCCCGCTCCATCGACGTGTCCCGCTTCGGGCTCATCTACGCCGGCGCGCAGAAGAACATCGGCCCGGCCGGGCTCACGGTGGTGGTGGTGCGCCGGGATCTGGTGGGCCGCGCCCGCGCCGGCATTCCCAGCATGCTCGACTACGCGGTGCACGCCGTGGCCGACTCCATGTCCAACACCCCGCCCACCTACGCCTGGTATCTGGCGGGGCTGGTGTTCAAATGGCTCAAGGCTCAGGGCGGGTTGGCCGGCATCGAGGCGGTGAATGGGCGCAAGGCGGCCAAGCTCTACCAGGCAGTGGACGCGAGCAACTTCTACGCCTCGCCGGTGGCCGTGCGCGACCGCTCGCTGATGAATGTGCCCTTCACCCTGGCGGATCCGGAGCTCGACAGCGCGTTCCTCGCCGGCGCGAAGGAGCGCGGGCTCACCAATCTGAAGGGGCACCGCAGCGTGGGCGGGATGCGGGCGAGCCTGTACAACGCCGTGCCCGAGAGCGCGGTGGATGCCCTGGTGGATTACATGCAGGTGTTCGAGCGCGAGCATGGATGAGACCCCGAAGGCGCCCGCGCCGACGTTGGAGTCGGTGCGCCAGCGCATCGACGCCATCGATCGTGATCTGCAGCGGCTGTTGAACGAGCGCGCCGCGTGCGCGCTCACGGTCGCGGAGATCAAGCACGCCGAGCCGGGGGATCAGCCCCCGGTGTTCTACCGGCCGGAGCGCGAGGCGCAGATCCTCGCCCGCATCCGCGAGGAGAACAGCGGGCCGCTCTCCGATGACGCCATCGCGCGGTTGTTCCGCGAGATCATCTCCTGCTGCCTGAATCTCGAGCAGCCGCTGACCATCGCCTACCTCGGTCCGCCGGGCACCTACACGGAAGCGGCGGCGGTGAAGCAGTTCGGTCACTTCGCCAGCACCCGGGCCCTGGCCTCCATCGACGAGGTGTTCCGGGAAGTGGAGTCGGAGGGCGCCCATTACGGCGTGGTGCCGGTGGAGAACAGCACCGAGGGCATGGTCAACCACACCCTCGATTGCTTCATGGAATCGCCGGTGCTGATCTGCGCCGAGGTGGAGCTGCCGATTCACCACGCCCTGCTGGTGAACGCCCGGGCGGTGGACGAGCCGGTCACCGAGATCATCTCCCACGCCCAGTCGCTGGCCCAGTGCCGGGGCTGGCTCGACGCGCACTACCCGAGCATTCCCCGCACGGCGGTGAACAGCAATGCCGAGGCGGCTCGCCAGGCCGCGGAGCGGCCGGGCGTGGCGGCGGTGGCGGGCGAGATGGCGGCGGAGCGCTACGGGCTGCGCATACTGGCGGCCCGCATCGAGGACCAGCCGGACAACAAGACCCGGTTCCTGGTCATCGGCCGGCAGAAGGTCGGGCCGAGCGGCCGGGACAAGACCTCCATTCTGGTGTCCACCCGCAACGAGCCCGGCGCCCTGTACAAGGTGCTCGAGCCGTTTCACCGCCATGGCATCAGCCTGACCCGCATCGAGACCCGGCCCGCCAAGTCCGGGAGCTGGTCGTACGTGTTCTTCATCGATTTCGACGGCCACCAGAGCGAGCCGCGCATCGAGCGGGTGCTCGACGACGTGCGCCAGGTGGCCATGGAAGTGCGCTCCCTCGGCTCCTATCCCCAGGCGGTGGTGTGATGGCGCGGCGCGTGAATCCGGACATCGCCGGGCTGTCGCCGTATCAGCCGGGTAAGCCCATGGCGGAGCTGACCCGGGAGCTCGGCATCACCGACATCATCAAGCTGGCCAGCAACGAGAATCCCCGCGGCCCCAGCGACGCGGTGCGCGCGGCCCTGGCCGAGGCCGCCGGCAGCCTCAACCGCTACCCGGACGGCAACGGCTTCGAGCTGAAGCAGGCGCTCTCCGCCCGTCTCGGGGTGCCGGCGGAGTGCATCACCCTGGGCAACGGCTCCAACGACGTGCTGAACCTCATCGCCCGCATGGCCATCACGCCCGGCGCGGCCGGTGTGGTGGCCGAGCACACCTTCGTGGTGCACGCCCTGGCCATCACCCTGTGCGGCGGCCGCCGGGTGGAGGTGCCGGCCCGAAGCTACGGCGCGGACTTGCCGGCCATGGCGGCGGCCATGGGCGAGGACACCGCCATCGCGTTCCTCGCCAATCCCAACAACCCCACCGGCACCTGGGTGAGCGAGCGCGAGCTGGTGGACTTCCTCGACGCCGTGCCCGAGCACGTGTGGGTGGTGCTGGACGAGGCGTACTTCGAGTACGTGGAGCTCCCCGGCTACCCGAACGGCCTGGCCCTGCTGTCGCGCTACCCCAACCTCATCGTCACCCGGACGTTCTCGAAGATCTATGGCCTGGCCGGGCTGCGCGCCGGTTTCGCGGTGAGCAGCCGGGAGGCCGCCGACCTGCTGAACCGGGTGCGCGAGCCGTTCAACGTCAACAGCCTCGCCCTGGCCGGGGCCACGGCGGCCCTGGCGGACGACGCCTACGTGGCGGAAAGCCGGCGCCTCAACCGGGAGGGCATGGCGGCGCTGGTGGCGGGCCTCGACGAGCTCGGGCTCGAGCACATCCCCTCGGCGGGCAACTTCGTCACCGTGGCCATTCCCCGGGACGCGGCGGGCGCCAGCCGGGCCCGGGCCGTCTACGAGGCCCTGCTGCGTCAGGGAGTGATCGTGCGCCCGGTGGCCGAGTACGGCCTGCCGGATCATCTGCGGGTGACCGTGGGGCGGTGGGAGGAGAACGCCCGCTTCCTCGAATCCCTGGCCCGCGTGCTGCGCTGATGCGGCTGGTGGTGGTCGGCACGGGGCTGATGGGCGGCTCGTTCGCCCTGGCCGCTCGAGCTCACGGCCTGTTCGATGAGGTGCTCGGCGTCGAGCCGGATTCCGGGCGCCGGCGCGAGGCTCTGTCCCTGGCGGTGGTCGACGCCATGGTGGACGAGGTGCCGGACACGGCGGACGCGGTGCTGCTGGCCGGCCCGAGCCACACCATCGCCCCCTGGGTGAGCCGATTGCGGGATCATCCCGGCGTGGTGTTCGACATGGGCAGCCTGAAGGCCGCGGTGCTGGACGCCGTCCGCGCCCAGGCGCAAGGGGTACCGGCCCGCTTCGTGGCCTGCCACCCGCTGGCGGGCAGCGAGCGCAGCGGCCCGCAGGCCGCCGACGCGGGTCTGTTCCGCGATGCTCAGGTCATCGTCACGCCCACGGCGGAAACCGATCCCGAGGCCCTGGCCCGGGTGACCGAATGGTGGCGGGCGGTGGGCGCCCGGGTGGTGACCATGGAGCCGCACCACCACGATCGCGTGCTGGCGGTGACCAGTCATCTGCCCCACCTGGTCGCCTTCGCCTACCTTCAGCAGGTGACGGACGAGCATCTGGCCCACGCCGCCGGCGGGTTCCGCGACTTCACCCGTATCGGCGAAGCCGACGCCGACGTGTGGGCGCCCATCTTCGAGTTGAACCGGGATGCGGTGCTGGCCGCGCTCGGCGACCTGGAGGCGGACCTGACCCGCATGCGCCGCCTGCTGGAGCAGGGGGACACGGTGGGGCTGCATGCCCTGCTCAGCGCCGCTGCCGCGCGGCGGCGCCGCTTCGAGACGCCGCGGAGGGCCGGCGATGACGGATGACGCCGCGGTCGGCGCGCCGGTGCCGGTCATCGCCATCGATGGGCCGAGCGGATCCGGCAAGGGCACCATCTCCAGCCTGCTGGCCCAGCGCCTGGGGTGGCATCTGCTGGACAGCGGCGCCCTGTATCGGGTCGTTGCCGTGGTGGCCATGGAGCGGGGGCTGGATCTCGCCGATGCCGAGGCCCTGGCGGCGGCGGCGCGGGGGCTGGATATCCGCTTCGATGACGGCCGGGTGTGGGTGGACGGACGCGACCTCAGCGACGAGATTCGCACCGAGGCCGCCAGCGAAGGCTCCTCCCGGGTGGCGGTTCTGCAGGCGGTTCGCGACGCCGTGCTCGAGCTGCAGCGCGCCCAGCGGCGCCCGCCGGGGCTGGTCGCCGATGGCCGTGACATGGGCACCGTGGTGTTCCCCGAGGCCCCGCTCAAGGTGTTTCTCGACGCCAGTCCGGAGGTGCGCGCGAGGCGCCGCCATATTCAGTTGAAAAACAAAGGGTTAAGTGTTAGCCTCGCCGCCCTTCTCGCGAGCATCCGGGAACGGGACGAGCGAGATCGAGGGCGTGCCGTGGCGCCCCTGCGCCCCGCATCGGACGCGATTCTCATCGACAGCACCGACATGTCCATCGACGCGGTGCTTGAGCGAGTACTCGAGGCGGCCGAGGCCCGGCAACTGGTGTCCGGCACATAACGCAACCAACCGGCGAGTCCGCTGTCGGACTACGTCGTACATACATCAACGGAGAGCTCACGCAGACGTGGACCTCGCGGCGAAGCGGGTGAGAGGCGGAAGCGTGACGAACATATGAGCGAAAGTTTTGCGGAACTGTTTGAAGAGAGTTTGAGAACCGTCGAGATGGAACCCGGTTCCATCGTCACGGGCACGGTCGTCGACATCAACAACGACTACGTGGTGGTGCACGCGGGCCTGAAGTCCGAAGGGGTGATCCCGCGCAGCCAGTTCCTCGACGAGCACGGCGAATTCCACCTGCAGATCGGCGACCAGGTACACGTTGCCATGGAAGTGGTGGACGACGGCTGGGGCGAGACCCGGCTGTCCCGGGAGAAGGCCAAGCGGGCCGAGACCTGGCGGATGCTGGAAGACGCCTTCGGCAAGAACGAGGTGGTCGAGGGTCAGATCAGCGGCAAGGTGAAGGGTGGCTTCACCGTGGACATCAACGAGATCCGCGCCTTCCTGCCCGGCTCGCTGGTGGACATCCGGCCGCTCAGGGAAACCGCTCACCTCGAGGGCAAGCCCCTGGAGTTCAAGGTCATCAAGCTGGATCAGAAGCGCAACAACGTGGTGGTTTCCCGCCGCGCGGTGCTGGAAGAGGAAAACAGCGCCGAGCGCGAGGCTCTGCTGGAGTCGCTGCAGGAAGGCCAGGTGGTGAAGGGCATCGTCAAGAACCTCACCGACTACGGCGCCTTCGTGGATCTCGGCGGCGTGGACGGCCTGCTGCACATCACCGACATGGCGTGGCGGCGCATCCGTCACCCGAGCGAGATGGTGAACGTGGGCGACGAGGTGGACGTCAAGATCCTCAAGTTCGACCGCGAGAAGATGCGGGTGAGCCTGGGCATGAAGCAACTGGGCGACGATCCGTGGGTGGACATCACCCGCCGTTACCCGGAAGGCTCGCGGGTGCTGGCCACGGTCACCAACCTCACCGACTACGGCTGCTTTGCCGAAATCGAGGAAGGTGTGGAAGGCCTGGTGCACGTCTCCGAGATGGACTGGACCAACAAGAACATCCACCCCTCCAAAGTGGTCGCCGTGGGCGACGAGGTGGAGGTCATGGTCCTCGACATCGACGAGGAGCGGCGCCGCATCTCGCTGGGCGTCAAGCAATGCCGTCCCAACCCGTGGGAAGAGTTCGCCATCAACCACGCCAAGGGCGATCGGGTGGTGGGCAAGATCAAGTCCATCACGGACTTCGGCATCTTCATCGGTCTGGACGGCGGTATCGACGGCCTGGTGCACCTCTCCGACATCTCCTGGAACGAGCCGGGTGAGAGCGCGGTGCGCCGCTACAGCAAAGGCGAGGAGCTGGAAACGGTCATCCTGTCGGTGGATCCGGAGCGGGAGCGCATCTCGCTGGGTATCAAGCAGCTCGACCAGGATCCGTTCTCCGACTACACGGCGGTGAACGATCGCGGCACCATCGTCAAGGGCGTGGTCAAGGAAGTCGAGCCGAAAGAGGCGGTGATCGAGTTGGTTGAGGACGTCCTGGGGACCTTGAAGGCTTCGGAGATCAGCCAGGATCGGGTGGAGGATGCGCGAAACGTGCTGAAACCCGGCGACGAGGTCGAGGTGAAGATCATCAGCATCGACCGCAAGAACCGCAACATCGGCCTGTCCATCAAGGCGAAGGACATCGAGGACGAGCGGGCTGCGGTGCGTGAGCATCGGACTCGGGAGACCGAGCGTCCGGCCACCACGCTGGGCGATCTGATCAAGCAGCAGATGGACCAGGGCAGCAACGACTGATGCCCGTGATCTGCGGGAGCGTGTCCGCGCTCCCGCAGTTCCGTCCGCTGGATTGCACAAGGCGAACAATGACCAAGTCCGAGCTCATCGATCTCATCGCGGCCAAGCAGTCGCAGCTCTCCGTCAAGGACGTGGAGCTGGCGGTCAAGACCATCATCGAGCAGATGTCCGAGACCCTGGCGGCCGGGGAGCGCATCGAGATTCGCGGGTTCGGCAGCTTTTCCCTCCACTACCGCGCGCCGCGCATCGGCCGCAATCCCAAAACCGGCGAGTCCGTCGGTCTGGCCGGGAAGTACGTGCCCCACTTCAAGCCGGGCAAGGAGCTACGCGATCGGGTCAACAACGGCCTGAAGCGTGAGCGGGGCGAACTCGATGAGTAGGAGCGGCTTCGAGGCGCGCCCGTGACTGCCCTCGCCAGGCTGTTCTGGGCGGTGCTGGCGGTGCTCGTTTTCGCGTTCGCGCTCCTGGCCGTCAACCAGGGCCAGGTGGCGCTGCGGTTTCTCGCCTGGGAGACGCCGGCCATCAGTGTCTTCTGGTGGCTCCTGCTGGCGTTTCTGCTGGGGGTGCTGGCCAGCACCATGGCGTTCGCGGTGATCTCCCTGCGGCAGCGGATGCGCCAGCGCGCGCTCAACCGGCAGCTGCAGGAGTCGCGCCGCGAGCTGGAGAAGCTGCGCAGCCTCACCCTTCACGACTGACGTCCGTGTGAACGCACGGCATGCCTGACAACTTCACCCTGTATCTGCTGCTGCTGGTGGCCCTGGCCATCGGCTTCGTGCTGGGGCGCCGGGAGCTCCGGCGAGGCACGCGGGAGCGGCTGGAGCGGGTGTTCGAGCGCGGTCACGACCCGCGCGGGCCGCCCCGGGACACGGGCACGGACTCGATTCTGGAGGCGGCGGTTGCTGGCCAGGACAACATCGACACGCGCCTTGCCCTGGGCGCCCTGGTGCGGCGCCGCGGCGAGGTGGACCGGGCCATCCGAATTCATCAGGCGTTGCTGGCCCGCCCGGCGCTGCGCGGCGCCGAGCGCGCCCGCATCGAGCTGGAGCTGGCCCGGGACTACCTGGCCGCGGGTCTGCTGGGCCGCGCCGAGAACCTGCTGCTGGCGCTGGCGGAGAAGGGCGGTTCGGACAAGCTCACCGCCCAGCGCCTGCTGCTGGAGATCTACCAGCGGGAGCGAGAGTGGGCGCGGGCCGTGGAGGTGGGCCGGGCGGTGGCCCGGCACGATCGCAGCGTGCGCGGGCAGCTCGCTCATTTCCAGTGCGAGCTGGCGGAGGCGGCGCTGGCCCAGGGCGATCTGCGGCTGGCCCGCCGGGAGCTCGCCCGGGGCAGCGACTTCGATCCCGGCTGTGCCCGCATCAGTCTGGTGCGGGCGGCGGTGGAGCTGGCAGCCGGGCGCTACCGGGACACCCGGCGACACGTGCAGCGCGCGGTGGCCCAGGATGCCGACTGCGCGCACCAGGCGCTGGCCTTCTATCGGGCGGCCTGCGAAGCCATCGGCGACGAGACTGGCTACCGGACGTTTCTCGAGGAATGCCTGGAACGCAGCCCCAGCGTGCCGGTGGTCCGGGAGCTGGCGGCCTGTCTCGGGCGCAGTGACGGCAACGGCCGGGCGGCGCAATTCGTCGCCGAGCAGCTGCAGGGCCGCCCGACGCTGGCGGGTTTCGCCGCGCTCCTCGATCATCTGGACCAGGACGGCCAGCCCCTGCCGCCGGAGCAGCTCGATCTCCTGCGCCGCTTCACCGGCGCGTTGCTGGAGGCGCAGCCGGCGTACCGCTGTCAGAACTGCGGGTTCGGCAGCCGCGCGCGAATGTGGCAATGTCCGAGCTGTCACGAGTGGGGCAGCGAGAAGAGCGAGAT
>JAWLGU010000070.1:19599-25614 GCA_041690675.1 Pseudomonadales bacterium | reverse complement strand
CCGTACAGACGCGGCTCGATGAGGAAGGCGTTGGTGAACAAACCGGAGGAGGGGTCGGTCTGGTAGGTGCCGACGATCTCGTCATCGTCCTCCAGGTTCTGCACGAACGCCCGTGCATACCAGGTCTCGTCACGGCCGTACAGCGTGACCTGGGCATTCCAGATGTCCCAGGCATCCACCAGGTCCTGGGGACGGTTGAACGTGGTGGTGTAGAACTCGTCCTGCCAGTAGTAGTCCACCCGGCCCGAAAGCGACAGGCCGTTGTCGAAGTAGTGGGTGTACTGGGCGCCCAGGCGCACCGTGAACTCCGGCGCCTGAATCAGCTCGTTGCCGTCCAGGTTGGTGGGCACGCTTTCCAGATACTCGTAGCCGAAGGCCGGCGCCACCGCCTGCAGCGCTTCGCACGACGAGAATGCGGCGTCCGGCACCCCGGGCACGGCCGGAATGACGCCCCCCGGAAAGCCCAGGGCGGTGAGATCACGGCCCGCGGGGATGTAGGTCACCCCGGGAATACCGGTGAGGGTGCCGATCAGGGCCGGGTTGTCCGACACCGGCACCTGACCGTCGTGGGCGACCACGCAGTTGGCGGCGCTCACGAAGTCCTTGATCAGAGTGACGTCCTGCTGGCCCTGGGTCGGGTCCCGGGGGTCGATGGTCTCGGTATCCCCCAGCTCCGTGTTCAGGTACGCCACGGCGCCGTTGAACTGCCAGTTCTCCGTCGGCTGCACCAGGGCCTCGATCTCGGCGCCGAAGATGTCGGCGTCGGTGTTCTCGTTCAGCGAGGTCCGGTTGATGATCTTGCCGATCTGCAGGTCCTTGTAGTTGTAGTAGAAGACGCTGGCGTTGAGCTGCGCCCGGCGGTCCCACAGGGTGTTCTTGGTGCCCACCTCGAAGGCGTCGATCTTCTCCGGCTCGTAGCTGGTGGGCGTGTTGGGGAACAGGTTGGTATCGATGGGCGGATTGATACCACCGCCTTTGTAGCCGCGGCTGTAGGAGAAATACACCAGGGTCTCGTCCGTCCAGTCCACGTCGGGCAGCCAATCGAGCACCAGGCGCCCGGTGACCTCGTCGAAGCTGACGTGTTCCTCTCGGTAGGCCTGGCCACCCTCCCGGTTGGGATCGGCATCGAACGTGCCGGCGGCCGCCGCGGTGCTCAGCAGCTCGTCGATGTCGTTCACCGGCGTGAAGCTGCCGTCCGGCCCCACGAAGCTGGTGCTGCCATCCACACCCACCAGCACCGGCACGTTGAGGAACGGCTGCCGGTCACGGAGAAACTTGTCGTCCTCCGTGTAGCGCAATCCCAGGGTGACTTTCATGGTCGGCGAAAGCTCGTAGTAGACCTCGCCGAACACGCCGAGGGAGTCGAGCTCGTAAGCGTCGGTCTCGCTGTTGAAGTAGGCCGGCGCCAGCGCGACGAAGGCGTCGGGATTGCCGGCGTTCGCGGCGTTGGCCAGCGGCACCGTGGGGTAATCCAGGGAGGCCGCCTGCACAAAGTAGTCGAGCTCACTCTCGTACTCCATGTAGTAGAAGGCGGCGAGAAAGTTCAGGGGGCCATCGAAGCTCGAGGACACCCTGAGCTCCGTGCTCCACTGCTCCGCCTCCACCAGAGACAGATCCTGGGCGCCACCGCGCTCCGTCAGCCTGAAGTCGTCGGGGCCGCCGATGGCGCCGAGCGACCGGTTGGCGTCGGGCACGGTGGAGATCCACAGGGGCCCACCCTCCTCGGTGCCGAAGAAGGTGCAGGCCGCCGGCGAGAACGCGCAGAACCCGGCCGGGATGGTGGCCGCGCCCACGTCGAACGACGTGCCGGTGTAATCCTGGCGCGACTCCACCTCGGTGTCCTGATAGGCGGCAATGCCGGTGAACGTGAGGGTCGGTGTCAAGTCGTGCACCAGCTCCGCCATGATGAAGTTCTCTTCCGACTCGTACCTCGGCTCGAAGTCCATGCGCACGTCGCGCAGGTCGTCCGGGTTCAGATCTTCCACCAGCTCCCCCGTATCCGCGAACTCGAAAAAGTCGAAGACGCCGAGCGGCCCGAGCAGCAGGTTGGAGGAGAGCAACGTCCCCGCAGTGGCGAAGGGATTGATGGACTCCGTGGGGATGCCCGTGGGGAGGCAGCCGAGGATGCCGCTGGGATCCTGGGCGCAGAGCTGCTTCTGGCTGCGGGTCCGCGAGCTGTCCTCCTCGAAGACGTGACCGATGATGTCGAGGGTGGTGGCCTCCGCCAGATCGAACCGCAGCGAGCCCCGCACCGACCACTGGTCGCGGCCGTCCACGTCGTCACCGGTGATGACGTTGTCGGTGTAGCCTTCCCGGTCGAGCCAGATGCCCGCCAACCGGCCGGCGATACGCTCGGTGATGGGGAAGTTCACCGCGCCTTTCAACTTCAGGTGCTCGTAGTTGCCGATCTGACCCTCGAGGTTACCGTACAGCTCGTTCATGTCGGGCCGCGCGGTGCGCAGGTTCACCACCCCGCCCGTGGCGTTGCGGCCGAACAGGGTGCCCTGGGGACCCCGCAGGATCTCCACCTGAGCCATGTCGTAGTACTCGATCTCGAAGATGCGCGGCGTGTTCAGGTAGACGTCGTTGATGTGCATGGCCACCCCCGAATCGGAGCTGGCAGCCGTGAGCAGGGTGCCGATGCCGCGAATCTGAAAGTTGTCCCCTGAGAAGTTGCCCTTGGAGTAGGACACGTTGGGGACGTTGAACTGCAGATCGCTGAACGTGTCGATCTGCTGGGCATCCAGCGCTTCGGCGTCGAAGGCCGATACCGAGATGGGCACGTCCTGCAGGCTTTCCTCGCGCTTCTGGGCGGTAACCACGATCTCCTCGATCTGTGCCGCTGCCATCGGGGGGACTAGCAGGACGACGCCAGAAAGAATGGTCACTGCCCACGCCAGCGCTTCCTTGCGGTAGCACAGCATGATGACTCTCTCCCTTGTCGAGTTTGATGCAACCGGAGCTCGATTGAGTCAATCACCCTGCGGATCGGGCGATCCACCGCCGACCGAGCGAACCGAGGCTAGCAGGGCATGGTGGGGAAGGAATTGCGGTTTGTCAGGCGGGCGCGCACACGCCGCTTTAGCGCGCCACTTCGAACAGGTCGGCGAGCTGATCGGTCATGGCGCCGCCGAGCTGCTCGGCATCGGTGATGGTCACCGCGCGCTGGTAGTGATGGGTCACGTCGTGGCCGATGCCGATGGCGATGAGCTCCACCGGCGAGTGCCGCTCGATCATCTCGATGGCGTACTTGAGATGCTGCTCGAGGTAGTTGCTCGGATTCACCAGCAGTGTGGAGTTGTCCACCGGCAGCCCGTCCGAGATGACCATGAGCACTTTGCGCTGCTCGTGGCGGGTGACCAGGCGGTTGTGCGCCCAGATGAGGGCTTCGCCGTCGATGTTCTCCTTCAGGAGCTCCTCGCGCATCATCACCCCCAGATTGCGCCTGCAGCGCTGCCAGGGGTCGTCCGCCGCCTTGTAGATGATGTGGCGCAGGTCGTTCAGCCGCCCCGGATTGGGGGGCTTGCCGTCGGCGATCCACTTTTCCCGTGACTGCCCGCCGCGCCAGGCCCGGGTGGTGAAGCCGAGAATCTCCACCCGCACCGCGCAACGCTCCAAGGTCCGGCCGAGGATGTCGGCGCACATGGCGGCGATGGTGATGGAGCGGCCGCGCATGGAGCCCGAGCTGTCGATCAGCATGGTCACCACGGTGTCGCGGAACTTCATCTCCTTTTCCTGCTTGTAGGCCAACGGGTGCATGGGGTCGACGATGACCTGCGCCAGCCGCGCCGAGTCGAGCTGGCCTTCCTCCAGGTCGAATTCCCAGGTCCGGTTCTGCTTGGCCATGAGCTTGCGCTGCAGGCGATTGGCGAGCTTGGAGGTGGCGTGCTGCAGCGAGACCAGTTGCTGATCCAGCAGCGCCCGCAGACGAACCAGCTCCTCGGCCTCGCACAGCTCCTCGGCGCGCACCACCTCGTCGAACTCGGTGGTGTAGGCCGTGTAGTCGACATCCACCCGGATCCGTCCGGCCTCGTCCGGGAGGTTCTGCGGCCCCTCGTCGGGCTCCGCCTCCGCGCCGAGCTCGTCCATGTCGAGGTCGACATCCATCTCCACCAGGGACGATTCGCCCTCGGCGCTCTCGTCCATCATGGAGTCCTCGTCCAGCACCGCGTCCTCCGGGCTCGCCTCGGACTCCGCCTGATCGCTCTCGTCGACCGTCTCCACCTCGTCCTGGCTCTCGTCCGGCTCCGTCGGCTCTTCGAGCTCCGCTTCCAGCCCCAGGTCCACGAGAATCCGCCGGCACACGTCCGCGAACCGGCGCTGGTCGAGCACGTGGTCCTTCAAGGCGACGATGTCTGCGCCGGCGTGCTCCTCCACGTAGTCGCGCCAGAACTGCACCAGGTGCTCGGCGGACGGCGGCAGGGGACGGCCGGTGAGATGCTGGCGCACCAGCAGCCCCACGGCGACGGACAGCGGCGCCTCCGACTCAACGGTGATGGTGTCGAAGGCGGCCTGCTTGCACTCGACCTCGAGGGAGGCGTCCAGGTTCTTGGCCACCCCCTCCATCCGCTGGGCGCCGATGGAGGCGATGCGCGCGTCCTCGATCCACTCGAACATTTCCTGCGCCGGACCGCTCTGGGGGGCACGGCGCTGGTGCTCCGCGGCATCGTGATAGCGCAGCTTCAGCGCTGCCTCGTCGCCCATGCCGCGCACGGCATTGATCTCCTCCTCCGAGGCGCCCACCGCGGGCAGTGGCACGCGGATCTTGTTGCCCCGGGCCACGGGCGGACCCTGGCCGAAGGTCACCTCGAGCTCGTCGTTGCCGGCGAGCGCCCGAATGGTGGCCGTGGTGGCCCGCTTGAACGGCTCCAGCGGGTTGTCGCGATCCTTCATGGCGCGTCACTCACGGGTCACGCGCTCTTCAGCGTGATCCCCCGGGTGGCGTCCCCCAGATCCTCGCCCATGCAGCGCTGGTAGTACTCGGCCACGATGGGCCGCTCCAGCTCGTCGCACTTGTTCAGGAACGTGACCCGGAACGCGAACCCGACGTCGCCGAAGATCTCGGCGTTCTGGGCCCAGGTGAGCACGGTGCGCGGCGACATCACCACCGACACGTCACCGTTGATGAACCCCTGGCGGGTCAACTCCGCCACGGACACCATGTTGGCCACGGTGCGCCGTCCCTGCTCGGTCTCGGCGTAACGCTTGGCCTTGCCCAGCACGATCTCCAGCTCCTGCTCGTGGGGCAGGTAGTTCAAGGTGGTGACGATGCTCCAGCGGTCCATCTGCCCCTGGTTGATCTGCTGAGTGCCGTGGTAGAGCCCGGTGGTGTCGCCGAGACCGATGGTGTTGGTGGTGGCGAACAGCCGGAAGTACGGGTGGGGCTCGATGACCCGATTCTGGTCCAGCAGGGTCAGCTTGCCTTCCACCTCGAGCACCCGCTGGATGACGAACATGACGTCCGGCCGGCCCGCGTCGTACTCGTCGAACACCAGCGCCACCGGGTGCTGCAGCGCCCAGGGCAGCATGCCCTCGCGGAACTCGGTGATCTGCTGGCCGTCCCGGATGACGATGGCGTCCTTGCCGATGAGGTCGATTCGGCTGATGTGGCTGTCCAGGTTGATGCGCACGCATGGCCAGTTCAGCCGAGCCGCCACCTGCTCGATGTGGGTGGACTTGCCGGTGCCGTGGTAGCCCTGGATCATCACCCGCCGGTTGTGCGCGAACCCGGCGAGAATCGCCAGGGTGGTGTCGTGATCGAAGCGGTAATCTTCGTCCACGGCGGGCACGTAGGCGGTGCGTTGGCTGAAGGCGGGCACCTCGAGATCCTGATCGATGCCGAAGACCTCGCGCACCTGAACGGTGGTGTCGGGCACCATCTCCGGTGACAGCGCTGAGTCTTCGATCGCCACTTGATTCGCCACTGCATATCCCCTGATTCGGGCAAGCCCGCTATTGTAAGGAACCGGGCTCGGCTGGAACAGCGTGGTCGCTTTCCGCTGTCCGCTTTCCGCT
>JAWLGU010000070.1:0-19499 GCA_041690675.1 Pseudomonadales bacterium | reverse complement strand
TCCGCTGTCCGCTGTCCGCTGGAGGGCTGTCGGCTATCGGCGGTCGGCTGTCGGCAAGAGGGACGTCGCCAGATTTGGACGTAATGCTTCTTGCTGACAGCTGATCGCTGATTGCTGAGCGCTAATGCGCTAATTCATCCGCCAAAAGTTAGCGTTTTCGACCATGCGGCAGACGGGGTTGTTCCGCGCGAACTGGCTAAGTGGCTGAGTTTCCGGCCGAAATAATCGACAAGTGGGTTGGCACGCTTCCTGATATCCGCCGCTTCACACGCAGCGGCGCCGTCGGGGCGCCTCGGTTGGTGAGGGAGCGACGTTGATTCAGACATTTGCAGAGCATCGGGTGGCAGCGAACCTGCTGATGGTGCTGATGATCCTGGCGGGGCTGTGGGCCATCCGCTCCATGCCGACCCAGCTCGATCCGCCCGCCGACTACCCCCTGGTGTACGTGGAGGTGGAGTGGCCGGGGGCCAGCGCCGAAGACGTGGAAACCCTCATCACCACCCCCATCGAGCAACAGCTTCGCAACCTCAACGACCTGCGTGAGATCACCTCCCGCACGGAAAGCGGCTTCGTGCGCATCCGGGTGCAGTTCGAGTTCGGCGCGGACATGGGCACGGGACTCGATCAGGTGAAGCAACGGGTGGCCAACATCCGCAACCTGCCTGCCGGTATCGAGCCGCCGGTGATCCGCCGCTTCATCGATCTCGAGCCCATCACCGTCCTGCAGGTGGTGGGCTCCAGCGAGGTGGGTGAGCTCATCCCCCTGGCGCGCGAGTTCGAGCGGGAGCTGATGCGCCGGGGCGTCGAAGGCATCCAGTACGACGGCTTGCCGAAAGAGGAAATCGCCCTGCTGGTGGGCGGGCAACACCTGCGGGAGCTGGGGATGACCCTGGACGAGCTGGCGGCGGAGGTGTCCCGGGTGAGCCGGGACGTGCCCGCGGGCGTGGTGGGCCACGGTCAGGGCTCGCGGCTGCTGCGCAGCCTGGACCAGCGCCGCGATCCCTACGAGTTCGAGCAGGTGCTCATCGAGTCGGGCGACGCCCTGGTGCGCCTGGGGGACGTGGCCGAAGTAGTACGCCGGCCCCAGCGCGGGCAGCCCATCGTCACCAAGGCCGGCAAGCCCGCAATCGAGATGGTGCTGATGCGCAGCACCGAGGCCGACGCCTATCAGGCGGACCGCATCGTCGACGACTGGCTCACCGACGTCGCGGAGCGTCTGCCTCAGGGGGTCACCGTCGACGTGGTCCAGGACATCTGGACCCTGCTCGGCGCCCAGCTCGAAATGATCCTCGAGAACGGGCTCTCGGGTCTGGGGCTGGTGGTGATCACCCTGCTGCTGTTCCTCTCCGGCCGAGTCGGCTGGTGGGTGATGGTGGGCATCCCGGTGAGCTTCATGCTGGCCCTGGCGCTGTTCCACCTGGTGTTCGGCTACGGCATCAGCATCATCGCCCTCATCGGCATCGTCATGGCCCTGGGGATCGTGGTGGACGACGCCATCGTCGTGGGCGAGGACGCGACGACCCTGCACCAGGCCGGAGCCACCCCCGCCCAGGCGGCATTGCAGAGCGCCCGCCGCATGTGGGTGCCGGTGGCCACCTCCTCCCTCACCACCCTGGCGGCTTTCATTCCGCTGGTGATCATGGGCGCCAGCATGGGCGACACCATCCTGGCCCTGCCGACGATACTGCTCTGCATCATCGTCGCTTCCCTGGTGGAGTGCTTTCTCGTGCTTCCCGCCCACCTGCGCAGCACCCTGGGCAGCACCGCCGCGGCCTCATCGGGGAGCTGGCGGCAGCGCTTCGACAGCGCCTTCCAGACCCTGCGCGACCGGCACTTCATGCCCCTGGCGCGCCGCGCCCTGGACTATCCCGGCGCTACCCTCTGCGCAGCGTTGGGAGGCGTCATGGTGGCCGTCTCCCTGATCGCCTCCCAGCACGTGGGGGTGGCGCTGACCACCGGGTTCTCCATCGAGCGGCTGGAGGCCCAGGTAACCTTCAGCGCCACCGCCACGGACGCCGAGAAGCAGCGCTTCCTGGAGCAACTCGAGGCCGGCCTGGAACGGGTGAACACCGACACCGGGCGCAACAACCTGCTGGGCTGGGTCACCCGGCGGAATCTCGCCACCTTCAACGACGAGCGCATGGTGGGCGAGCAGTACGCCTCCATCGAGGCCAACTACGCCTACGAGGAGCAGCGGACCCGGTCGCCCCAGGCGTTCGTCGAACAGTGGCGATCGCTCATCGACCGGCCCGCTTACGTGGAGCAGCTCGTGGTGGAAGTCGGCGGCGGCAAGAACAACGGCCAGCCGGATCTCTCGCTGGTGCTGCGCGGCGACGACCTGGAAGGGCTGAAGCAGGGCGCCGAGGAGCTGGCGGCGGCGCTGAATGCCTATCCCGGTGTCAGCAACGTCATCGACAACCTGCCCTACGGGAAGGACCAGATCATCTTCGAGCTCGAGCCCGCCGGCCGCGCCATCGGCCTCGACGCCGAGTCCGTGGGGGCTCAGCTGCGCGCCGCCTACAGCGGCAGCCGGGTGCAGATCTTCAACGAGGACGATTCCGAGCTGGAGGTCCGGGTCATGCTGCCCGATGCCGAGCGCGACGACCTGGGGCGGCTGCGCCAGTTCCCGGTGCGCACGCCCACCGGGGAATTCGTGCCGCTCGGCAGCGTGGCGGACCTGTACAGCCGCCGGGGCATCGACCTGATCCGCCACACCGACGGGCAGATGGCGGTGACGGTGAGCGCCGACGTGGACCCCGAGGTGGCCAATGCCATGGCAATCACCGGCCGCATCCAGGAGGACGTGCTGCCGGCCATCCTGGAGCGCTACGACCTCCGCTTCGGTCTCGGCGGCAAGTCCGCCAACGACCAGGAGATCATGGGCACCATGGCCATGGGCGCGCTACTCACCCTGGTGCTCATCTACCTGATTCTCGCCTGGGTGTTCGCCTCGTACCTCTGGCCTCTGGCCATCATGCTGGCCATTCCCTTCGGCCTCACCGGGGCCGTGCTCGGCCACTGGATCACGGGCTGGGACATTGGCGCCATGTCCTTCCTCGCCTTCTTCTCACTGACCGGCGTGGTGGTGAACGATTCCATTGTTCTGGTGAGCTTCTTCAAGCGCGACTTCGAGGTCGGGCGAACCGTCCGGGAGAGCCTGGAGCAGGCTGTTCAGGCACGTTTTCGGGCCGTGCTGCTCACGTCCCTCACCACCATCGCCGGGCTCTCGCCGCTGATGTTCGAGACCTCCACCCTGTCGTTCTACATGGCGCCCATCGCGGTCACCCTGTGCTTCGGCCTCGCCCTCTCCACCGCCCTGGTCCTGCTGGTGGTGCCGGCGCTGATCCTGCTGCTGGAAGGCGCCCGCCGTCACGGGCGCCGGCTGCTCCAGGGCCTGGGCAGGCACACCCCCGCATTCCGATTCACGTCACCGAAGGAGCTTGCTGAATGAAAGCGTCGAAACTGTGGCCGAGCCGCCTCCGCCCCACCAGCCCCCGCGCCAGGCGACTGGCGATGGCGGCGGCCATGCTGGGTGGCGCCGCGGTCTTCAGCGTGTCCATTCTGGCTACGGGCCCGTCCCCCGAGCCGGACCTGCGAGAGGAGAAGTCCTGGCCGGTCTCGGTGATCGAGGCACACCCGCAGCCGCACAGCCCGACGTTCACCGCCTACGGCCGGGTGGAAGCGGCACAGCTCGCCCGGGTGCGCACCGATCTGGTGGCGCCGGTGAAGGCCGTCCACGTGCAGGAAGGCGACTGGGTGGCCGGCGGCGACGTGCTGATCGAGCTGGCAGACGGCGAAGTGCGGCTGGCGCTGGTCGAGCGCCAGGCCGAGCTGGCGCAGCATCAGGCAGAGCTCCGCTCCATCGAATCGGAGCGGGAGCGGCTCGAGCGGACCCTCGAGCAGGCCATGTCCATGCACCGGGTGGCCCAGCAGAAGCTCGAGCGGCACCAGGCGCTCCTGGAGTCCCGCCTCATCGCCCAGAGCCTCATGGAGGAAGTGGTGGCGCAGGCCAACCAGGCCGCCATCGATCTGGAAGACCACCTGCGGCGCCTGGCAGACCTTCCCAACCGCATCGCCATGCAGCGGGCACGGGTGGAGCGGGCGCGAGCGCTGGTGGAGCACGCGACGCTGCAGGTGAAAAAGACCCGGGTGCGGGCCCCCTTCGGCGGCCCGGTGCTCGCGGTGAACGTGGCGCCCGGCGATCGCAGCAGCCTGGCCGAGCCGCTGGTGGAGCTGGCGAACGCCGACACCTTCGAGGTCAGGGTGCAGGTGCCCGGCTCCTACGGAGACCGTCTGCAACGCCATCTCGCACAAGGCGAGCCGGTGATCGGCCGCCTGGGAGGCGGACACCGCCTCACCCTCACCCGCCTGGCGCGACGCATCAAGACGGGGCAGAGCGGCCTCGATGCGTTCTTCCACCTGTCGGCCCGGAACATGGCCTCGCTGCCCCCCATCGGCCGGGTGGTGGATCTGCGGGTTCAGCTTCCCGAGGAGCCGGACGTGGTCGCCCTGCCGGTGGCCTCCCTCTACGAGAACGACCGCATCTACGCGGTGGTGGACAGCCGGCTCAAGCCCATTCAGGTGGAACGGGTGGGTGAATACCAGTCGGCGGACGGCGAGTACCGGATACTGGTGCGCTCGCCCGAGCTCGGCGACGGCCAGGCCGTCATCACGACCCAGCTCCCGAAGGCCATGACGGGCCTGCTGGTGAAAGTCTCATAGGGGAGACGGCGACGCCGCACAGGCGCAGCAACAGCGACTCCAGAGAGGCCCAGGGATCCCCGGGAATCTGCCCCTTCCCCTGGGCGTCCACCAACGCACATTCCGCAAGCACGGCATCGACGGCAGCGATGCCGCCGATGCGCTGCGCGAAGCCCTCCACCAGCCGCCGGCGCGGCCCCGGCACGTAACCACCCTCGGCGATGCGGCGAAGCTGCGAGGTCAACGCGCCGAGCACCGCGAACACGGACACGCCTTCCTGGCGCAGGCTTTGCACCATTCGGCTGATCCGCGGTGCGTCCCCCGACAGCGCGCCGTCGATGAGATCGAAGCTGTCGTAATGGGCGGCGTCTTCCAGGATCTCCTGCAGGACCGCGGCGGACACGGTGTCGCCGAGGCCCGCCAGCTTCAGCTTCTCGATCTCCTGGACCGCCGCCAGCAGGTTCCCCTCCACCCGTTCGGCCAGCAGCATCAGGGCTTCCTTCTCCAGGGTCAGCCCGGCGTCGCGCAGCCGGCGGTCGAGCCACCGCGGCAGCTCCCGCAGCTCGAGGGGCCAGACCAGCACCGCCACGCCCGCCTTGTCCACGGCCTTGAACCAGGCGCTGGTGTTCTGCTTCGATTCGAGACGGGGCATCCGGATCAGCAGCAGGGTGTCCTGCGGCGGACGATCCGTGTAGCGGCGCAGCAGCTCGGAGCCTTCCCGATCGATCTTGCCGCTCGCCACCCGCACGTCGACGATGCGGCGGGTGGCGAACAGCGACATGCTGGCGGCGTCCTGCAGCACGTCGCTCCAGTTGAAGCCGGTCTCGGCGTGGAAGACGGAGCGTTCGCTGAATCCCGCCTGCCGTGCCGACTGCAGCACCGCATCGCAGGCTTCCTGCACGAGCAGCGCGTCGTCACCGGCGACGAGATACACGGGGGCGAGCTCGCGCCGGAGCCGTTTGCCGAGCTCCGCGGCCTTAACCTGCACGTCTCACCCGCCCGTCACGCCGCATCGGCCACCTCGGAAGCCACGGCATTGAGGGAACGGAGGATCTGCTGCACGAGGTCGTTCCGCATCTCCCGTTCCAGCAGGGCCTGCTCCTCGCTGCTGCCGACGATGTTGTCGCGATCGATGCGGAACACCCGCTCGCGCTCGAGCCACTGGGGCGGCACCAGCAGGTTGCCCGCCGCATCCGTGATCTGATAGCGCACGGCGAGAATGAGCTGGTACTCGGCGGCACGGGCCTGGCCCGACACGGAGATGCTGCGCCGCTCCTGGCGGGTATCCAGCAAGGCGACGACCATATTCGCCTCGTCCGCGCTGACCGCCTGCTCGACCCCCGCCTGCTCTAAGGCCCGGGTAAGGGGCAGCTCCAGCGGATTGTGCAGCCCGGCCGTGACGAGCACGGCCCCCGGATCGCCCGACAGATCCCAGCTACGCAGGTGGAACCCGCAGGCGGTGGAGAAACACGCCAGCGCCATCACCAGCAGCCCCCGCGCCAGAACGGCCATCAGCCGACCACGATGTTGACGAGCTTGCCGGGCACGGTGATCACCTTGCGCACGGTCTTGCCTTCGACGAAGCGCTCCACGTTCTCGTTGCCGAGCGCCGCGGCCGTGACGGTGGCTTCGTCGGCATCCGCCGCCACCGCAACCCGGCCCCGGACCTTGCCGTTGACCTGCACCACCAGCTCCACGGTCTCCTGCACCAGGGCCGACTCGTCCGCCTCCGGCCAGCGGCAGTTCACCAGCAGCGAGTTCTCCCCCAGCGCGCTCCAGAGCTGCTGGCAGACGTGGGGCGCGATGGGCGAGAGCACGATGACGGCCGTGCGCAGCGCCTCGTGAACGGCGGCGCGGTCCCGGGGATCGCCGGGCGTCGTCCTGGAGATGACGTTGGTGAGCTCGTGCACCGCCGAGACCACAGTATTGAACGTGAGCCGCCGGCCGTAGTCGTCGTCGGCGCGCTTCAGGGTCTCGTGGGTCTTGCGCCGCAGCGCCCGGCCCTCTTCCGACAGGGCGGCGGCGTCCAGCGGCGGTACCTCGCCCGCCGCCATGTGCTCGTGCACCAGGTTCCACAGACGCCTGCAGAACCGGGCCTGGCCTTCCACACCGGCCTCGCTCCACTCGAACGACTGGTCCGGAGGAGCCGCGAACATCATGGCAGTGCGAACCGCATCGGCTCCGTATTTCTCCACAAGCGCCTGGGGGTTGCCGGCGTCGCCGGCGGACTTGGACATCTTGCGGCCGTCCTTCAGCACCATGCCGAGCATGAGCAGCCGTGTGAACGGCTCGTCCGAGGCGACCAGGCCGTGGTCACGCATCAGCTTGTGGAAGAAGCGGGCATACAGCAGGTGGAGGATGGCGTGCTCGATGCCGCCCACGTAGTGGTCCACCGGAGTCCAGTAGTCGGCCCGCTCGTCGAGCATGGGCGTCTTCGCATCGGGACAGGCGAACCGGGCGTAGTACCAGGAGGATTCCATGAAGGTGTCGAACGTGTCGGTCTCGCGGCGCGCTTCGCCCCCGCACCGGGGGCAGGCAACGCGATAGAAGCTCTCCATGGTGGTCAGCGGCGAGCGGACGCCCTCGAACTTCACCTCCGTGGGCAGTACCACGGGAAGGTCTTCCTCCGGTACCGGCACGATCCCGCACTCCGCGCAGTGGATCATGGGGATCGGACACCCCCAGTAGCGCTGCCGCGACACGCCCCAGTCCCGCAGCCGGTAGTTCACCCTCCGCCGACCCAGCCCCTTCTCCTCGAGGGCGTCGGCGATGGCATCGAAGGCCTGCTCGGAGGTCAGCCCGTCGAACCGACCGGAGTTGACCAGCCGCCCGTAGGCCGTGAACGCTTCGGCGTCCAGGTCGCACGGCCGCTCCGCGGCCGCCTCCTCCGCCGCCGGCTCGATCACCTGCTTGATGGAGATGCCGTACTTGCGCGCGAACTCCCAGTCCCGCTGATCGTGAGCCGGCACCGACATCACGGCACCCGAGCCGTACTCCATGAGAACGAAGTTGGCCACCCACACCGGCAAGGCCTCATCGGTGAGCGGGTGGAGGACGGTGAGCCCGGTGGCGATGCCCTCCTTCTCCAGGGTGGCCACCTCCGCTTCGGCGGTCTTCAGGTTCCGGCACTTGTCCACGAACGCCGCCACCTCGGCGCTGCGCTCCGCCGCCTTACGGGCCAGCGGGTGCTCGGCCGCCACCGCCACGTAGGTGGCGCCCAGCAGGGTGTCGGGACGGGTGGTGTAGACGGTGAGGGCGTCGAGGCCGAGCTCCAGATCCGCGGGCACGGGAAAGTCGATCTCCACGCCCTCCGAGCGGCCGATCCAGTTGCGCTGCATGCTCTTCACCGACTCGGGCCAGCCCTCCAGCCCGTCGAGGGCCTCGAGCAACTCCTCGGCGTAGTCGGTGATCTTGAGGAACCACTGGTCCATCTCGCGGCGCTCCACCGGCGCCCCAGAGCGCCAGCCGCGGCCATCCACCACCTGCTCGTTGGCCAGCACGGTCTGGTCCACGGGATCCCAGTTCACCACCGAGCTCTTGCGGTACACCAGCCCCTTCTCGTAGAGCTTGATGAAGAACCACTGTTCCCAGTGGTAGTACTCGGGATCGCAGGTGGCGAATTCCCGGCTCCAGTCGAAGCCGAAGCCCAGGCGCTGCATCTGCCCCCGCATGTAGTCGATGTTCTGCCGCGTCCACGTGGCAGGGGGGATGCCGTGCTTGATGGCCGCGTTCTCGGCGGGCAGGCCGAAGGCGTCCCAGCCCATGGGCTGCATGACGTTGTAACCCTTCAGACGCTGGTAGCGATTGATCACGTCCCCCAAGGTGTAGCAGCGCACGTGGCCCATGTGGAGCTGGCCACTGGGGTACGGGAACATGGCCAGACAATAGAACTTCTCGCCCGGGACCGACTCGCTGGCCTCGAAGCTCTTCTCCTCCCGCCAGCGCTGCTGCACCGTGCGCTCGACTTCATGCGGATCGTAGGTCGCGCTCATACGTCTCGTGTCGATCGATCGAGCGCGCAAGGATACCACCGGACGGCACGGTCCGTGAGCCGGCCCTCCGCGGCCGCGGCAGCCGCAGGCGTTTCGATGCGCGCCGGGCGGGACTTTCACGCTGTGGCGCGTTCGAATGGCCTCTCGACGGACTTGCTCGTCAGCGCATCATCCCGCACCAGGTCGGCCAGGCGGGCGGCGAGGCGCAGCGAAAGCGCGAGCAGCGTGAGCGTGGGATTCGCCCAGCCCCCCGTCGGGAACACGGAGCTTCCCGCCACGTAGAGGTTGTCGAGGCCGAACACCCGACAATCCGGATCGACCACACCACGTGACGGATCGCTCGCCATTCGCGTGGTGCCCATGTGGTGAAAGCCCCCGATGGGGTGAGCGCTCACCAGGGGATCGAACTCCCATTCCCTTCCGGATTCCAGGAGCCACGACGCGGGCTTCACCCGACCCAGGCGAAGGCGGCGCAGCTCGGCATCCAGGCTCTCCACGGCGACACGTGCACCGTGCCGGTCCAGATCGGTCAATCGCCAGTCGAGCTGCAGCCGCCGCAGCCCCAAGGCGTCGCGCTGTTCACCCAGACGCACCCGACTGCTGGGATTCGGCGCCTGCTCGGCTCTGAGCACAGCGTAGATGGCACTGCGGCCGGCGTGCATCCGCAGCCACGGCTTCAATGGGAACGTCATCGCCTGGAGGGCACGAGCCGCGGATCTGACTCCGAGCCACAGGCGCCGGTTCATGCGGCTCGGCTGCAGGTGGTGCTTGGCCGCCCGGTACAAACCCGTCGCGAGGGGCAGCCGCTGGTCGGCATGTGGACGGCAGGCCAGTGTCAACGCGCTGTTCAATCCCTGATGGCGTCTCTGCCACACCTCGCCGGGGCGCAGGTACACGGCCACCCGACGACCATCCAGAGCGTGGCGCCGGGCGAACCAGCGCAGCAGCTTCCAGGGCTCGCTGGCGAAGACGCGACCGCCCCGGCCATGAGGGTGCTCCATGAAGAAGCGGCCGACGAGGCCCCGGTCGTTGCCCAGACCATCGGGCTGGACGTCGTTGGAGTTCAACAGCAGGCGCGGGTTCTCCAGACCGCCAGCGGCGAGCACGAAATACCGTGCGCGTATGTGCGCCCGGTGTCCTGCCAGGTTGGCGACCTCCACGTCACGGATGCGTCCACCCTCAGGCGAGCTCCGCAGACGCACGGCAGTCGCATGAGTGAGAATGGCCGCCCTGGTGGAACGGATCAGATCCTGACAGTTCCCCAGCGCGAACCGCCCCGGCGGGGCGTCGAACTGCCACAGGCCACAGCGAACGCGGTTGCTGTCGAACCCGGGGCCCTCCAGGCCGAGTCGATGCCATATCTCCCGCTCCGGAACCGGCTCCCTGAGCCCGAGCACTTCCCACGCTGCGGGGTACCAGTCGAAAAGGTCCTCAGGCCGTAGCGGCCAGCCGCTGTGAGGCACCCACGCCCGCTGCTCTAGATCGATGGCATCCAGGGAAGCCGAACGTCCGCCCCAGATGGCCGTGGTTCCGCCGAAGAACCGCAGCCTGGCACGCTCCAGCGGGTAATAGGGCAGGCCCTCGACGTCGCCGCGATTCAGATCCTGCAGCCGCGATTCGTATTCGGGACCGCCGCTTTCCAGCAACACGACCCGCGCACCCTCGGCAACGAGCCGACGAGTGATGGTGACGCCTGCCGCCCCCGCCCCGATCACACAGATCTGGGTTTCCACGACGCTGTCGTGGTCCAGATCCTCGATGTCTATGTGCACGAAATCCCCTGCCCTGCCGGGAAGCCAACGGATCCTCGATCTGGAGGCCCCCCTTGAACCCGATGAGGATCATATCTCACCCGAGGTGGCGACGCTCGCCATCGGCAGGCTGACTCGAACGCAGTTCCCGGACTTTGTCGGTGTCGCCATGAGGGTGATGTCGCCGCCATGGGCGCGAATGATTTCTCTGGCCATCCAGAGCCCCAGACCGAACCCGCCGGGGTTGCGGATTCGCGACGGGTCCAGGCGGTAGAACGGCATGAACACCTTCTCCCGCTCCTCATCGGGCAAACCCGGCCCCTCGTCATCGATCAGCACCAGCAGGTAATCCGGTCGCAGGTCGACGCAGATCCTGGCGGAGTGCCCGTAGGTCACCGCGTTGGTGAGCAAGTGCGCGAACGCCTGGCGCATGGCCGTAGGTGCGCAGACATACTGGAGCTCGGGAACCCCGTGCAAGTGCAGCTGCGGAGCCGGAAGGTCGAAATCCTGCGCCAGCTCTTCCAGCATGCGGCCCAGATCCACGCGAAATCGTGGCTGATCGCTCAAGCCCTGACCGTTCAATTGGCCGAGTGACCGCACCTTCGATTCCATGTCGTCGATGTCCCGAAGCATCTGTCTTCGCTCGCGCTCGTTGCCCACGTACTGCGCGCGTAGACGCATTCTGTCCAGCGGCGCCGGCAGATCCTCGGTCATCGCCGTGATCATGTGGGCGCGCTCGTCCATCAGCGTCTGAATCCGGTTGCGCATCGCGTTGAACGCCCGCGTCAGGCGCCGCACCTCACTGGGACCGTCTTCCCGCAAGGGTGCGCTTCCCTTGCTCGTCTCGAGGTCCTCGGTACGCTGCACCATCCTGGCAATGGCCGCCAGCGGGCGTCCGATCAGCCAGCTCAGCAGGGCCACGGTCAGCACCACCATCAGCGTGACCGACAACAGCACCGAGGTATCGGTGAAGCTCGCCAGCGTCGGCCCGGGAGCCAGGGCGTTCAGCCACTGGCCCCCTTTCAGGTGGATCGACACGAGCAGATCCTGACGGAAGCGGAACAGCGCGGAGATGCGGCTGGCGAGGACATCGCGCTCCGGCATGTCCTCCGGGACGACCTGCCCCAGATCATCGCCCGTCACATCCCGGTAGTCGGCCAGGACACCCTGGTTCGATGCAGTGCCGACAGCGAAGCCCAGCAACCGTCGCAACTCCACGGCGTCGGAAGCCCAGGCATCGTCGCCAACCACCCGGGGAGCGTCGTCGATGGACAGTTGCAGCGAGTAGTCCGAGAGTTCCCTTGCAGTACCCTGACGGAGCTCAGGTGGCAGGCTTTCGAACAGCCTGGTCAGCGTGACCAGCTGGTCGGCAACGAGCTGCTCGCGGTTGCTGCTCAGGTCTGCTGCATCGACGGCGACGTAGATCGTCAACCCGAGGACATGGGAGAACGCGACGATCAAGGCCGCAAGCGTGACCGTCCGGGTTCGTAACGATGGAGGCCACACTCGGCGCAAAGATTCAGCCATGTCGATGTCGGGCCATCGGCACTGTAGAGCGTGCTCAGGTTCTCACGACGCGGGGCTGAATGGTAGATCAAGATCCGCAGGCATCGGGGCCAGGCGGCCAGCACGACTACGCCTAGCTGGGGCGGAACAATGCTTCGATCGGAGTGCCGTCCACCTCCCCCGGCGGGGTGTCCAGCATGGCGCAGAACGTCGGCGCCAGATCGAGAATAGACACCGGCTGGGTGAGCTCGCCGCGCTCTCCACCGGGCACGCGTGCCACGAAGAAGCCATCCGGGCGATGCTCGCCGGTCCGGCCGTAACTGTTGGAGCCTTCCAAGACACCGAGCTTGGGAGAGCTCAGGCGCACATTGGCAGCGGCGCCACCCGCGATCCTCGTGCTTCCGGTGGGTGCCGCATCGCTCCACTCGACGAGCAGGTCCGGGAGCAAATCGAGGTGCTCGCCCCGGTAGAGATCGCGGACCCGGCGTACTGCACGTATGATCGATCCGCCGGTCCGTTCGTCCTTGATCTCCCGCAGATCGGTGATCAGCCGATGGCACAACGCATCCGCCTCCGCTCCGGGCGTAACCCGGCCGTTCAGCTCTCGACCCTTCAGATTCAGGCGGATGCCGCCGACGGCTAGACCGTTGTTCACCGGAAAGCAGAGGCTTCGGGGTCCGTCCACCGGTAGCGAAGGCAGACCGGTGGGGCGAAGTCGCTCGATCCCTGCACGCACGTCCCGCCTCAGGGTCTCCGGCAGCGTGCGCCAGGCGGCGCGGGCCATCGACGTCAAGGCGCCCTCCGGCGGTTGCGGCGGCTCGGGCCTGGGCTTCGCATAACCCAGCCGCACCAGAATCTCGGGCAGCAGGAACTGGGCCCCGTACCAGTACGACATGCCGTGAGCCGAGAGCACGATCACCGGCGTGTCGGCGTAGGCCCGCAGCAATCGACCGACAGCGGAATCTATCGCCTGGTACACCCGCAGCAGCGGGTCACCCAGCGCTGCGGCCACGGCGGCGTCATGGGCGGGATGGTGGACGTCGTGAAGGTGCCAGCATTGGTGGCCGGCGCAGTGTCCCTCGGTGAACACCTGGATCGCGAAATCCCAGTCGGTATCGGCCAGCACCTGCTCGGTGAGGCGCCCCTTGGCTCGGGCGCCCCGTTCCAGACGTTCGACGAGGTTCCGATAGGCGTCCAGATCCCGGTCCGGACCATCGCACGTTTGCCCCAGGGGGTGTGATCCGAAGCGCCTGCGAATCATCTTCTCGAGTTGGCGGGGCCGGGCGCGGAATCCGAACAACGCGTCGTGGGAGCCCCACTCCACGGTCTGTACTCCGTTCAGACCCTCGGCCAGTTCGCTCAGCGGCACGTCGAGGACGGCAACGCGCCGTCCAGCGGCCGACATCCGCGACCAGAACGGCGTGCCATGCAACAGCCGTTCGTCCGCGCAGCGATAGTATTCATAGCTGCCGGCACGCAGCTGCACCAGGCTGTGATGACCGTGCCGTGCCGGCGACAGCCCGGTGTAGAGCGATGGCCACGTCGAGCCGACGAAGAACCCTTCGAGCCCGCGGATTCGAGCCGAGATCCCGACATCCATGAGCTCCGCCAGATTCGGCAGCATTCCGGCGGCGACCCACTCCGCGACGAGATCAGCATTGGCGGCGTCGATCGCCAGCACCAGCAGCCGGCCGCTCACGTGCCCGTTCTCCAAGCTCGGTACCCGGGAAGTAGCTTCCGCGTGTAGGTGAGATAGCGCCAGCCGCCCCCGGCCAGACAACGCAGGTGCCAGTGCCAGGCCCGGACCCAACGGCGCCGGTCGCGCTCGACGATGGCCGCGGAGTTGCAGGCGGCGGACAGGCGCCGGAGAAAGACTTTCCGCAGGGGCACCGGGATGTCCTCCATCAGCAGCTCGCGTATGGCGCGCGGTCGGCCGAGGACGCATTCGGGGGACTCCCACAGGCCGTCCGGTCTGGCTTCGTGGTGCACGAAGGTCATCTCGTCGAGGAACTCGATCCCCGGCCCCCGTGCCAGGCGAAGTGCCAGGCACGTCCACTCCAGGTAACGCGGGAGCTGTCGAAACAGCTCGCCTCCCACAGCATCGGTGCGGAACAGCGCTGCGCCGGGTAGCAGCCAGGTGCCGTTCGCCAGCGCGGCCATCGGATCCACGGCCACCTCGGCAACGCTGGCGATGGCCGGCTGCCGGACATGTCCGCGCTGAGTCCACCCGTTGCTCACGACGGCGCCCGCGCTGGGCGAGTCCACGAGGCACTGCAGGCGCAGCGACAAAGCCCCCGGGAGCAGCAGATCATCATCGTCGAGCTCGGCGAACCACCGGGTGTCCACAGCCGTGCGCCCTGCGTGTATGGCATCGCCCAGATGTGCCTCTTCGCGCCTGATCAGGCGCACGCCCGGTGTCCGTTCGAGCTTGCGGACGAGAGAAGTATCGCGCTCGGTACCGTTCACGACGATCAGCGGGACCGGTCTCACGCCCCGTTGCGACAGCACACTCGCCAGAGCCGCCCGCAGCGGATTGGCTCGTTCGGCCTTGGCCAGCGTTGGCATAATCACCGTCACCGGCTCGAGGTGCCTGGCGTGCATGGTTGCCATCAGATGAATCTACAGCAACGGTCCTCCGTTACAATCCGGCGATTGAGACAAAAATGTGAACGTCGACGCGAACTCCGATAGCGGCTGGCACTGCGAACCCGCCGACATCTGCATCATCGGTGCGGGCCCCGCCGGGCTCGTGCTGGCGTCGGAACTGGCCGGTCACGGCTCGTCCGTCACGGTCCTCGAGAGCGGCGGCACCCAACGGGAACGATTCTACCAGCAGCTCAACGAAGGGGACGGCAGCGACGAGTACGGCGACATTCAATCGACACGCTGCAGGCAGATCGGTGGCACGGCGAACCTGTGGAACACCGAGGTCGATGGCATGTCGGCTGCCAAGTTTCTGCCCCTGGACCCGGTGGACTTCGTGCCGCGCCGCGGGCGCCCGGAAGGCTGGCCGTTCGGCCGGGAGGCCCTCCATCCGTACTACCTCCGGGCTCAGGCGATCGCGGAACTGGGACCGTTTCTGTACCAGGGCTCGGACTGGTCGCAGCCGGACCGAGCGCCCCTCGCCCAGGAGTCGGAACTGCTCGCCAGCGCGATCTATCGGTTCGGCGCGGCAAGGCCTTACACGAGCGTCCTCGCTCAGTCCTTGGCGGCGGCGGACCACGTCCGTCTGGTCACTCACGCCACCGTGCTGGAGCTTGAGACGGATCGTGCCGCCACCCGGATCACGGCAGCCAAGGTAGGCCTGGCCAGCGGCAAGACGGTTTCGGTGAGGGCACGGCAGTTCGTGCTCGCCGCCGGCGCCATCGAAAGCGCCCGGCTTCTGCTCGCTTCCCCGGCACCGGGGGGCGGAGGCATCGGTAACGCCAGCGGCTGGGTAGGGCGCGGGTTCATGGAGCATCCTCGAGATCATGCGCTGACACTGACGCCGCGGCGCAGCGCCATCGAAGAGCTCGGTTTCTACGATCTCCACCGAGGGGCGGACGGGACCTGGATCATGGGGCGACTGGCATTCGAGGAGGCGGCGCTCCGTGACCACGACCTGCCCAACGCGTCGGTCAGTCTGCTGGCCGCCTACCGGCGCGGCTTCGCCGCGCCATGGCTGGAGCGAGGGCGGCGGCTGGTCGGGCTGCCGCCTGCGTATCCGCGGGGTGGCGCTGGCTGGTGGAACAACCCTGAACGGCCCGAGCGCTTCAATGTTCTCGTCAACCTGGAGCAGGCACCGCGGGAAGCCAATCGGGTACGGCTATCGACCCGCCGCGATGCCCTCGGCATGCCCCGCGTGCAGCTCGTCTGGAAATGGACCCGGGCCGAGCAGCGTGCGCTCGAGCGACTACGTGGGCTCGTCAGGGACGAATTCGAGAGGCTGGGGCTAGGCCAGGTGACGCTGAACGAGAGGGCCCTGCCGAGTCCCCGGGCGCACCACCACGCCGGCACATTGCGAATGCACGAGGATCCGCGCCACGGCGTCGTCGATGTAAACGGCCGCGTTCACGACGTGGAAAACCTCTACTGTGCAGGCGCCGCCGTGTTTCCCACCGCCGGATTCGCCAACCCCATGCTCACCGTGCTGGCTTTGGCGATCCGACTTGCCGACCATCTGAGCGGGCCACTGCCCCGCCGATACGCGGAGCCGACTGCTACCCGTCCGCCCCCGGAATGGGCAGGCACTCCATGATCTCCACCGCCTCGCCGGGAAAGACGCTGAAGTGGGGGTGGCCCTCGAACATGCGGGCGGCGGCCTCGTGGGACTCGGCCTGGACGATCACGTATCCCACGAGCGCATTCGAGGTATCGGAGACGCCGTTGCCGGACACCTGCTTGGTCTTGCCCAGCGGGCCGCCGGCATCGACGACGACGCCGCCATGGGTCGTCATCCAGTCTCCCCAGGCCTTCATCCCCGCCTCGTCCCTCGCCCGGCGCTCGCTCTCCTCCAGCGCATCCCAACCGGATGCCTCCCGCGCGGACTGGGTACCTGTATACACGGCCAGGAACTTTTTCATCGTGGTTCTCCAAGTGGCTTCGAGAGTGGTCGAAGGAGACGCCGGAAATTCGACGTCGCCACCAGAAGAACGGCCAGCACCGCCAGAAGTGGCCAATGCCCGTAGCGGGTGAAGGGAGTGGTGCCGGACATGGTCTGATACTCGCCGCGCAGCGCGCCGGCGACGAATTGCGGCAGACGCTCCCGCACCGCCCCGGTGTGATCGATGACCGCAGTGACCCCGTTGTTGGTGCCCCGAAGCATGTAACGGCCGTTCTCGAGCGCCCGCATGCGTGCCATCTGCAGGTGCTGCAGGGGCCCGATGCTGGCGCCGAACCAGGAGTCGTTGGATATGGTCAGGAGCACGTCCGCGGCCGCCGCCTGGCCGCGTACCAGCTCGGGGTAGACTACCTCGTAGCAAATGGCCATCACCCCCCGCTGGCCCCCCAGATCGAGCAGCGGTTGACGCCAGCTCCCTGGTGCGGCATGCGACATGGGCAGGTCGAACAGCTCGATGGCCCCGCGTAGCAGCGATTCCAGCGGGACGTACTCGCCGAACGGCACCAGCCGGCGCTTCACGTAGCGTCCGTGCCCCACTCCCAGCGCCAAGGCCGTGTTGCGGAATACCAGCTCGCCGCCCGGCAGCCGCTCCACGGCGGGCAATCCCATCACCAGGGCGGTGCCGCTGGACTCCCCCTGCCGGTTCAAAGCCTCCAGCACGTCCGCAGCCTGATGCGCCATGTAGGTGATGGCCGCTTCCGGCCAGATCATCAGGTCCGCACCCCAGTGGGATTCCGACAGGGTCAGGTAGGTGTCCAGGATCCGCCCACGGCTCTCGGGCAGCCACTTCACCGCCTGATCCACGTTCCCCTGGATCAGCGCGACCTGTCGTGTCTCCGCCGGCCGCACCCACTCGGCGCCGACCAGCGACCAGCCCGCCAGCCAGGGAGCCAGCGCCACGGCCAGGGCCAGCCCCGCGGCTGCCGCCCGGCGCCGCCGTGCCAGATCCAGGGCTGCCACCAGCATCCCGGCAGCGAGCGCGACGAAGAATCCCACCAGCAGAACGCCTCCCAGCGGCGCCCAGCCGGCCAGCGGCGTGCCGAGGTGCGCGTAGCCGGCGTAGAGCCAGGGGAAGCCGGTGAGAAACCAGGTCAGCAGCCACTCGAAGCCCGTGAACAGCACGGCGAACAGCAGCGCGTCGGCCAGTGGCTTCCCCGACCTCAAGCGCTTGAATGCCCACGCGTTGGCCAGAGGGAACAGGGCCAGCCCCGCCACGAACAGCATCACCAGGAAGGCCGCGAGCGGCGGGGCGGCGTGGCCGTAGTCGTGAATGCTCACGTAGACCCACGAGGCGCCGACTCCGTACTTCCCGATGCCGAACAGCCATCCCGCCCACGGACCCCGGACGTCAGGCCGGCGCAGCAAGGCGAACCACCCGGCGAGGGAGAGTATGCCGAGGGGCCAGTAATCGAACGGCGCGAGCGAGAGCGGCAGCAGAGCCCCGAGGAGCAGGGCCACCCCGGGAATCATGAAACGCGTTTGACCTGCAAGAGCCGCAAGCGCCGGGAGTCGGCGTTCAGCACCTTGAAATGCAGACTGTCGATCTGCACCACCTCGCCCCGTTCGGGCAGGTGGCCGAACGCCTTGAGCACCAGGCCGCCCACGGTGTCGAACTCCTCCTCGTCGAGGGAGACGCCGAAATAGGCGTTGAAGTCCTCCACCGCCGTCGTGGCCTTGACGTTGAAGGTCTTGTCGTCGAGCTGCTTGATGAAGCTCTCCTCGTCGACGTCGTGCTCGTCTTCGATGTCGCCGACGATCTGCTCGAGCACGTCTTCGATGGTGACCACGCCGGAGACGTGACCGTACTCGTCCACCACCACCGCCATGTGGTTGCGGGTGTTGCGGAACTCCTGCAGCAGCACGTTCAGACGCTTGCTCTCGGGAATCACTGCGGCCGGCCGAATGCAGTCTTTGATGTCGAAGTGGTCGAGATCCTTACTGAGCGCCAGGGGCAGGAGATCCTTGGCGTGAAGAATGCCCTTGATGTCGTCCAGGTCGTCGCCGATCACCGGGTATCGGGAATGCTGCGACTGGATGACGGTGGGGAGCAGGATCTCGGGTGGGTCGCTGGCTTTCAGGTACACGAGCTGCGTGCGCGGGATCATGATGTCCCGTGCCTGCATATCGGACACCTGCAACGCCCCGAAGATGATGTTCAGGGCCTCGACGTCCATGATCTGACGGTCCGCGGCGTCTCGCAGCATGTCCATGAGCTCGCTGCGATCCGACGGCTCGTCACTGAACAACGCGGACACCCAGTCGCGCAGCGTGCGCCGCGATGCCAGGTGATTGTTTTCGCTCATCCTTCCCCGTACGGATCGCTCACGCCGAAGCGATCCAGTATCTCGATCTCCAGTCGTTCCATCTCCACCGCCTCGCCGGCGGATTGATGATCGTAACCCAAAAGGTGCAGCACCCCATGCACGACCATGTGAGCGAAATGATCCGGATACCGCTTACCCTGATCCGCAGCCTCCCGCTCCACCACCGGCGCGCAGATCACCACGTCGCCCCACACCTGCGCCTCCGGCAATTCGATGCCCGCCGGAAAGCTGAGCACGTTGGTTGGGGCGTTCTTGTGCCGGTACTGACGGTTGAGCGCCTGAGACTCCTCCGCATCCACCACCCGCACGCACAGCTCCCCTGCCGCGGCAGGGCCGCCGGCGCGCGGCGCGCCGCCCAGGGCCACCTCGGCCCAACGTTCGATGTCCGCGGTCGGAGGCACCGCTAGGCTCGTGGCCACCTGCACCTCAACCGGCATTGCGGTCGCCGGGAAGCCGGTCGCCGGGAAGCCGGTCGCCGGGAACCCGGTCGCTGTCTCCGCCCGCGGGCGGATCCCGGTAGGCGGCGTAGGCTTCGACGATCTTCTGTACCAGCGGATGGCGGACCACGTCCCGGGAGCTGAAATGGGTGAAGCTGATTCCCTCCACGTCCCGCAGCACGTTGCGC